>NZ_AP022612.1:0-652950 GCF_010729895.1 Mycolicibacterium confluentis
AGCCTGTTTCGACGACGTATTTGTCCTGTGCCTGCCACGGATAGTGCGGCAGCGCACCGGAATACGCCCCCGTCGGGCCGAGCATCTGCTCGTTTCCGTACGCGAGGTAGCTGAAGACGGGGAGCAGGATCGCAGTCTTCGCACTCGGTCGACCCAGAGCGGGCACGACGAAAAACGGGACATAGTCTTCATGTTCGCCTGCCGTGAGGTGTACCGCGTACACCCCGCTGCGAAGGTCGGAGGGAACAGTCCACTCGAACGAAGGGCTCCAGCCGGCGTCGGAAAGATCGTCGTCGTGGAAATGGATTGCGCCGTACTCCTCGGGCGCGTGTTTCCAGGAGAGCTCGCGGCCCGACCAATTGCGGCCGGTGACCCCGCGGGTCGGTTTGTTGACGACCTCGCCGTGGTGGCCGTTGCCCGAAGCATCGACCACCGACCAGGTGCTGATGCCCTGCGAGAAATCCCACGCCGCAGACGCATCAGTGGGCGCGGATGCGGCGTCATCGCGAATTGCTGCCAGCTCGTCGTCATCGAGCACACGCGTGAAAGCCTTCGGGGCGTCGATCTTGCCGTTGTAGAAGTTGCCGACGTCACCGCCAGCTGAGGTTTCCGCGGCGATCAGAAGGTCTCCCGGGCCCCACGCGCGGCCCGCGGGCATCGTTGCGGATGCGTGGCTGTCGAGTCCTGCCGTCATGCCCCAGCTCGGCTCGAGCGCAAGACGTGCAACTCCCGAGGCGGAGTCGTAGACCGCGGATACGCAGTACCACTGGCCGGCACGGACAGTCTGCTCGACGGATATCGCCGCCGATCCCATGCGCAGCGTCAGTCGGCCCTCTTCGAGCCGAAGAGCGAATCCGTCATCATCGCCGTTGCCCTTGGCGATGATCGTTTGAACAGGTTTTTCGGGAAGCGTCGGACAGATCCACATCTGAAGTGTGAGGTCGCGCGCTGCATCGAACTCCGCACTGCCTGTCGCCCGGATGTAGGAGCCGGGCCGCAGCTCCTGCAGGGCTCCGTCATACTCTCCGTCCAGCGTGCTTGCGACAGCCACGTCCTTGTAGCCCGGGCCTGCCGGGTTGGTATCGCCATGAATGAGACGGACCAGTCGAGCCGAAAAACGACCCGGCTCAGAACTCACCATGAAGGTGATTGCTGCGCCAGGCTCGACGCTCAACTTGTCCGCGTATCCAACAACCTTCATGTGGTTCCTCTGCTGGCTGGCACGCGGGCCCGGCCCGGGACCGCATTGGACTCCCAAAGGGGGAGCTGGCATTGTGCTCTTCTTTGAAGAACTTTCAATCTCTCCAACATCGCGTCCGCGAAGTAATCCGCCTCGTGTAAACCATGGCGGACAAACCTATGACAGATCGTCAACACGGGTGCACCGTCTAGAATCCGACGCAAGCGTGAATGACGGGTTGACCGTGGCGGGGCCCCGACCGCTCAGTTGGCGAGGACGGCCCGGCGTGGCGAGTAAATCCGGTGGCAGTCGCAAAGCCTCGGGCTTCTTTCGGATTTCCACAGCGACCGTTGCAGACCGAGGTGTTGCCATCGCGGGCGACAACGCGTTCGAGCCGAGGACTACGTCGCCGAAGCGACCGCTTGCACGCCTGACCACGCCCTCTCGCGGTTACCGACGTCGCTCCGAGTTGGCGGCACCGCCTCGAGGCCGACATCGCCAGCTCCTGTGCCCGCGTGATTAATCGGCCCAGTGCTAGATTTCAGCACATAATATTCGCAAAAGTCGAACGATTGGATCCGCAGTGCTGAATTTGCACCGAATGCGGCTTTTGGTCGAACTCAGCAGGCGTGGCACGTTGGCCCGGGTGGCGCAGGCGTTGTCGTTCAGCACCTCGACGGTTAGTCAGCAACTGAGCCAACTAGAGAAGGAAGCGGGCGCACGGCTCATCGAGCCTGTGGGTCGCGGAGTGCGGTTGACGGTGGCTGGCGAGATCCTTGTCGAGCACGCCGAAGTGATCCTGCGTCAGATTGACCGAGCCGAGGCGGCGTTGGCGGCCACCCGATCGGAGATCGTCGGCGTCGCCAAAGTGGCCACATTCCAGACCGCAGCGATCTCGCTGATCCCCGACGTGTTGCACGTCATGAGCGAACGACATCCTGGACTTACGATCTATCTTTCCGAGATCCAGCCCGATTCCGGCACGGCGGCACTGCTGGCCCGTGAGTTCGACCTCGTGCTCGGCGAGCAGTACCCGGGTCATGAGTCGCCGCCGGCCGCTGGTATCGATCGACGCCCACTGCTGAGTGATGCTTTGCGGCTCTACGTCAGCCCGCAACTGCGAGGAAATGTGGCACGGTCGGAGTTGGCGCACTTCGCGGATCTGCCGTGGGTACTTGAACCGAAGGGTAAGCCCGCTCGCATGTGGGCAGAATCCGCCTGCAAAGCAGCAGGATTCGAGCCGAATGTGCGTTACGAGTCGGCTGACCTGCTGGTACACGCGAGGCTGGCGGAGACCGGCCATGCGGTTGCCGTTCTGCCGGATCTCGTTTGGGAGACACGCCAACCCGGGGCGGAACTCATCGATCTGCCGAGCCGCCCGGACCGTCAGGTGTATACCGCGGTGCGTACGGGGGCGGAGACACGCCCAGTGCTGGTGGAGTTGCGTAGCGTGCTGGCGGAAGTCGCCGGCGGGCATATCGCGCCGCATAGATCGACACGGACGGCTCATGCAGAACCGCAATGAACTGTCGGCGTCGAGCGTCACGGCACCGGCTCCGAATTGGCCTGCTGGGGAACGGGCGGTGAGTTGTAGCCCGAGGTTTTGTGACCCGCGTCTGAAAGCCGCAACTTTACATTCTGTCCGGCACGGTCTGGACGTACGTGACACTTCGCTGATGTGAGCCAGGTCTCAACCCGTTGCAGTCTTATCTCACACGGATCGATGGGCGCGAATCGGCCCGCCGACCAGCGGGGGCGGTGCACCAGCAGCAGACCCCAATGCAGGTCCAAATCGTGAAGGAACGAGATGAGAACCAATAGGTGGGCCAATCTGTCCGTCGCGTACATCGCGCTGGTCGGTGCCTTCCTCCCGTATATCGGTTGGAGCGCCAGCCTCTCCGATATCAGTGAGGACCTGAGCCTGAGCTATTCGCAGGCCGGCAGCATCTCTTCTGTGACAGGGTTTGTCGCCGGTGTGATGATCCTGGTCGGTGGTGTGTTGGCTTCCCGGTGGGGCACCAAGCAGGTCGTCCTGACCGGTGTGGTTGCCGGTGTGGGTGGACAGCTGGTCTTCGCGATGGCGGAGAGCTTCGAGTTGGTGATCGCCGGCCGTGTCCTGGCCGGAGTGTCGGTTGGCTTCCTGTGGGTGGCCACGTACACGATGGCGGTCGACTGGTTCCGGGACAGCAGGCAGACCGGCCGAGCGCTGGGCATCATGATGTCCGGTGACGGTGTGGGGGCTTTGCTCAGCCTCTTCGCCTTCTCCGCGGTGATGACCGCCTTCGGCTGGCGCGTCGGCCTGGTCCTGCAGGCGGTGTTCATGGCGGTGGTACTGCTGCTCGTCGTCTTCGTGTCCAAGAACGCTCCAAAGGCCAGTGCGGACCTGGTGCAGGTGGAAGGCCTGGTCGACCGCACCGTGCCGGTGCCCGAGCGATCGGTGCGTGAGGTCGCCAACCGTAATGTGCTGTCTGCCGTGATCTTCTGGATCGGCGGTGTGGGACTGTTTTCGGTCATGGCGAGCTGGATGCCGGCCATCCTGGTCGAGGATGCCGGGATGTCCGAGTCGTTGGCGGGCTTTTTGACCTCGCTGTTCTCCATCGTGGGTATGGCCGCCGCGTTCGGTGCGCCGCTGCTGGCCGAACGTCTGGGCACCAAGAAGCCGGTGATCATCGCCGGCGGTCTGCTGACGGCCGGTTCGATCGCAGCGCTGACCGGGTTGCTGGCTACCGGCAACTATTTCTGGCTGGCCGTCTGTATCCCGTTGATGGGCCTGGGCGTTTACGCCGGCGAACCCCTCACGTTGGCCGAAGCAGTCGAATCGGTGAGCGCCAAGAACGCCAGCATTGTCAACGGCATCATTCTCGGTGTTCCGTGGATTGTCAGCGGATTCGCCTATCCGTACCTGCTTGGCGCGGTCAAGGATGCGACGGGCAGCTTCGTGCAGGGCTTCCTCGTGCTCACCATCGCGACAACGGCACTCTGCGCGATCTCGCCGCTGTTCATCAAGGAGCGCAAAGTCGCTGCAGCGCAGGAGTCGGACGCAGTGCCTGCCTAGCTTCGGAGGTGGCGAAAGCGTCCAATTTCGGGAGAACATGACCTGTGCCGACGAACGTCGACGCAGGTCATGTTTCTCTCTGATCTGGCTTTTCAGGGACTACCGAATCGAGCGTCTCACCGCGGCGGTTCCTTCTTGATTCGAGCGATCAGGGGACCGTAATCACCTTCACGGTGGTAAACCCGAGACCAGCTATGTAGCCGCTCCAAGCTCATCGCGGGTAGCGAGTGCTGTTTCTGGACTGCAATGTGCAGGATCCGGTCGATGGCGTTCAGGAAATCGCCGCAACCTATATCTACGAACACCGCGGTGCGTTCTTCGGGACTGAGCCGAGTGCCGATTCGGTCAGCCAACTCCCAGGCCAACTGGCTCTCCGTTACTCGGAGCATGTTGTGCCTCCGCTCCCTCTCGGCAAAAGCATTGTCTAACAGTTATTTTCGCGAGCAATGTGGCTGCGCGAGGTCGCCTGCGCCTTCGGCGACGTAGCCCTGCCGCGGGTGACGTCCATGATGACGCCACTCGTGAGCATCTCAGCCATGCTGCGCTCCACCCGTGCGGTAACGGTCTGAGAAACGTCCCAAATTCGGCCGCATACAACAAAGTCTGTCGAACTGCTCAACGAGAATCGAACGGCTGACTGTCTGTCATCTTCGGGACTTCATCTGACAAGTCGTCCACTGGCCGCAGTGCGGCGCAAACAAGCTGCTGTCCGACAATCCACAACCAGAGTCCGTGCCGCTGGCACACATCTCTTGACTCCGAAAACGCAGAGAGCGTTCCTGGCAGTTTGGCCCAAGATTTGGTCAATCTGCGGTTTGCCGGGTCTCGCTGACAGCCTGTGTGGCCGCCGAGTAGGTCTGCTGCACTGGAAGAATCGGAGTGCAGAGCTGGCGAGACGCCCCGGCTCTTCCCCGCGAGCGGCCTGGGGTCCCCGCGAGCGGCCGGGTCTGTACGGCGACACGCCGTGCCGGCCGTACAAGAGTGGCCGCTCGCGGGAAGTGACAGAGCTACTTGCTGGCGCGGATGGCTTCGAAGACGCTGGGGTCGAGCAGTGTTGAGGTGTCGCCGAGTTCGCGGCCTTCGGCGACGTCGCGCAGCAGACGGCGCATGATCTTGCCGCTGCGGGTCTTCGGCAGTTCGGGCACGACGTGGATCTCGCGGGGCTTGGCGATCGGCGAGATCTCCTTGGAGACTTCGGCGCGCAGTTCGTCGACCATCTGTTCGTGGCTCATCTCGGCGGCGTGCGATTTGAGGATGACGAACGCGCAGATGCCTTGGCCGGTGTGTTCGTCGGCGGCGCCGACGACGGCGGCCTCGGCGACTCCGGCGTGCCCGACGAGGGCGGATTCGACCTCGGCGGTGGAGATGCGGTGCCCGGAGACGTTCATGACGTCGTCGATGCGGCCCAGGACCCAGATTTCGCCGTCGGTGCCGTAGCGGGCGCCGTCACCGGCGAAATACCAGCCCTGTTCGGCGAACCGCGACCAGTAGGTCTCCTTGAATCGCTCGGGATCGCCCCAGATGCCGCGCAGCATGGCTGGCCAGGGCTTGTCGAGCACCAGGTAGCCGGTGGTCTGCTCGCCGTGCTCGGTGGCGGGCGGCAGTTCCTTGCCGTCGTCGTCGACGATCTTGGCCGAGATGCCGGGCAGGGGGCGCATCGCTGAACCGGGCTTGCAGTCGGTCACGCCGGGCAGTGGGGAGATCATGATGGCGCCGGTCTCGGTCTGCCACCAGGTGTCGACGATGGGGGTCTTGTCGCCGCCGAACACCAGTCGGTACCAGCGCCAGGCTTCGGGGTTGATGGGTTCGCCGACCGATCCGAGCAGGCGGATGCTGGACAGGTCATGCTCGAAGGCCAGTTCGCGGCCCCACTTCATGAAGGTGCGGACCACGGTGGGGGCGGTGTAATAGATTGTGACGCCGTACTTTTCGATCACCTGGAAGTGTCGGTGCTCGTCGGGGGAGGCGGGGGTGCCCTCGTAGACGACCTGCGTGACGCCGTTGGACAGTGGTCCGTAGACGATGTAGGTGTGCCCGGTGACCCAGCCGATGTCGGCGGTGCACCAGTAGACGTCGGATTCGGGCTTGACGTCGAAGACGTTGTAGTGGGTGTAGGAGGCCTGGGTCAGGTATCCGCCCGAGGTGTGCACGATGCCCTTGGGCTTGCCGGTGGTGCCGGAGGTGTAGAGCAGGAACAGTGGCTGCTCGGAGTCGAACGCCTCGGGAGTGTGCTCGGTGGAGGCCTTGGGGACCACCTGGTCCCACCACAGGTCGCGGCCCTCGGTCCAGGGCACGTCCATGCCGGTGCGGCGCACCACGAGCACGTGTTCGACGGGGCTGTCCTCGAGTCCTTCGAGGGCCTCGTCGACGCCGGCCTTCAGGGGTGCGGCCTTGCCGCGGCGGAACTGACCGTCGGTGGTGATGACGAGTTTGGCCGACGCGTCCTCGATGCGGGCGCGCAGCGCGGAGGCCGAGAAGCCGGCGAACACCACGCTGTGCATGACGCCCAGGCGTGCGCACGCCAGCATCGCGATGATCGCCTCGGGGACCATCGGCATGTAGATCGCGACGCGGTCACCGGCGGTCAGGCCGAGGTCGGTCAGGGTGTTGGCGGCCTGGCTCACCTCGTCCTTGAGCTGGGCGTAGGTGATGTCGCGGGCATCGCCGACGGGTTCACCCTCCCAGTGGATGGCGACCCGGTCGCCGTTGCCGGCCTCGACGTGGCGGTCCACGCAGTTGTAGGCGACGTTGAGTTTGCCGCCCACGAACCACTTGGCGAACGGGGCCTCCGACCAGTCCAGAACCTCGGTGAACGGGGTGTCCCAGTGCAGCCGATCGGCCTGCTTGGCCCAGAACGCCAGCCGGTCGGCCTCGGCCTCGTCATACAGCGCCGCGGTGGCGTTGGCATTCGCGACGAATTCCGGGGCCGGCGGATAGCATGACAAAACTTCGGTGTGCGTCTCGGTCATGTCTGTGAGGGTAGTCACCTGACGTTGCATCGACGTTGGCAACTCACATCTGCGCCCACAGGCGGCGGATGCGGTGCGCCGAGCGGTAACCGATTCCAGGGCGAGCGGTCCTGTGAGCATCTCGTCTAGGAGGTCGGCGTGCGTCGCATCCGCCCGGTGATGGCCCTTGCGGCTGTCCTTCTGACCGGAGTGTTGACGCTCTCGGCCTGCGGTGGCGGCGACGGCGGCGGCAGCGGGTTCGTCACCGTCAACGGCGGCGAACCGCAGAACGCGCTGATCACGACCAACACGAACGAGACCAACGGCGGGCGCATCCTCGACCGGTTGTTCGCGGGACTGATGTCCTACGACGCCAAGGGGGTGCCCTCACTCGAGGTGGCCGAGTCCATCGACACGACCGACAACGTCAACTACCGCATCAAGCTCAAGCCCGACTGGAAGTTCACCGACGGCTCACCGGTGACCGCGCAGTCGTTCGTCGACGCGTGGAACTACGGCGCGCTGACCACCAACGCGCAGTTGATGCAGAGCTTCTTCTCGCCCATCGTCGGCTATGACGAGGTCGCCGCGCCCGAACCGACGGCCGAGACCATGTCGGGCCTGCAGGTGGTCAGCGACACCGAGTTCACCGTGCGTCTCAAGGCGCCGACGATCGACTTCGAACAGCGCCTGGGGTTCACGCCGTTCTACCCCCTGCCGCCCGTGGCCTTCGAGGACATGGAGGCCTTCGGCCGCAATCCCGTCGGCAACGGCCCGTACCAACTGGCGCTCTCAGACCCGTGGCAGCACAACGTGCGCATCGACCTGGTGCCCAACCCGGACTACCGCGGCAACCGGGTGCCGGCCAACAAGGGCCTGCGCTTCGTGTTCTATGCCAACCTGGACACCGCGTACGCCGACCTGCAGGCCGGCAACCTCGATGTCCTCGACACGATTCCCAGCAGCGCGCTGCCCACCTACCGTGACGACCTCGGTGACCGCGCGATCAGCGGGCCGACGGCGCAGAACCAGACGCTCGACATCCCGTTGAGGCTGCCGCAGTTCGGTGGCGAAGAGGGCCGGCTGCGCCGCTTGGCGGTGTCAGCGGCGATCAACCGCAGGCAGATCTGCGACCAGATATTCCACGGTGCGCGCTCGCCCGCAAGGGATTTCACCGCCAGCTCACTCCCCGGCTTCAACCCCAACCTGCCCGGCGCCGACGCGCTGGACTACAACCCGCGGCGCGCCAAGCAGTTGTGGGCCCAGGCTGACGCGATCGCCCCGTTCAGCGGTCAGTTGGCCATCGCCTACAACGCCGACGGCGGCCATCAGGAGTGGGTGGACGCGGTGGCCAACAGCATCAAGAACACCCTCGGCGTCGACGCGGTGGGCGCGCCGATGCCCACCTTCGCGCAGTTGCGCACCGAGATCACCAACCGCACCATCGACACCGCGTTCCGGGCCGGGTGGCAGGGCGACTACCCGTCGATGCTCGAATTCCTGGAACCGCTGTTTGTGACCGGCGCCGGATCCAACGACGTGGACTACTCCAACCGGGACTTCGACGGGGCGCTGACCGTCGCGCAGGCCGCACCCACGCTCGAGGAGTCCTACGCGCTGACCAACGACGCCCAGCAGATCCTGCTCAGGGATATGCCGGTGATTCCGTTGTGGGACTACATCAACGCCGCCGGGCACTCCGACGCGGTCCGTGACGTGGCGATCGCGTGGAACGGCCTGCCCGACTACGAGCGAATCGCGCACGCCGCCGGCACCGACTGAGGGCTGGGCCGGTTATGGGTGGCTACTGGGCTGCGTTCATCGCGCGTCGCACCCTCGCGATGATCCCGGTGTTTCTCGGGGCGACGCTGCTGATCTACGCCATGGTGTTCCTGCTGCCCGGGGACCCGATCGTTGCCCTCGGCGGCGACCGCCCCCTGAGTCCCGCGATCGTGGCCCAACTGCGCGCGCAGTACCACCTCGACGACCCGTTCTGGCTGCAGTACCTGCGCTACCTGGGCAACATCCTGCGCGGCGACTTCGGCACGTCGTTCTCGGGCCTGCCGGTGCGTGACGTTCTGGCACAGGCGTTTCCGGTCACACTGCGCCTGGCCCTGGTGGCGCTCGTGGTCGAAACCGTCTTCGGGATCGTGTTCGGCGTGCTCGCTGGACTGCGCCGCGGCGGGTGGTTCGACGCAACCGTGCTGCTGGCGAGCCTGGTGATCATCGCGATCCCGATCTTCGTCCTCGGGTTCCTGGCCCAGTTTGTGTTCGGTGTCCGGTTGGGCATCGCCCCGGTGACGGTCGGTGATCAGGCCACCTTCGGGCGCCTGCTGCTGCCGGGCATCGTCCTGGGCTCGGTGTCGTTCGCCTACGTCGTGCGCCTGACCCGCTCGGCGGTCGCCGAGAACGCGGGCGCCGACTACGTGCGCACCGCGACCGCCAAGGGGTTGTCCCGACCGCGCGTGGTCACAGTGCACATCCTGCGCAACTCGTTGATCCCCGTCGTCACCTTCCTGGGCGCGGACTTCGGCGCGCTCATGGCCGGCGCCGTCGTGACGGAGGGCATCTTCAACATCCACGGCATCGGCGGCGCGCTCTACCAGGCCGTGACCAGGCAGGAGGCGCCGACGGTGGTGTCGATCGTGACGGTGTTGGTCATGGTCTACCTGCTGGCCAACCTCCTGGTCGACCTCCTGTATGCGGCGCTGGACCCGCGGATCCGGGAGGCCGGCCGTGTCTGATCTTCTTCGCCGCCCGCAGTTCGTGGTGGCCGGTGCACTCATCCTCCTGGTGGTGTTGGTGGCCGCGTTCCCCGGCCTGTTCACCAGCATCGACCCGCAGTACGCGAACCCCGACGAGAGCCTTCTCGGCCCGTCGGCGGCGCACTGGTTCGGTACCGACCTGCAGGGCCATGACGTGTACGCCCGCACCATCTACGGGGCGCGGGCCTCGGTGTTGGTGGGTTTGGGAGCCACGACCGCGGTGCTGCTGGTCGGGGGTGTGCTGGGTGCGCTGGCCGGGTTCTACGGCGGCTGGCTCGACGCCGTGGTGTCCCGACTGGCCGACGTGTTCTTCGGCATCCCCCTGCTGCTCGCGGCGATCGTGCTGATGCAGGTCATGCAGCACCGCACGGTGTGGACGGTGATCGCGATCCTGGCCGTATTCGGGTGGCCGCAGGTCGCCCGCATCGCCCGCGGGTCGGTGCTGCAGGTCCGGGAAGCCGACTACGTGGCGGCGGCCCGGGCGCTGGGACTGCACCGGTTCGGCATCCTGGTCCGCCATGTGGTCCCGAATGCGCTGGGCCCGGTGATCGCGGTCGCCACCATCGCGTTCGGTGTCTTCATCGTCACCGAGGCCACGCTGTCCTACCTCGGGGTGGGGCTGCCGCCGTCGGTGGTCTCATGGGGCGGGGACATCAACGCCGCGCAGAGCAGGCTGCGGTCCGGGTCGGCCGTGCTGTTCTACCCCGCGGGTGCCCTGGCGCTGACGGTGCTGGCGTTCATGCTGATGGGCGACGCCCTGCGGGACGCCCTCGATCCGGGGTACCGGGGCCGGATGGGTTGGCGCGCATGAGCGAACCCGTGCTGAGCATCACCGACCTGGCCGTGCGGTTCGGGGCCGACGAACCCGCCGTGAGCGCTGCCAGTCTCACTGTCCACGCCGGGGAGACCGTCGCGGTGGTGGGGGAGTCGGGGTCGGGGAAGTCGACGATGGCCGCCGCGGTCCTGGGCCTGTTGCCTGGGGGCGGGCGCATCGTCGGCGGCCGCATCGAATTCGCGGGCGCCGACATCACCGGCGCCGACCAGAACCGCATGCGGGCCATCCGCGGGACCGGCATCGGCTATGTGCCGCAGGATCCGGTGACCAACCTCAACCCCGTCTGGCGGATCGGCTTCCAGATCCGGGAGGCGTTGCGAGCCAACAACATCGGTGAGCGCAGCGAGGTCGGCCAGCAGGCGGTGGAACTGCTCGGCCACGTCGGCATGCCCGACCCCGCGGTGCAGGCGCGCCGGTACCCCCACCAGCTGTCGGGCGGGATGTGCCAACGGGCCCTGATTGCGATCGGCTTGGCGGGACGACCGCGGCTTCTGATCGCCGACGAGCCGACGTCGGCGCTGGACGTCACGGTGCAACGGCAGGTGCTCGACCACCTGCAGCAGATGGCCGCCGAACTGGGTACCGCGGTGCTGTTGATCACCCACGACCTGGCGCTGGCCGCCGAACGGGCCAGTCGGGTCGTCGTCATGCACCGCGGCCGCACGGTCGAATCCGGTGCCGCACAGGACATCCTGCGCCACCCGAGTGAGGACTACACCCAGAGGCTGGTGGCCTCGGCTCCCGCGCTGACAGCACGGTCCGCGGCGCCGCACGTCGTCGAGCGCCCACCCGGCGACGATCTCCTGGTCGCGACCGACGTCACCAAGGTCTTCCGGACCGGCGGGGGACTGCTGGATCGCACTCAGGAGCACACCGCGGTGGAGTCGGTGTCGTTCCGGCTGCCCAAGGCCACCACCCTGGCCGTCGTCGGCGAATCCGGTTCGGGCAAGACCACTCTGGCGCGCATGGTCCTCGGGCTGCTCACACCCACCTCCGGACGGGTGACGTTTGACGGTGTGGACGTCGCGACCACTGACCGGGCGGGCGAACTGGCGCTGCGGCGGCGCATGCAGCCCGTGTTCCAGAACCCATACCGCAGCCTCGACCCGCGCTACTCGGTCCGTCGAGCGATCGAAGAACCGCTGCGCATCCACGGTGTCGGTGACCGCGCGCAGCGCCGTCAGCGGGTCGCCGAACTGCTCGACGAGGTCGCGCTGCCAGCCGCGGCGATGGACCGGCGGCCGCGTGAGTTGTCGGGTGGGCAGCGGCAGCGGGTCGCCATCGCGCGGGCGCTGGCGCTGCGTCCGGAACTCGTGGTCTGGGATGAGGCGGTCTCGGCGCTCGACGTGATCGTGCAGGCGCAGATTCTGGAGCTGATGGCCGATCTGCAGCATCGACTGGGTTTGACGTACCTGTTCATCAGCCATGATCTGGCGGTGGTCCGGCAGGTCGCCGACACCGTGATCGTGATGTCGCGTGGCCGCGTGGTGGAGTCGGCGTCGGCCGAGGCCGTGTTCACCGATCCCCGCGACGAGTACACCCGCCGGCTGCTCGACGCGATTCCCGGAGCGCGGCCCGCGCTGTAACGTGAGCCGCCGTGACCGCTGATCCGCTCGCCCCGCTGCTGGCGCTCCCCGGTGTCGCCGAGGCCGCCGAGCAGACCCGCGAGGCCCTTGGCCGCGCCCACCGCCACCGCGCCAACCTGCGCGGATGGCCCGTGACTGCCGCCGAGGCCTCGCTGCGTGCGGCGCGCGCGTCGTCGGTGCTCGACGGCGGCGCCCTCCAACTGGACGAGGACAGTGCCAGCGACCCGGTGTTCGCGGGTGCGTTGCGCGTGGCGCAGGCCCTCGAGGGCGGCAGCGGCACCCTGGTCGGCGTCTGGAGGCGGGCCCCGCTGCAGGCGCTGGCCAAACTGCACTCACTGGCCGCCGCCGACCTCGTCGACGACGAGCAGTTGGGCCGGCCCCGCGTCTCCCCGGAGATCTCGGCGCGCCTCGACCTGATGTCCCGACTGGTCACCGGCGGCAGCGCCGTCCCGGCCCCGGTGCTCGCGGCGGTGGCGCACGGAGAACTGCTGGCGCTGGCCCCGTTCGGCAGCGCCGACGGCGTGGTGGCCCGCGCGGTGGCCCGACTGGTGACGATCGCGACGGGGTTGGATCCGCACGGCCTCGGCGTGCCGGAGGTGCACTGGATGCGGCGGGCCGCCGACTACCGCAAGGCCGCGCAGGGTTTCGCCTCGGGAACCGAGAACGGCCTGACCGAATGGCTGCTGCTGAGCTGTCGAGCAATGCAGGCCGGCGCGCGTGAGGCGCTGTCGATCGCGGATTCCAAGGACCAGGCCGGCAAGTCGGACGACACCGAGAAATAGACCCGTACATGCGAAGCGGGCGGCGCTCCGAAGGACTCGGATCGCCGCCCGCTAGCACGGTAGCCGGTTACCAAGCGTGCGACGTTTGGTTGCGTGGGTTGGCCTCGGCGTGTTTGGGTTGCGCTTCGGGTGTCACCCAACCCAAAGGGTTGACACGTCCGTCCGCTTTCCGCCAATTACGCAGGCCCGCAACGCTTCTGCCTCTATCGCGGCTTCGGCTCCGCGTGGGTGCCCGGTACCGTGCTGGGTTGCCCGCCTTCGGGAGATCGGTCCTTCTCTTCCGGGCCGATCTTGGCCTCGTCGGGCTTCCGTGCTTCCTTTGTACTCCGTGACCTCGGTCACATCAAGTACAAAACCCGGACATGTCGAAAAGACGATTTCGGATCGTTACCTGTCCCCGATTCAGACGCCGCGCGGACGTCAGTCTCGGAACGCGAACCGGCGCAACAGCGAATACGTCAGCGCGCCCGCGGCGAGCGCGCTGACGCCCACGGCGGCGGTCGTGGCCACGGCCGCTCCCGTCGGCGCGGGCAGGCGATCACGCAGCGACACCGGATTGGAGAACGTCAGCACGGGCCAGTCCCGGCCGGCGGCCTCCTTGCGCAGGGTGCGGTCGGGATTGACCACCGCGGGATTGCCCACCAACTCGAGCATCGGGATGTCGGTGATCGAGTCGGAGTAGGCATAGCAGTGCTCAAGGGCGTAGCCCTCGCGCGCCGCGAGTTCTCGAACGGCCTGGGCCTTGTTCTCGCCGAAGCAGTAGAAGGCGATGTCGCCGGTGTACTTGCCGTCCTCGACGACCATGCGCGTGGCCATCGCGTGCGTGGCGCCGAGGGCGCGCGCGATTGGCGCGACGACCTCCTCGCCGGACGCCGAGACGATCACCACGTCGCGGCCGCACAACTTGTGGTCGGCGATCAGGTTGGCCGCCTCAGCGAACACCAGGGGCGTCATGATCTCGTCCAGCGTTTCGGCGACCACGGCCTTGACCTGTTCGACGTCCCAACCCGCGCACATGCTCGTGACGTAGGACCGCATGCGGTCCATCTGATCGTGGTCGGCACCCGACATCAGAAACACGAACTGGGCATAACTGGACTTCAGCACCGTCCGCCGATTGAGCAGTCCCTGAGCGAAGAAGGGTTTGCTGAACGCGAGCGTACTGGACTTCGCGATGACGGTTTTGTCCAGATCGAAGAACGCGGCAGTGCGTTGAGGAGCGTCGTTCGGGGGCCTGGAGTGCTCAATATTGACGGCCGTGTGGTCTGGAACAGGGGCGGTCACGTAAGCCAGAATAGGTCGGCTCCGACATTTTCTGGGGTGATGATCAAAATGGCAGATCAAGCCACCTGTCGCACACTGCAATTCTTCAGTGTTGGTCAGATGACCAATCTCGTGTCGAGACTTGCGCTAGCCCGCGGTTACGTGTGTATAGTGAGTATTACTCGGCTTATGGCCGGGTGTGCATCAGCCCGACCCCCCGGGGCTGATACACGACGACCCTCGCCTCCTCCCCCCCTGGCGGGGGTCGTCCCTTATCTACAGGTCTTTCCTGTACCTCTCCGCTAACGCATTTCAGAGTTGCGGAATCCTGTTTTCGGCGAATGCGCAGCGGGCTGTCCACAGTTCCGCATCGATCCACAATTCGGTGTGCCGCAGTGGCGTCGCGATTCCTCCGGCCCGCACTGTGGCCTCGTGAGTGCAGACACCGGTTCGGTAGCAGTTCTCCTCGACGATTCTTCGCTGAGTGACGAGGTCCATGCCGTCACCGCCGCTGCGGGTCTGCGCACCGTGAGGGTGTCCGGGCCCGCCGCGCTCACCCGCGCGGGATGGTCGGCGGCACTGGCCGTCGTACTCGATACGGCGTCGGCACGCCGGTGCGCCGACGCACTGCCGCGACGACCCGACGTCTACGTCGTGACCCTGACCCAACCCGATGACGAGGATTTCCGGGCCGCGATAGCGGTCGGCGCCCAGGCGGTCCTTCGGCTTCCGCACGCGGCGGGAGAACTCGTGGCGGCGCTCGCCTGCACCCACGAGGCCGTGCGTGCCGACACGGACCGGGGCGAGTCGCTTGCGGTCATTGGAGGCCGCGGCGGTGCGGGCGCGTCGGTCTTCGCCGCCGCGCTGGCACTTCGCTCGTCGGCCCTGCTGGTCGATCTGGATCCGCACGGTGGCGGGCTGGACCTCCTGCTGGGCACCGAGGGCACAACCGGCCTGCGCTGGCCGGACCTTGAGGCCAAATCCGGCCGGGTCAGCTGGGACGCGCTGCGCCAGGCACTGCCGGCGGTCGGCACCGTCACCGTGCTGTCCGGGGCTCGTCGGGGCGGTGATCCGGATCCCGGCGCCACCGAGGCAGTCATCGAAGCCGGCCGACGCGGCGGCACCGCGGTGGTAAGCGATGTGCCGCGCCACATGTCCGATGCCGCCGTCGTCGCGTTGGGGTCTGCCGACCTCGTGGTCGTCATCTGTCCCGCAGACATCCGATCGTGTGCGGCCACCGCCGCCCTCGCCCCGGCCGTGGCGGCGGTCAACCCCAACGTCGGGGTGGTGGTGCGCGGTCCGGCGCCCGGTGGACTGCGCGCGGCCGACGTCGCCGCGATCACCGAGCTTCCCCTGCTGGCGTCGATGCGGCCCGAACCGCTGCTCGGCGAGCGACTCGAACGTGGGGGCCTGACGGTGAAGACGCGCTCACCCCTGGCCGCGGCGGCGAACCGAGTCTGGGATGTTCTGCGGCAGCGCCGACCCGGCGCGGTGGCCGCATGACCGCGTCACTGATCGACAGGGTGCGCGAACGGTTGGCGGCCGAGTCCGCGCCGCTGCGCCCCACCCAGGTGGCCGCGGCCATTCGCGCCGAGACCGGCGGCGTCGTCGGTGACACCGAGGTGCTGGCCACCATGCGGATGCTGCAGACCGAGTTGACGGGTGCGGGTGCACTGGAACCGCTGCTGAGCGCACCGGGCACCACCGACGTTCTGGTCAGCGGGCCGGACTCGGTGTGGTTCGACGACGGAATCCGGCTTCGCCGCAGCGCAATCCGGTTCGCCGACGACGCGGCGGTGCGCAACCTCGCGCAGCGTCTCGCGCTGGTCGCGGGTCGGCGCCTCGATGACGCCCAGCCCTGGGTCGATGCCGTGCTCACCGGATTGGCGGCCGGTGCTGCCGCGGTGCGCCTTCACGCCGTGTTGCCGCCGATCGCCGTCGAGGGGACGTGCATCTCACTGCGGGTACTGCGTCCAGCCACCCAGACCCTCGACGGATTGGCGGCGGCGGGCGCCATTGCGCCTGAGGCGTTGCGCCTGCTGACTCAGACCGTCACCGCGCGCCTGGCGTACCTGATCTCCGGCGGTACGGGCGCCGGGAAGACAACGTTGCTGAGCGCGATGCTCGGGGCCGTCGATGCGAGCGAGCGCATCGTGTGCGTGGAGGACGCCTCGGAGTTGGCACCGGCTCACCCGCACGTCGTCCGACTGGTGTCCCGCGGCCCCAACATCGAAGGGGCCGGCGAGATCACCCTGCGCCAGCTTGTCCGGCAGGCGCTGCGGATGCGCCCGGATCGGATTGTGGTGGGGGAGGTGCGCGGCGCGGAGGTCGTGGATCTGCTGGCGGCGTTGAACACCGGCCACGACGGCGGTGCGGGAACCGTGCACGCCAACAGCGCCGCCGAAGTCCCGGCCCGCCTGGAGGCGTTGGCGGCGACCGGCGGCCTCGACCGTGCCGCCCTGCACAGCCAGCTCAGCGCAGCCGTCCAGGTCGTGCTCCATGTCGACCGTCTGCGTGACGGGCGGCGCCGGTTGGCGGAGGTCGCACTGTTACGCCGTTCCCCGCACACGGGTCACAGCGAGGTCGTGACCGTGTGGCATGTTGACCGTGGATTCACCTCTGCTGTAGAGGATTACGAGGCTGCGGTAGCTGCGAGGCGGGCCTCGTGATCGGTACGGCCGGGGCGGCACTGAGCCTGGCGGCCGCGATCGTCGCCGCTCCCACGCCGCCGGGACGCCGGTTGGTCCCGGCCGAACGTCGCGTGCGGTCGATGCGGGGTGTGCAGACCGGAGGGTGGCTGGCTCTCATCGCTGTGGGTGCGGCGATGGGCGGAGTTCTGGCCGGGCTCGCGTGCGCGCTGCTGGCCCTCACCATCTCGGCCCGGGTCCGGCGCCGCATCGCCCAACGTCGCGCCACGAGGGACACGCACACCATGGAGGTGGCGCTGGACGTGCTGGTGTCTGAACTGCGGGTCGGCGCCCACCCGGTGCAGGCGTTCATGGTCGCGGCGCAGGAGTCGCACGGTGAAGTGGCCGCGGCGTTTCGGGGCGTGGCGGCCAGAGCCCTGCTCGGCGCCGACGTCCCCGCCGGACTGCGCTGCGCTGCAGCCACTTCGACGCGCGCAGCAGACTGGGAGCGGATGGCGGTGTTCTGGCGGCTCGCGGTCGACCACGGGTTGGCCATCGCGACACTGATGCGGGCGGCGCAACGCGACATCGTGGAGCGGCAGCGGTTCCGTGCCCGCGTCGAGGCGGGGATGGCCGGGGCCCGCGCGACCGCCTCGATCCTGGCGGGTCTGCCCGTGCTCGGTCTGGCGCTCGGTCAACTCATGGGTGCGCACCCCGTCGCGTTTCTGCTGAGCCGGGGCGCTGGTGGATGGTTCCTGCTGGTCGGGGTCGGCTTCGTGTGCTGCGGACTGCTGTGGGCTGATCACATCACGGGTTCGCCATGATCCTCGCCGCGCTGGCCCTGGCGATTGCGCTGCTGTTGAGCGGTCGGCCCGCCCGGGTCCCGAAGGAGGTGCGCCCTGTCGGTCGGATCGCGCCGCAGGCCGCGGATCCGTTGGCCGTCGCGTCGAGCCTGGACGTGCTGGCGGTCTGCCTGATCTCAGGCATGGCCGTCGTCACCGCGGTGCGGGCGACCGCACCGTCCGCACCGCCAGTCCTGGGCGACCTGTTGCGCGGCGCCGCGGATCTGCTTGCCCTCGGCGCGGATCCGGCGAGGGCCTGGGCGCCGAGGCCCGGCGAGCCACTCGACGAGTCGTCGACCGCGCTGCTGCGGTTGGCGCGCCGGTCCTCGTCGTCGGGTGCGGCACTGGCTGCGGGGGTGACCGAACTCGCCGAACAGTCGCGACAGGAGACCGGCCATCGTGCCGAAGCCGCTGCGCAACGTGCCTCGGTGGTGATCGCCGGTCCGTTGGGCCTGTGTTTCCTGCCCGCATTCGTATGTCTGGGCATCGTGCCGGTGGTGGCAGGTCTGGCCGGCGATGTCCTGGGTTCAGGGTTGATGTGACAGCTCGAGGAGAGGGGAAAAGTAGTGAAAGAGAACAGGTTACGTGTGCTCAAGGACAGGTTGGTGCTGCTGGCGGTCGACGAGAGCGGCATGTCCACAGTCGAGTACGCCATCGGGACCATCGCGGCCGCGGCGTTCGGCGCGATCCTCTACAGCGTGGTGACGGGGGACTCGATCGTCAGCGCCCTGACCAACCTGATCACTCGTGCCCTGAACACCGCCGTCTGAGCGGTGATGCCGGAATGGGCACGGTCGAGGCCGCGCTGGCGTTGGCCGCGCTGGTGGTTGTCACGGTGTTGTGCGTCAGTGGTGTCACGGCGGTCATCGCCGGCGTGCGGTGCACCGACGCAGCGCGGGAGGCAGCCCGGTTGGCGGCCCGCGGTGATGGGTCGGCGGCCACGGCGACGGCGCTGTCGGTGGCTCCGCCGGGCGCCGAGGTCCATGTGCGTCGTGACGGCGGATTCGTCATCGCGACGGTCACGGCGCGGCATGCGCTGCTGCCGGGCATCCCGATCCGAGCGCACGCCGTTGCCGCCGTGGAACCGTCGATGTCGGGGTGATTCCGGGGCCGCGAGTGTGGCGGCCGCCCTGTTCATGCTCGCGCTGCTGGCCGTGACGATGGCGGGAGCGCAGATCGGTTCGGCGGTGCTGGCGCGGCATCGAGCACAGGCCGCGGCAGACCTGGCGGCGTTGGCTGCCGCGGGTGCGCTGCCGTCGGGACCCGAGGCCGCCTGCGCGCGGGGCCGGGACGTCGGGGCGGCGATGACGACCGCGGTGGTGGGCTGTCAGGTGGATGGCCTGGACATCATCGTCAACGTCGAGGCCGCCGCGATCGTCGGTGTCGCGCGGGCTGCGGCGCGCGCCGGGCCGGTCACGGAGTAGAAGCGCGCCAGTTCATCGCCCGTGCGATGCGGTGCTGCGCTCCGCCCTCGACGCGTTCGAGGTTGACCCGGACCACGAAGCCGACCGATATGGGCTTGCCCTCCTGGTCGGCGACGTTCCAGACGTTGCAGTACGTGGTGCCCGGTGCGGCCTCGCCAGCCCGGGCCAGGGCCCGTGCCTCCATGGGGCTGAGGTTGCGGTCGGGCAGGTCATCGACGAACGCGCGGCTTCGGCTGGTGTCGGTGTCGGGATCCAGGCCGCTGTTGAGCAGCGACTGCGCGGTGTCGGTGGCCAGTCCGGTGGTCAGATTCCAGATCAGCGGCCCGGGCATGGCGCGTTCGGGCGGTTCGGTGTCCTTGGGCCCCACCCAGACATGTACACCGTGCACGGCGCCGTCGGTCATCCGGACCGGTTCGGTGCAGATCACCCGGCTGCCCTTGGGGTTGATGCTCGCCAGGCTGGTACCTGAGGCGACGGTCTCGGTGATGGCAGTCTGGATGGCCGCGAGATACGGACTGCGCCGCAGCACAGACCGGATCGGGACGAGCTCGGCCAACTCACGTCCCCGCGCGACGACGGCGGGTTCGCTGCCCAGCGTCTCCACCAGCAGCCAATCATGGCCCATATCGGCTGATCTTACTGAGCGGGGACAAACGCGTGCGAAGCGGCGCTCAGCAACGGCCTCATGGCGGGTTGGCCGGTGTCAGACGCTTGTAATGTTTCGCCAGCAATGTTGGGCGGTTGCACAGCGTCGGTGGTAGCGGTACGTTCGGAGGACGCTCGGTCGCCCCGATCACGCGTGTCGGCCGGAGCGTTTGGTGTTGGCCGCCCCTGGGGGCGATCGTTTGAGGGGTCGGTCGTTACCCCAGTCGGGCCAGCACGGTGCGCAGCACCCTGACCGCACCGGGCTTGTCCAACGGGTCGTTTCCATTGCCGCATTTCGGCGACTGCACACACGACGGGCAACCCTGCGGGCATTCGCACGCCTCGATCGCGTCCGCCGTGGCGCCCAGCCACGTCGCGGCCTGCCGGAACCCGCGCTCGGCGAACCCGGCGCCCCCGGGATGGCCGTCGTAGACGAAGACCGTGGGCAGTCCGTCCTCGGGCCCGATCGGAGTCGACAGTCCGCCGATGTCCCCGCGGTCACAACTGGCCACCAACGGCAGCAGGCCGATCGCCGCATGCTCGGCGGCGTGCAGTGCCCCCGGTGTGCCCAAGGTTTCGATTCCGTTCTCCGCCAACAGTTCCGGAGTGATCGAGTACATCACCGCCACGGTCGACAACGTCTGGGTGGGCATCGTCAACTCGACGAAGTCGATGACCTCACCGGCCATGGTGCGGCGCAGATACCCGATCACGGTGTGGGAGACGTCGACAGGCACCAACCCCAGGGTGACCTCGCCCAGGTCGACGCGCTCACCCTCTCCGGTCACCGCGATGTCGGTGCGTTCCCGGGCGTAGGTGGTGTAGCCGGGGTCCTCGGCGTGCACGAACGCCACCGCGTCCTCAAGCTGCAGGGCGTCGACGACGTAGGTCTCACCCTGGTGCAGGTACACCGCACCGGGATGCACTGTCGCTGGCGCCTGGCCCGCGCCGACACCGCCGAGCAGGCGCCCGGTCTCGGACTCGACGATTGCGACCTGCCCGCCGGCCCCGCGGATGTCGACGACGGGATGCGGATCCACATCCGGCGCGGGGAAGTATCGCCCCGACCGATGTCGTAACAGGCCGTCGTCCACCAGCGACTCGGCCACCATTTCGGCGTTCCAGGTCCGCACCTCGGCGTCCTCGAGCGGCAGTTCAGTGGCCGCGCACAGCAGTTGCGGCCCCAGCACGTAGGGATTGGTCGGGTCGATCACTACACGTTCGATGGGTCGGTCCAGCAGCGCCGCCGGATGGTGCACCAGATAGGTGTCGAGCGGGTCGTCGCGCGCGATGAGCACGATCAGCGCGCCCTGCCCCCGCCGCCCGGACCTGCCGCCCTGCTGCCAGAACGACGCCACGGTGCCCGGAAAACCGGCCAGCACGACGGCGTCCAACCCGGCGATGTCGACGCCGAGTTCGAGCGCGTTGGTGGTGGCCACCCCCAGCAGTTCACCCTCGGCCAGGGCCCGTTCCAGCACGCGCCGGTCCTCGGCGAGATATCCCGCGCGGTACGACGCGACGCGATCGACCAGGTGCGGCGCGCGCTCCTCGAGCCGAGACCGGGCGCTGAGCGCGGTCAGTTCGGCGCCGCGGCGCGACCGCACGAACGCCAGGGTCCGCGCGCCCTCGGCGACCAGGTCGGCCATCACGCGCGCGGCCTCCGAACCGGCGGTCCGGCGCACGGGAGCGCCGTGTTCCCCGGTGACGTCGGTGCGCAATGGTGGCTCCCACAGCGCGACGGTCCGCTCGCCCTGCGGTGAACCGTCCTCGGTCACCTCGACGACGGCCTGCCCGACCAACTCCGAGGCCGTCTCGCCTGGCGAGGCGGTGGTGGCGCTGGCGAAGATGACGGTCGGGGCGCCCCCATACCGCGCGCACAACCGCAACAGGCGCCGCAGCACCATCGCCACGTTCGACCCGAACACGCCGCGGTAGTAGTGGCATTCGTCGACCACGATGTAGCGCAGGCCGCGCAGGAACACCGCCCACCGCGCGTGATTGCGCAGCATCGACAGGTGGATCATGTCCGGGTTGGAGAACAGCCACCGCGACCGCTCCCGCGCGAACCGGCGGATCTCGCTGGGGGTGTCCCCGTCGTAGGCGGTCGGGCCCACATCGGCCAGGCGCGGTATCTGCGTGGTCAGCGCATGCGCTGCGCGCAGCTGGTCATGCCCCAGGGCTTTCGTCGGCGACAGGTACAGCGCACGGGCCCGCGGATCCTGCGCCAGGGCGGTCAGGATCGGCACCTGATAGGCCAGCGACTTCCCCGATGCGGTGCCGGTGGCCACCACGACGTGCCTGCCGTCGTGGGCGTGCTGGGCCGTCGTGGCCTGATGCGACCACAGCGCCCGCACTCCGCGCTCGGTGAACGCGGCCACGACGTCGGGGTCGACCCAGTCCGGCCAGGGCGCGGTCATACCGCTTCGAGCAGGCAGTTCGGCGATGTGCCGGATGGGATCGTCGACCACGCCGACGGGGGCTCCGGCGGGGCTTCCGCTGCCCGAAAGGGCCGCAGCGAGCAGTTCGCTGCCGAAATTCGCCGTCACATCCGTAATTGTTCACCAGAACGTTGCAACGAGACTGTCGCGGACGCTCTGATCATGATTTGATGTGGGTGGTCGCAGCTTCTGTGTGGTGTGCAACGCTCTCGCAGGATCGACGTTGCGGTCGCGGTTCCTGCGAGGGATGTGCGGTCACAACGGGCCCGGTGTTCCGCAACGGTGGTGCACCGCACCCGGTAGGAAAGTAAGGAAAGATCGGAAGATGCCACAGGGAACTGTGAAGTGGTTCAACGCGGAAAAGGGCTTCGGCTTTATTGCTCCCGAGGACGGCTCCGCTGACGTGTTCGTCCACTACACGGAGATTCAGGGTTCGGGCTTCCGCACCCTCGAGGAGAACCAGCGCGTCGAGTTTGAGGTCGGCCAGAGCCCCAAGGGGCCGCAGGCAACCGGCGTGCGCGCCGTCTGAGTTTCAACTGACAACAAGCGTCCCGGGCGGTTCCTACCGCCCGGGACGTTTTGTCTGCCTTAGTGTCGTGTCGTGAGCCAGTTGTCCTTCTTCTCTGCGGAGTCGGTGCCGCCTGCGGTCGCCGATCTCTCGGGGATGCTGGCTGCGTCGGGACAGATCGTGCTCGTGGCTGCCCCGGCGGGGTCGCAGGGCGTCGCCGCGCGCCTGTCGGTGGTGGTGGATCGGCCGTGGCGGGCGACGGGTCTGGCCGAGATGATCGAGGACGCCGGACTGCAACCGGAGATCGCCCGCACCGACGAGGACACGCCCCTGGTGCGCACCGGTGTCGAACCGCGCCTGGTCGTCATGGCCCGCGAGTGGACCCGGGGTGCGGTCAAGACCGTGCCGGAGGACTGGTTGCCGGGGTCGCGCGAACTGCGCGCCTGGACGCTGGCGGCCGGATACACCGACGGCGACCGGTATCTGCTGGGTCTGGACCCGCACGCGCCCGACACGCATTCGCCGCTCGCCTCGGCGTTGATGCGGGTGGGAATCGCACCCACTCTGATTGGAACTCGCGGAACCCGGCCGGCGTTGCGGATCAGCGGCCGTCGACGCCTGTTACGCCTGGTAGAGAACGTGGGGGAACCACCTGGTGATGTCGAAGCGTTTTCCCAATGGCCCCGTGTATGACAATGGTCAGCGGGGGAGTCAGTTTGCGTCTAGGTGTTCACAATGCAAAATTGGCAGTTGCCCGCAGGGATGGGGGCCTGCATGGCGATCAATGACGTAGGAGCGTAACCGCAGTTGGCTGGCGATGAGGGCAATGGCAGCGTCCGACGGCTCGTAATTGTCGAGTCGCCCACTAAGGCGCGCAAAATCGCCGGCTATCTGGGCCCCAACTACATCGTTGAGTCGTCGCGAGGGCACATCCGTGACCTGCCGCGCGCCGCGGCCGACGTGCCCGCGAAGTACAAATCCGAGCCGTGGGCCCGCCTCGGAGTCAACGTGGACGCCGACTTCGAACCGCTCTACATCGTCAGCCCGGACAAGAAGGGCACCGTCACCGAGCTCAAGGGCCTGCTCAAGGACGTCGACGAGCTCTATCTGGCGACGGACGGTGACCGCGAGGGTGAGGCCATCGCCTGGCACCTGCTGGAGACGCTGAAGCCCCGCGTCCCGGTCAAGCGCATGGTGTTCCACGAGATCACCGAGCCCGCGATCCGTGCGGCCGCCGAGAACCCGCGCGAACTGGACATCGACCTGGTGGACGCGCAGGAGACCCGGCGCATCCTGGACCGCCTCTACGGCTACGAGGTCTCACCCGTGCTGTGGAAGAAGGTGGCCCCGAAGCTGAGCGCTGGCCGCGTGCAGTCGGTCGCGACGCGCATCATCGTGCAGCGCGAACGCGAGCGCATGGCCTTCCGCAGTGCGACGTACTGGGACATCGTCGCCGAACTCGACGCCAGCGTCTCCGACCCGACCGCTGCGCCGCCGGTCTTCACCGCGCGCCTTGTCAACGTCGACGGTCAACGCGTGGCCACGGGCCGCGACTTCGACTCCCTCGGGACGGTCAAGAAGCCCGCCGAGGTCGTGGTGCTCGACGAGTCCAGTGCGGGTGCGCTGGTCGCCGGGCTGCGCGGCGCGTCGCTGTCGGTGGCGTCGGTCGAGGACAAGCCCTACACCCGTCGGCCGTACCCGCCGTTCATGACCTCGACGCTGCAGCAGGAGGCCGGCCGCAAGCTGCGCTTCTCCTCGGAGCGCACGATGAGCATCGCGCAGCGGCTGTACGAGAACGGCTACATCACGTATATGCGTACCGACTCGACGACGCTGTCGGAGTCGGCCATCAACGCGGCCCGCAACCAGGCCCGTCAGCTCTACGGCGAGGACTACGTCTACCCGACGGCCCGCCAGTACACCCGCAAGGTCAAGAACGCCCAGGAGGCACACGAGGCCATCCGCCCGGCGGGTGACACGTTCGCGACGCCGGACGCGGTGCGGCGCGAGTTGGACAACGACGAGTTCCGGCTGTACGAGCTGATCTGGCAGCGCACCGTCGCCTCGCAGATGGCCGACGCGCGCGGCACCACCTTGAGCCTGCGGATCAGCGGCCAGGCCGAGTCGGGCCAGCAGGTCACGTTCGCCGCGAGCGGTCGCACCATCACGTTCCCCGGCTTCCTGAAGGCCTACGTCGAGACCGTCGACGAACTGGCCGGTGGTGAGGCCGACGACGCCGAGCGGCGACTCCCGAACCTGCGGCAGGGCCAGCAGGTCCGGGCCGAGAACCTGACCCCCGACGGGCACGCCACCAATCCGCCGGCCCGCTACACCGAGGCCTCGCTGATCAAGGCGCTCGAAGAACTGGGCATCGGGCGGCCGTCGACGTACTCGTCGATCATCAAAACCATTCAGGACCGCGGCTACGTGCACAAGAAGGGCAGCGCGCTGGTGCCGTCCTGGGTGGCGTTCGCAGTGATCGGCCTTCTGGAACAGCATTTCGCGCGGTTGGTCGACTATGACTTCACCGCGGCCATGGAGGACGAACTCGACGAGATCGCGTCCGGTTCGGAGCGGCGCACCAACTGGCTGTCGAACTTCTACTTCGGCGGCGAGCACGGCGTCGAGGGTTCGATCGCGCGCTCCGGCGGCCTCAAGCAGCTGGTGGGCGGCAACCTCGAAGGCATCGACGCGCGAGAAGTCAACTCCATCAAGCTGTTCGACGACAGCGAGGGCCGCGCGATCAACGTCCGGGTCGGCCGCAACGGCCCGTACCTGGAGCGCATGGTCACCGGTGAGGACGGCGAACCGACCCCTCAGCGGGCCAACCTCAACGACGACCTGACCCCCGACGAGCTGACGCTTGAGCTGGCCGAGAAGCTGTTCGCCACCCCGCAGGGCGGCCGCAGCCTGGGCATCGACCCGGAGACCGGACACGAAATCGTCGCCAAGGACGGCAGATTCGGCCCGTTCGTCACCGAGGTGCTGCCTGAACCGCCCGACGACGGCGAAGCGGGCACCCCGGCCAAGAAGGGTAAGAAGCCGACGGGTCCGAAACCGCGCACCGGTTCACTGCTGCGCTCGATGGACCTCGAGACCGTGACGCTCGAGGACGCGCTCAAGCTGTTGTCGCTGCCCCGCGTCGTGGGCGTCGACCCGGCCACGAACGAGGAGATCACCGCGCAGAACGGGCGGTACGGCCCGTACCTCAAGCGCGGCACGGATTCCCGTTCGCTGGCCACCGAGGACCAGATCTTCACGATCGACCTCGATGAGGCGCTCAAGATCTACGCCGAGCCCAAGCGTCGCGGCCGCCAGGGTGCGGCCACGCCGCCGTTGCGTGAACTCGGCACCGACTCTGTGTCGGGTCAGCCGATGGTGATCAAGGATGGCCGCTTCGGACCGTACGTGACCGACGGTGAGACCAACGCGAGCCTGCGCAAGGGTGACGACGTGCTGTCGATCACCGACGAGCGGGCCTCGGAACTCCTTGCTGATCGGCGTGCCCGCGGTCCGGTGAAGAAGAAGGCGGCCGCCAAGAAGACCGCGGCCAAGAAGGCGCCCGCGAAGAAGGCCGCCAAGAAGGCGCCCGCGAAAAAGGCCTGAGCCGCGACAGGTCTGAGCTGAATCAGACCTCGACGTTGAATCAAGCCTCGACCGAGGGAACCTCCGACTTCGACAACCCTTCGGGCACCGCAAGATTGATGGGCCGGGCCAGCTGGGTCGGGGCGATGCGTCCGCGCAGTTCGACGATCTCGCCGACGTCCCAGCACAGCGCCTCGGCATCGATGGCGTCGCTGACGGCCTTGGCCGACGCCAGCACGTGGCCGGATTCGAGCTTGGCCAGTTCCGTCAGGCGTGCGGCCTCGTTGACCGGGTCACCGATCACGGTGTACTCGAAGCGGGCCTGCGCGCCGATGTGTCCGGCGATCGCGCGGCCGGCCGACACTCCGATGCCGAACTCGGCGTCACCGAGCACCGGCAGCAGGTTGTCGTGCAGTTCGCGCGCGGCGGCCAGGGCCGCGGCGGGGGCGTCCGGATGCTCGATCGGGGCGCCGAAGATACACAGCGCCGCGTCGCCCTGGAACTTGTTGACGAATCCGCCGTGGCGGGCGACGACGTCGACGACCACCCGGAAGAACTCGTTGAGCAGGCTGACGACCTCGCCGGGCGGACGCGTCGCCGCCAGGTGCGTCGAGCCCACCAGGTCGACGAACAGCACCGCGACGTCGCGCTCCTGGCCGCCCAACTCGGTGCCGCGCTCCAGGGCGCGGCGGGCCACGTCCTCACCGACGTAACGGCCGAACAGGTCGCGCAGGCGCTGCCGCTCCGACAGGTCGCGCACCATGTCGTTGAAGCCGGCCTGCAGCAGGCCCAGTTCGCTTGCGTCGTAGATCTGCATGTGCGCGTTGTAGTTGCCACGCTGCACCTCGCCGAGCGCCCACCGCAGCTGACGCAGCGGATCGGCGATCGACATCGCCACCAGAACCGTGCCCGCAAAGCCGATCCCCAGGGCGGCCAGGGCCATCAGCAGGATCGGGGTGACCAGCTGATCGGCCGAGGCCCGCAGGAAGGAGTATCTGCTGGCCACCACCGCGAGCACGATCGCCAGCAGCGGGACACCGGTGCTCAGCACCCAGGTCAGGACTTGGCGCAGGATCACGCCGGGCGCGCTGAAGTTCTCCGGCACACCGCCGCGCAGCGCCGCGACCGCCACGGGGCGCAGCACGCGTTCGGACTGCAGGTAGCCGATGATGGCGGTGGCGGTGGCGCCCAGCCCCGTGGCCACCGCCAGGACCGGCGCGGAATGACCTGCCACGGGCCAACTCGCGGCGATGAACACGAACGCGCCCAGCAGCCAGTTGGTCAGGCTGATGGCCGTGCGGTAGATCGGCATCCGCAGGGCGCGCGTGCGCGCCAACTCGGTGGCCTCCGGGTCGGAGTCGGTCAGCAGGCCGTCGCGGCGCTGCCACCGGAACACCGGCACCAGCAGGCGCAGGCTGACGAACGCGCCGATCGCGAACGACACCAGAAGGTAGGCCAGGAAGATCGCAAGGTTGAGCCGGGGCAGATCCTGGAGTTGGATGCGTTCCTGCGGCGGCAGTCCGAACCGCAGGAAGCCGAGGACGAACAGCGCGCCGATGATGTCGGCCTGGACCATGCCGAGCGTGAAGACCGGCCACGGGGTACGCACCACCCAGCGGACGAATGCGCTGATCCGTCCGCGCGGCGCCTCCCCGGTGGTCACCCGATTACCGTATCGGTCAAGGCCGACCAATCCGAACCCCACATCTCGCCTGTTGGTCCACCGTGTCGGCCGCGACCACTACTGTTTGACCGGTGTCCGGGGTTTTCACGCGATTGGTGGGCCAACACGCCGTGGAGGCGGAGCTGGTGGCGGCCGCAGCGGCGGCCCGCGGTGACGAGACTCACAGCGGCGTCACAGCCGGAACTATGACTCACGCCTGGCTGATCACCGGACCGCCCGGCTCTGGCCGGTCCGTGGCCGCGCTGTGCTTCGCGGCCGCGCTGCAGTGCGCATCGGACGGGACACCGGGTTGTGGAACCTGCAAGAACTGCACGACGACCATGGCGGGTACGCACGCCGACGTCCGCCGCGTCATTCCTGAGGGACTCTCGATCGGTGTCACCGAGATGCGCGCGATCGTGCAGACCGCGTCCCGGCGGCCCAGCACCGGCCGCTGGCAGATCGTCGTGATCGAGGACGCCGACCGTCTCACCGAGGGCGCGGCCAACGCCCTGCTGAAGGTCGTCGAGGAGCCGCCGCCGTCGACGGTGTTCCTGTTGTGCGCGCCGTCGGTGGACCCCGAGGACATCGCGATCACCCTGCGGTCGCGGTGCAGGCATGTGGCATTGGTGACGCCGCCGCCCGAGGCCATCGCCGGGGTGCTGATGGACACCGACGGGCTCAGCCCCGATGAGGCCCGGTGGGCCGCGTCGGTCAGCGGCGGGCACGTCGGCCGGGCCCGGCGTTTGGCGACGGACCCGGAGGCCCGGGATCGGCGCAAACGCGCGCTGGGTCTGGCGCGCGACGCCGCCACGCCTTCACGCGCGTACGCCGCGGCCGAGGAGTTGGTGGCGGCGGCCGAAGCCGAGGCCAAGGCGCTCACCGAGGGGCGCAACGAAGTCGAGACCGAGGAATTGCGGACGGCGCTCGGTGCGGGCGGCACCGGCAAGGGCACCGCGGGCACCATGCGGGGCGCCGCCGGCGCGATGAAGGATCTGGAGAAGCGGCAGAAGTCCCGACAGACCAGGGCATCCCGCGACGCCCTGGACCGCGCGCTGATCGACCTCGCGAGCTACTTCCGGGACGCGTTGATGGTGTCGACGGGCAGCGCCGGAATCACGGCCAATCACCCGGATATGGCGGAAAAGGTGGCCGCGATGGCCGACCACGCCTCGCCGGATCGGCTGCTGCGTTGCATCGAAGCCGTGCTCGAATGCCGAGAGGCGCTCGCGATCAACGTGAAGCCGAAATTCGCCGTCGACGCCATGGTGGCCACCGTGGGTCAAGCACTCCGCAGCGACCTGTAGACTCTCCTGGGCCCGGTGCTCCGGGCACGCCGCCTTAGCTCAGTCGGCAGAGCGATTCACTCGTAATGAATAGGTCGGGGGTTCGATTCCCCCAGGCGGCTCCACAGAAGGCAGGCTCAGCGCCTGCCTTCCTTGGTATTCCCCGTCTTTTGTGCGGAAATGCAGCTCGGAACCGTGTTTTCGCGACAATTCCGCACATTTCAGGCGGCCGAGACCCGGCCGAGCCCCGCGAGGGTCCGCTCAGAGGTCGTGGTCCGGCTTGAAGGCGCGCAGCGCCGCGGCCTTGGCGGTGTTGGCGGCCGGGAAGCCCGCGTAGCCGCTGGCGTGGTAGACCACCTCGGCCAACTCCTCGTCGGTCAGCCCGTTCTGCTTGGCGATGCGGAAGTGTGACTCCAGCTCGTCTTCGGCACCCAGCGCTATCAGGATGCCGAGGGTGACGAGGCTGCGGTCCCGGCGGGCCAGGCCTTCGCGGGACCACAGCCGCCCGAAGATGCCCTCGATGCCGATCTCCATCAACTCGTTGGCGAAGCCCTTGCCGAAGTTCACCTTCTCGTTGGGGAGGTCGGCGGGGAGGATGCCGGGCAGCATCTCGCGGAAGACGTTGAGACCCTCGTCACGCAAGTTAGTCATACGAAGTACTGTGGCACAGCCGACCGCTCCTTGCGGAAGTGATGCGGTGCTACGGAAATAGTGCTACGGTTTATGCATGGCGAAGGATTGGCGCACGCATCCCGTGACTCGCTGGGTCAGGCTCATCGTGCTCGGCGCCGGCGCTGGCGGGGCCATGGTCTGGTTCCTGCACAGCATCGTGCAGGGGGATCTCGCGGTGGCCTCGATCGCGCTGGGGCTGACCTTCTCGCTGCTTCTCATGCTGATCGGGACCGCCTGGATCCACATGGGTGCGATCCGTCGTCATGCCCGCTGGGACCGGCGCGGCACCACGTTCGAGCCCGACCCGGTGCACGGTGCGTTCACCAGGGCGATGACGTACTGCCTCACGGTCACCGCGGCCCTTGCGATCGTCCTGACCTGGACCGGCCGCCTCGCGGTGCCCGTCGACCCGATCAACGCGGAAGCGTTCTGGAAGGCGATCTGGGCCGCGGTGTTCCTGCTGGCCTACGGCCTGACTCAAGCGCCGACGTGGTTTCGCTCGGCGAGCCCGCACGGGTACCTGCGCCTCACTGACGAGGAGATCACCTTCAGTTCGGGATGGCGGACCAAGCGCGTCCCCTGGTCGGATCTCGTCGACGTCACCGATCAAGTTCCGGGGCGCTACGGCGTCCCGGAGGCGGTGCGGTTCTTCACAGCCACGGGGCCGGCCGGGCATGTCGACGCCAGCTTCTTCTCCGACGATCCCGAGGCGCTGAATCGGGTGGTGCTGCACTACTGGAGGAACCCGGACCAGCGTGGTCAACTCGCGGACGGAAGTGCGGCCCGCCGATTCGTCAGCGGGCAGGCGCCAGGTGGCCCAGCGGGCCTGAAGCCAGGCACACCGAAAGCGCGGCGGTTGCAGCCTGTGCCGTGATCGCGTGCCCGGCGCCTGAGAGGCGCACGTAAACCCGGTTGAGCCCGGGGTGGACGGGCACCTTGGCGGGCAGTCCTTCGTCCAGCGTGAGCACCATCGATCCCTCGCTGTTGGCCAGGTAGTTGATCTCGGCTGTCCAGTCCGCGGGCAGTAGCGGGCCGTCCAGGGGCATCCGCACCGGGCTGTCCGGCTGGGTCAGGTAGCCGCAGTTCGGCGTCGGGCCCGGGGCGATCATGCGGACCCAGGTGACGTTGGCGTCGACAAGGTGTCCGGCCGAGTCGAGCATGCGCAGTTTCGTTGTCGACGAGTCGAACTCGGGCCGGTCACGCAGCAGGGCGAACATGTGGCTGGCCAGGTTCTCCGGGTATGCCACCCGCTGCAGGATCATCGGATCGACCTCCTGGTCCAGCACAGGTGCGTCGGAAACCTGCTGTGCGGCAGCAAGACTGGCCTGTGCGTTCTGCAGGTAGGCCCGGGTCGGGTTGTCGCGCCAACTGGTCAGGAACGTCGCGGTGGAGTACAGACTGCTGACCAGGAACGCCGCCACGGCCGCCGTCACCAGCACCGTCCGGCGCGTCGAGGCGTCCAACCACTCGCTGCCCCGGCGGTTGGGCGCACACAATCCGACCGCGGCGCACAGCGTCAGCACCACCACCAGATCCGGCAGGTAGCGCAGGGTCTGCGCCAACTCCAGTGCGGTGAATCGGGACGAGCGCATCAGGTAGATCGGGATCTGGCAGGCCACTGCGTATCCCAGCGCCAACAGCCACACCGGGCCGATCCGCTGTTTGCGCCAGAACGTGAGGGCCACGACCGCGGCCAGCGCCACCCAGCCCAACACCATGACGGTCGTCGGCGGCACCCCCCAGGGTGAGGCGGGCGCCCAGCGCTGCCACGTCCAGGGACCGCCGACGAGTCCCGGCACGATGCCGTGGGTGAAGGAGCGGCTCAGCAGATCCCACGTCATCGACAGATCCGAACTCCACCGCTTCTGGTCCACCACAACCAGATAGAGCGCGATCCACACCGCCGTCAGGGCCAACGACGCGGCCCACAACCGCGTCCCGCGCCGCCACGCCGCCACGAGCGGTCGTGGTTCCCCCTGTACGTGGAGCAGCAGGGCGACCACGGCGAACGCCACGAACGGGATGACGGCGGCCTTCTCGAAGAACAGCAGGCCGCCGAGGAACACGAGCGCGCCCGTTGCCGCATAACGCTGATTGCCGGTGCGCGCCAACAGGATCGCATCGCCGCATACCCAGGCCAGCGCGGCCAGCATGGGCAGCGAGTTCAGCCCCGCGGCCCACCACGCGAAACCCGGCACGCCCAGCGGGGTGAACAGTGCGAACACCCATGGCACCAGGAGTACGGGGCGCCAGCCCAGGATCACGTGCAGCGTCCGAAGCAGTGCCAGCGAGGCCAGCAGTTGCAGCACCACCAACGACGCCGCGGGCCAGAACCAGACCAGCGGTGCGGCGCGCGTGATCAGTCCGCCCAGCAGGAATCCGCCCGGCATCACGTGGCCGTCGTGATCGTCGAACAGGTAACCCGTCGACAGCAGGTCCTGCGTCCCGGCCCGGCCCACCAGGATCAGGTCGTCCCAGTAGAAGTAGCCCCCGAACGCGAGCACGCCGCGGACCGCCAGGGCCACCCCGATCAGGGTGGCGGCGATCACAGCGACAGAACGGGCGCGCACCCTGCATTCATACCTGGGTAGATTGGGGCGGATGCGAGCACTGGTCACCGGCGCTGCCGGCTTCATCGGATCCACCCTGGTGGACAGGCTGCTGGCCGACGGCCACTCGGTCGTGGGCCTCGACAACTTCGCGACTGGTCGGGCCACAAACATCGAGCACCTCTCGGACGAGCCCGAATTCTTCTTCGCCGAGGCCGACATCGTGACGGCCGACCTCGACGCGATCTTCGCGCAGTACCACCCCGAGGTGGTGTTCCACCTCGCGGCGCAGATCGACGTCCGGCATTCGGTGGCCGACCCGCAGTTCGACTCCTCGGTCAACGTGCTGGGCACGGTCCGGGTCGCCGAGGCGGCACGCAAGGCTGGCGTGCGCAAGATCGTCCACACCAGTTCGGGCGGATCCATCTACGGCGTGCCAACGGAGTTTCCGACCGGTGAAGGCGTGCCCGCCGACCCGCACTCGCCCTATGCCGCGGGCAAGGTGGCCGGCGAGATCTACCTCAACACGTTCCGCCACCTCTACGACCTGGACTGCTCCCACATCGCGCCCGCCAATGTGTACGGACCCCGTCAGGATCCGCACGGTGAGGCCGGCGTCGTCGCGATCTTCGCGCAGGCCCTGCTCGAGGGCAGGACCACCAAGGTCTTCGGCGACGGGTCGAACACCCGCGACTACGTGTTCGTCGACGACGTCGTGGACGCGTTCGTCAAGGCCTCAGGCGGGGCCGGCAGCGGGTTGCGGTTCAACGTCGGCACCGGCATCGAGACCTCGGACCGCGAGCTGCACACGGCCGTGGCCAAGGCTGCGGGCGCGCCTGACGATCCGGAGTTCCACCCGCCGCGGTTGGGTGACCTCAAGCGGTCCTGCCTGGACATCAGCCGCGCCGAGCAGGTATTGGGCTGGCGACCTCAGGTCGAGTTGGCCGAAGGCGTGCAGCGCACCGTGGAGTACTTCCGCTCGCACGGACGCTGATCCGCTACGGCGCCTCGGACCCCGGTTCGCGGGCATTCTGCAGTGCCACGGCACGAGCCAGTCGGGCGTACTTCAACTCCAGGTCCCGGAAGCGCATGTAGGTGCTCATCGTCGTGAAGATGAACACGATGATCAGCACGTAGCCGATCAGATCCGCGCCGCGGGCCACGCCCAGCCAGTTCGCCACCACCGTGGTGTCGTCGGGGCGCAGGATCGCGTAGACCGCGGTGACCACGAACAGCAGATATCCGACCTTGACCCAGGCACGAGTCTTGGCGTTGGTCCGCGAGCGCAGCAGATAGAACAGCAGCAGCACCACCGCGGCGATCAGCAGACCCTGAATCCAGTTCATCGGGGCATCCTCCGCCGCAGGAATCCGTCGAAGACGATGTTGACGCCGTTGAGCAGTGGCTGTCCCTTCGACATCGAGTAGTCCGTGTACAGGATCTCGACGGGCGCCTCGGCCACGCGCCAGTGGTTCTCGGCGATCAGCGAGATGAACTCGCTGGCGTGGCTCATGCCGTTCATCGTGAGGTTCAGGCCGTCGGCCACCGTGCGGTTGAAGACCCGAAGCCCGTTGTGCGCATCGGTCAGCCCGAGGCGGCGGCTCGCGGGACTCACGGCTGCCGCGGTCCGCAGGATCACCCGCTTGAGCCACGGCACCTGTGTCGGCGGTCCGTGCGCGAACCGGGTGCCGATCACGATGTCGGGGCGATCGGGTTCGGCCATCCGGTTGATCATCGCCACGACGTCCGCGACGCGGTGCTGACCGTCGGCGTCGAACGTGACGAACAGGCGGGCACCGGGCCGCTGTCGCGCGTACTCCACGCCGGTCTGGATGGCCGCGCCTTGGCCGAGGTTCACCGGGTGGGTGACGACGTGCGCTCCGGCCCGCAGCGCCAGCGCCGCGGTGTCGTCGCGACTGCCGTCGTCGACACAGACGACGTTCGGGAAGACCGTGCGCACGTCGGCGATGACGTCGGCGATGACGGACGCCTCGTGATAGGCCGGGACGACGACCCACACCCCGTCGGGCGGGTGAGCTTGCGTTTCGATGGTGACAGGCTACGCGGGGTCGCTGGCAGGCCCTGGTCAGCGCGCCGAGGTCACGCCCAAAGTCGACTTGTTGACCGATTCCCCCAGGACGCCCCGCGAACAAGTCAACCTTCGGCGCGCAGGAACTCAGCCCCGCTCTCAGGTCTTGGCCAGCGCGGCGAGATGCACCGCAATGCCCACCACGGGTCCGCACAGCAGCGCGACCACAGTGCGGGTCTCCAGGTCGAGCGGTGTGGCGAGCAGCGCCGCGGCGGCCACCGTCGCACCCACCCAGCCCGCCGAGTAGGCCCGGTGCCGGGCCGCGGCGACGGTTGCCGCGCCCGTGACTGTCAGGACCGCGATCGCGACCGCGCCGGCCGTCAGCCAGGCCAGCAGCGCACCGTCGGCGATGTAGTCCGGCCCGAAGCCCACGCGCAGCAGCCACGGCCCGGCGACCGCGGCGAGCGCGACGCCGACCGCCCCGACCCCGACCACCAGCGCGATCGGCGCCAGCAGTGCGCGCAGGCGGTGCCGACGCTGATCGACGAAGTGCGCGATCAGGTTGCCCTGCATCGCGGTCAGCGGGACCAACAGCGGTGCGCGGGTCAGCGTGACGGCCAGGATCACCACGCCGCCGGTGGCGCCGAGATCACCGCCGGTGGCCTGCAGCAGCACCGGGAAGCCCATCACCAGGATCGCGCTTGCGCCCGCCGCGGCCACCGCGTGTGCCGCACCGCGGAGAAATCCGCGGGTGTCCTCGTGCGCGACCAGGGTCGCCGTCAGGCGCGCGGTGGGGGAGGCCAGCAGCAGAAGCAGCCAGGCCAGCGCGCCGCCGACGGTCGCCCACAGAAACCCGACCAGGCCCCAGCCCACCAGCACGGTCGCCCCGGCGATCAGCACGCGGATCACCGCGTCGGTCACCATCAGCGCGCCGTACTGCGACCAGTGGCCCGCCCCGGCGAGCATGCCGAGCAGCGTGGCGTGCAGACAGAACCCGGCCAGGCCCGCGGCCAGCAGCAGCACCGACAGCCATCGGGCCTGCACGAACACGTGCGACGACCACAGGAGTGCGGTCGCGACGACCGCCGCGGCTGACACCAGGCCGACGACGGCGGCCAGTCGCATCGGCCGCGTGACGGCACCGCCTGGGGCCTGTCTGCTGGCCAGTCGAATCTCGCGGGTGCTCTCCTGCAGTAGGCCGTTGGCGGCGCCGGTGACCAGACCGAAGGCGCCCCAGAACACCGCGAAGACCGAGAAGCCGGCCGGATCGAGGTCACGCGCGGCCAGATACAGCACCGCGTACCCGCACACCGCAGTGACGGCGGTGGCCATCCCCACGCGGGCGACCCCGCTGCGGGTGACGGGCCCCGAGGGCCCGGTGGGGACGGCCGCGTCGGTCACAGCTGCGGAACCGCGGTCGAATGAAGCCAGGCGTCCCACAGGGGCCGCAGTGTCTCCTCGGCATAATGTGCGGCCAGGCCGGTGAAGTCGTCGGTGACGACGGTGGCATGCCGGTGCCGCGTGGTCCAATCCCGAAGCAGTGCAAAGAAATTCTTGTCACCGAGCACACCCCGCAGGCTGTGCAGGGTCAGCGCGCCGCGCTTGTAGACGCGGTCGTCGAACATGTCCTCCGGGCCCGGGTCGGCCAGCAGCAGATCCTGCGGTGAGTCGACCAGTTTCTCGTAGTAGTGCCGCGCCCACTCGTCGGCGCTGGGGCCACCGGACTCCTCCGACCACAGCCACTCGGCGTAACACGCGAAGCCCTCGTGCAGCCAGATGTCGCGCCACCGCCGCACCGTCACGCTGTTGCCGAACCACTGATGCGCCAACTCGTGGGCGATCAGCCGTTCCGAGCGCCTGCTGCCGTCGCAGTGGTTGGCGCCGAAGATCGAGATTCCCTGTGCCTCCAAAGGGATTTCGAGATCGTCATCGGTCACGACGACGGTGTACCCGTCGACCAGTGGGTACGGGCCGAACAGTTTGGTGAACAGTTTCATCATCTGCGGTTGGCGGGCGAAGTCGTGGTCGAAGTCGTCCCGCAGGTGTGCGGGAAGAAACGCCTGCATCGGCACCGAGTCCTTGTCGGCCTTCTCGGCCTTGCCCGACTTCGGCAGCTTGTGCGCCACGTAGTCACCGATCTGCAGGGTCACCAGATAGGTGGACGTCGGCTCGGCGAGTTCGTAGGTCCAGGTGGTCTGGCCGGCCCGCACCCGGCGAGACGTCAACGCGCCGTTGGCGATCGCGGCATACGGGCTGTCGGTGCTGATCTGGATGCGGTAGCTGGCTTTGGCTCCGGGGTGGTCGTCGCACGGGAACCACGACGCCGCGCCGTTGGGTTGCCCGGCCACCAGCACCCCGTTGGTCAGCTCCTCCCAGCCGACCTCACCCCACAGGCTGCGGATCGGACGCGGATTGCCGCTGTAGCGCACCTCGACGGTCATCGCGGCACCCGCGGGAAGCGGTGCGGCCAAGGTGATGCGGAGCTTGCCGTCGGAGGTGCGGTACCCCTGGGGGCGCCGTCCGTTCACCGAAACCTTGGACACTCGCAGCGCATCCGAGAGGTCCAGCGAGAACGAACTGAGCGCCGCGAGCGTGACGGCGGTGACGGTGGCCGACCCGGTGAGGCGGTTCGCCGACACCCGGTATTCGAGGTCGAGTTCGTAGCGGGACACCCGATAGCCGTAGTTGCCGTTGCGCGGCAGGTACGGGTCGATGACCGGGGGCTTCCCGGGCGCACTCCTGTTCTTTCTCATCGGCGTCGCTTCCGGCCCGAGACCGGCCAGGGGGCAATGGGATTGCCCTGCCATCTGGTGGACGACGGCACCTCGTCACCGCGCATCACCAGGGACGCGGGCCCGACTGTCGCACCCGCGCCCAGTCGGGCGGCGGGCAGCGCGACGCAGTGTGTGCCCAGCGTCGCGCCGTCTTCGAGGACGACGGTGTCCATCCGCATGATGCGGTCGTGGAAGAGATGGGTCTGCACGACGCAACCGCGGTTGACGGTGCTGCCCCGCTCGAGGGTCACCAGGTCGGCCTCCGGCAGCCAGTACGTCTCGCACCACACCCCGCGTCCGATGTCGGCGCCCAGGCCCCGCAGCCAGATGTTGATCACGGGCGTGCCGCTGGCGGCCCGGGCGAACCACGGCGCGGCCACGGTCTCGACGAACGTGTCCGAGACCTCGTTGCGCCACACGAACGACGACCACAGTGGATGTTCAACCGTTCGAATGCGGCCCACCACAACCCATTTGGCGATCACCGAGATGGTTCCGGCTAAAGCTCCCGCGGCCAGCAGCACGACCCCGCCGGACAGCGTGGCCCATCCCCAGCCGAAGTGGTGCGCGATCGCCTGCAGGGCGCCCAAGACGGCCACCCCGATCGCGAACGACACCATGACCGGGATCAGGCGGCAGGTCTCGACCGCGCCGCGCATGATTCGAAGCCCGAGCGACGGGTGGAACGTCCGCAGGGCGTCGGCCGCCGTGGGTTGCCTGCGTAGGCGGATCGGCGGACTGCCCAGCCACGACGATCCGCGTTTGGCCTTGGGCGGCGTCGCCGACAACACCGCGACCAAGCCGTCGTCGGGCACCCGGCGGCCGGGTTGCGTGATGCCGGAGTTGCCCAGGAAAGCGCGCTTGCCGATGGTGGCCTTGGCGGCGTGGATCCAACCGCCGCCGAGTTCGTAGCTGGCGACCATCGTGTCGTCGGCCAGGAATGCACCGTCCTCGATGACCGTGAACTTCGGCGTCAGCAGGGCCGTCGAGATCTCGGTGCCCCGGCCCACTTCGGCGCCGAGCAGGCGCAGCCAGATCGGTGTGAGCAGGCTCGCGTACAGCGGGAAGAGGTAGTTTCGCGCGCCGTCCATCAGGCGTTCGGTGGCCCACAACTGCCAGCCCACCCGACTGCGCACCGGGTGATACCCCTCGGTGAGTCCGATGGAGAGCAGGCGCACCAGCACCACCGTCAGCGCCGCGTAGACCCCCAGCGAGGCGAGGGTGGCGACGGGCACCCACAGGAGCGCGGGCACGATGGCCGCCGACAGCGTCTGCGTATCCCGGACCGCAAGGGCGATCACAGCCAGTCCCGCGGCCAGGGCGAGCAGCGGCAGCGCGCCCAGGACCAGCGACGTCACGCCGTAGACAGGCACCCAACCGAGGGCCCGCGGCGGGCGGTGTTCGGGCCATGGGTGCCGGGCCTTGCCCGACTTCACCGCGGGCGAGCCCTTCCAGTACTGGCCGTTCTTGACCTTGCCGATGACGCCGGATCCCGCCGCGACGTCGGCGTTCTTGCCGACCACGGCGCCGGGCAGCAGCGTGGTGCGCGCGCCGACCGTCGCGTCGTTGCCGATGGTGATGGGACCGACGTGGAACAGGTCACCGTCGATCCAATGTCCCGACAGGTCGACCTCCGGTTCGATGGAACTGCGGTGGCCAAGGGTGAGCATGCCGGTGACCGGAGGCGTGGAATGCAGGTCCACTCCCTTGCCGACCTTGTTACCCAGCGCCCTGGCGTAGTACACCAGCCACGGGGCGCCAGCCAGGTTCTCCGCGCCGCTGGCCTCCGACAACCGCTCGGCCAGCCACACCCGCAGGTGCTCGGAGCCGCCGCGGCGGTAGGTGCCGGGCTCCAGGTTGGACAGCATCATCTGCGCGGCCACGGCCGCGATGCCCATCCGTCCCAGCGGGGTGATGAACAGCACGAACGCGACGATCACCCACCACCAGTTGAGCTCCGCCAGCCACGGCAGCGGATGTACGGCCGCGAGCACATTGTTGGCCAGCGCCAGCCACGTCACCCACTGCAGGCCCGTCAGTGTCGCGAGCGGCAGGGCGGCCGCGACCTGCACGGCCTGGGTGCCCACGCCGGTCGGTTCGACGCGGCGAGTTTCAACCTTGACCGGTGGGGCGAGTTCGTCGAGGAACCCGGCCAGCGATCCCAGCCGGGGGTGGTCGTACAACTGCGCGACCGTCACCTCGGGGTAGCGCGCGCGCAGCGCCGCGACCAGTTGCGCCGCGGCCAGCGATCCGCCGCCCAGGGCGAAGAAGTCCGCTTCGGGTCCGTCGACGCGCGCACCCAGCACGTCGCGCCACAGCCCGGCCAGCCACCCCATGGTGCCAGCCAGTTCGAGGGTGTCATCCGCATCGGCGTCGCCGACGGGCCAGGGCAGCGCGTCGCGGTCGACCTTGCCCGAGGTGCGGGTCGGCAGTTCGTCGACCAGCACCAGGCGGGGCACCAGGGCGGCGGGCAGCGACTCGGCGAGCGCCGCGCGGGCCGCATGCACGTCGAAGTCGGGGTCGGTGCTCGCCACGTAACCGACCAGCAGGGGAGTGCCGCTGGCGGTCCGGCGCACAGCCGCGGCGCCGCCGGAGACGCCCGGGAGGTTGACCAGCGCGGAGTCCACCTCGCCGAGTTCGATGCGCCGTCCGCCGACCTTGACCTGGTCGTCGGCGCGGCCCTGGAAGCACAGCCCGTCGGGTTCGAGTCGGACCAGGTCACCGCTGCGGTAGGCGCGCGACCAGCCCAGTGTCGGCATCTCGGCGTACTTCTCGGCGTCCTTGTCCGGGTCCAGGTAGCGCGCCAGGCCGACCCCACCGATCACCAGTTCCCCGGTCTGTCCGTAGCCGACGGGATTGCCCTCGGGGTCGACGACGGCCAGGTCCCAGCCGGGAAGCGGCAGGCCGATCGTGACGGGCCCGGTGCCGTCGAGCTTCGCCAGGCACGCCACCACGGTGGCCTCGGTGGGTCCGTAGGTGTTCCACACTTCGCGGCCCTCGACCGCGAGTCGTTCGACGAGTTCGGGCGGGCACGCCTCGCCGCCGAAGATCAGCAGCCGCACCTGTTCGAGAGCTTCGGCGGGCCACAGCGCGGCCAGCGTGGGCACGGTCGAGACGACCGAGATGTCGCGGGACACCAACCACGGGCCGAGGTCCATGCCACTGCGGACCAGTGACCGTGGGGCGGGCACCAGGCACGCGCCGTGGCGCCACGCCAGCCACATCTCCTCGCAGGACGCGTCGAAGGCCACCGACAACCCGGCCAGCACGCGGTCTCCGGGCCCGATCGGGTTGTCCTGCAGGAACATCCGTGCCTCGGCGTCGACGAAGGCCGCGGCGCTGCGGTGTGTGACCGCGACACCCTTGGGGGTACCCGTCGAGCCCGAGGTGAAGATGATCCACGCGTCGTCGCGCCCCAGCGGTGCCCCGGCCCGCCACCCTCGCGACGAACCGGACCCGCGGACCAGGCCCGCCTCGGTGATGATCCCGACCACCTGGGCCTCGGAGAACACCAGTTCGGCCCGTTCGGCGGGGTCGTCGGCGTCGACGGGGACGTAGGCCGCCCCCGTGGCCAGGGCCGACAGGATTGCGACGTAGAGCGCATAGCTGCCCGACGGCATCCGGATCCCGATCCGGTCGCCGCGACCGATGCCCCGCGCGGCCAGCCACGCGACGCTGTCCTCGATGTCGGTGATCAGTTCGCTGTATGTCAGCTGGACGTCGCCGTCGTCGATGGCTGCGGCGTCTGGATACCGCGCCGCGGTCTCGTAGAGGATGTCGATCAGGGTTCGGGGTTCCGGGGCATCCCCCGAGAGCAGATACTGCGGGGGGATCTGCGAGACGGGGTCCGCTGCCACAAGTCGAAAATACTAAGCGCCCGCGGCATCGGCATCGGCACCGTCGCGTCAAGCGGGCGTTTTGGTGACGAGTTCTCACTTTGCGGGTAGACCTGACAGACTGGCTGTCAGAGGGGAGTACTCCTTCGCCGCGGAGTCGTCATCACGTCGACCGTCATCGGACGACCGGCGCCGTGGGCCGCATCGACGATTAGCGGCGGAAGAGACCTCTGGCGTTTTGGCGACCGGAGGATTTCTGCATGAACGTGTCCGCTCTTGAGTGGGCCATCACGCTCGGCGTGACTGTGGCTGTACTGCTTTTCGACGTGGTGGTCATTGGCCGCAGGCCCCATGAGCCGTCGACGCGGGAATGCGCGACGTATCTGTCGATCTACGTGGGTCTGGCGATCCTGTTCGGCATCTTCGTGTGGAATTTCCACGACCGGCAGTTCGGCCTGGAGTTCTTCGCCGGCTGGCTCACCGAGTACAGCCTGTCGATCGACAACCTGTTCATCTTCATCATCATCATGGCCAGCTTCAAGGTGCCCAAGGTGTATCAGCAGCAGGCCCTGCTGGTCGGCATCATCCTGGCGTTGATCTTCCGCGGCATCTTCATCGCGCTCGGTGCGGTCGCCATCAACCAGTTCTCCTGGATCTTCTACATCTTCGGCGCGTTCCTGGTCTACACCGCGATCCAGTTGGCGCGGGACACCGACCACGACGACGATGCCGACAACAGGATCGTGAAGTTCGCGCGCAATCACCTCAAGTTCAGCGAGAACTGGGACGGGCTGAAACTGTGGGTCAAGGAGAACGGCTCGCGCGTCATGACGCCGATGTTCCTGGTGATCGTCGCGCTCGGCACCACCGACCTGCTGTTCGCGCTGGACTCGATCCCCGCCATCTACGGCCTGACCCGCGAGCCCTACCTGGTGTTCACGGCCAACGTGTTCGCCCTGATGGGCCTGCGCCAGCTCTACTTCCTGCTGGGCGACCTGCTCGACCGGCTGGTGTACCTGTCCCAGGGCCTGGCCTTCATCCTGCTGTTCATCGGCGTGAAGCTGATCCTGCACGCCCTGCACGAGAACGAGCTTCCGTTCATCAACGGCGGTGAGCACGTGGCGGTGCCGGAGATCCCGACGCTGTGGAGCCTCGGCGTGATCATCCTCACTCTGTTCATCACGATGATATTGAGCCTGCTCAAGACACGCGCCGAGGCCAAGCGGTCGGCGTAGTTCCGCTCTGCCTGAGCGCAACCGACGACGTGCGACATGGGGCCGCTTAGCGTGGCCCCATGTCCTCGTTGCGCATCTTCATCGCCGGTTCCGACAGCGCTGCGGACTGGACCGAACTGACCGCCGGAGCCGAACCGGCCGTGCGGATTCAGGCGCGAGACCTCCAGCATGCGCAGCGGGCCAGCCGTCGAGTCCGGGCCGAGGCGGCCGTCGAGTCGGCCGTCGTGCTCGATCTCGAGGTGCTGATCGCCGACGACAGGCGCACGGCCCGCAGGCTGATGTCCTCGGTGACCTCCGAGCACGACACCGTGCACTACGTCGGCACGGTCGACGGCCTGGCTGGACTGGTGGCCGACATCTACTCCGCCGGGGTGGCCGACGGCGTGACGCTGATCCCGGTGTCGCCGGAGCAGGACGCCCGCGCCCTCGGGGAGAGCACCCTGCAGCGCCTGCGGTTCAAGACGGCCTGCTGAGGGGCTCCTCAGTACCAGTTCTGATAGCCGCCCTCGGGGCCGAGCATGCGCTCCAACCGGGTGCGATTGATGCGGGCCAACTCGTTGCGCACGACCTTGCGTTCGGTCTCGGTGTCGTTGTGCAGACGGTCGGTGACGGCGCAGAGCACCTCGCGGGCGGTCTGACCGCCGCAGCACATGATGAACCCGAAGCCGAACTTGTCCTCGTAGTCCTGCGCCGTGGTGCGCAGTGTCGCCATCACCGCCTCGTCCTCGTCCCAGACCGAGCACTGTTCGGCGTGGGACTTGAGGCTGCGGGGCCGGCGGCCGACGTGCGGATACGCCACCAGGATCTGGTCCACGGCCGTCTCGGACAGGCTGAACAGCAGTGAATCGGCGCGCCGGAACAGCGCGTCGTGGCTCGCATACGGCCGGTTATCGGCCAGTGCGTGAGCCAGGATGACGCTGTTGCAGCATTCGTAGAGTGCGTGCACCGCGCGACTCTCGGACAGCGCATTGAACGCGTCCAACCCCATCCCCTGATGCATCAGCACACAATCATCATGAGAACTCGATTGGACAGCGGCGTTACCCCGTGTTACGGGGAGGAAAAATCAGTGCCCGCTGGTCTTGAATCGCTCAATCGAGCGCTCGACCTCGGCCTCGGCCTCGGCGCGCCCGACCCAGTCGGCGGCCTTGACGAACTTGTTGGGCTCGAGGTCCTTGTAGTGCACGAAGAAGTGCTTGATGGCCTCGAGTTCGAAGTCCGACACGTCGCCGATGTCCTGGATGTGGTCCCAGCGCTTGTCGCCCGCGGGCACACACAGCACCTTGTCGTCGCCGCCGGCCTCGTCGACCATCTTGAACATGCCCACGGGGCGGGCCTCGACGATCACACCGGGGAACACGGACTCGGGGAGCAGCACCATGGCGTCCAACGGGTCGCCGTCCTCACCAAGGGTGTCCTCGATGAAGCCGTAGTCGGCCGGGTAGGCCATCGGGGTGTAGAGGTAGCGGTCCAAGCGCACGCGGCCGGTCTCGTGATCGACCTCGTACTTGTTGCGCTGTCCCTTGGGGATCTCAATCGTCACGTCGAATTCCACCGGCATGGCTCCTTCGCCTCGCTGGGTCTGCAAAGTCTCGGAGCCACCCTAACGTGAACGGGTCGACGGTTGATGGGGCGATACCCTGCTCTACATGCATCCACAGCGGTGGCGCCGCGCCACTCACCTTCTGGTGGGACTCGGCGTACTCGCCGTCGTGGTCATCGCGGTCGCCGCCGCGGCGATCTTCGTGGGCGATCGGCACGGTGGTGACGCCCAGGCTGCGCCGCGCCCGGCACCCGCCGCGGCCAACCCGGGAGTGGTGCCCGTCGCCGACGACTCGGAGATGCCGACCGGGAGGGGGCTGGCCGCCACGCTGGCACCGCCGCTGGCAGATCCCAATCTGGGCCTCCTGACCGGACGCATCACCGATGCGCTCACGGGCGACCAACTGTGGCAGCAGGGCGACGACCTGCCGATGCAGCCCGCGTCCACCAACAAGGTGCTGACCGCCGGGGCCGCTCTGCTGACGCTCGACCGAGACGCGCGCATCACCACCAGGGTGGTCGCCGCCGACCAGACGAGGGCCCCGGGCCTGGTGGTCCTTGTGGGGGCGGGGGACCCGACACTGTCGGCGGCACCGCCCGAGCAGGACACCTGGTATCGCGGCGCCGCACGGATCAGCGACCTCGCTGATCAGGTCCGCCGCAGCGGCGTCGACGTCACCGCGGTCCAGGTCGACACGTCACTGTTCACCGGTCCCAAGATGGCGCCGGGCTGGGATCCGGCCGACATCGACGGCGGCGACATCGCGCCCATCGAATCGGTGATGCTCGACGGTGGCCGCACTCAACCCACGACCGTCGAATCCCGACGGTCGCTGACCCCGGCGCTGGACGCGGGCCGGGCGCTGGCCGCCGCCCTCGGCGTGGATCCCGCGACCGTCACCACCGCCCCCGGGCCGGCCACCGGCCAGGAGTTGGCCTCGGTGCAGTCCGCCGCGCTGATCGAGCGTCTTCGGCAGATGATGGTCACCTCCGACAACGTCATGGCGGAGTCCATCGGGCGTGAGGTGGCCGCCCAGCAGCGCCGGCCCCTGAGCTTCAGCGGCGCCGTCGACGCGATCACCGGCACGCTCAAGGCCGAGGGCGTCGACGTGGACGGCGCCCGGCTCGTCGACTCCAGCGGCCTGTCCGTGGACAACCGGTTGACGGCCACGACTCTCGACGAGGTGGTCGGTCTGGCCGCGGGCCCGGACCATCGCGAACTGCGTCCGCTGCTGGACCTGCTGCCGATCGCGGGAGGCTCGGGCACGCTGTCGGACCGCTTCCTGGACCCGGTGGCCAGCCAGGGCGCCGCGGGGTGGCTGCGGGCCAAGACCGGCTCGCTGACCGGTACCAATGCTCTGGCCGGCGTGGTGACGGACCGTAGCGGGCGGGTGCTGACCTTCTCATTCCTGTCCAACAACGCCGGGCCGACGGGTCGGCTCGCGATCGACGCACTGGCGGCGACGCTGCGCACCTGCGGGTGCGTCCGATGAGCAGCACGGTCGGCGAGGCCGTCGACTGGCAGTTCGCCGCGACACTCGGCGCCCGGTTGGCCCGTCCCGCCCCGCCGGTGACCGACTACACCCGCAATCAGGCACTCGAGGAGCTGGCCGGGGCCTCGCGCGCGGCCGAACCGCCGGTCCGCGAGGTCACCCGGCTGCACACCGACGGCCCAGTGCCCGACGCCCGCATCGTCGACCGCCCCGACTGGATCCGCGCGGCCAGCGAGTCCATGCGCGTGATGACCGGCGGAGAACAGCGCGCCAGCGGTCTGTTGACCGGCAGGATCACGGGTGCGCAGACCGGCGCCGTGCTGGCGTTCGTCTCCTCGGGCATCCTCGGCCAGTACGACCCGTTTTCGCCCGACGGCGGGAAGCTGCTGTTGGTGTATCCCAACATCATCGCGGTGGAACGCCAATTGCGCGTGCCACCAAAGGATTTCCGGTTGTGGGTGTGCCTGCATGAGGTGACCCATCGCGTGCAGTTCACCGCGAACCCGTGGCTGGCCGGGTATATGGCCGAGACGCTGGGTGTGCTCACCAGCGACGCCGGCGACGAATTCACTGCCGTCGTAAGACGTTTGGCGGAGTTCGCCCGAGACCGAAGTGACGGTGTGGTGGGCTTCCTGCGGGCCGTGCAGTCCGAACCTCAGCAGCAGGCCCTGGACCGACTCCTGGTTCTCGGCACGCTGCTCGAAGGCCACGCCGACCATGTGATGGACGCCGTGGGTCCGGCGGTCGTGCCGTCGGTCACCACCATCCGGCGCCGGTTCGACGACCGCAGGCAGCGCAGACAGCCTCCGCTGCAACGACTTCTGCGGGCACTGCTGGGAATCGACGCCAAGCTTGCGCAGTACACCCGTGGCAAGGCGTTCGTCGACCATGTCGTGGAACGCGTCGGCATGGACGACTTCAACACCATCTGGACGAGCGCGGAGACCCTGCCGTTGCCCGCTGAAATCGATGAGCCGCAGCTGTGGATCGACCGGATTCTGTAGGCCGGCTGCGCACCGCCGTCTCGAATTTCGCCAAGGAGTGGCTCCCTGGCGCCGATCGTTGGTGCGTCGCCCTCTCGGGCGGCCCGGATTCGCTGGCTCTCACCGCCGCGGCAGCGAGTCTGCTGCCGACCACCGCGCTGATCGTCGATCACGGACTGCAGGACGGCTCCGCGGCGGTCGCGCAGCGGGCGCGGGACCAGGCGATCGCCCTGGGATGCGTTGAGGCGCAGGTTCTCTCGGTCGAGGTCGGCGGTGACGGCGGTCCTGAGGCCGCGGCCCGGACGGCCCGCTACGCCGCACTGGCGCAGGCCCGCGACGGCGCACCGGTGCTGATTGGCCACACTCTCGACGATCAGGCCGAGACCGTGCTGCTGGGCTTGGGCCGCGGATCCGGTCCCCGGTCGATCGCTGGGATAAGGCCCTACGACCCGCCGTGGTGTCGCCCGCTTCTGGGCGTGCGCCGTGAGGTGACCGAGGCGGCGTGTGATGCCCTGGGACTGCAGGCGTGGCGCGACCCGCACAACAACGACGCGCGCTACACCAGGTCGCGACTGCGGCACGAGGTGCTGCCACTGCTCGAGGACGTGCTCGGCGGCGGCGTCGCCCAGGCGCTGGCCCGCACCGCGACCGCGCTGCAGGAGGACGGTGACGTCCTCGACGAACTGACGACGCGGGCGGCCGCCCTGGTCGTGACCGAAGAGGGCCTCGACGCCGTGAAGCTGGCCCGCTTGCCGGCGGCCGTTCGCCTGCGCGCGATCCGGGAGTGGCTGCTGGCCGGCGGGGCGCGCAATCTGACCAGTCGGCACATCCGCGGAGTCGATGCGCTGGTGACGGCGTGGCGCGGGCAGGGTGGCGTCGCCATCGCCACCGAGTTCACCGACCGCCGGGTGTTCGCCGAACGCCGGGACGGCCGCTTGGTGCTGCGACACACACCACGGTGAGCTCCCACCGCGTTGGTCCTGCACGCCGCAACGTGGCACGCTGTCAACGTGCCAGTGAATTCTGCGGAAATCTATCCGGGGGACATCAAATCGGTGCTGCTGTCCGAAGAGGACATCCAGAACCGCACCGCTGAACTCGCGGCCCTGGTGGCAGCCGACTACCGCGAATTGCTGGGCTCAGAGGACCTGCTGCTCGTGACGGTGCTCAAAGGTGCCGTGATGTTCGTGACCGACCTCGCCCGTGCGATCCCGCTGCCCACGCAACTGGAGTTCATGGCCGTCAGCTCCTACGGATCGTCGACGTCGTCGTCGGGCGTCGTGCGGATCCTCAAAGACCTCGACCGCGACATCAACGGCCGCGACGTCCTGATCGTCGAGGACATCATCGACTCGGGCCTCACGCTGTCGTGGCTGCTGCGCAACCTGGCCACCCGGAACCCGCGCTCGCTGGAGGTCTGCACGCTGCTGCGAAAGCCCGACGCGGTGCGCACCGACATCGACGTCAAGTACGTCGGCTACGACATTCCGAACGAGTTCGTCGTCGGATACGGCCTCGACTACGCCGAACGGTATCGAGATCTGCCTTACATCGGCACACTGGAGCCGAAGGTCTACAGCCACTGATCTTGGAGGCGCCATGCGCACGGAACTCCGCATCTGTCCGATCTGCGAGGCGACGTGTGGCCTGGCCCTGACCATCGACGGTGACCATGTCACCGCGGCGCGCGGGGACGCCGAGGACGTCTTCAGCGCGGGGTTCATCTGCCCCAAGGGCGCGACGTTCGCCGACCTCGACAACGACCCCGGGCGGCTGACGGGCCCGATGGTGCGTCGCGCCGGGGAATTGACCGAGGCCACGTGGGACGAGGCGTTCGACGCCGTCGCCGAGAGTCTGGGTGCCGTACTCGCCGAGCACGGCGGCCGATCCGTCGGGGTGTACGTCGGAAACCCGAACGCGCACACCGTCGCGGGTGCGCTGTACGGGCCCATGGTGATCAAGGCCCTGGGCACGCGCAATGTGTTCTCGGCAAGCACGCTGGACCAGATGCCCAAGCAGGTCGCGCTCGGACATCTCTTCGGCAGTCCGTTCGCGTTCGCGGTGCCCGACCTGGACCGCACCGACCACCTGGTGATCATCGGGGGAAACCCCCTGGTGTCCAACGGCAGCCTCACGACGGCCCCGGACTTCCCGGGCAAGCTCAAGGCGCTGCGCAGGCGTGGGGGCCGGCTGACCGTGATCGACCCCGCCCGCACCCGTACCGCCGCCCTGGCGGACTGGCATCTTGCGCCTCGCCCCGGCACCGACGCCGCCCTGCTGTTCTCGGTGGTGCACGTGCTGTTCGACGAGGATCTGGTGGCCCCGGACCTCGGGGGCATCGCCGAGCATGTCACGGGGGTCGAACGGGTCCGCGAGATGGCGCTGGACTTCAATCCCGACCTGGTGGCCACACACTGTGGCGTCGAACCCGAGGACATCCGGCGACTGGCACGTGAGATCGCGACCGCCGAGAGTGCCGCGGTGTATGGCCGCATCGGCACCTCGACCGTCGAGTTCGGGACGCTCGGAAGCTGGCTCGTCGAGGTCGTCAACGTCCTGACCGGCAATCTGGACCGGCCGGGCGGGGTGATGTTCCCGCTGTCGCCGACCGCGTCCAAGCCACGCCCGCCGCATCGAGGCCGGGGCTTCCAGGTGGGACGCTGGCACAGTCGCGTGTCGGGCCACCCCGAGGTGACGTCGGAGTTCCCGGCCGTCGCGCTGGCCGAGGAGATCGACACCCCCGGTGACGGTCAGATCAAGGCGCTGATCACCATCGCGGGCAATCCGGTGCTGTCGGCGCCCGACGGGGACCGGCTGTCCAAGGCGCTCGACGGCGTCGGGTTCATGCTGAGCATCGACCCCTACCTGAACGAGACCACGCGGCACGCCGACGTGATCCTGCCTCCGCCACCGCCTTCCCGCAGCCCGCACTTCGACTTCGTGCTCAACAACCTCGCCGTGCGCAACAACGCCCGCTACTCACCCCCGGTGCTGCCGCTGGACGAGGGTTGGCCCGACGAGACCGAGATCCTGGCCAGGATCGCCCTTCTGGTCTTCGGCCTGGGGGTGCACGCCGACCCGACGCTGGCCGACGAGCAGGTGATCCGCGGGACGCTGACCAAGGAGTCGGAGGACCCGGAGTCGCCGGTGGCCGGGCGTTCGGTCGACGAGATGATCGGCATGCTGCCCGCGGGGCCGGGCTATGAGCGGCGACTCGACATGATGTTGCGGGTCGGCCCCTACGGCGACGCCTTCGGCGCCGAACCGGGAGGGCTGACGCTGCAGCGGCTTCTGGACGCACCGCATGGCATCGACCTCGGCCCCCTTCAGCCCCGGCTGGCAGAGGTGCTGCGCACCCCGTCGGGTCAGGTCGAGTTGGCGCCCGACGAACTGATCGCCGACGCGGCCCGGTTGCGCGAGTCGCTGGCCGCACGGGTGGACGGTTTGGTCCTGATCGGCAGGCGGCACCTGCGGTCGAACAACAGCTGGATGCACATGACGGGCGGCACCAACCGGTGCACGCTGCAGATCCATCCGGACGACGCGGCGTCGCGGGGCCTGACCGACATGGTGTCGGTGAAGGGGCCCGGCGGGGAGATCCTCATCCCGATCGAGGTCACCGACACGATCCGGCCGGGCGTGGTGTCCATCCCGCACGGGTGGGGCGAGGCGAACGTCAATCAACTCAACGACGGCGCGGCGATCGATCCGCTGTCGGGGACGGCCGTGCTCAACGGCATCCCGGTGGACGTGACCGCAGTGGACGTGACCGCAGTCCACTAGCTGTCCACTGGCCAACAGCAGTCCGCTACTCCGGCGAGTGCCCGTGTCTGTACGTGGCGCGCCGCCTGAAAGCGGCCCAATGCGGCCACTCGCGGGAGGAACCTCGGGCCTAGCGCAGTTCCCAGATCGCGGTCACCGAGAAGCTCACGGTCTGCTGCCCGGGTGACAACGGCACGTCGGCGGCCATCGCGCGTGGCATGGGTGTCGGGGCCGGCGGTGTCGAGCCGTCAGTGGCCTCCGAAATTGAGATCACATCGCCCAGTGTCAGCCCGGACAACTCGGCGTACTGCTCGGCGCGCGACTTGGCGTCCTCGAAGGCGCGGGCCCGGGCGTCCCGGACCAGGTCGGAGTCGTCGTCGATCGAGAACGTCACGGAGTTGATCCGGGTGGCGTTGCCGCCGATGTTCGCGATCAGCGGCAGGGCACGCGACGCCGCGTCGACATCGTGGATGCGCACATCGATCGTGTTGGTGGACTGGTAGCCGGCGGGCGTGGTGCCGTCGGGACCGTACTGCGGTTGCAGGGTCGCGCCGGTGGTGGCGATGTTGTCGCGATCCACCCCGCCGCCGACGAGTGCGTCGATGACGGCCTGCTGGCGTTCGTTGGTCTGGTTGAGCACCGACACCGCATCCGTCCCGGTGAAGCTGATCCCCACATTGGTGGTCACGGTGTCGGGGGTGCCCTGCACCTCACCGGCCCCGACGACGGTCACCTGGCGCGCGGTCGGCGTCCCGGACGCGGGACTGACGGCGTCACACCCAGACAGCGCGACAGCGGCCAGGCCCGCGAGCGCGGCCACGGACAACCGGATGGGGGTCTTGGAGTTCCCGGCGATGGGCATGGGTGGCACCCTACCGGCGATCCCTGCGTGCCACCGGCGGGCTCCGTCGGGAATTCACCTGCGCTGCGCGCAAGTTCAAGTAGTCGACTACTCACGCTCCCGCCAACAGGCGGGGTCGACGCTTGGTCTTGAGCCGATCGCTCACCGCGGTCGGTGGATCGGAAGGGGGACCATCATGGTCGCCAATGCATTGAGAATCGGTCACCTGCCGCACGCGCATCTGCCGTCAGTTCCTGCGCTCGCACATCAAGTCGCACACGGGTGCACCGTGTGCTGGCACGGTCTCGCCAACGCCGCGACTGTGGGTGTGGCACCCGAATCACACCGCCGTCCCGTCCGCGCCGCATACCTGGAGCGGGCCGAGATGACACGCGAGATCACGCACCTGTGACGTCGGCCAGGAACTCCAGCAGGATTCGGTTGACCTCCGCGGGTCGCTCCTGCTGGAGCCAGTGGCCCGCACCATCGACCCAGACCTCCCGATAGGGGCCGGCGACGACCTCACGGGCACGTTCGGGGCGCATTGTGTGCCGGACCGGATCCGCGTTTCCACCGACGAACAGAGCGGGCACGTCGATGTGCGCGTCCGCCAGATGCGGGGTCGCCGCCCAGTTGCGGTCGTAGTTGCGGTACCAGTTCAGGGCGCCGGTGAACCCGGTGCGGCTGAACTGCCGCACGTACACCTCGAAGTCGGCCGCTGAGATCCAGTCGGGCAGGCCCTGTTGTCTGCCCTCGGCGAACAGGTCGCGCATGGTGACCGCGACATCGGCGGCCATCTCGGCGTCGACCACCCCGGGGGCCTGGTACTGGAGCATGTAGAAGTCCTCACCGAACTTCTCGCGCCACCGCTCGGTGGGCCGAGTGCGCGCCCGCGGAATCGGCGGCACGCTCAGGCCCGCGACGGCGCGGACCCGAGTGGGGTGCAGCAGCGCGGTCTGCCAGACCACCAGCGCGCCCCAGTCGTGCCCGATGAACACCGCCTGCTGCGCGCCGATGTCGTCGAGCAGGCCGATGAGATCGCCGGTCAGCGCCGTGATGTCGTACGCCTCGACCGCGGTGGGCCGGTCGGAGTCGCCGTAACCGCGCTGATCGGGCGCCAGGACCCGAAAGCCCGCATCGGCCAGCACCGGGATCTGATGACGCCACGAGTACGCCAACTCGGGGAATCCATGCGCGAGCACCACCACCGGTTGGTCGACGTCGCCGGTCGCACCGGCGTCGAGGACGCGCAGACGGACGCCGTCGCGCACGACGAAACGCTCGTCTGGTTCGCCCACCTGGCCACCAAACCACACCGGCGGGAACCTTCGATCGTTGGACTAGCGGTAGCCTGACTGAACGCAGCTCACAACTCTGCCCCGCACGTGGAAGGACCCGGCCGACCCGCACCCGCAGGCCAAAGACTGACGATGAACCGAAAAAACGTGATCCGCACGCTGACCGTGATCGGCGTCGTGCTCCTGCTGGCGTGGTCCTTCTTCTACTTCAGTGACGACACTCGGGGCTATAAGCCCGTCGACACCTCGGTGGCGATGTCACAGATCCAGGACGACAACGTCAACAGCGCCCAGATCGACGACCGTGAGCAGCAGCTCCGGCTCGAGCTGAAGAGCGGCAACGGCGACACCGAGAACAGCGACAAGGTCATCACCAAGTACCCGACGGGGTACGCGGTGCCGCTGTTCGACGCGCTGCAGAGCAAGAACGTCAAGATCAACACCACGGTCAACCAGGGCAGCGCCCTGGGCTCCCTGCTGATCTACATGCTTCCCCTGCTGCTGCTGATCGGCCTGTTCGTGATGTTCTCGCGCATGCAGTCCGGTGGCCGGATGGGCTTCGGCTTCGGCAAGTCCAAGGCCAAGCAGCTGTCCAAGGACATGCCCAAGACCACGTTCGCCGATGTGGCGGGCGCCGACGAGGCCGTCGAAGAGCTCTACGAGATCAAGGACTTCCTGCAGAACCCGAGCCGCTACCAGGCTCTCGGCGCCAAGATCCCCAAGGGTGTGCTGCTGTTCGGCCCGCCCGGAACCGGCAAGACCCTGCTGGCCCGCGCGGTCGCCGGTGAGGCCGGGGTGCCGTTCTTCACGATCTCCGGCTCGGACTTCGTCGAGATGTTCGTCGGTGTCGGCGCCTCCCGCGTGCGTGACCTGTTCGAGCAGGCCAAGCAGAACAGTCCCTGCATCATCTTCGTCGACGAGATCGACGCCGTCGGCCGCCAGCGCGGCGCCGGCCTCGGTGGCGGTCACGACGAGCGTGAGCAGACGCTGAACCAGCTGCTGGTCGAGATGGACGGTTTCGGTGACCGCCAGGGCGTCATCCTGATCGCCGCGACCAACCGGCCCGACATCCTGGACCCCGCGCTGCTGCGCCCGGGCCGCTTCGACCGCCAGATCCCGGTGTCCAACCCGGACCTGGCCGGCCGCAAGGCCGTCCTGCGGGTGCACTCGCAGGGCAAGCCGATCGCTCCCGACGCCGACCTCGACGGGCTGGCCAAGCGGACCGTCGGAATGTCGGGCGCCGACCTGGCCAACGTCATCAACGAGGCCGCGCTGCTGACCGCGCGCGAGAACGGCACCGTCATCACGGGCGCCGCGCTCGAGGAGGCCGTCGACCGTGTCGTGGGTGGCCCCCGCCGCAAGAGCCGGATCATCAGCGAGCACGAGAAGAAGATCACCGCGTACCACGAGGGCGGCCACACGCTGGCCGGGTGGGCGATGCCCGACATCGAGCCGATCTACAAGGTGACGATCCTGGCCCGCGGTCGCACTGGCGGCCATGCGATGGCCGTGCCTGAGGACGACAAGGGCCTGTTGACCCGCTCGGAGATGATCGCCCGCCTGGTGTTCGCGATGGGCGGCCGTGCCGCCGAGGAACTGGTGTTCCGCGAGCCCACCACGGGAGCGTCCTCCGACATCGACCAGGCCACCAAGATCGCCCGCGCGATGGTGACGGAGTACGGCATGAGCGCCAAGCTTGGCGCGGTCCGCTACGGCACCGAGCACGGCGATCCCTTCCTCGGCCGCACCATGGGCACGCAGGCCGACTACAGCCACGAGGTGGCTCGCGAGATCGACGAGGAGGTGCGCAAGCTGATCGAGACCGCGCACACCGAGGCCTGGGAGATCCTGACCGAGAACCGCGACGCCCTGGACCGATTGGCCGGCGAGCTTCTGGAGAAGGAGACGCTGCACAAGGCCGAACTCCAGGTGGTGCTGGCCGACGTCAAGAAGCGGCCCCGGATCACGGCGTTCGACGACTTCGGTGGCCGCATCCCGTCCGACAAGCCGCCCATCAAGACGCCGGGCGAACTTGCGATCGAACGTGGCGAGGAGTGGCCCAAGCCGGTGCCCGAGCCCGCGTTCAAGACTGCGATCCGCAACGCCAGCACCAATGGCGTCAACGGTGCGAACGGCGCGAATCCGACCAATGGAGCCCCGCAGCAGCCCCCCAACGGCCCGACTCAGCCGGACTACGGCGCCCCCGCAGGGTGGCACGCTCCGGGGTGGCCGCCGCCGGGCGGTGCAGCGCCGCAGGGTGGGTGGTACCCGCCGCCGCAGGGCACGCCACCGCCGTCGGGTGGCTGGCAGGTGCCGCCGCAGCAGCAGTACCCGGGTCAGGGGCAGCCCTACCCGTATCAGCCGTACCCGCCGCAGAACCCGCCGCCGGGCGAGCCTTCGGGCGGCGATGCGAACCGGACCGTACCGCCGGGAAATGCCTGATGACGAACGGAGTCTTGCATGGTGCTGCCGAATTCACGGACCGCAACGGTTGATCATCCGGTGTTCGATCAAGCGCGTGCAGAGGCGGCGGTCCGCGAATTGCTTTACGCAATCGGCGAGGATCCTGATCGGCACGGTCTGATCGAGACACCGGCCAGGGTTGCCCGCGCGTTCGAGGAGATGTTCGCCGGGCTCTACCTGGATCCCGACGAGGTGCTCAACACCACGTTCGACGAGCAGCATGACGAACTGGTACTGGTCAAGGACATTCCGATGTACTCGACCTGCGAGCACCACCTGGTCGCCTTCCACGGTGTGGCACATGTGGGTTACATCCCCGGAGTGGACGGACGCGTCACGGGGCTGTCGAAACTGGCCCGCGTCGTCGACCTCTACGCCAAGCGTCCGCAGGTGCAGGAACGTCTGACCGCTCAGATCGCCGACGCCCTGATGCGCAAACTCGACCCGCGCGGCGTGATTGTCGTGGTCGAGGCCGAGCATCTGTGCATGGCGATGCGGGGCATCCGCAAGCCGGGCGCCACCACCACCACGTCGGCGGTCCGGGGACAGTTCAAGTCGGACAAGGCCTCTCGGGCTGAGGCGCTGGAACTCATCCTGCGTAAATGACGCTCACGGCGGGTCTGCCCGTACAGGTGATGGGGGTTGTCAACGTCACCGACGACTCCTTCTCCGATGGTGGCCGCTACCTCGATCCCGGGCGTGCGATCGACCATGGCCTCGAACTGGCCGCCCAGGGTGCGACGATCGTCGACGTGGGCGGTGAGTCCACGAGGCCCGGAGCGGTCCGGATCGCCGCCGACGTCGAGTCGGGCCGCGTCGTCCCTGTGATCAGAGGGCTTGCTGCGCAGGGGATGACGGTCAGCATCGACACGATGCACGCCGACGTCGCGCGGGCCGCCCTGGACGCGGGCGCCCAGATCGTCAACGACGTCTCCGGTGGGCGCGCGGACCCAGGGATGGCCGCCGTCGTCGCCGACGCCGGGGTGCCATGGGTGCTGATGCACTGGCGTTCGGTGAAAGCCGAGCATCCGCATGAGATTCCGCAGTACGACGACGTGGTCGCGACCGTGTGTGCCGAACTGCAGTCCGCGATCGACGACGCCCTGGCCGCGGGAGTGGCCCGCAGCCAGTTGATCATCGATCCGGGGTTGGGTTTCGCCAAGACCGCACAACATAATTGGGCGCTGCTGAACGCGCTGCCGAGCTTTGTCGAGACTGGCCTTCCGGTACTGATCGGTGCGTCCCGCAAGCGTTTCCTGGGCTCGCTGCTGGCCGACGCCGAGGGCGCGGCCAGACCGCCAGACGGGCGCGAGGTCGCCACGGCCGTGATCTCGACCCTTGCCGCCACCCACGGTGCCTGGGGAGTCCGGGTCCACGACGTGCAGGCCTCGGTGGACGCCCTCAAGGTGCTGGCGGCCTGGGACGGTGCCGGAGGAGGGGTGAATGACTGATCGAATCGAATTGCGCGGCTTGAAGGTTCGCGGTAACCACGGGGTGTTCGACCACGAACGTCGCGACGGCCAGGACTTCATCGTCGACATCACAGTGTGGATCGACCTCGCGGCCGCCGCGGCCAGCGACCAACTGTCCGACACCTACGACTACGGGGTGCTCGCGCAACGCGCCGCCGCCGTCGTCGGCGGGGAACCGCGCAACCTCATCGAGACCGTCGCCGGCGAGATCGCCGACGACGTGATGTCCGATGAGCGCGTGCACGCCGTCGAGGTCGGCGTGCACAAACCCCAGGCGCCCATCCCGCTGGACTTCGCCGACGTCGCCGTGGTCGCACGCAGGTCGCGTCGCGGTGGCCGCGGTTCGATCATTCCGGTGGCGGGGGAGACCCTGTGACCCGCGTCGTGCTCTCCATCGGGTCCAACCTCGGCGACCGGTTGGCGCGCCTGCAGGGTGCGGTCGACGCACTCGGCGAGCGCGTGGTGGCGGTGTCGCCGGTCTACCAGACCGCCCCGTGGGGTGGTGTCGACCAGGGGCCGTTCCTCAACGCGATCGTGATCGCCGAGGATTCCGGCCTCGACGGGCCGGGATGGCTGCAGGTCGCCCAGCAGTTGGAGCGCGACGCTGACCGGGTGCGTGCGCAGAAGTGGGGACCGCGGACGCTCGATGTCGATCTGGTCTCCGTGCAGGACCCCGCCAATCCCGAAGCACCCGAGGTGATCTCCCGCTCCGATGGATTGACCCTGCCACACCCGTTGGCGCACCTGCGGGCATTCGTGCTGGTCCCCTGGCTCGCGGTGGAACCCGAGGCCACCCTGATCGTCGCCGATGAGCGACGCAGCGTGCTCGACCTGCTCCATGAGGTCGATGCGTCGGAACGCGAGGCTGTCGAACTGTTCGCGGCGGAGTTGCATGGGCCCGACGAGAAAGCGTGACCTGGCCGCGGCCGTGGTCGCCGCCGCCGTCCTCGGATACCTTGCGGTGCTGCTGCTCTATCGGTGGTTCCCGCCGCTGACCATCTGGACCGGGATCTCGCTGGCCGGTGTCGGACTGGTCGAGGCGGTCTGGGGATGGCACGTGCGCACCAAGATCGCCGACAACAAGATCGGATTGGGCGGAGATCGGCTGCACCCGCTTGCGGTGGCGCGCACCGTGGTGATCGCCAAGGCGTCGGCTTGGGTGGGAGCGGTGGTGCTCGGGTGGTGGCTGGCGGTGCTGGCCTACACATTGCCGCGCAGGACCACGCTGCGGGTGGCCGAGCAGGACACCCCGGGTGCGCTCGTCGCGGCGGGCTGCGCGCTGGCGCTCATGGTGGCCGCACTGTGGCTGCAGCATTGCTGCAAGTCGCCCGGCGACCGCACGGACGATCCCGACGAACCGCAGGGTCTGCCGGAATAGCGCAGGGATCTTCAGAATCGCCGAAGCGCGCCGACACGCGCAGTGACCTCGCACAGGTACAGTCGGCGCATGACCGTTCTGTCCCGCGGCGCGCAGAGTCGGCGCAGCGGCCGCAGGCCGGGGTGGCTGCTCTTGACGGTGTTGCTGGTCCTCGCCATTGCGGCGAGTTCCGCGTTGGTGTTCACCAACCGTGTCGAACTGCTCAAGCTCGCCGTCATCCTGGCGTTGTGGGCCGCCGTCGTCGCGGCCTTCGTCTCGGTCATCTATCGAAGGCAGAGCGACGCCGACCAGGCCAAGGTGCGCGACCTGAAGCTCGTGTACGACCTGCAGCTGGATCGCGAGATCTCGGCGCGCCGCGAGTACGAGCTGACCGTCGAGACACACCTGCGTCGCGAGATCTCGTCTGAACTGCGCCTGCAGTCCGCCGACGAGGTGGCCGCACTGCGCGCTGAACTGGCGGCGCTTCGGACCAATCTGGAGATCCTGTTCGACACCGACCTGGCGCACCGACCCGCCATCGAGACCGACCGCACGCGCGGTGAATGGCTGCGCGCACCGGAACCGGTCAAGGCCGACCGGGTGATCGCCAGCAGGGTCCCGCCCGCGGACGAGGACGACACCACCCGCACCGCCGAGAGTCCGATCATCGACGTGCCCGAGGAACCGCTGCTGCCGCCACAGCCGCCGGTGTCGGAGCCGCGGCCACGGCGGCGCCGCCGCGTCGAGGAGCCCGACTACCGGGGTTCGCACCGCCGGGCGTCGGAGGAGACCAGTTGGGTGATGCCCCCGGTGCCGGCCCAGCCGTCTGCGCCCACACCCCCACCACCGACCCAGACTTCAGCGCCGATACCTGCGCCACCGGCCCCGCCGCCTCCGCAACCCACCCCGCCGCCGCGGCAGGCCCCGCCCCCGCCGCCTCGCGTCCAGCGCTCCGAGCCGGTGCCTAGCCCGGAACCGCGGTTCGAGGCACCTCGGGGGCAGGAACCGCGGTTCGAGCCCGAATCCCGGCCGGAAGCACCCCGTTTCGAAGAGCCTCGGTTCGAACAGCCCCGGCCGGAAGCACCCCGTCTCGAAGAGCCCCGTTTCGAGCCCGCACCCCGGCATGCGCCCCCGCCGCCGCCGGTCGATCCCGACTGGCAGCCGCTCAACACCTGGATTCCCGGATCGCCGGCACCGGCGACCGCCAACGGTCACGGCGTCGAACCTGTGCAGACGCCCGTGCCGCCCGTTGTTCCGCCCGCACCGGCACCCGAAGTCCCCGAAGAACCGCGCGGTCGGCATTACCGTCCGGCCGACGCGCAGCCCCCGTCGTTCACCGAGTCCGAGCGCCGCGGCCGCCATTCCGTGCCGGGATCAGGGCCCGCCGTCCCCCCGGCACCGCCCGAGCCCACGCCGGCGGCCCGGCACCGCAACGCCGAGGACGACACCGAGGACACCCCGCCGCCGGCGGGTCAGTCGGCCGCGGAACTGCTGGCCCGCTTCCAGGCCACGCCCAGCGGCGGCGGACGACGCCGGCGCCGCGAGGACTGACTTACTAGGCGGGTTCCGGGGCTCGGGATGAGCCTCGGCTAGAGTCTTGGTGACCGTCCGGTACCTGCCCGGCAGGACTGGAACGAAAACCAGGACATTTTGCGAAGGAACGTCTGCGATGCTGCAGTCGGAATTTCCCGATGGATCAGAGGGCCACGTCGAGGGGCTGCGCCCAGCTCGGCTGAAGGTCGGCATCGTCTCGGCCGGCCGGGTCGGAACGGCGCTCGGCGTCGCGCTTGAGCGCGCCGAGCACGTCGTCGTCGCATGCAGCGCGATCTCGAATGCGTCCGTGCAGCGTGCCGCGCGCAGGCTGCCCGACACCCCGATCAGCCCGGTGCCCGAGGTGGCGGCCGCGTCCGAATTGCTGCTGCTGGCGGTTCCCGATGCTGAACTGCCCGCGCTGATTTCGGGGCTCGCGGCCACCGGCGAGGTCCGCCGCGGGACTATCGTCGCCCACACCTCGGGGGCGAACGGGATCGGTGTCCTAGCCCCGCTGACCGAACAGGGCTGCCTGCCCCTGGCCATCCATCCGGCCATGACGTTCACCGGGGCCGACGAGGACATCACTCGACTGTCCGAGGCGTGCTTCGGGGTCACGGCCGCCGACGAGATCGGGTACGCCATCGCCCAGTCGCTGGTGCTCGAGATCGGCGGTGAACCCGTGCGCGTGCGCGAGGACGCCCGAACGCTGTATCACGCGGCATTGGCGCACGCCAGCAATCACGTGGTGACCGTCATCGCCGACGCCTTGGAGGCCCTGCGCGCGGCCCTGGCCGGTCAGGAGCTCCTGGGACAGGAATTGGTGGTGGCCGAACCCGGCGGCGTCGCCGAACGGGTACTCGCGCCATTGGCGCGTGCGGCCCTGGAGAACACGCTGCAGCGCGGTCAGGCGGCCCTGACGGGCCCGGTTGCGCGCGGGGACGCCGCCGCCATCGCGGGACACTTGGCGGCCCTGCAGGAGGTCGACCCGTCCCTGGCCGAGGCCTATCGAACCGCGTCGTTGCGAACCGCGCAGCGCGCCCGGGCATCCGCGGAGGTTATCAAGGTGCTGACACGATGACGCTGGGCAAGCCGGCCTACACGCACGGCGAGTTGAACGTCTACACGACGCCCGCCGAGGTCTCGGCAGTGACGAGGGCGCTGCGCCGGACGGGTCGGCGGGTGATGCTCGTCCCGACGATGGGCGCGCTGCACGAGGGACACCTGAGCCTGGTGCGCGAGGCCAAGCGCGTGCCCGGCGCGGTGACCGTCGTGTCGATCTTCGTCAACCCGCTGCAGTTCGGGCCGGGAGAGGATCTGGACGCCTACCCGCGCACGCTGGAGTCGGATCTGGCGCTGCTGCGTGAAGAGGGCGTCGACATCGCGTTCACCCCGAACGCCGCGGCGATGTACCCCACGGGTCCGCGCACCACGGTGCACCCCGGAGTGCTGGGCGCCGACCTCGAGGGCGGTTCGCGTCCCACGCACTTCGCGGGGATGCTGACCGTGGTGCTCAAACTGCTGAACATCGTGTCCCCGGATCGGGCCTTCTTCGGCGAAAAGGATTACCAGCAGCTGGTTCTCATCCGCCAGATGGCCGACGACCTCAACCTGGACGTGCGGATCGTCGGCGTGCCGATCATGCGCGAGGAGGACGGCCTGGCGATGTCCTCGCGGAACCGCTACCTCAGCCCCGAGCACCGCGAACAGGCCAGTGCGCTGTCGGCGTCCCTGTTGGCGGGCAAGTTTGCCGCGGCCTCGGGCGGGGCCACCGCCGCGGTCGCCGCCGTACGCGCGGTCCTCGACGAGGTGCCGGACTTCGACGTCGACTACATCGAGGTCAGGGGTCCCTGGCTCGAGGCCGCGCCCGCCCACGGCAAGGGACGACTGCTGGTCGCCGCACGCCTGGGATCCACCCGCCTGCTGGACAACATCGCCATCGAACTGGGCGCAGCGGCCACCGATGGTTCCTACGCCGGCCGCGGCGAACACCAAGAAATGCCTTGGAGGAACTGATGTTACGGACGATGCTCAAGTCGAAGATCCACCGAGCCACGGTGACGCACGCCGATCTGCACTACGTCGGATCGGTCACCATCGACGCCGACTTGATGGACGCGGCCGACCTCCTCGAAGGCGAGCAGGTGACGATCGTCGACATCGACAACGGGGCTCGGCTCGTCACCTACGCCATCACGGGTGAACGCGGCAGCGGTGTCATCGGAATCAATGGGGCCGCAGCACATCTGGTTCATCCCGGAGATGTCGTCATCCTGATCGCCTACGGCACCATGGAGGACGCCGAGGCCAGGCGGTACCAGCCTCGCGTCGTTTTCGTCGACTCCGACAACCGTCAGATCGACCTCGGCGCGCACGCGTCCGATCCCGCCTACGTGCCCGACGACGCAGGCGAACTCCTCTCCCCGCGAGGGCTGCGCTAGTGCTGCTGGCCATCGACGTCCGCAACACGCACACCGTCGTCGGACTGATCTCCGGGACCGGCGACAACGCACGTGTGGTGCAGCAGTGGCGAATTCGCACAGAACCGGAGGTCACCGCCGACGAACTGGCGCTGACCATCGACGGGCTCATCGGTGAGGACTCGGAGCGCCTCACGGGTGCGGCCGCGCTGTCCACCGTGCCGTCGGTTCTGCACGAGGTCCGGGTCATGCTCGAGCAGTACTGGGAGTCGGTGCCGCACGTGCTGATCGAACCCGGCGTGCGAACCGGCATCCCGCTTTTGGTCGACAATCCGAAGGAGGTTGGTGCGGACCGAATCGTCAACGCACTGGCGGCCTTCCACAGATACGGCCAACCTGCCATCGTGGTCGATTTCGGGTCCTCGATCTGCGTCGATGTGGTTTCGGCGAAGGGGGAGTTCCTCGGTGGGGCCATCGCGCCCGGCGTGCAGGTGTCCTCCGATGCGGCGGCCGCCAGGTCGGCGGCGCTGCGCCGGGTTGAGCTGACCCGGCCCCGGTCGGTGGTCGGCAAGAACACCGTCGAGTGCATGCAGGCCGGGGCCGTGTTCGGGTTCGCGGGTCTTGTCGAAGGCGTGATCCGGCGCATCCGCGAGGACGTCGACGGGTTCGACGGCGACGACGTCGTCATCGTCGCGACCGGACACACCGCGCCACTTCTGTTGCCGGAGTTGCGGATTACGGCCCATCACGACCCGCACCTGACATTGGACGGTCTGCGGCTGGTCTTCGAGCGGAACCGGGACAACTCCCGGGGCAGGCTGCGGCAGGCCCGCTGAGGCTTTCAGAAGAACGTGCGGATCAACTGCACGACCCGGCGCTGCGAGTCCAGGACCGGGATCATCGGCCACTTGTCGAACACCGTGCACGGATGCGAGATGCCGAACTCCAGCCACTCGCCCAGCTCGACCGACTCGTCGGCCAGCCTCAGATAGGCGTGCTGGTCGTTGAGCTTGAACACCTGGGCACCCGGCAGGTCGCGAGGCTGTGGCAGATCCTGGTCGAACGAGACGTCGCGACGCCCCATCGACAGGAGGGCCAGATCGTCCTCGGGGCGGGAGCTGACCTGTGCCCACACGCTCAACGCGGGCCGCAGCGCCTGCTCGGCGTCGGCGCCGGCATCCGGACGGGTCAGCGGCGACGTCCGGCGGTACAGACCATCGTCATGGGTCAGGTAACACCCACTGCGCACGACCACCCGCACTGCGCGGTTCAGCGGCCAGTCGAGCGTCAGGACCTCGGCCACCAGGTCGAAGTGCGTGCTGCCGCCCGCGGTCACGACGATGTCGTCGGTCTCCACCAGGCCGGCCAGTCGCACCGTGGCCTCCCGCAGCGTGGACAGGTAGTCGAGGATGACCGCTCGGCCGGCCGGAGACACGTCATGGCCCAGTGCGGCTTCGTAACCGGCCACGCCGACCAGGCGCAGTTGGGGCGAGGCGGCCGCCGCAGCGGCGACGTCGTCGACCGTGTGCGGTTCGCGCGCACCGGTGCGTCCGCCGGTGGCGCCGACCTCGACGCAGACGTCCAGGGGGCGGGGCGCCCCCGCGCGTCGCAGTTCCTCAGACATCATTGCGACGCCGCGCACCGAGTCCACCCAGCACATCACCTCAAGCTCGGGGTCCGCCAGTGCCGTTGCCAGCCAACGCAGCCCGCCCGCCTCCAGGACCTGGTTCGCGATCACGAAGTTGCGCACTCCGAACGCCCGGTACACGCGCATCTGGCTGACGGTCGCGACGGTGATGGCCACCGCCCCGGCCTCGATCTGGGCAGCGGCCAACTGTGGCGCCATGTGGGTTTTGCCGTGCGGGGCCAACTCGACGCCGTGCTGCTGCAACCAGCGGCCCATGACGGCCAGGTTGTGCCGCAGTGCGTCGGCGCTGAGCACGCAGATCGACCCGAGCGGGGCCGCCTCGAACAACCCGGGGGTCTCGGCGCAGATCTCGGCCGGACTGCGCCCCGACCATGCCGCTGGGAGGCCCTTGAACCGCCAATCCACGGGCTGGTGATCGAGTGCGGTCAGCGCCGCCGCGTCGATGGTCGCGGCCATTGATTCAATCTAATCGGGCCTCGTCATTTAGGCTGGCCCGACGTGAGTGAGGCCGACCTTCCCGAACAGTTCCGCATCCGGCAGGCAAAGAGAGACCGCCTGCTGGCTCAAGGCCGTGATCCCTACCCCGTTGTGGTGCCGCGCACACACACGCTGGCAGAGGTTCGCGACGCCCATCCGGACCTGCCCGCGGACACCCAGACCGGTGAGGTCGTCGGGGTGGCCGGGCGGGTGGTCTTCTCCCGGAACTCGGGCAAACTCTGCTTTGCGACCCTGCAGGACGGCGACGGCACCCAACTTCAGGCGATGATCAGCCTCGCGGGCGTCGGCCAGGAGTCGCTGGACGCCTGGAAGGCCGACGTCGACCTCGGAGACATCGTGTTCGTCCACGGCGAAGTGATCAGTTCGCGTCGCGGTGAACTCTCGGTGCTCGCGGACTCGTGGCAGATGGCCGCCAAGGCCCTGCGCCCGCTGCCGGTCGCGCACAAGGAGATGAGCGAGGAGTCGCGGGTTCGGCAACGCTATGTGGATCTGATCGTGCGCCCCCAGGCCCGCGACGTCGCACGGCAGCGCATTGCGGTGGTCCGCGCGCTCCGCTCGGCATTGGAGCGCCGGGAATTCCTCGAAGTCGAGACTCCGATGCTGCAGACTCAGGCCGGCGGTGCCGCGGCGCGGCCCTTCGTGACACATTCCAATGCCCTCGACACCGATCTCTACCTGCGCATCGCCCCGGAACTGTTCCTGAAACGGTGTGTCGTCGGCGGGTTGGACAGGGTCTTCGAGTTGAATCGCAACTTCAGAAACGAAGGCGCGGATTCAACGCATTCTCCGGAATTCTCGATGCTGGAGACTTACCAGGCGTATGGCGACTACAACGATTCCGCGTTGGTCACCCGTGAAGTTATTCAAGAAGTCGCCGATGAGGCGATAGGCACACGGCAGGTGCCACTGCCGGATGGATCACTCTACGACCTCGACGGCGAATGGCAGTCGTTGGAAATGTATCCGTCTTTGTCGGAGGCCCTGGGCGAGGAGATCACCCCGGACACCTCCGCGCAGCGGTTGTGGGACATTGCGGGCCGGCTTGAGCTCGAAATCCCCAAGGACCGGGGCTTCGGGCACGGCAAGCTGGTCGAGGAACTCTGGGAGCACCTGGTCGGCGACAAGTTGTGGGCGCCCACGTTCGTCAAGGACTTCCCGGTCGAGACAACGCCGTTGACTCGTCAGCACCGCAGCATCAACGGTGTGACGGAGAAGTGGGACCTCTACGTCCGCGGGTTCGAGCTGGCCACCGGATACTCCGAGTTGATCGATCCCGTCGTGCAACGGGAACGGTTCGCTGCCCAGGCTCTCGCCGCCGCGGCCGGAGACGACGAGGCGATGGAACTCGACGAGGATTTCCTCGCGGCCATGGAATATGGGATGCCGCCGACCACTGGAACGGGAATGGGAGTGGACCGGTTGTTGATGGCACTGACTGGGTTGTCAATTCGCGAGACCGTTTTGTTTCCGATTGTCAAGCGCGCCAGATTGTCGACGGGAGAGTCCACGGATCCGTCGTGACCTGCGCGTTGTTGAACGCAAGGGGCTCGTGTGGCACATTGGTAAGCGGTGGGTCGGTTGCATACCGCAATTAACCCGAAATTCGCGTTTCCAGAAGGGTCGTTCAACTCATGGCGAGGAAAGTTACCGTCACCCTGGTCGATGATTTCGATGGTGAGGGTTCCGCTGATGAAACTGTTGAATTCGGGCTTGACGGCGTGACGTATGAGATCGACCTTTCGACCAAGAACGCTGCGAAATTGCGTGCTGATCTGAAGAAGTGGGTCGAGGCCAGCCGCCGGGTCGGCGGTCGCCGCCGTGGCCGCGCCAGCACGGGCCGCGGACGCGGCGCCATCGACCGCGAGCAGAGTGCGGCGATCCGTGAGTGGGCCCGTAAGAACGGTCACAACGTGTCGACTCGCGGACGCATCCCCGCCGACGTCATCGAGGCGTTCCACGCGGCCACCTGAGCCGCTTTCGGCCCTCCCGGTCCGGCTTTCGCTAGAGGCGAACTGAACAGGAAACGAATCCGTAGTTCCCGGCGTTGCTCTTATGCACTGCAGTTATCGCGAGTTCGGCTCGTGCCGGTCCGCGGTGGACCGGGCACCAAGGTAAAGCACCTCGGACCGTCGCCCACTACAGTGGAATGACAGGCAATGTGCTCTGCCCAGGCGAGAGTGCGGTTGCCCTATCAAGGAGAGCAGGTAACCACGGATGTTCGAACGATTTACCGACCGAGCACGTCGGGTCGTCGTCCTGGCTCAAGAAGAAGCCCGGATGCTGAACCACAACTACATCGGCACCGAGCACATCCTGCTGGGCCTCATTCATGAGGGTGAAGGCGTAGCGGCCAAGTCGCTCGAGTCACTGGGCATCTCGCTGGAAGGCGTGCGCAGCCAGGTCGAGGAGATCATCGGGCAGGGCCAGCAGGCCCCCTCGGGTCACATCCCCTTCACCCCCCGCGCCAAGAAGGTGCTCGAACTCAGCCTGCGTGAGGCGCTCCAGCTCGGCCACAACTACATCGGCACCGAGCACATCCTGCTCGGCCTGATCCGCGAGGGTGAGGGCGTCGCCGCGCAGGTTCTGGTCAAGCTCGGCGCTGAGCTGACACGCGTGCGCCAGCAGGTGATCCAGCTGCTGAGCGGCTACCAGGGCAAGGAGACGGCCGAGGCCGGCACGGGAGGCCGTGGCGGCGAGTCCGGCAACCCCTCGACCTCGCTGGTGCTCGACCAGTTCGGTCGCAACCTGACGGCCGCCGCGATGGAGGGCAAGCTCGATCCGGTCATCGGCCGAGAGAAAGAGATCGAGCGGGTCATGCAGGTGCTGAGCCGCCGCACCAAGAACAACCCGGTGCTGATCGGTGAGCCCGGCGTCGGCAAGACCGCCGTCGTCGAGGGTCTCGCGCAGGCCATCGTGCATGGGGACGTGCCGGAGACGCTCAAGGACAAGCAGCTCTACACGCTTGATCTGGGCTCGCTGGTCGCCGGCAGCCGCTACCGCGGTGACTTCGAGGAGCGCCTCAAGAAGGTGCTCAAGGAGATCAACACCCGCGGCGACATCATCCTGTTCATCGACGAGCTGCACACGCTCGTGGGTGCGGGTGCCGCCGAGGGCGCCATCGACGCGGCCTCGATCCTGAAGCCCAAGCTGGCCCGCGGCGAGCTGCAGACCATCGGCGCCACCACGCTCGACGAGTACCGCAAGTACATCGAGAAGGACGCCGCCCTGGAACGCCGATTCCAGCCGGTCCAGGTGGGTGAGCCCACCGTCGCGCACACCGTCGAGATCCTCAAGGGTCTGCGTGATCGGTACGAGGCGCACCACCGCGTCTCGATCACTGACGGCGCGATCGTCGCGGCCGCGACGCTGGCCGACCGCTACATCAACGACCGATTCCTGCCGGACAAGGCCATCGACCTGATCGACGAGGCCGGCGCCCGGATGCGAATCCGCCGGATGACCGCTCCGCCAGACCTGCGCGAGTTCGACGAGAAGATCGCCGACGCCCGTCGCGAGAAGGAGTCCGCGATCGACGCGCAGGACTTCGAGAAGGCCGCGAGCCTGCGGGATCGGGAGAAGCAGCTCGTCGCACAGCGGGCCGAGCGTGAGAAGCAGTGGCGCTCGGGCGATCTCGACGTGGTTGCCGAGGTCGACGACGAGCAGATCGCCGAGGTGCTGGGCAACTGGACCGGCATCCCCGTGTTCAAGCTGACCGAGGAGGAAACCACTCGGCTGCTGCGCATGGAGGACGAGCTGCACAAGCGGATCATCGGCCAAGAGGACGCCGTCAAGGCCGTCAGCAAGGCCATCCGCCGCACCCGCGCCGGTCTGAAGGACCCCAAGCGCCCCTCGGGCTCGTTCATCTTCGCCGGCCCGTCCGGTGTCGGTAAGACCGAGCTGTCCAAGGCGCTGGCCAACTTCCTGTTCGGCGACGACGACGCGCTCATCCAGATCGACATGGGCGAGTTCCACGACCGCTTCACCGCGTCGCGGCTGTTCGGTGCCCCTCCGGGGTACGTCGGCTACGAAGAGGGCGGCCAGCTCACCGAGAAGGTGCGCCGGAAGCCGTTCTCGGTCGTGTTGTTCGACGAGATCGAGAAGGCCCACCAGGAGATCTACAACACGCTGTTGCAGGTCCTCGAGGACGGCCGCCTGACCGACGGTCAGGGTCGCACCGTGGACTTCAAGAACACCGTGCTGATCTTCACGTCGAACCTGGGCACGTCGGACATCAGCAAGGCCGTCGGCCTCGGGTTCACCCAGGGTGGTGGTGAGAACAACTACGAGCGGATGAAGCTCAAGGTCAACGACGAGCTCAAGAAGCACTTCCGTCCGGAGTTCCTCAACCGCATCGACGACATCATCGTGTTCCACCAGTTGACGCAGGACGAGATCATCAAGATGGTCGACCTGATGGCGGGCCGCGTGTCCAAGCAGCTGGCGGCCAAGGACATGGAGATGGTGCTGAGCGACAAGGCCAAGTCCCTGTTGGCCAAGCGCGGGTTCGACCCGGTGCTCGGTGCCCGACCGCTGCGTCGGACCATCCAGCGCGAGATCGAGGACGCCCTGAGCGAGAAGATCCTGTTCGACGAGGTCGGACCGGGTCAGGTCGTCACGGTCGACGTCGAGAACTGGGACGGCGAGGGCGCAGGCGAGGATGCCCGGTTCACCTTCTCAGGTGCGCCGAAGGCCCCGGCTTCGACCGAAGCGGACCTGGCGGGCGCGGGTGCTTCCGGCACCCCGGCAGGCACAACCGCCGAATAGCGGATCGCTGACCGAACGGGCGGCCACCCTTCACGGGTGGTCGCCCGTTCGCGCGTTGGTGACGAAACACAGGTTGCGGTGCGACGGCGGGAACGACCAGCTTAAGATGCTCGGTGTAACCGACGGGCCGAGGAATCTGGTGAGAGTCCAGAACGGTCGCGCCACTGTCCACAGTCAGACCCTAAGTCCGTCACCCCCACCGAACCGGGACGCGAGATCCCCGAAAGGAACGCCATGACCTATCCACAGACGTCCAAGACTCGGGCCGGCGCCATCGACCTCTCGGCCACCAAGGCCGCCGTGTGGTTGACCGCGACGGTCCTGCTGGCTCTGCTGGCTATCTACTTCGTGGGCATGGACCAGGGGGCCACTTCGGTCTTCGGCAACAACACCTACGTGCATGAGTTCGTGCACGACGCCCGGCACCTTCTCGGCTTCCCCTGCCACTGATACGGGCAGCGGACAGGAGCCAATCGAATATGGAAAAGCACGTCATCTGGCGCGGCATTCTGGCCGGCGCCCTTGCCGGTGTGCTCGCATTCATCTGGTCGTGGGTGTTCATCGAACCCGTGATCGATAGGGCCATCGATTTTGAAGACGGTGTGGGCGCCGCGCATGAGGCGCTTGAGCATGCGCACGAACACGGTCACTCGCACGCCGAAGGTGGATTCGAGATCACCCGTACCGTGCAGTCGACCGTCGGGTTGGGCTTCGGTCTCCTGGCGTTCGGCGTCGCAATGGGTGCACTCTTGGCCGTCGTGTTCTGCGTGGTCTACAACCGCACCAACATGTCGGCTCGCGCGTTGGCCGCGCTGACAGCGGGCGGCATGCTGGTGTCGCTGTGGATTGTGCCGTCGTTGAAGTACCCGCCGAACCCGCCGGCCGTCAGCGCCGACGAGACCCTCAATCAGCGCACGCTGCTCTACGTGCTGATCGTGGGAGTATCGATCGCTCTGATGGTCGCCGCGGTGTTCTTCGGAAGGCGGTTGGCGCCCAAGCTGGGCACCTGGAACGCGGCCCTGGCCGCGGCCGGCGCATACATCGTGGCGGTGGCCGTGGTGTACCTCGTGCTCCCGGCCGTCGACGAGACCCCCGGGCCGTTGCTTGACGAGTCGGGCGCCATCGTGTTCCCGGGCTTCCCCGCTGACGACCTCTACGAGTTCCGGCTGTATTCGCTGGGCGCGCAGGTGGTTCTGTGGGCGACGATCGGGCTGGTGTTCGGGGTCCTGGTGTCCCGACTGCTCGAGAATAAGCGCGAGTCAGTCTCTGCGTGAGTGAAGTCGTCCGGCTGACACTGGTGTCGCATGCGATGACCGATGCCATGTCAGCCGGACGGTTTCCCACTGACGAACCACTGAGTGAACTCGGCAGCCGTCAGCTCTTCGACGTTGTTGTCGAGTCCCAGACCGCGCTCTGCGGCCCCGAGGTGCGTGCCCGGCAGACGGCTGCGGCACTGGGCTTGACCGCCACCCCCGAGCCTGGGCTCGCCGATCTCGACGTCGGCGCGTGGGCCGGATCGGCACTGGATGCGATCGACCCCGGTCAGCTGGCCGCCTGGTTGACCGATTCCTCCGCGTCGCCGCACGGCGGCGAGTCGATCGTCGCGCTCGTGCAGCGGGTCGGCCGCTGGATGGACTCGCTGGCGCCGACGCCGTCGAGGCTGGTGGCCGTCACGCATCCGGCGGTGATCCGGGCCGCGATCCTGATCGCGCTCGACGCGCCGCCGAAGTCCTTCTGGCGCATCGACATCGCGCCGGCGTCGCGGACTGTGCTGCACCGCCGCGGCCCCGGTTGGACGCTGCGCCTCTAGCCCTTCCCCGCGGCGCGCTGGGGTCCCCTTCCCCGCGAGCGCGCTGGGGTCCCCTTCCCCGCGAGCGGGCGCGTTGGTACGCCGACACGCCGCCGCAGCCGTACAAAGTGGGCCGCTCGTGGGCACCGAAGTGGACGCTCGCCGACGGGAAGTGGTCAGCCCACAGGGATCAGGTCGAACATCTGCTTGATGATCGACATCAGGTATCCACCAGTCTGGTTGCTGTGGAAGCGATCCCAGTTGGTCTGCAGGCTCAGCACCCACGGCTGGCCGGTGCGGTCGACGGCATACCAGCTGAAGGTCAGCTCGCCCGGCAGGTTGCCGGCCTTGGCGCCGATGTACGGCCACTTCTGCCGGTCCAGGTCGATGCCCGGAATCTCGGACATGATGTCCTTCACCGGAGCAGCCGCGCCCGTGGCGCCGGTCTGGAGTGCGGCGTGCACACGACAAATGTCCTCGGCGCTGCCGTACCACTCGGCGCCATACGCCGACGCCGGCTCGTGTGAGCGCAGCGGGTCGGGTTCATACGGCCGAGCCTTGGTCTCGCGCAACAGTTCCGCTCGCGCCTGCGGGCTGCCGTTCTTCCACTTGTCCCGCAGATCCGGCTCACCCCAGCCGATCGAGAACAGCTCGTGCATGGTCGGGAACGGGGTCATGCTGCCCGGATCGTGATGACCCGCGTCGGCCAGCGCCTGCTCGACGGCACGGGTGCCGACGTGATTGATGAGCAGATCGGTGGCCATGTTGTCGCTGTTGGCGATCATCTTGCCTGCGGCCGTCCGCACCGAGATCCTGCTGCCCTCGGGCATGGTGTCGAACGCCGAGGAGCCGACGGTCTTACCCTCCTCGGTGATGGTCAGCTCGTCGTCCCAGGAGACCTCGCCCGCGCGAACGGACTCGGCCACCGCGTAGAGCACGTAAAGCTTGAAGATCGAGGCCAGCGGCAGGGAGGCCGCGGTATTGCTGCCCGCCAACTGCTCGCACTGGCCGTCGACGATCTTGGAGACCCGGTACGAGTACCGCGCACCCGAGGTCTTCAACGCCGCGTCGACGTCGGCCCAAGTCCGGATCTGCGGAGTCTGGGTGGTGACGATGAACTTGTCCACCAGCGTCGAGTCGGAGGTGTGCAGTTCGATCTGCTGTTTGGCGCCGTAGGACGTGATGACGTGCAGTGTTGCGGTGCCCGCGCCGACGTCGACGCCCGTCAGCGTGTACGGCCGCTCCCACCACATGCCGTCCATCACGTGCGCGACGTAGTCGACGGCGTCCGGCACGGCAAGGGTCTTCACCCCGGGAGTCCCGATTGGCCAGTCGGAGTTCAGCATGTCCATCACCTGTTTGGCGCGGACACCCTGGGGTGTGTTGGTGGTGATGTGCACACCGGAGTTGCCGGCATGCGCCGTCGGCGTGTCAGCGGGCGCGCAGCTACCGACGACGGGGACAACCAGAACGGCACCAAGGGTCAGTGCCGCAGCCGTTCTAACTCTTCGCGTCAGGCCCTGCAACGTCCAACACAACCTCGAACTCGAGCAGCGATGCGCCGGTGGCCACGGGATTGGCGGCCTGACCCTTGTGCGCCTCGATGGCCGGTCCAGTGGCCCAGGCCTGGAAGGCCTCGTCGGACTCCCACTGCGTCACGACGAAATAGCGGGTCTCGCCATTCACCGGGCGCAGCAGCTGAAACCCGAGGAAGCCGGGCTGATTGTCGACGGCGTGTGCGCGGTGCGCGAACCGCTTCTCCAGCTCCGGACCTGCGTCGGCGGGAACTTCGATTGCATTGATCTTCACCACAGCCATGGGGTTAGGCTACCGGTTCTCATGTCGAGTGATCCTTTGACGTACCGAGGCGGGCGGGGCATCCCGTTGGTGCTGGTGCACGGATTGATGGGTCGTGGCAGCACGTGGTCGCGACAGTTGCCGTGGCTGACGCAGATGGGTGCGGTCTACACCTACGACGCGCCCTGGCACCGCGGACGCGACGTGCTCGACCCGCACCCGATCAGCACCGAGCGGTTCGTGGCCGACCTTGGAGAGGCGATCGAGCGATTCGGGCGTCCCGTCCCGTTGGTCGCGCACTCGATGGGTGGCCTGCATTCGTGGTGCCTGGCCGCTGAGCGGCCCGAACTGGTGGCCTCGGTGGTGGTCGAGGACATGGCGCCGGACTTCCGGGGCCGCACCACGGGTCCGTGGGAGCCGTGGGTGCACGCTCTGCCCGTCGAGTTCCCCAGCGCACAGGCGGTCTTCGACGCCTTCGGTCCGGTGGCCGGCCAGTACTTCCTCGACGCCTTCGACCGCACTCCGACCGGATGGCGCCTCCACGGACTCCCCGAGAAGTGGGTGGAGATCGCCGCGGAATGGGGCACCCGCGACTACTGGGAGCAGTGGCGCGCGGTCCAGGTGCCCGCGCTGCTCATCGAGGCCGGTGACTCGGTCGCACCGCCCGGGCAGATGGCCCGGATGCACGATATCGGGATCAACTCCACCTACGTCCGCGTGCCCGGCGCGGGGCATCTGGTGCACGACGACGCGCCCGATGCGTATCGAGTCGCGGTCCAGGAGTTCCTGAAGTCCCCGACGGGCTAGCGGTCAGCGGCGTTCGCCCAGGACGCCCGGGGACGGCCAGGACGGTGACTGCTCGAACCGGGTGCGGATGGCGTCGAGGTCATGGCCTACGCGCCGCGCGTCGGCGTTGTCCTCGAAGAGCGGCCCCACGAGAGGCGCCGCGAAGCGGAATTGGTCGAAGTGCATCCGCAGGTGGCCGTTGCGGTGTGAGACGGCGGCCAACGTCGCGACCAGGCCGAACGGTGCCAGCAGGACGGCCAACAGCAGGATCAGTGTCAGTGCAGTGCTCATGGCAGTAAGTCTTCAAAAAATAATATCCGGCCAACAGTGGCAGCACTGCCCTATTGCGATAAAATGCTGCCATGTTGCAAACGGTCTCGGCACTGGCTCTCGACCGCCTCGCGGTTTTCGAGTTCGGGGTCATCTGCGAGGTGTTCGGCATCGATCGCTCCAACGACGGCGTTCCGAACTTCAATTTCAAGGTGTGCGGACTGGAGGCTGGGAAGCCGATCCGCACCACGGTGGGCGCCACCCTGACGCCCGACTGCGGCCTCGAGGGGCTGCGCGGCGCCGACCTGGTCGCCGTGCCGGCGATCGCCGCCAAGGAGTATCCGCCGGAGGCACTGCAGGCCCTGCGGGATGCCGCCGACGCCGGGTCGATCATCCTCACGGTGTGCTCGGGCGCCTTTGTCGCGGGGGCGGCAGGCCTGCTCGACGGCCGACCGTGCACCACCCACTGGATGCACGCCGACGAGCTGGCGCGACGCTTTCCCACCGCGCGGGTGGATCGCAACGTGCTCTTCGTCGACGACGGCAACCTGATCACGAGCGCAGGTACGGCTGCCGGAATCGACGCCTGCCTGCATCTGGTGCGCCGTGAACTGGGCAGTGCGGTGACCAACGTGATCGCCCGCCGGATGGTCGTGCCACCGCAGCGAGACGGCGGCCAGCGTCAGTACATCGACCAGCCGATTCCCGTGCACTGCTCCGATGGCTTTGCGCCGCACCTGGATTGGATACTCGAAAACCTGCACCTACCGCATTCGGTGGCGAGCCTGGCTCAGAGGACCAACATGTCGGCCCGCACATTCGCGCGCCGCTTCGTGGAGGAGACAGGCACCACCCCGATGCAGTGGGTGACGGACCAGCGAGTGCTCTACGCGCGGCGGCTGCTAGAGGAGTCCACCCTGGACATCGACCAGATCGCCGACCGTGTCGGGTTCGGCACGGCAACCCTTCTGCGGCACCACTTCCGGCGCATCATCGGTGTCACGCCGTCGCGCTACCGGCGCAGCTTCGCCTGCGACGATGAGTGCGCCGACACCGCCTGATCAGTTCGGCGGTGCAGCGAAACCGCGTACGCGCCACCCTCGTACGGTGCGCGGTCCCAGGTGGCCCAGCGCGCCACCGCCTGCAGGCCCGCCGACTGCGCGTACTCGTCGTAATCTGCCAGTGAGACGCGGTCGGGCTTGATCTGAAACCCCGCCAGCAGCAGGCCACCTGGCATCAGGCGCGCACTCAGTTGTCTGAGCACCGTCGGCTCGGTGTGGGGTGCGACGAAGATCATCACGTTGCCCGCGAGCAGCACCAGATCGAACAGCTCGTCCAGGTGACCGTCCAGGCCGGCCAGATCGGCCTCCAACCAGGGCAGGTCCGGCGCCTTCTCGCGAGCCCCGGCCAGCATGCCCGGGTCGGCGTCGACGCCGACCGTGGAGAACCCGCGACGGGCCAATTCGATTGCCACCCGGCCGGTTCCGCAACCGGCGTCCAACACCCGACTGCCGCCGTACTCCCGCAGGAGGGACTCGACGAGGTCGGCTTCACCGTGCACGTTCTGGCCCGAGGCGGCCAGTGACCGCCAGCGCGCGTCATAGTCGTCGCCGCGGGGGGCGTCAGTGCCCTGCCAGCGTGTCATGCGCGAATCCTCCCCACGCTCCGCGTGCATCGTCGCCTTCGGTTCCCATTGCTCGGCTCCTCCTCACGCTCCGCAGGCTCCGCGTGCATCGTCGCCTTCGCCACAGAGGGCGAATCGACCGTCCTCCGTCTGCTCCACCAGCCCATCCACCAGCAGCGAATCCAAGGCGCGATCACGCTGGGCCGGATCGGTCAGCCACACCACATCCAGGGCATTCCGCTGCACCGGAGTTGTGCTGTCGCGCAGCACATCGAGCAGCCTGCCCCGGACCTGCCGGTCGGTGCCCGCGTATTTCTGCACCCGTTTGGGCACCGCCTCGCCCGCCGGGAAACCCGCCGACCGCCAAGCGCATGAACTCAGCGGACAGATGCCGCACCGCGGCGAGCGCGCGGTGCACACCACCGCGCCCAGTTCCATCAGAGCAGCCGAAAAGGTCGGTGTGCTCTCATCATTGGGCAGCAGGGCCGCGACGGCGGCCTCATCCCGGGTCGCGGACGGGGCGCCGGCGTCGGCCAGTCCCTGGACCGCGCGAGCCACCACCCGCCGCACATTGGTGTCGACCACGGGGACCCACTGGCCGTAGGCGAAACACGCGATCGCGCGGGCGGTGTAGCTGCCCACACCCGGCAGCGTCAGCAGCGTCTGCACATCGTCGGGGACGACGTCGCCGTGTTCGGTGGCGATCACCGCGGCGCACTCATGCAACCGCTTGGCGCGGCGCGGATAGCCGAGCTTGCCCCACGCTCGGAGAATGTCGGCCGGACTCGCCGCCGCGGTCGCCGACGGGGTCGGCCATCGGTCCACCCACTCCAGCCAGCGGGGGAGCACCCGGACCACAGGGGTCTGCTGCAGCATGAACTCGCTGACCAGGATCTGCCACGCGCTCACCGACGGATCACGCCAGGGAAGGTCGCGCCGTTCGCGTTCGTACCAGGCGACCAGTTCGGCAGAATTCATGCTCATCGCCACCGCACGACCTGTTGGGTGCAGAATGGCTGATATGCCGAACTCCAGTCCCGTGACCGCTTGGAAGGCACTCAGAGAGGGTAACGAGCGCTTCGTTGCGGGTAAGCCCGAGCACCCCAGCCAGAGCATCGAGTACCGAGCCAGCCTGGCTGCGGAGCAGAAACCGACCGCGGTGGTGTTCGGATGCGCCGACAGCCGAGTGGCCGCCGAGATCATTTTCGATCAGGGCCTCGGCGACATGTTCGTGGTGCGCACGGCGGGTCACGTCATCGACTCAGCGGTGCTCGGGTCGATCGAGTACGCGGTCGCGGTGCTGGACGTGCCGCTGATCGTCGTCCTCGGACACGACAGCTGCGGCGCGGTGAAGGCCACTCTGTCGGCGCTCGACGGGGGCGCCGTTCCCGGCGGATACGTGCGCGACGTCGTCGAGCGCGTGACCCCCTCGATCCTGCTGGGCCGCCGCGACGGCCTGGCTCGTGTCGACGAGTTCGAGGCGCGCCACGTCATCGAGACCGGCACCCAGTTGGTGGCCAGGTCGTCGCTGATCAAGGACCGCATCGACGGCGGAAGCCTGGCGATCGTCGGGCTCACCTACCACCTGGCTGACGGGAAGGTGGCGCTGCGCGCGAACCTGGGCGACATCGGAGAGGCGGCCCTCGAACCTGCCTGATCGCTCACAACCGCCGGTGGTTGTGAGCGCCAATACCGCGTGGTGGGCGGGCTAGGGCGGCGACACGCCGACGCAGGTCGAACACGTTGCACTGACCTGCCCTTACCGTGAGTAACGTGTTGGAACTGGAACCGCATGGCCCCCTGCCGCCGGAGATCTACCGGCGCCGCCGAGCGTTGGCGATCGGCGTTGCGGCTCTGGTCGTAGTGGTCGTCATCGCGATCGTGGTGCTGGTGGCAAGCAGTGGCGGGTCCCCTGAGACCAAGCCGGCCGGCAACTCCGAACCGAACACCGCGCAGGGGCCGCTGGCGGAGACGCCGACTCCCGAAGTGAAGACGCCCGTGGTGCCGCCCGCCGATGCCAGCCCCGCGCAGACACCCACGCCGACGGCTGCTGTTGAGCCCCCGCCGGTGCTCAAAGAGGGCGACGACTGCCCGGACTCCACGCTGGCGGTCAAGGGCATCACCAACGAGCCTCGCTACACCATCGGGGATCAGCCGAAATTCACCATGGTCGTGACCAACATCGGTCTGGTCGGCTGCCAGCGTGACGTGGGAGCCGCGGTGCTGTCGGCCTACGTGTACTCGCTGGAGAACAAGCGGCTGTGGTCCAACCTCGACTGCGCGCCGTCGAACGAGACCCTGGTCAAGACGTTCAACCCGGGTGAGCAGGTGACCACCGAGGTGACCTGGACGGGGATGGGCTCCGAACCGGAGTGCCCGCTGCCCCGTCAGCCGATCGGCCCCGGGACGTACAACCTTGTCGTGCAGTTGGGCAATCTGAGATCGGCCACCGTGCCGTTCATCCTCGCGGAACCATCGGCCGAGCCGCCCGCCGAGGCCCCCGCCGACGCGCCTGCGCCGCCACCGGGCGGCTAAGCCAAGCGGTCGGCGATCGTCGACTCGGCCAACTGCGACAGGCCCTCTCGGACGTGGCGGGCCCACATCGCGCCGATGCCCTCGACCGACTGCAGGTCGGTTGCGCTGGCCGCCAGCAGGCCCTGCAGTGAGCCGAAGTTGCGCACCAGCAGGTCGACGTGGGCGAACTGCAGCCGCGGAATCTCGGCCATCGCGCGGTAACCCCGCGAACTGAGCGCCGAGTCCTGCGCCTCGACCGTCGGGGGATAGCCGAACACCCTTGCCAGGGCAGTGAAGTCGAGCAGTTCGGTGTCCGACAGGGTGTCGAGTTCCTCGAGCGTGCCCGCGATCTGCGCCTTCGAGGGCGGGTCGGGGTTGGCGTGGTAGTCGCGCACGATGAGCTCCCGCGCGGTGTCGTTGCCGCCGAGCAGTTCCTCCAACTGCAGACGCAGCTGCCGGCCATCAGTGCCGAGTTCCACGACGTCGCTGTCGATTTCTAGCCCGATGCGACGGACCATCTCGAGCCGCTGCACCACCGTCATGACGTCGCGCAGCGTCACGAAGTCCTCGATCTCGGCGGCCGACAGCTGCCGGCTCACCTCGTCGAGGCGGGCCTTGTAGCGCTCCAGCGTCGCGATCGCCTGGTTGGCTCTCGACAGGATGGTTGCCGAATCGGCCACCACATGCCGCTCGCCCGCGACGTACACCGTCACGATGCTCATCGAATGGCTGACCGAGATCACCGGGAAACCGGTCTGGATCGCGGTGCGCTCCGCGGAGCGGTGCCGAGTACCGGACTCGTCGGTGGGGATCGACGGATCGGGAACCAACTGGACGTTGGCCCGTACGATGCGATCGCCCTCGGTCGACAGCACCACGGCGCCGTCCATCTTCGACAGTTCGCGCAACCGCGTCGGGGCGTAGCGGACATCGAGCGAGAAGCCACCGTCGCAGATGGCCTCGACGCTGTCGTCATAGCCCAGCATGATCAGGGCGCCCGTACGGCCGCGCAGGATGCGCTCCAGGCCGTCGCGCAGCGGTGTGCCGGGCGCCAGGCGTGCGACGGTCTCACGCAGCGTGGGACGCTGCGTGCTCGCGTTGTCGACTGGCCTCTTGGCTGGCGTCACGGTTAACCATTGTCCCCCGTGCCCGGACGCTTCGGGCGGCCGTCCACCACTTTGAGTTCAGGTCGCGGCGCGGGTGTGACCACAGTGGGCTTACGGCGGGGGTTGGTGGCGATGCTGAGCAGCTCCTGCAGCGCCGCCCCGATGGTGGCCACCTCGATGACCCGCATGCCCGACGGAGCCGCTTTCACACCGACGGGCACCAGTGCCGTGGTGAACCCGAGCCGGGCGGCCTCGGACAACCGCCGGTCGATGCCCGTAACCCGGCGCAGATCACCGGCCAGACCCACCTCGCCGATCACCACGGCCGACGACGGCAGGCACAGGTCGGCGAACGCCGACGCGATCGCGAGTGCCACGGCAAGGTCCGATGACGGGTCAGTGAGCCGCATGCCGCCCACGGTCGACAGGTAGATGTCACGTTCCCCGAGGCGAACCCCCGCGCGGTTCTCCAGGACGGCCGCGGTCATGGCCGCCCGGGACTGGTCCAGGCCGCTGACCGTTCGCCGCGGTGACGTGACGTTGGACAGCCCCACCAGCGCCTGGATTTCGCCGATCAGCGGGCGCTTGCCGTCGAGCGTGACCGTGACCGCGGTGCCGGAGACAGGTTCCGGCCGCTGGTCCATGAACAGCCCGGACGGGTCGGCCACGCACTCGATGCCGCTCTCCTGCAGCATGAAGCAGCCGACCTCGTCCGCAGCGCCGAACCGATTCTTGACCCCGCGCACCATCCGCAGTGAGCTGCTTCGGTCTCCCTCGAAGTGCAGCACGACGTCCACGAGGTGCTCAAGCGAGCGCGGACCAGCGATCGCGCCGTCCTTGGTGACGTGCCCGACGAGCACCATCGCCACCGCGGGTTTGCTCGCGGTCTTGGCGTAGCTGGTCAGGGCCGTCGTGATGGCCCGAACCTGGGTGACACCACCGGTGACGCCGTCGCTGTCGGCGCTCGACAACGTCTGCACCGAGTCGACGATCACCAGGGTGGGTTTGACCGCCTCGAGATGCGCCAGCACTGCGTCGAGATCGGATTCGGCCACCAGATACACCTCGTCGTGCGTGCATCCCGTGCGTTCGGCACGCATCCGGATCTGGCCGGCCGACTCCTCGCCGGACACGTAGAGGGCACGGCGGCCGGTCTCGGCCCAGCGGTGTGCCACCTCGAGCAGCAGCGTCGATTTCCCGACGCCGGGCTCACCGGCCAGCAGCGTGACGGAACCGGGCACGATGCCGCCACCTAGGACACGGTCGAGCTCACTGACGCCTGTGGCGTAATGCCGGGTCTGATCGGGTTCGATCGAACTGATGGACACCGCGGCCGACGACGGCGCGATGGCCCGATGCGCACGGCCGCCCATCGAGGACAGCACCGCGGCCTGTTCGACCGTTCCCCAGGTGCCGCACTCAGCGCAGCGGCCAACCCATTTCGCGGTGACGTGCTCGCACTCGGTGCAGCGGTACTGCGTCCGCGCCTTGGTTCCTGACCTGCCCACGCGGTGACGGTATCGGCCGGGTGTGACAGATCTGGTCAGGCTCGCGGATCAGTGAAGCGGGGCTTCCTGCCGCGGGGCGTTGCCCGCCGAGATCGGGACTGCGACGGTGTGCTCGCCGGCCTTCTCGAACTTGAAGGTGAAGTCGTAGGTCAGCCCGTTGCGGATCGGCTTGCTCAGCGCGACGGTGGCCTTCGCGACGTCGGCCTCTTCGATCTTGGACAGTTCCTCGACGCCGTCGGGCGAACCGATGACCAGGACGCCGTTGGCGGGCAGTTCCTTCTCGCCCGTGACGGTGACCTCGCCGATGTCGGTGGTGATGCCGACGAGTCGATCGGCGCGGTCGGGGGACAGGTTGGCCGCGGTGAAGACCAGGTCCACGTCCTGACCGGGTTCCAGCGCGTCACCCTTCTCGACAGCCTGGATGTGGATGTTGCGCAGCGCGACGTTGTCGAACGTTGCCAGGGTGCCGTTGACTGCGGGCTCCTGGGTGGCGACCTGCGACACCTGCCCAGCGCTACAGCCGACCACGGCCGACGCGATGAGCAGCGCGCAGGCGGCGACTCCGGTGCGCTTCCGGGTGCGCACGGTGAATGCCCGGGGGGCATCGAAAGAGATCACGGAAAGCCTCCTGCTCGCGAACGCCACAAGTTCGACTATGCAGAGTAGTAGGTGCTGCAACCGCGCGGTAGCCGAGGTCCACTGCGGCCCCGCTGAGCCGCCTCAGGTGTGCTCTGGCGCACGCCCAGCGGGGCCGAGCCACAGCCGAAATCACGCTTGATGGAACAGGTTCCAGCCCTGGTGTGCCCCCGCTCACATTGCATGGAATCGCAATGGTGTCAACCCCCTGCATTCATCCGCACGGCCCCTGACCTGCATCGTTGATCCGCGCCGGTTCGAGCACCGTGGTACCCTGAGGGAGTGAAAGGGGCTCGAAACTGATGATTTTTAAGGTCGGAGACACCGTCGTCTATCCACACCACGGTGCTGCGTTGATCGAGGCGATCGAAACCCGGACCATCAAAGGCGAGCAGAAGGAATATCTCGTCTTGAAGGTTGCCCAGGGCGATCTCACTGTTCGAGTTCCCGCTGATAACGCTGAGTATGTCGGCGTCCGCGATGTGGTGGGGCAGGAGGGTCTGGACAAGGTGTTCCAGGTCCTGCGCGCGCCGCACACGGAGGAGCCGACGAACTGGTCGCGCCGTTACAAGGCGAACCTCGAGAAGCTCGCTTCCGGGGACGTGAACAAGGTGGCCGAGGTCGTCCGCGACCTGTGGCGTCGTGACCAGGAGCGTGGTCTCTCGGCGGGCGAGAAGCGGATGCTGGCCAAGGCCCGGCAGATTCTGGTCGGCGAGCTGGCGCTGGCGGAGAACACCGACGACGCCAAGGCTGAGATCATCCTTGACGAGGTTCTGGCTGCCGCCTCCTAGCGTTTACGCAGATGGGGCGCACAATCGCCATCGTTCCCGCCGCGGGGTCGGGTCAGCGTCTTGGGGCAGGTATTCCCAAGGCGTTCGCCAAGCTGGCGGGCAAACCACTCGTCGAACTCGCGCTTGAGGGGCTCGCCGCTTCTGGTGTCGTGGACGGCGCCGTCGTAGCGGTGCCCGCCGAGCGCACCGACGAAGCCAAGTTGATTCTGGGTGGATCGAAGCTGCCGGTGACCGTGGTCGCCGGCGGCGACGACCGCACCGAATCGGTTCGCAATGCGCTGGCCGCCGCCGAGGACGCGGAGTTCGTCCTCATTCACGACGCGGCCCGCCCGCTCACTCCGCCCTCCCTGATCGCACGCGTCGTCGAGACACTGCGTGCGGGGCACAGTGCGGTGGTCCCAGTGCTCCCGCTGGTCGACACGGTGAAGGCCGTTGACGCCAACGGTGTCGTGCTGGGCACACCGGAGCGGGACGGACTGCGTGCAGTCCAGACCCCGCAGGGTTTCGCGACGGAGACGCTGGCCCGCGCGTATGCGCGAGCGGGTGAATCGGCGTTCACCGACGACGCATCGATTGTCGAGAACATCGGCGGTCAGGTGCAGACCGTCGCGGGGGACCCGTTGGCATTCAAAATCACCACGCCGCTGGATCTGCGGCTCGCTCAGGCAGTGCTGGCCGGTGACTGAGCTGCCCAGGGTCGGCCTGGGCACAGACGTGCATCCGATCGAGCCGGGCCGGCCATGTCATCTGCTGGGTCTGCTGTTCCCCGACGCAGACGGATGCGCGGGCCACTCCGACGGTGACGTCGCCGTGCACGCCCTGTGCGATGCGCTTTTATCCGCCGCGGGACTCGGAGACATCGGCGGCGTGTTCGGGGTCGGGGATCCGCGCTGGGCCGGAGTGACGGGGGCCGCGATGCTCACGCATGTCCGTGGACTGCTCGAGGAGAACGGCTTCCGGGTCGGCAACGCCGCGGTGCAGGTGATCGGCAACCGACCCAAGGTCGGGCCGCGACGCGTCGAGGCGCAGGAGACGCTGTCGGGCCTGCTGGGCGCCCCGGTGTCGGTGTCCGCAACCACCACCGACGGCCTGGGATTAACCGGCCGTGGTGAGGGTCTGGCGGCCGTTGCGACGGCCCTCGTGGTCACCGATGCCGATTCTGGCCGCTCAGGGCGGTAAGCTGGCCCGTCGTGACCGATCGCGTGGGCCATCCCGGGGGCCTGAGACTGCACGACACCATGACTGGTGCCGTGCGTGACTTCGTCCCGGTTCAAGCTGGTCACGCATCGATCTATCTGTGCGGTGCCACGGTGCAGGGCCTGCCGCACATCGGTCACGTCCGCAGCGGTGTCGCGTTCGACGTGCTGCGCCGCTGGCTGGTCGCCAAGGGCTACGACGTCGCGTTCATCCGCAATGTCACCGATATCGACGACAAGATCCTGAACAAGGCCGCCGCGGCGGGCCGGCCGTGGTGGGAGTGGGCCGCGACCCACGAGCGTGCCTTCACGGCCGCCTATGACGCCCTCGGGGTGCTTCCCCCGTCGGCCGAACCCCGCGCCACCGGGCACATCACGCAGATCGTCGAGTTGATCGAGCGACTCATCGACGGTGGACACGCCTACGCAGGTGGCGGCGACGTCTACTTCGACGTGCTGAGCTATCCGGAGTACGGCGCACTGTCCGGGCATCGCATCGACGACGTGCACCAGGGCGAGGGCGCTGCCACCGGCAAGCGTGACCAGCGCGACTTCACCCTGTGGAAGGGCGCCAAGCCTGGCGAACCGTCATGGCCCACCCCGTGGGGCCGGGGCCGGCCTGGTTGGCACTCCGAATGCGTCGCGATGGCGCACGAGTACCTCGGCGGAACCTTCGACATCCATTGCGGCGGAATGGATCTGGTGTTCCCGCACCATGAGAACGAGATCGCCCAGGCCAAGGCCGCGGGTGACGGGTTCGCGCAGTTCTGGCTGCACAACGGCTGGGTCACCATGGGTGGCGAGAAGATGAGCAAATCGCTGGGCAATGTGCTCGCGATTCCGGCTGTGCTGCAACGTGTTCGGGCCGCAGAACTGCGGTACTACCTGGGCAGCGCGCACTACCGGTCCATGCTGGAGTTCTCCGAGACCGCACTGCAGGACGCGGTGAAGGCCTACACCGGCATCGAAGAATTTCTGCACCGAGTGCGCACCCGCGTCGGTGGCGTCGTGCCCGGTGAGGTCACCGAGAAGTTCGCGGCGGCCCTCGACGACGATCTGTCGGTTCCGATCGCGCTTGCCGAGGTGCACACCATCCGCGCCGACGGCAACCGCGCCCTCGACGCCGGAGACCATGCCGGGGCCATGGCCCACGCATCGGCGATCCGCGCCATGATGGGCATCCTGGGCTGCGACCCCCTCGACGAACGCTGGGAGACCCGCGACGAGACGTCCGCGGCACTGGCCGCCGTCGATCATCTGGTGCACTGGGCACTGGAGGGTCGCGCGCAGGCGCGGGCCAACCGGGACTGGGCACAGGCCGACCAGATCCGCGATCGTCTCAAAGAGGCCGGGATAGACGTGACCGACACCGCTGACGGTCCACAGTGGTCACTGCTGGACGGAGATGCCAAGTAATGGCTGGAAATTCACAGCGTCGCGGCGCAATTCGCAAGGCTGGCACCAAGAAGGGCCCGACTGTGGGCTCAGGTGGAAACCGGCGTCGTGGAGTCGAGGGTCGGGGCGCGACACCGCCCGCCCACATGCGGCCCCACCACCCCGCCGCCAAGCGCGCCAACAAGGCCGCCCGGCAGCAGCAGGGTCGGCCGAAGAAGACGGACGACACCGAGATCGTCCTCGGCCGCAACCCGGTGGTGGAGTGCCTGCGCGCGGGTGTCCCCGCGACCGCGCTCTACGTGGCGTTGGGCACCGAGAACGACGAGCGCCTGACGGAGTCGGTGACCCGGGCCGCCGACGCGGGCATTCCGATCCTGGAGGTGGCCCGCGTCGACCTCGACCGGATGAGCACCAACGGACTGCATCAGGGCATCGCCCTGCAGGTGCCGCCGTACAACTATGCGCATCCCGACGACCTGCTTCGGGCCGCCGCCAACGACCATGAGCCCGCCCTGGTGGTGGCGCTGGACAACATCTCCGATCCGCGCAACCTGGGCGCGATCGTGCGGTCCGTCGCAGCCTTCGGTGGGCACGGAGTGCTCATCCCGCAGCGCCGGTCGGCTTCGGTCACCGCGGTGGCGTGGCGGACCAGTGCGGGTGCTGCGGCCCGTATTCCCGTCGCCCGCGCGACGAATCTCAACCGGTCGCTCAAGGATTGGGCCGACTCCGGGGTGCAGGTCGTGGGCCTCGACGCCGAGGGTGACACCAACCTCGACGATCTGGACGGCATCGGACCGGTGGTCGTCGTGGTCGGTTCGGAGGGTAAGGGCCTGTCCCGACTGGTCCGGCAGAACTGCGACGCGATCGTGTCGATTCCGATGGCCGGGGAGACCGAGTCGCTCAACGCGTCGGTGGCCGCAGGCGTGGTGCTTGCCGAGATCGCGCGCCAGCGTCGTCGCCGCTGATCGTCAGATTCCCAACACTCGCGTCCCAAACCACAGCGCGACGACGGCCAGAACCAGCGTCACCGGTACGGTGACCACCCCAAGCGCACTGAATTCCCTTGCGCTGGTGGGAACTTCTCTGCTCTGCAGCACGCGGCGCCACAGCAGATTGGCCAGCGATCCGACGTAGGTCAGGTTCGGGCCGATGTTGACCCCGATGAGCAGCGCCAGGATGGCCGCGGGGCCACTCGCGGTGACCAGCGGCAGCAGCACCAACACCGCGGGCAGATTGTTGACCAGGTTGGCCAGCACCGCCGCCGCGGCCGCGATCCCGAGCAGGGCCAGCAGGCTTGTGCCGTCGGGGATCAGCCGTCCCAGCCACGTCGCCAACCCGTTGTCCATGACGGCCTGCACCACGATGCCCAGCGCCAGGACGAAGACCAGGAACGGTACGTGCACCGAGCGCACCAGACCCGCGACGGTGCTGCGCCTGCGCGCGAGGCTGCGCACGGTCAGCACGGCGGCCCCCGCCAGCGCCGCCCACACCGGGTCCAGGCCGATCAGCGACGTCGCGGCGAAGCCGGCCAGCGTCAGGCCGAGCACCGCCAGGACGAACTTGGGCAGGTGCGGGACGTCCGCGGGCGCGACGACGGGGACGGGCACAAGCTCACGGGCGAAGAAGCGCCGGAACACGACGTACTCCGCGGCGATCGCCACGAGCCACGGCCCGGCCATCAGCAGCGTGAAGTCGGTGAACGACAACCCCGCCGCCGCGACCGCGGAGAAGGCCAACAGATTGGTCAGGTTGGACACCGGCAGCAGCAGCGACGCCGTGTTCGACAGGTGCGCGGTGGCGTAGGCGTGCGGTCGGACCGGCGCGTCCAGGGTGCGGGCGGTGACGAGCACCACCGGTGTCAGCAGCACGATCGTGGCGTCGAGCGACAGCACGGCCGTGGTCGCCGAGGCGAGGACGAACACCTGACCCAGCAGCGTGGCGGGCCTGCCCGCACTCGCGCGGGCCATCATCGCACCGAACGCCCGGAACAGGCCCTCGTCGTCGCACAGCTTGGCCAGCAGCAGGACTGCGGCCAGGAAGGCCACGACGGGGAACAGTCGCCGCACCTCGGCCGCCGCGGCATCGAGCGTCAGCGCGCCGACCAGGACCAGGACCGACGCCGCGGGCACCGCGACCGCGGCCTCGGGCCAGCCCTCGGGACGCGCGATCGCGAAGATCAGTACCAGGGCCAGCAGGGCGAACGACAGGATCAGGGTGAAGGTCAACTCCACGGATCCTCGCGTCGCCACACCGTCGGAAGGTGCAGCGCCACACCGTCGTGGGCCGCGAGGTCGCGCAGCACGCGCAGGGTGAAGTCCAGGTCGTCGGCTGCGTAGGGCAGTGCGCGCAGTGGTGCCGACAGGGGGCGGAAGAAGTCGTCCCAGTGGATGCCGATCACGGTCCTCGCGCCTACCGCGCGCACTGTCTCGGTCCAGTACTGCCGCAGGTAATCGGCGGACTGCAGGCCCAGTTGTCCCAGGCCGAGGTAGGCCACCTCGGCCCGGTGCCCGGCCAGCGCGCCCGCGACGAACCCCGCGCTGCCCTGCACCAGGCAGCGCCGCCCGGACGGGATGTGCGTGATGAGGGTGGACCAGGCCTCGCCGCACCGGTATGCGCCGACCTTGACCGGCGGTCGCACGAGTGCGGAGATGGTGCCGGGGTAGCGGTCGGGTGGGCAGTGGTGGGACTCGATCAGGGTCACCTCGAATGCGCCGAAGGTCATCGGTTCACCCGGCGTGCTGACGAGGATCTGCGCATCCGGCAGGCCGTGCCCGCGTCCGACGTTGGCCGTCGACTCGCCGCCGACCAGGACCGCGCTCATGCGTTCGGCGACCAGTGCCGAGTCCAGCACGTGGTCGTAGTGGCTGTGCACGGGCAGGACCGCGTCCAGGCGCTGCCTGGACAGGCGCGCCAGGCACCCGTCGACGCGGGGTGTGGACGGCGCGATCCGGCCCAGTCCGACTCGGGCCAACGACGGGCGGGAGAAGAACCCGTCGGTCAGCACGGCCGAGTCGCCGTCGTCGAACAGCAGGGTCGAGACGCCCAGCCAGGTGACCGCCAGCGCTGAGTCGGACGCGGCGGTGGACACCGTGAACATGTCGCCGTAGCGCGCCAGGTCTGGTCGGCCGGGTTTGAGGCGCATCAGCTGACGATAATCGCGGTCACCCGGCTCACGCGAAGGCACGCAACGTGATGCCCTCGGCCAGCAGGCGGTCGCGCACGGCCCGGGCGATCTGCACGGCGTCGGGTGAATCGCCGTGCACGCAGATCGATTCGGCCTCCACCGCAACGTCGGATCCGGCCACCGACCGCACCATGCCGGTGGCCACCATCGTGGCGACCCGTTCGGCGATCTCGACCGGGTCGTGCAGCACGGCACCGGGTTCTCGCCGCGACACCAGCTGGCCGTCGGGGCGGTAGGCGCGGTCGGCGAACACTTCGGCCACCGTTCGAAGACCCAGCCGCCGGCATTCGTCGAAGAACACCGATCCGGGCAGGCCGAGCACCGGCAGTGCCGGATCGACCGCATGTACGGCCTCGGCGACCGCGCGCGCCTGCTCCTGGTGCGTGACGATCGTGTTGTACAGCGCCCCATGGGGTTTGACGTAGGTGACGCGCGACCCCGCGATCCGGGCCAGGGCCTGCAGGGCGCCGATCTGATAAACCACCTCGGCGGTGAGGTCGGTGGGTTCGACGTCGATGAAGCGACGGCCGAACCCGTGAAGGTCGCGATACCCCACCTGGGCGCCGATCCCGATGCCACGGGTGGCCGCGGCCGCGCAGGTGCGCGCCAGCCCGGCGGGATCTCCAGCATGGAAACCGCACGCGATGTTCGCGCTCGTGACGACGTCGAGCATGGCCTCGTCGTCGGCCACCTGCCACACTCCAAAGCCCTCGCCGAGGTCGGCGTTCAGATCGACCGTGCGCATACCTCCAGCCTATTGCGGACGGCGGGGTTGAGGCCGATTGGCCGCGCTTGTTGAAAACGGTTATCGTTATCGGGTGAATCTCTCGCGCCCAATCTCCGCCCTCACCGTCGCCGCGCTCGCGCTCGGATTGACCTCGTGCTCTGACCAGCGACCGGCGGAGACCGAGGCCACGGGCGACACCGCATGCCCCACGACCCCGGTCAACGTCGTGGTCAGCGTCGACCAGTGGGGTGACATCGTGTCCCAACTCGGCGGTGCCTGCGCAAACGTGACGACCGTCGTGGCCGCGACGTCGGTCGACCCGCATGATTTCGAGCCCTCGCCGGCCGACGCGGCGAAGTTCCGCGACGCCCAACTCGTCGTCCTCAACGGTGGCCACTACGACGAGTGGGCCGCGAAACTCGCGCAGACTTCCGCTCCGACCGCTGCGGTCGTGAATGCGGTCGCCATCGAACACGCCGACCACTCCGATCATGCGGACCATTCCGATCATGCGGATCACCCCGCGGACGCGCATGCCTGGTATGACCCGGCCGCCGTGGTCGGCGTCGCCGATGCGGTCACCGCGAAACTCACCGAACTCGCGCCCGCGGCGCGGGACCACTTCGCTGATCGCCGAGCGGACTTCGCCGAGGCGCTGCGCCCCTACGAGGCCGCCATCGCGGCGATCAAGGCCGGTGCCTCGGGCCGCGGTTACGCAGCCACCGAGGGCGTCTTCAACCCGATGGGCCAGGCCCTCGGGCTGCAGAACCGCACCCCCGCGGGCTATCAGGCCGCGACGAACAACGACGGCGACCCAACGCCCGCCGATCTGGGTGCGTTCCTTACGCTGCTTGGCGACAAGGGTGTCGACGTGCTGATCTTCAACACCCAGACGGAGGGTTCGGTGCCCGCCCAACTGCGCGCCGCGGCCGAGGCGGCCGGAATCCCGGTGGTGAACGTGACCGAAACGGTGGCGCCCGGGTCGGATTCGTTCGAGGCTTGGCAGGTGGACCAACTCACCGCACTGGCCGAGGCCCTTGGTGTCTCACTCTGAGGCCGATCCCGACGTCACACCCGCGCTGTCCTTCGACGACGTCAGCGTCGTCCGCGGGGGTCGGCTGATCTGGTCGGAGGGCACGTTCGACGTGCCCGCCGGCGGCATCACCGCGGTCATCGGATCCAATGGGTCGGGCAAGACCACGCTGCTCAAGGTCGTGCTGGGCCTGACCCGGGTGGCCTCAGGCGAGGTCCGGGTACTGGGCCGGGCGCCCGGGCAGGCCACCGACCTCATCGGCTACGTACCGCAGAACTACGCCGCGGCCGCGGGCCACGCCATTCGCGCCACCGATGCGGTGATGCTCGGCCTGATCGGGAATCGCTGGGGCTTCGCGTGGCCGCGACCGGAGGAGCGGCACCGAGTGATGGAGACGCTGGCCGCCGTCGGGGCCAGCGACTTCGCCCGGCGCAGGCTGTCCGAACTGTCGGGCGGTCAGCGCCAGCGGGTGGCGATCGCGGAGGCACTGGTGAGCCGGCCCCGCCTGCTGATCCTCGATGAGCCGTTGACGGCCCTGGACCTGCGGCACCAGCGTGAGATCGTCACCCTGCTCGGCCGCATCCGCGACGAGTTCGGCGTGACGATCCTGGTGGTGGCCCACGACCTCAACCCGCTGCTCGGCGTCCTCGACAGTGCGATCTACCTCCTCGACGGCCACGCGCACTTCGCGCTCATGAACGAGGTCGTCGACGGCGAACTGCTCAGCCACCTGTACGGCACCTCGATCCAGGTCGTCCACACTCCGCAGGGCGACCTGTACATGCGGAGCGTGTGATGACCACTGAACTGATCGCGATGGGCTACCAGCACAACTGGTGGCAGATCCTGACCTCGGGTTTCATGCGCAACGCCCTGATCGGCGGCACGCTGGTCGCGCTGGCCGCGGGACTGATCGGCTACTTCATCGTGGTGCGCAACACCGCGTTCGCCGCACACGCATTGGCGCACATCGGATTTCCCGGTGCGACGGGAGCCGTACTGGTCGGCGTCCCGGTGACGCTGGGACTCGGGGTGTTCTGCATCGGCGGTGCGCTTGTGATCGGAGCGCTCGGCAAGAAGGCCGACGACCGTGAGATCGCCACCGGCACGGTCCTGGCCGCTGCCACCGGCCTGGGCCTGTTCTTCAGCTCATTGGCCACCAAGAGCACCAGCACCGTGACCAACGTGCTGTTCGGAAATCTGTTGGCCGTCACGCACGCGCAGTTGGTCACCTTCGGGGTGCTGGTGCTGGTGTTGGCGGTCGCCATCACCGCACTGTTCCGCCCTCTGCTGTTCTCCTCGGTCAACGCTGACGTCGCCGAGGCCAAAGGTGTGCCGGTGCGGGCACTGTCGGTGGTCTTCATGGCCCTGCTCGGTCTGGCCGTCACGATGGCGGTCCAGGCGGTCGGCACGCTGCTGCTGTTCGCGCTCGTGGTGACGCCCGCGGCGACCGCGATCATGCTGACCGCGCGCCCGATCGCGGCCATGGCGACCTCGACTGTGCTGTCGCTGCTGGCGGTCTGGGGTGGTCTGGTCGTCTCCGCGATCCTCAATCTGCCGCCGAGTTTCGCGATTGTCACGTTGGTCTGTGCGGTCTGGCTGGCCGTGTGGGCATTCAATCAGCGCGCCGCGGCGGTGCCGAAGGGCGACTCCCGCGCCCGGATGAACTAGCCTCCCAGAGCATGCCCAGAAGTCCCACGCCCCGGCGTCGGGCCACGCTGGCTTCTTTGGCCGCCGAACTGAAGGTTTCGCGCACCACGATCTCCAATGCGTACAACCGGCCAGACCAGTTGTCCCCCGATCTTCGCGAACGCATTCTGGCGACGGCCAAGCAGATGGGCTACGCCGGACCGGATCCCGTCGCGCGCTCACTGCGCACGCGCAAGGCGGGTGCGGTGGGCCTCGTCATCACCGAACCGCTGACGTACTCCTTCAGCGACCCCGCGGCCCTGAACTTCGTGGCGGGCCTGGCCGAGACCTGCGAGCAGGCCGGACAGGGGTTGCTGCTGGTGGCGGTCGGGCCAAGTCGCTCGGTCGAGGAGGGTTCGAGTGCGGTGCTGTCGGCGGGCGTCGACGGTTTCGTGGTCTACGCGGCCCCCGATGAGGACCCCTACCTGCAGTTGGTGCGGGAGCGCGGTCTGCCACTCGTGGTGGTGGACCAACCCAGTGACGTGCCCGGTGCCTCGTTCGTCGGCATCGCGGACCGCGCCGCGATGCGTGAACTCGCCGACTATGTGGTGGGTCTGGGGCATCGCGAGATCGGCCTGCTGACACTGCGTTTGGGCAACCGTGACGACGCCGATGCCGACGGGCGTGCGCAGGCCGCGCTGGTGTCTTCGGAGCGATTGCGGGACACGCCCTTTCGCGCGCAGTCCGAACGCATCGCGGGCGTGCGCGACGCGATGTCCGCGGCAGGGCTTGGCGACGACGCGCTGACCATTGTGGAGAGCTTCGAGCACGACGCCGTCTCCGGCGGCGCCGCAGCGGAATTGGCGTTGACCGCCAACCCCCGGATCACGGCGCTGATGTGCACGGCCGACGTGTTGGCGCTGGCGGCGATGGACCATCTGCGGGCGCGCGGCATCTACGTACCGGGTCAGATGACCGTCACCGGATTCGACGGGGTTCCCGAAGCCGTCAAACGAGGACTGACGACGGTGTCGCAACCCAGCCTGGAGAAGGGCAGGCGCGCAGGCAGTCTGCTGCACCAACCGCCCCGGTCGGGACTGCCGGTCGTCGACATTCTGCCGACCGAACTGATTCGTGGGCGGACGGCGGGCCCGCCCGGTTAATCGCCGCGGCGCAACTGCACCAGGAACTCGAGTGCCGCCGCGACGTCCTCGGGGGTCTCGACGCGGTGGGTGGCCAGGGTTTCGCCCGGGCCGACCTTGACGGCGACATCGCTGTCACGCAGGCGACGGAACGCCTTCTCGTCGGTCACGTCGTCCCCGAAGTACACCACCGCATCCGCGTCGGCGCCCTCCCGCAGGATGTCGATGGCCTCACCCTTGTCGGTTGTGATCACCGCGAACTCCAGGACGGCCTTGCCCGCGGTGGACTCGGCATTCCAGGACTTTCCGGCGGCGACCGCCGCGGCCAGCGCCGCCTCGCCGTCCTCGGGGGAGGCATTGCGCACATGAAGGGCCACGCTCGCGCGTTTGGGCTCGACGGTGACACCTGGGTGGCGGTCGGCGATCGCGGTCAACTCCGCGGTGATGGTCGCGAGCAGGCCCTCGTCGATCTCGTGGGCGAAGCCGTGCGCGAATTCGGCGCCGTGGCTGCCGACCAACTGCACGGTCTCAGACATCCCCGACAGTGCGGCCAGGTCGGTGAGGCCCCGGCCCGAGATCAGCGCAACCGTGATTCCCGGTTGTTCGGCGAGCGCGTGCAGCGCGTCGGCGGCGTGGGGCAGCGGACGGGCGTCGGCCGGATGGTTGACGATCGGCGCCAGCGTGCCGTCGAAGTCGGAGGTGACCAGCAGTCGCGGCAGGGCCGCCACAGTCCGCAGCGCGGACGTCAGATCCGCTGGCAGTGGACGCACCGGGTCAGGGGTTGGTCGCGCCGGACTCGACCCCAGCGCCGTCGCCGATCAGCAGGCGCACAGCAAGGTCCAGGCGCTTGCTGACGTCGGTGGCCGAGGCCCGCCGGGTGAGCCAGGCCAGCAGATTCGACAGCCACACGTCGGAGATCACGCGGGCGATGTGGTACTGGTCCTCGCTCGGTTCGCCGTCGGCCATGGCGCGGGCGAACATCGAGTCGATGATCTTCTCGACGTGGTCGACCTCACCGGCCGCGGAGGCGTCGGCGAAGACGTAGGCGCGTGTCATCGCCTCGGTCAGCAACGGGTTCCGCTGCATGGCGCGGTTCAGCTTGCTCACCATGAAGTTCAGTCGCTGGTAGGGCGTGCCGCCGGCGATCACCGTGCGGTCCGTCTTGGCGTCGATCCGCTCGAACTCCCGGCCCAGCGCCGACACCAGCAGGTGCACCTTGGACGGGAAGTAGCGGTAGAGCGTTCCGACGGCGACGTCGGCGCGGTCGGCCACGGCGCGCATCTGGACGGCCTCGTAACCGCCCTTGGAGGCGATGGCCATGGTGGCGTCGAGGATGCGCTTGCGCCGCTCGCGCTGGGCATCGGATCCGAGTTCGGACTCGGCGAGGACGGGCACGGTCATGACCTGACGCGGTTGTGTACCGGTGGTTGCTGACCGTGTGTTCGTCGCCATTCCGCCCTCGACTCCTCACCTTGGCGTGTCTGAGCGAAACGATACGCATGGTCGCCGCTAATCTCGTACCTCCGCCAATCCCCTGTGGCCGGAAACACGCCCGCTGAGCGTCCCCCGCCTCGTTTGCGCACATTCGACTTGACTGCCGAACACTGGCAATATTAGAACACGTTCTAGTGGGCCGCACCGGTCTTATTCCGCCGAACCGAGGACTGAGTGGTTTCCGTGACTTCCAACACCAGCATCTCCGAGGAGATCGCCGCCCGTGACCTGGTCCGCAGTTGGGCCTCGGGGTCCGGCGGCATCGCCGCCGCACGAGATGTCGAACAGGGTGAGCCCGGGGCCTGGCGGCCCGTCTACGAGGGCCTGGCCGAACTAGGGCTGTTCGGTGTCGCGGTCGACGAGGAGGCCGGCGGCGCAGGCGCGTCGGTGACCGACCTGTGCGCCATGCTCGACGAGGCCGCCTACGCCCTGGTGCCCGGCCCGGTCGCCTCCACCGCACTGGCCACACTGCTGCTCGACGACGCCGAGGCCCTCGGCGCGCTCATCTCCGGTGAGCGGGTCGCCGCGGTGGCGCTTGCCGCCGACGTGCGCCTCGACGGTGACACGGTGTCGGGTAGGGCCGACCACGTGCTCGGCGCCGAACCGGGTGCCCTGCTGCTGCTCCCGGCGGGGGACCAGTGGGTGCTGGTCGACGGTGCCGCGGCGGGCGTGACGATCTCGGCGTTGCCGGCCACCGACTTCTCCCGTCCGCTGGGGCGCGTCGATCTGGACTCGGCGCCGGCGAGCGTGTTGGCGGTGTCACCGCAGCGGGTGGCGGATCTGGCCGCGACGGTGCTGGCCGCCGAGGCCGCGGGCGTGGCGCGCTGGGCGCTGCACACCGCGGTCTCCTACGCCAAGGTCCGAGAGCAGTTCGGCAAGCCGATCGGCAGCTTCCAGGCCATCAAGCACATGTGCGCGGAGATGCTGCTGCGCTCCGAGCAGGCCTCGGTGGCCGCCGCGGATGCGGCCCGCGCCGCCGCGGAGTCGGCCGGATCCGACGACGACCAGCTGTCGATCGCCGCCGCGGTCGCCGCCGCCGCGGGCATTGCCGCGGCGGGCATTGCCGCGGCCAAGGCCAACGCCAAGGACTGCATCCAGGTGCTCGGTGGCATCGGCATCACCTGGGAGCACGACGCGCACCTTTACCTGCGTCGCGCTTATGGCATCGAGGCGGCGCTGGGCGGGCGGCGTCACTGGCTGCGCCGCGTGGCTCAGCTGACCGCCGACGGCGTGCGGCGCACCCTCGACATCGACCTCAGTTCCGTCGAGCAGTTGCGGCCCGAGATCGCCGCGACCGTGGCCGAGGTGGCCGCGCGCCCAGCCGAGGAGCGGCAGCGCGCGCTGGCCGACGCCGGGTTGCAGGCGCCGCACTGGCCGCGGCCGTACGGCCGGGACTCCTCGCCGGCCGAGCAGCTTCTCATCGATCAGGAACTCGAGGCCGGTGGCGTCGAGCGGCCGGATCTGGTCATCGGATGGTGGGCCGCACCCACGATCCTCGAGCACGGCAGTCCGGAGCAGGTGCAGCGGTTCGTGCCCGCGACGTTGCGCGGTGACGTCATCTGGTGCCAGCTGTTCAGCGAGCCGGGCGCGGGATCCGACCTGGCCGCGCTGCGCATGAAAGCCGTTCGCGCCGAAGGTGGTTGGCGACTCACCGGACAGAAGGTGTGGACCTCGGCCGCGCAGAAGGCGCACTGGGGTGTCTGCCTGGCGCGCACCAATCCCGACGTCGCCAAGCACAAGGGCATCACGTACTTCCTGATCGACATGACGTCACCGGGCATCGTGATCCGTCCGCTGCGTGAGATCACCGGCGATGAACTGTTCAACGAGGTGTTCTTCGACGACGTCTTCGTGCCCGACGAGATGGTGGTCGGCACGGTCGACGACGGCTGGCGCCTGGCCCGCACCACTCTGGCCAACGAGCGTGTCGCGATGGCGCAGGGCACGGCCCTGGGCAATCCGATGGAGGAACTGCTCGGCACGGTCCGCGACGGTGGACTCGACCCGGCCGATCTCGATCGCCTCGCCGAGTTGATCGTCTCGGCCCAGGTGGGGTCGCTGCTGGATCAGCGGATCGCCCAGCTCGCCGTCGGCGGTGGGGATCCGGGACCACAGGCCAGTGCGCGCAAGCTGATCGGGGTTCGGTACCGGCAGGGGCTGGCGGAGTTCCGGATGGAACTGTCCGAGGGTGCGGGCGCGGTCATCGGCCCGCGCGTGCACGACTTCCTCAACACCCGCTGCCTGACCATCGCGGGCGGTTCCGAGCAGATCCTGCTGAACCTGGCCGGCGAGCGCCTGCTCGGCCTGCCCCGCTGACCTGGTTCAGAACCGGGTGTGGCTGCAGGCGCTGGGTGACGTGAGGTTCACGCCGGAGTAGACCACCTGGATGTTCGTGCAGACGATGAAGTCGGAGTCGGTGGCCGGCCTGCCGGTGTTCCAGTCCGTGGGCACCGAACTGCCGGCGACGGTGAACCGCTCGAGTGGTCCGCCGCCGTAGTAGACGTTGGTGATCTCGACGTTGGTCGGCGAGCGGAACATCTTCGACAGGACACCGTCGTAGTTGCCGCCCTTGGTCTCTCGGGGGGCCCACGACGGAGAGCTGTAGTCGACCTCCTGCCAGACGTTGCGGGCCATGCTGCGCACGGTGACCGTCTGCCGCGCCCACAGGTCGTTGGGGAACGTGATCGGACCGTCGGGTGTCATCAGGTTGGCCCGCGCCGTGAAGTGGCACCGGTTCTCGCCGGGGATGCAGTCGGCGGTGGTGTGGACCTCGAGTTGGGTGATTCCGTCCACGGGGATGGACGCGTCGCCGCTGTCGAAGGCCGCGCCCGCCAGAGCGGGTTGGGTCATGGCGGCCAGCACCGCGAGTCCGCCGGTCAGCACTGCAAGTCGCCGCATGATCATCGAAAGTATCCCGTCAGCTATTCGTCGTAGGTCACTTCGACCGAATCGGACACCGGTGTGGCCTGGCAGCCCAGGATCAGGCCCTCCTCGAGGTCCGAGGGCTCCAGCACGTCGTTGATCTCCATATCGACCGCGCCGTTCTTCATCAGCACCGCGCACGCGCCGCAGTGGCCCTCGCGGCACGAGAACGGCGCGTCGAGGCCCTTGTCGAGCAGCACGTCGAGCAGCTTGGCCTTGCGCGGCCAGTTGATCTCGTGGGTCGTCCCGTCCAGGGTGACGACGGCAGTCGCCGGCCCCTGATCGTCGTCGTCGCTGTCGTCGATCACGACTTTGGCGAACGGGTCGCTGTCCAGCGACTTGAACACCTCGACGTGCACCTGGTCGGCGGGCACGGACAGCGAGCCCAGTGCGTCCTGTGCGGCGGCCATGAACGGGCCGGGGCCGCAGATGAACACCTGCCGGTCGGTGAAGGGTGCGGCCAGGCGGGCCAGTGCGGGTGCACTCGGCAGGCCCTGCACGGACTCCAGCCAGTGCACCACCGAAAGACGGTCGGGGTGCTTGGCGGTCAGTTCGCGCAGTGCGTCCGCGAAGATCACCGAGCCCTCGTCGCGGTTGGCGTAGATCAGCGTCACCTGACCGGAGCCCTCCGAGAGCGCCGACTTACAGATCGCCATCATCGGTGTGATGCCGCTGCCGCCCGCCACCAGGAGGAAGTCGGTGTCGAGGTCCTTCGGCACGAAGGTTCCCGAGGGCGCCAGCACGTGGATGCGCATGCCGGGATGGGCGTTGTCGCACAACCAGTTCGACGCGTAGCCGCCCGCCGTGCGCTTGACGGTGACCGCCAGCGCGTCGTCACTGAACGGGGACGTGCACAGCGAGTAGCAGCGGGCGACCGATCCCGTCCGGTCGGAGGGGATCCGCAGGGTCAGGAACTGCCCGGGGGAGTAGCGGAGTCGTTCAGCGGGGATCTCGGCACCGTCCGGCACCGCGAAGACCAGCGACCGTGCGTCGTCGGTCTCGGCGATGACGTCCGCCACCTGCAGTTCCAGCACGTGGCTGCCCAGAGGCTCGTCGGTCACCGGTACACCCTTTCTCAGTACTCGATCACTACACAACTAGAACAGGTTACAAAAACGAACCTCTGCAGGTCCAGCGGCTGTATGAGGACGCTGCTCGACACAAATCGTAACGTGTTCTAGTCTGGCTTCAGCATTTCTGATGTACGCGATCAGCCCGCCCGTGGGAGGCAATCCAGTGACGTCCATTCAACAGCTCGATGCGCAGACGGTGTTGGCCGGCATCGACGAACTTCTGCCGAAGCTGCGCGAGCGGGCTCAGGCCACCGAGGATCTGCGCCGTCTGCCCGACGAGAACGTGCAGGACCTCCAGGACGTCGGGTTCTTCCGACTGATCCAGCCCGAGCAGTGGGGCGGCCTGCAGTGCGACCCGACGGTCTTCTACGAAGCGGTTCGCCGGTTGGCCAGCGCCTGCGGTTCGACCGGGTGGGTGGCCGGCATCCTCGGCATCCACAACTGGCACCTGGCGCTGTTCGACCAGAAGGCCCAGGAGGACGTCTGGGGCGCGGACAGCACTGTCCGGGTGTCGTCGTCGTACGCACCGATGGGTGTGGGCGTGGTGACCGAGACCGGCGACGGTTACCTGGTCAACGGCGCTTGGAACTGGTCCTCGGGTTGTGACCACGCCAGTTGGGCGTTCCTCGGCGGGCCGGTCATCAAGGACGGCAAGCCGGTCGACTTCGGCAGCTTCCTGATCCCGCGGACGGACTACACGATCGACGACGTGTGGCATGTGGTGGGCCTGCGCGGTACCGGCAGCAACACCGTGGTGGTCAAGGACGTGTTCGTGCCCCGGCACCGCTTCCTGTCCTACCGCGCCATGAACGACGGCACCGCAGGCGGTTACCAGACCAACTCCGCGCCGGTCTACAAGATGCCGTGGGGCACAATCCATCCCACCACCATCTCGACCCCCATCGTGGGCATGGCCTATGGCGCGTACGACGCGCACGTCGAGCATCAGGGCAAGCGGGTGCGCGCGGCCTACGCCGGCGAGAAGGCCAAGGACGATCCGTTCGCCAAGATCCGCATCGCGGAAGCCGCGAGCGACATCGACGCGGCCTGGCGTCAGCTGATCGGCAACGTCGGCGACGAGTACGCGCTGCTGGTGGAGGGCAAGGAGATTCCGTTCGAGCTGCGGGCCCGCGCCCGCCGCGACCAGGTGCGCGCCACAGGCCGCGCCATCGCGTCCATCGACCGCCTGTTCGAGGCCGCGGGTGCCACCGCACTCATGAACGACGCTCCGGTGCAGCGGTTCTGGCGTGATGCGCATGCGGGTCGCGTGCACGCGGCCAACGATCCCGAGCGTGCGTACATGATCTTCGGCAACAACGAGTTCGGCCTGCCGCCGGCCGACACGATGGTCTGATGACGGACTTCGCCGTCGAAGCTGCCCAGCAGCAGGAGGTCACGTTCGAGTCGACGTCGCGGTTCGCGCAGGTGCGCGACGACATGCGGCTGCACTACCACGAGGCCGGCGATCCGTCGGCGCCGACGGTGGTGCTGCTGCACGGCGGCGGACCGGGCGCCTCGAGCTGGTCGAACTTCAGCCGCAACATCGGCGTGCTGGCCAGCCGGTTCCATGTGCTGGCCGTTGACCAGCCCGGGTACGGGCACTCGGACAAGCACACCGAGCACGAGCAGTACAACCGGTACAGTGCCACCGCGCTGCTGAACCTGTTCGATCACCTGGGCATCGAACGCGCCGCGCTGGTGGGCAATTCGCTCGGCGGTGGCACCGCTGTGCGTTTCGCGCTGGACAATCCGAAGCGCGCGGGCCGGCTGGTGCTGATGGGTCCGGGCGGGCTCTCGGTCAACCTGTTCGCGCCTGACCCCACCGAGGGCGTCAAGCTGCTGGGCAGGTTCGCCGCCGAACCCACGCGCGAGAACATCGAGAAGTTCCTGCGGATCATGGTCTTCGACCAGAGCCTGATCACGCCGGAACTGGTCGAGGAGCGCTTCCAGATCGCCAGCACACCGGAGTCGCTGGCCGCGACCAAGGCGATGGGCCGCTCGTTCGCCGGCGCGGACTTCGAGCTCGGCATGATGTGGCGCGACGCCTACAAGCTGCGTCAGCGCGTGCTGCTGATCTGGGGCCGCGAGGACCGGGTCAATCCGCTCGACGGGGCGCTTGTCGCGCTCAAACAGATTCCGCGTGTACAGCTGCACGTTTTCGGGCAGTGTGGACATTGGGCACAGCTGGAGAAGTTCGATGAGTTCAACAAGCTCACCATCGACTTCCTGGACGGACAGTAGGGAGGCACCGCGATGAGCATCCGGTCACTGGGTTATCTGCGCATCGAGGCCACCGACATGGCCGCGTGGCGCGAATACGGGCTGAAGGTCCTCGGCATGGTCGAGGGTTCGGGTACCACCGAGGGTGCGCTGTACCTGCGGATGGACGAGTTCCCCGCGCGCCTGGTCATCATCCCGGGCGATCACGACCGGCTGCTGCAGTCGGGCTGGGAGACCGCCAACGCCGGTGAGCTGCAGGAGATTCGGAATCGTCTCGACGCCGACGGCACGCCGTACAAGGAGGCCACCGCGGCCGAACTTGCGGACCGCCGCGTCGACGAGATGATCACGTTCGATGATCCGTCGGGCAACACCCTGGAGGTGTTCCACGGTGTCGCGCTCGAGCATCGCCGGCTGGTCAGCCCCTACGGGCACCGCTTCGTCACCGAGGAGCAGGGCCTGGGCCACGTGGTGCTGACCACGAAGGACGACGCCGAGTCCACCCGCTTCTACCGCGACGTGCTGGGCTTCAAACTGCGGGACTCGATGCGGCTGCCTCCGCAGTTGGTGGGACGGCCCGCTGACGGTCCGCCGGCCTGGCTGCGGTTCTTCGGGGTCAACCCGCGGCATCACAGCCTGGCGTTCATGCCCGGCGAGACGCCCAGCGGCATCGTCCACCTGATGGTCGAGGTCGAGAACAGCGACGACGTGGGCCTGTGCCTGGACCGCGCACTGCGGCGCAAGGTGCCGATGTCGGCCACGCTTGGTCGCCATGTCAACGACAAGATGCTGTCGTTCTACATGAAGACCCCCGGCGGCTTCGACGTCGAATTCGGCTGCGAGGGACTCGAAGTCGACGACCACGGCTGGATCGCGCGGGAGAGCACCGCGGTCAGCCTGTGGGGCCACGACTTCAGCATCGGGTTCAAGTAGGCGGGACTGAAGATGAGCGGTGCACCCGGTGCAGGCATCGACCCGCGCACATTTCGCACTGTGCTCGGTCAGTTCTGCACCGGCGTCACGATCATCACGACCGTGCACGAGGACAAGCCGGTGGGATTCGCCTGTCAGTCGTTTGCGGCGTTGTCACTGGACCCGCCCCTGGTGCTGTTCTGCCCCACGAAGGTGTCGCGATCGTGGACCGCGATCGAGGCCAGCGGGCGATTCTGCGTCAACATCCTGCATGAGAAGCAGAAGGACGTGTCGGCGCGGTTCGGGTCCAAGGAACCGGACAAGTTCGCGGGCATCGACTGGACACCGTCACCGCTCGGGTCGCCGGTGATCGACGGCACGCTGGCGCACATCGACTGCACGGTCGCTTCGGTGCACGACGGCGGTGATCACAACGTGGTCTTCGGGAAGGTGCACTCGCTGTCGGAGGTGCCCAAGAAGAAGCCGCGACCGCTGCTGTTCTATCGGGGTGAATACACCGGCATCGAACCGGACAAGAACACCCCGGCGCAGTGGCGCGACGATCTTGAGGCGTTCATCACCGCCACGACGCCCGACACCTGGCTCTGACCCCAACACAGGTTGCGCCGGAGCCCGCCACCCGTCGCCGAAAGTTGACTTGCTGACCCGTTTTCCCAGGAAGAGGCGCGAAGAGCCAACTCGGGGCGCAGAGAAAGGGCTAGACGCAGCCCATGGCGCACGCGTCAGCCGGCACCGAGTTCTCGGTGTCGATCGTGGCGGGCGGCTGATTCTGCGTGAGATCGAGGTCGTGATCCAACTCGGGCATCATCGGCAACATATTGCAGACGAAGCCCAAGGGGCCGCAGGGCGGCGGGCCGCCGGGATCCGCGCTGGCAGTGCCCGCGAATGCGACCGCAGCAGCGGTGCCGGTGGCGGCCGCAAATGTCGCTATCGCTGCTCGTCTCAACACAAGGAGTCACCCTAGTGGGTGGCCTCTACGCCAGCGGCCGTCCCGGCCAAATAACACGCGTGTGATTCATTCACATTGTGGATAATCCCTGTGGATAACTACAGGTGTGCGTCGATGAACTCCACGATCGCGGCCGCCACTTCGCGGTGCTCGATGTCGTTGAGCACGTCGTGGCGGGAATCCGTGAACTCACGCAGTTGCAACGCCTCGATCTGCTCGGCATAGGCGCGCACCGCGCCGACGGGGCCGATCGGGTCCCCACTGCCGTGGACCGCGAGCGTGGGGGTCGTCAACGTGGGCAATTCCGATCCCATGCGGTCCCAGGCAGCGTCGAGTTCGCGGCCCAGTGCGGCCCCGTCGGCGTCGACGAACGCCAGCGGATCATGTTGCAACGAGTCGAGATAGAACGGGTCCCGCGAGAGCCAGGACGGGTCGAGGTTGAAAGAGGTGTCTGCGTCGAGCATCTCGCGCAGCGGGACCAGCGGTGCACCGGAGATCACGCCCGCGCGATACCGATCCGGTTCCGCGAGCAGCCGAAACAGGGTCACCACCGATCCGAACGAATGCCCCTGCGCCACCAGCGGTAATCCAGGGTGTTCTCGGGCGACGTGCTCGGTCAGTTGATCGGCGAGCGCCGAACTCGCGGCGGCGGAGACGAAGTCGCCGCGCGCACCGGGACTCAGACCGTGGCCGTACTGATCAACGGCCCACAGGTCGAATCCGGCGGCGTTCAACGCGAAGCCGTAGCGGTGATACAGGCCTGTGTGCTCGCCGAAACCGTGCAGAAAGACGATTGCCGCGCGAGGTTCGGGCGCGGCCCAGTGTCGGTAGTAGACCGGACCGCGGTCGGTGTCGAAGACGGGCATGGCGTCGACTGCACCACGCGCGGACACTGTGCCGCAAGCATTCTGCGCATTCGCGTTGGGTCGTTGCCGGGCCAGGGAATGTGGGGAACACTCCGGAGCGCAGGCGATGCCAGCCGGCCATCATGTCCGAGATGTTTCCGACCCGGATGAGGTATTCCGGTGTCTCCCTTGGCTATCAGGTCACTGCGATCGCCGCGGGTTCGGTCGCTCCGAGCATCGCGACCGGGCTGCTCAAGAAGTACGACTCCTCGTATACCGCTGAGGTGATTCCTTGACGTGTGGGACCCCACGTGTGGACCACTGGGCAGCTGTCGGGAGCGGCGCGAGGCTCGGATTGTCCGCAGCGGAGGGCCTCCAGCTGGAGATTTGCGGGTTCGGCCACATCGGCAAGGGGTGTCCGAGGGCTATGAGCGGACGTCGCGAACGGAGCCCTCCACAGAAAAGGTCAACCGACTAACATTCTGCGCGACCCCCTTTGTGGAAGCCAATTGAGCCTACCCTAAAGTAGGTAAGGCAAACCTATTGTGACTAAGGTAAATTTCAGGTAATTTTCAGCCGTTCCTCAGTTAACCCCCTAACCACCAGGGAGATCTACGTGCAACATCCTGGCTTTTCCGCCATCGCCGCTACGCCGGTCGTGACCCGCAAGGACAAGCTCGCGCTTGCCACGGTCGCAGTGCTGGGCGCCAGCGCCATTGCCGTCACGCCGGTCGTGGCGCCGAACGCCACGACGGCTCTTCCGCAGGTCCAGAGCCATGCGTACGACCTGACGGCTGCGCTGAACGCCACCGCCTCGCCGCTGGAGATCTACGGCTCCGTTTTCAACGAAACGTTCAACAACCTGAGCCTTCTCGGCTCTGCGGTGGTGAACGACCCGGCCCCGCTGCTGAGCCAGGTGCTGGAGAACCAGAAGGGCTACCTGGAGAAGATCTTCGGGGCGTTCGGGTCCATCCCCACCAGCGTGGAGACCTGGTGGGAGGGCAGCAACGGCAAGGCCCGTCTGGACATGGCCAGGGTCGCGCTGGAAGCCGGCGACCTCGGCGAGGCCTACCGCTGGTTCAACCACTCCATGCTGTACGCGTTCAACGCAGCCTTCGGTCCGCTCATCGCACCGGGTGTCTTCCTGTCGGGCATCCCGCGCGGCGGGACCGAGTACTTCGCGGGCATCCCGGAGCAGATCGCGCAGAACTTCACGAACCTGGTCGCGGCCACCTTCACCCGTGCCGTCGTCGTCACCGGCCTGTTCCAGGGCGTGTTCGGCACCATCAGCGGCGCGGTGTTCGAGCTCACGCGCGTCGTAGGGGCGACGGTCGAAGCGATCAGCAAGGGCGACATCGTGGGCGCCCTCAACGCCGTGATCAACACCCCGGCGATCCTCGCCAACGCGGTGCTCAATGGCTTCGACTACGCCGATGAGGATCCGGAGACCGGCACCGGTGGCTACGCCGAGTGGCCGGCCCTGCTCACCTTCGCCGAGCCGGGCGAGACGGGCGCCGTCGCCGGTCTGTTCCAGACCCTGCTCATCAACATCCCCAAGCAGCTGGCCGCCGCCATCGCGCCGCCCGCCCCGACCACGACGACCGCCCTGGTCTCCGAGGTCCCAGCCGGCGTGCTCGACGCGCCCGCGCTCGAGACCGTGGACCCGGAGCCCACGGTGGAGCTCGACAAGGTTGAGCCGGCCGTCGAGAAGGCCGCACCGGTCGTTGAGCTCGTGAAGGTCGAATCCCCTGCGCCGGTCTCGACCGATGTCGAGGAGGGCACCGCTTCCGAGGGTGGCGCGGCCAGCCTCGAGGGTGACACCGAGGGCAAGACCACCGCGGCGGATCGAATCAAGGCCAAGATCAGCGAGGCCAAGGAGGCCCGCGAGGCTCGCGCCCAGGTCGTCAAGGAGCGGGTCGAGGCCGCCAAGGAGAAGGCTGCCGCCGCCCGTGAGGCTCGCGCCGAGAAGAGGGCCGGTGCCGCCAAGGAGAGCAAGTCGAGCGACTCGACCGACTCCGGCAGCAGCTCCAGCAGCTCCAGCGGCGGTTCGGATTCCGACTCCTGACGCATGATGCATCGAACGCGAACGCGCTGAGACGCATATGAGGCGGGCCCCCTTCGACACTGTCGAAGGGGGCCCGTTCGCATGTCAGGATCCCAAATCACCGCAGCCAGGCGCCTATTCGTTCGACTGCGGCGTCGATGTCGGAGGTCGGTCCGGCGAACGACAGGCGCACATACGATCCACCGCGAGTGGTGTCGAAGTCCACACCGGGAGCGATCGCGAGACCGGTGTCGGCCAGCAGGCGCTCGCAGAAGGACAGTGAGTCATCGGTGTACTTCGAGACGTCGGCGTAGACGTAGAACGCCCCGTCGGTGGGCGCCAACCTGTCGAGTCCGATGCCCCGCAGGCCGTCCAGCAGACGGGTCCGGTTGGCGCCGTAGTGCTCCAGATGGCCCTCGGCCTCGGCCACCGACTCCGGTGTGAACGCGGCGACGGCGGCCACCTGCGACAGCGTCGGCGGGCAGATGGTGAAGTTCCCGGTCAGGCAGTCCACGGTGCGCCGCAGCGACTCAGGCACCAGCAGCCAGCCCAGGCGCCACCCGGTCATGGCGAAATACTTCGAGAAGCTGTTGACCACGAACGCGTCGCGGGACGTGCTCCATGCGCAACTGGTCTGCGGCGCACCGGGATACACCAGCCCGTGGTAGACCTCATCGCTGATCAGCCGAATCCCGGACTCCGCGCACCAGGACGCGATCGCGGCCAGTTCGGCCGGCTCGATCACGGTCCCGGTGGGGTTGGCCGGACTTGCCACGATCACCCCGTCCAGCGGCCGTTCGGCATGAGCCTGCGCCAGCATCTCGGCCGTCGGCTGGAACCGCGTGTCGGGCCCGCACGGCAGTTCGACGACCTCGCATCCGAGCGCCGAGAGGATGTTGCGGTAGCACGGGTAGCCCGGGCTGGTGACCACGACGCGGTCCCCGACGTCGAAGCACGCGAGGAAGGCCAGCAGGAAACCACCCGAGGATCCAGTCGTGATCACGACGTCGTCGCGGTCGACGTTCACGCCGTGGTTGGCGGCGTAGGACGCCGCGATCGCATCACGCAGTTCCGGAATGCCCAATGCGACGGTGTAGCCGAGTTGATTGGCCTCCAAGGCGGCGGCCGCCGCGGCGCGGACGGGTTCGGTCGCCCCGACGCTGGGTTGGCCCGCCGACAGATTGACCAGGTCACCGTGGGTGCGTTGGCGTTCGGCGGCGGCCAGCCAGACGTCCATGACGTAGAACGGCGGGATGCCCGCCCGCAGCGCGGTCTTCACGCTACGAGGCTACGTCAGCGCCTCAGCCTCGAGATTGCGCAGGACCTCGGCCGGCTGGCCCAGCAGTTGCGCGGTGCCGTGCGCGCGCTTGAAGTACAGCTGGATGTCGTGCTCCCAGGTGATGGCGATGCCGCCGTGGATCTGGACGGCTTCTGCGACGACGTCGGTGAAGGCCTCCGACGCGGTGATGTGGGCCAGCGCCGCGGTGGTCGGGGTCAGGTCGGCCACGGCCTCCTCGACGACGGCCCCGGCGGTCTGCACCTTGACGTACAGGTCGGCCATCCGGTGCTTGAGGGCCTGGAAGCTGCCGATGGGCCGGCCGAACTGCACGCGTTCCTTGGCGTAGGCCACGGTCAGGTCCAGGCAGCGGGACGCCGCACCGACCGATTCGGCGGCGAGCAGCACGGCCGCGGTGTCGGCCAGCCCGGGATCGGCGCCCAGCGGTTCACTGCTGCTGGGGGCGAGCTTGGCCAGCCGACGGGTGCGATCCATCGTCGGGTGGGCCTCACCGCTGAACTCGGTCCACCGGATCAGGGCACCTTCGGCAACCCCGATGACCACGTCGGCGACGTCGCCATGGATGACGTAGTCGGGATCGAACGCGACCGCACCGATCGCGGCGCCGGCGGCCAGTTGTTCGAGGGTCTCGGTGTCGGGTTCGTCGGCGGCCAGCAGGGCCAACTCGACGAGCGTTGTGCCGAGCAGGGGAGTGGGGACCAGCGCACGGCCCAGTTCGGTGAACACCGCGGCGGCGTCGGCCAACTCGCCGCCCGCACCGCCGAACTCCTCCGGGACCACCAGGGCGGCGACGCCGACCTGTTCACACAGCATCTGCCAGAGCTTGGCGTCGTAGCCGAGCTCAGAGTCCATCGCCGCTCGAACCTGTTCGGGTCCAGCGTGTTTGGCGACGAGGTCGCGGACCGTCTGGGTGAGCAGGTTTCGTTCGTCAGACATCTACAGTGCCTCCAACAGCCGTCGACGGTGTGCGGTCGGGGTACCCCAGGCTGAGCGCAGCGCCTGCACGCGCAGCAGGAGCAGTCCCAGGTCATGTTCCTGGGTGAAGCCGATCGCCCCGTGTGTCTGCAGCGCCGACCGCGCGGCGAGCAGGCCGGCGTCGGCGGCGGCGACCTTGGCCGCGCTGACGTCACGCGCGGTGTCCGGCGTCCGGTCCGCCAGCGACAGTGCCGCACCGTAGACCAGCGGACGGGCCAGTTCGAGGGCGATGTGCACATCGGCGAGCTTGTGCTTGATGGCCTGATATGAGCCGATCACGCGGCCGAACTGCGTGCGCTGCTTGGCATATTCGACCGAGGCGTCCAACAGGGCTTGGCCCGCGCCCACCAACTGCGCGGCGACCGCCAGTGCGCCGAACTCGCTCGCCAGCGCGACGTCGGCGGCCCAACCGTCTCCGGTGGCCGTGACGTCGAACAGCTTCCGGCTCGGATCCACCGAATCGTGGGCCTCGCCTGCGCTGCCCTCCCGGACCTCCTGACCGTCGGACACCAGGATCAGGCCGGCGAAGTCTGCGTTGACTGCGCGTGGCTGTGCCGATGCGCTGACGGTGGCGACCAGTTCACCGGCGGCCAGCGCGGCGCTACGCTCGTCGGAGGACAGCAGGATCGGGGAGACCGCAACGGATTCGGTGACCGGTCCCGGGACGCACCAGTAGCCCAACCGTTCCAAAGCCACCACGAGGTCCACGGGGGATGCCCCGATGCCGTCGTGCTCCTCGGCGACGTTGAGCGCGGTCACACCGAGATCGGCCAGCGTCGACCACACCTTGCGGCCAGGTCCAGTGTCACCGTCGGCCCACGCTCGCACGGCCGCGGGCAGATCGGCGGCACCGAGGGCGGCGTCGATGCTGGACGCGAAGTCCCGCTGCTGATCATCCAGGTCGAATTTCATTTCGCTTTGGCCTCTCGGGGCAGTCCCAGCAGTCGCTCGGCGATGATGTTGCGCTGAATCTCGTTGGTGCCCGCATAGATCGGTCCGCCGAGCGCGAACAGGTGGGCGTCGCTCCAGGGGTCCGCGAGCTCACCGTCGGCACCCTGGAGATCCAGTGCGGTCTGGTGGATGTCGACGTCCAGGTCGGACCAGAACACTTTGGTCACCGAGGACTCCGCGCCCAGTTCGCCGCCTGCGGCCAGTCTGGTCACGGTGCCGAAGGTCTGCAGTCGGTAGGCCTGGGCCTTGATCCAGGCGTCGGCGACGCGGTCGGTGAAGATGTCACGAACCGCGCTGTCCGGCTGCTCTTTCCAGAGACGGACCAGCCGTTCCGCGGCGGCGGTGAACCGGGCGGGGCTGCGCAGCGACATGCCGCGCTCGTTGCTTGAGGTGCTCATCGCCGCGCGCCAACCCTCGCCCGCCACACCGATGACGTCCTCGTCGGGGACGAACACGTCGTCGAGGAAGATCTCGCCGAATCCGGTGTCACCGCCGAGTTGGGCGATGGGCCGCACCGTGATCCCGTCGGCCTTGAGGTCGAACATGAAGTACGTCAGGCCGTGGTGGCGCTGGGCGGTTGGGTCGGAGCGGAAGAGGCCGAAGGCGCGGTCGCCGAACGGGGCCCGCGAACTCCAGATCTTCTGCCCGTTGAGCTTCCAGCCGCCGTCCACCTTGGTGGCGGTGGAGCGGAGCGAGGCCAGGTCGCTGCCGGACTCGGGCTCGGACCAGGCCTGCGCCCAGATCTCTTCGCCGCTGGCCATTTTCGGCAGCACGCGGGCCAGCTGTTCCTCGGTGCCGTGGGCGAAGAGGGTGGGGGCCAACATCGAGGTGCCGTTCGCACTCGCCCGGCCGGGCGCACCGGCGTGGAAGTACTCCTCCTCGTAGGCCACCCACTGCAGCAGTGTGGCGTCGCGTCCGCCGTACTCCTTCGGCCAGGTGATCACCGAGAGTCCGGCGTCGAAGAGGATCTTGTCCCAGCGCCGGTGCTGCTCGAATCCCGCCGCGGTGTCATAGGACTCGGTGGGGAAGTCGGCGCGATGGCTCTCCAGGAAGTCGCGCACCTCGGTGCGGAACGCTGCCGTCTCGTCGTCGAAGTCGAGGTCCATCAGACCCTTTCCCTTAGCTGTGGTTTGACCACCTTGCCGCCGGGGTTGCGCGGCAGAGTGTCCAGGAACTCCACGAAACGTGGCACCTTGAAGTTGGCCAGGTGTTCACGCGTGTGCGCGATGACAGCCTGTTCGTCGAGGTCGGCGTCCGGAAGACGGACGATGAAAGCCTTGCCGACCTCGCCGAGTCGTTCGTCGGGGACGCCGATCACCGCGGCCTCGGCGACGCCCGGAAGGCGCGCCAGCACCTGTTCGATCTCGGCGGGATACACGTTGAACCCACCACAGATGTACATGTCCTTGAGTCTGTCCGTGATGCGCAGATTGCCGCATCCGTCCACGGTTCCGATGTCACCGGTGTGCAGCCAACCGTCCGCGTCGATGGTCGCTGCGGTGGCCTCGGGGTCATCGAGGTAGCCGAGCATCACATTGGGCCCACGCAGCAGCACCTCGCCGGTGGAGTCGATGCGCAGTTCGAAGTCGGCGATCGGGCGTCCACATGTCGTGGCCACCGTCACGGCGTCGTCCTCGGCGCGGCACATCGTGCCGAACCCGGCCGCCTCGGTCAGGCCATAAGCCGTCAACACCGTGTCGATGTCGAGTTCGGACTGCATGCGTTCGATCAGCACCACGGGGACAACGGCGGCGCCGGTCACCGCGAAACGCAGTGAACTCAGGTTGAATTCAGCGCGTTTGGGGTGGTCGAGCAGCGTCTGGTAGATGGTCGGCGGACCGGGCAGCACCGTGGCGTGGTGCTCGGCCACCGCCCGCATGGCCTGCTCGGGATTGAAGGTCAACTGCGGGATCAGCGTCGCCCCGGTCTGAAGGCAGGCAAGGATCCCAGCCTTGTAGCCGAAGTTGTGGAAGAACGGGTTGATGCACAGGTAGCGATCCCTGCTGGTGACCTGCCCGCAGGCCGCCCATGCCGCCGATCCGGCCAGCGATTGTCGGTGTGCGCACAGCACTCCCTTGCTGCGACCCGTGGTCCCGGAGGTGAACAGGATGTCCGAGACGTCGTCGGGGCGGACGGCGGCCGCGCGCGCGTCGGCGATGGCCAGTGCAGCGTCGTCGTCACCGGCGGCCACGAACTGGTCCCAGGTGCCGTCGTCGGTGTCGATCGGGACGCGCACGATGTGGCGCAGCTCCGGCAGTCGCGTGCGATCGAGATCGGCGGCGCGGTCCGCGCCGAGGAACACCCCCGACGCGATGAGCAGCGGTGCCTGCGTGCGGGCCAGGATGTCTTCTGCTTCAGCCGCGGTGTAGCGCGTGTTCAGCGGCACGACGACGGCGCCGGCCCAGTGCGTGGCAAGACATGCGACCACCCAGTGCCATGTGTTCGGTGACCAGATAGCGACCCGGTCTCCGGCGGCGACGCCGTGCTCCACCAGTGCGGCGGCTGCCCGACGCACCTCCTCGCGGAGTTCGGCGTAGGTGAGTGTGCGGTCAGCGGTGATCACGGCTTCGTGGTCGGGCAGTGTTCGGGAGATCCGGTCCAGCACCGCAGGCGTGGTCTGCGGGACGCTCGTCATCGGTGGCTCCTTACCCGTATTGCCTGCTCGTTCCGCGCGCGCCGGCGCTCTCCGGCGGGGATCGTCACCGGGCTAACAAAGCAAGTGCTTGGTAGGTTAGCCTACAGGGATGGAGGAGGTCCAGAAGTTCCGGGCAGAGGTCCGCGAGTGGCTTGCCGACAACTTGGTCGGTGAATTCGCCGCACTCAAAGGCCTCGGCGGACCCGGTCGTGAGCACGAGGCGTTCGAAGAACGGCGCGCCTGGAACCAGCATCTGGCCAAGGCGGGTCTGACCTGTCTGGGTTGGCCGACCGAACACGGCGGACGGGGCCTGTCGGTCGCGCACCGCGTCGCGTTCTACGAGGAGTACGCCCGCGCCGACGCGCCCGACAAGGTCAATCACTTCGGTGAGGAACTGCTCGGGCCGACGCTCATCGCCTTCGGCACGCCCGAGCAGCAGCAGCGGTTCCTGCCCCGCATCCTCGACGTCACCGAACTGTGGAGCCAGGGTTACTCCGAACCCGGCGCGGGCAGCGACCTCGCCAATGTGTCGACCACCGCCGAACTGGATGCGGCGGGTGAGCAGTGGCTCATCAATGGCCAGAAGGTGTGGACGTCGCTGGCGCACTGGGCGCAGTGGTGCTTCGTGGTGGCCCGCACCGAGAAGGGGTCCAAGCGGCATTCAGGGCTGTCCTACCTCCTGGTGCCTCTGGACCAACCCGGGGTCGAGGTCCGTCCGATCGTGCAGTTGACCGGTGACTCCGAGTTCAACGAGGTCTTCTTCGACGACGCGCGCACCGACGCCTCACTGGTGGTCGGCGAACCCGGCGACGGGTGGCGCGTGGCCATGGGCACCCTGACCTTCGAGCGGGGCGTCTCGACGCTGGGCCAGCAGATCCGTTATGCCCGTGAGCTCTCCGGCATCGTCGCACTGGCGCGCAGCAACGGCACCATCGACGACCCGCTGATCCGCGAGCGGCTGACCCGGGCCTGGGTCGGGCTGCGGTCCATGCGGTCGTATGCGCTGGCGACGATGGACGTGGAACGGCCTGGGCAGGACAACGTCTCGAAGCTGTTGTGGGCCAACTGGCATCGCGGCCTCGGGGAACTGGCCATGGACGTCGCGGGTAAGGAAGGTCTGGTGCTCAAGCAGGCCGGCGATTCGGTCGACTTCGACGAATGGCAGCGGCTTTACCTGTTCTCCCGCGCCGACACCATCTACGGCGGCTCCAACGAAATTCAGCGCAACATCATCGCCGAGCGTGTGCTCGGCCTGCCGAGGGAAGTCAAAGGATGACGCTTTCGATCGCACCCAAAGAGATCGACGGACACGGCCTGCTCACCGGAAAGGTCGTGGTGATCACCGCCGCGGCCGGCACCGGCATCGGGTCGGCGGCGGCCCGCCGCGCGCTCGCCGAGGGTGCGGACGTCCTGATCTCCGACTTCCACGAGCGCCGCCTGGGCGAGACCAGGGACGAACTCGCCGCACTGGGGCTTGGCCGGGTGGACTCCGTGGTCTGCGACGTGACGTCGTCGGAGGCCGTGGACGCGCTGATCGCGTCGGCCGCGGAGAAGATGGGCCGCATCGACGTCCTGATCAACAACGCCGGCCTCGGTGGGCAGACACCCGTGATCGACATGACCGACGACGAGTGGGACCGCGTCCTCAACGTCACGCTCACCTCGGTGATGCGCGCGACCCGCTCGGCGCTGCGCTACTTCCGCGACGCCGGTCACGGTGGCGTGATCATCAACAATGCCAGCGTATTGGGTTGGCGCGCACAGCATTCCCAGTCGCACTACGCCGCGGCCAAGGCCGGTGTGATGGCGTTGACCCGGTGCAGCGCGATCGAGGCGGTCGAATACGGCGTGCGGATCAACGCGGTGTCGCCGAGCATCGCGCGGCACAAGTTCCTGGAGAAGACCAGCTCGGCCGACCTCCTGGACCGGCTGGCCTCCGACGAGGCCTTCGGCCGCGCGGCCGAACCCTGGGAGATCGCAGCGACCATGGCCTTCCTGGCCAGCGACTACTCGAGCTACCTCACCGGTGAGGTCATCTCGGTGTCGTCGCAGCGTGCTTGACCTGCTGATCAGGCTCGATATCGGGTAGGGCGCGGCGGCACACTTCGGCGGCGTCTTCGTCGGACAGTCCGAACAGGCGCAGCACCCGTCGGGTGACGTCGTCGGCAGTGGCGGCGTCATCGCGTTCGGGCTGGCGAGTGAGCAGGTTTCCCATTCCCAGAAGGGCTCCACCTGCCAGCGCCAGCGCCAGGTCGGGATCGTCGAGATGGAAGCGGCCCGCGGCCAAGGCCAGCGCGATGTCGCGTTTGGCGCGAGGTGCCAGGCCGCGGTCCGAGGACAGCAGGTCCGTACCGTTGGCCAGTAGGATCCGGCTCTCCTGTGGGCGACGGCGAAAGAGTCGACCGGTCAGGCGAAAGCTCGCCGCGAAGGTCTCGGCGGGATCATCGATGGCGGCGGTCAACTGGTCCAGCAGCGCGCCGTGGGCGTCGAGAACCTCGGCGACCGCGGCCTCGAAAAGCTGTTCCTTGCTGTCGAAGTGGTTGTAGAAAGACCCCATCCCCACGTCGGCGGCCTGGGTGATGTCGAGGATCGGCACGGTGAGGTTGCCTGCGGCGATGAAGGACTGCGCAGCCTTGATCAGGGCGGCGCGGGTGCGCTGCTTGCGGCGCTGCAACCGATTGACGGAGGCGTCGGACAGTTCTGTCATGTCGTCTTTCGATCAGGTGCCGCCAACCTATCAGACGTCAGTACTGACGAAACCCTCAGAACTGCTTGACTGATCATATCGTCGGATGTGAGGATTCCGTCAGTAACGAGAGGCTGGCGATGAGCACCCTTCACGACCTGCACAGCGAGCACCCCTCGCGGCGCGGCGAGCACCCCGGGCGGGCCCGCAATCCGTTGATCAAGGTCGCGGACATCGCGTGGCTGGAGTTTGAGAAGCCCGACCTGACGCTGACAGAGGCCTTCGCGCGCGCCTTCGGATTTCAAGTGGCGCTGCGAACGCCGCATGAGTTACACCTGCGTGGAACTGACCCCGGCGGGCCATGCGTGATCCTCCGGCGGGCTCCACGGAGTCGCTTCGTGGGAACGGCGTTCCGTGCCCACGACGAGACTGACGTGCTGCGACTGGCCGCCAAGGCGGGTGCCCCGACGCGGGCACTGCCCGAATCCATCGGAGGGCTGTCGGTCGACCTCGTCGACCCGAGCGGAATTCCAGTGCATGTGGTGGCCGGGGTGGACCGCCTTCCAGCGTTGCCGCAGCAGGCGTCGCAGGTGTTCAACATCGGAAGCGAGAGGACCCGCGTCAACGCCACTCAACGGCCGCCGCGGGTCCCTGCGCGCATCCAACGTCTCGGCCACGTGGTGCTGCAGTCCACGACGTACCGGGCGACCCTGGACTGGTACTTGGAGCATCTCGGGATGATCGTCAGTGACTTCCTGTACTTACCCGGCCAGCGCGACCGCGGTCCGACGATGAGCTTCATCCGGTGTGACCGCGGGACGACACCCACCGACCACCACACGTTGGCGCTGGCGCTCGGACCGGGCAACCGCTACGTGCACTCCGCGTACCAGGTCACCGACCTCGACGCGCTGGCCGCGGGCGGTGAGTACCTGGCGGAGCGGGGATATCGGCGATCCTGGGGCATTGGCCGACACATCCAGGGCAGCCAGCTGTTCGACTACTGGCGCGACCCCGACGGCTTTCTGGTCGAGCACTTCGCCGACGGCGACCTCTTCGACAACACCGTCGAACCCGGCTGGGCGCCGTTCGCGGCGTCAGGGCTGTCGCAGTGGGGGCCACCGGTGTCCAAGGACTTCCTCGGCGTCGACCCGAAATCTGCTCGAGCTGAGGCGATTTCGATCCTCTCTGCGCTGCGTCAACGAAACGAATTCGATGTCCGTCGCCTCATCGGCCTACTGAAAGTACCCACCTCATGACCATCTCCGTCCTTCGTACCGCCGATGCCTGGTGGGTCAAGACGCCCACTGGTGCCGCCAAGATCGACACCACCGCCGCCACGACGGGCGAACTCATCGCCGACTCGGCCGCCGTCCATGCGGCAGCCGCACGCACCGAAACGGTCGCGCTCGACACCCTTGAACTGCTCTCCCCGGTGACCCGGCCGTGCCGTGTGGTGGCGCAGATGACCAACTTCGAATCCCATGTCAGAGACGCCGGTATGGACCCGCGGACGGTGCCGTTGACGTTCTTCCGGAAAGCTTCCGCGTCGATCAGCGGACCCTTCGACGATGTCGTCAAGCCCCGCCATGTGCAACTGCTCGATTATGAGGTGGAGATCGGACTGGTGATCGGCCGCAGCCTCCCGGTGGGCACGGCGGTGACCGACGCCAACCTCGCGGAATACGTTGCGGGACTAGTGATCACCAACGATGTCTCAGCGCGGGACATCCAGCTGCCGCAGACGCAGTTCTACGAGGCCAAGTCGTATCCCACGTTCACCCCCGTGGGGCCCGAACTGGTGCTGCTTGACTTCGACGAACTGGCGCGGTTCGGTGAGCTCCGGCTGCGGCTGAGTGTCAACGGCGAAGAGCGGCAGAACGCCTTGGTCGAGGGGGACATGCTGTACCGACCGCTGCAGGCGCTACAGGCGCTGAGCCGCTTCCAGGACCTCTCGGCTGGTGACCTCATCCTGACCGGCACGCCGGTTGGCACCGCTCTGAGTGCACCGCCCAAGCCCATCGAGATCATCGGCAACCTACTGCCCCCGGCGGTGAAGTGGAAGGCCTTCTTCAAGCGTCAGGCCAGCAACCCGAAGTACCTGCGGGATGGTGACCTGATCGAGGCCGGAGTCGCCACTGACGACGGAGCCATCGACCTCGGCACGCAACGGATGAGGGTGCGTCACACATGAGTGCGGACGGGGTCGACTACGCGCCGGTGGTGATCGTCGGCGCCGGTCCCACCGGAATCACGGCCGCCACCCTGTTGGCCCAGTACGGTGTGGCCACCGTGACCCTTGATCGGTGGTCGGAGGTGTATCCGCAGCCACGCGCGGTGCACGTCGACGACGAGGTATGCCGCATCTTGGCCCGCCTGGGGCTCGCCGAGTCCTTCGCCGCCGTATCCCGGCCGGCCCACGGTCTTCAACTGCGCGATCGCAGCCAGAGGGTGCTCGCCGAATTTCGGCGCGACACCAGACCCGGGCGGAATGGCTTCCCGCAGGCCAACATGTTCGACCAGCCCGTACTCGAGGCCCTGCTGCGGGCGAATCTGCAGCGGCATCCGCTGGCCGAACTGCGCGGCAATGTCGAGGTTGTTAATGTCGACGTTGCGCCACCGGGGCGGGCCCGGGTCACCTACCTCGACCGCAACACAGGGCGTGAACGGGACATCGAGGCGGACTACGTCCTCGGCTGTGACGGCGCCAACAGTGTGGTGCGGGCCCGGATCGGCGCTGCGATGAAGGATCTGTGCTTCAACCAGCGCTGGCTGGTCATCGACGTCGGCACCGCCGTGGATCTGCGGCAGTGGGATGGTGTGCACCAGATCTGCGATCCCCGGCGGGCCGGCACGTTCATGCGCATCGGCGCGACGAGGTACAGGTGGGAGTTCCGGCTGTTACCCGGCGAATCGGTCCAGGACTTCGCCACCCTCGACGCCCTGCGCCCCCTCCTTTCGCCTTGGATCGGTGCGGCAGCAGATTCGGATCTCGAACTGATCCGGGTGGCGGAATACACGTTCCGCGCGCAGGTCGCAGACAGATGGCGACGGGGAGCGGTGTTACTACTCGGCGACGCGGCGCACCTCACTCCGCCATTTGTGGGCCAGGGTATGGGTGCGGGTCTGCGGGACGCGATGAACCTGTGCTGGAAGCTGGCTGGAGTTCTCGCTGGGGATCTCACTGACTGCGTCCTGGACACCTACGAGCAGGAGCGGAAACCGCACACCACCTTCATGATCGGGATGGCGTTGGCCATCGGTTGGGCCATGACTGCGGGCGGTGACTTCGGTAGCGCGATCCGTCGCTTGGTGGTGCCCTGGCTGCATCGGCTGCCTGGTGTGCGCCGCCGCGTCGTGGACTCCACCACGCCTCAACTGCGTCGATCAGCCCTCGTCTGCCGTAAACCCCTGCGGCGCAGCCTTGTAGGTGGTCTGTGCCCGAATCCACCGCTACCCGAGGGGGGCTCGCTCGACGACGAACTCGGCCGCGGATTCAGTGTCGTCACCGCAGTCGCGCTCAGCGAGTCTGATCGGCGGATCGTCGAAGAACGTGGCGCTCGGGTTCACCACGCCACTGCGGGAAGTGTGACCGCCGACTGGCTTCGGCGGGGACGAGTGACGGCGGCAGTCGTGCGGCCAGATCGCACGGTCATGGTCGCCAGCCGCGACCTCGGTGTGGTGTGTGACCGGGTGCCCAGTTTCCACTGCGGAGCACGCCATCATGACAAGGGGCGCCTCCGCTGACCAGCCGCGCGTGACCTAACAAGTGCTTGGTTGGTAGGATTGCCCAATGGCGCCGGATACGCCCAGCCCTCCCGTCAGTCGACGCGACGAACTGCTCGCGCTGGCTGCGTCGATGATGGCTGAGCGAGGTCTGAAGGCCACCACGGTGCGGGATATCGCCGACGCCGCGGGCATTCTGTCCGGGAGTCTGTATCACCACTTCTCCTCGAAGGAGGAGATGGTCGACGAGGTGCTGCGCAGTTTCCTGGACTGGCTGTTCGCGCGCTACCAGGAGATCATCGACAGCGAGCCCAACCCCCTGGAGAGGCTCAAGGGCCTGTTCATGGCGTCGTTCGAGGCCATCGAGGACCGACACGCGCAGGTCGTCATCTATCAGGACGAGGCCAAGCGACTGTCGTCGCAACCCCGGTTCTCCTACGTCGACACCCGAAATCGCGAGCAGCGCAAGATGTGGGTCGACGTGCTCAACCAGGGCATCGCGGAGGGGTACTTCCGGCCCGACCTCGACGTCGATCTGGTCTACCGATTCATCCGTGACACCACCTGGGTGTCCGTGCGCTGGTATCAACCCGACCGTGGGCTGACGGCCGAACAGGTCGGACGACAATACCTGTCCATCGTCCTCGGTGGAATCACGAACAACTCTGCAGTGCAATCCAATTCGAAGGAGAAATCAGATGGCTGAGGCGTACGTCATCGACGCTGTGCGCACCGCGGTGGGTAAGCGCAACGGTTCGTTGGCCGGGGTGCACCCGGTGGACCTCGGGGCCCTCGGCTGGCGTGCGCTGCTCGACCGCGTCGACGTCGACCCGGCCGCGGTGAACGACGTGATCGCCGGCTGCCTGGACACCATCGGTGGTCAGGCCGGCAACATCGGCCGGCTGTCGTGGCTGGCCGCGGGCTTCCCCGAAGAGGTTCCCGGCGTCACCGTCGACCGGCAGTGCGGCTCCAGCCAGCAGGCCATCTCCTTTGGTGCGCAGGCGATCATGTCCGGCACCGCCGATCTGATCGTGGCCGGCGGCATGCAGAACATGAGCCAGATCCCGATCAGCTCGGCGATGACGGTGGCCGAACCGTTCGGTTTCACCTCGCCGACCAACGAGTCCAAGTCGTGGCTGCACCGCTACGGCGAACAGGAGATCTCGCAGTTCCGCGGCTCGGAACTGATCGCCGAGAAGTGGAACATCTCCCGCGAGGAGATGGAGCAGTTCGCGCTGACCAGCCACGAGCGGGCCTTCGCGGCGATCCGCGCCGGGCACTTCGACAACGAGATCGTGACGGTGGAGACCGAGAACGGACCGTTCCGGGTCGACGAGGGCCCGCGTGAGTCCTCGCTGGAGAAGATGGCCGGCCTCAAGACGCTGGTCGAGGGTGGCCGCATCACGGCAGCCATGGCCAGCCAGATCTCCGACGGCGCCAGCGCCGTGCTGCTGGCCTCCGAGCAGGCGGTCAAAGATCACGGCCTCAAGCCGCGCGCCCGCATCCACCACATCAGCGCCCGCGGCGCCGACCCGGTGTTCATGCTCACCGGTCCCATCCCGGCGACGCGCTACGCGCTGGAGAAGACGGGTCTGTCGATCGACGACATCGACACCGTCGAGATCAACGAAGCCTTTGCGCCCGTGGTGATCTCGTGGCTCAAGGAGATCAAGGCCGACCCCGAGAAGGTCAACCCCAGCGGCGGCGCGATCGCGCTCGGGCATCCCCTCGGTGCCACCGGGGCCAAGCTGTTCACGACCATGCTGAACACGCTGGAGCGCACCGGCGGCCGCTACGGTCTGCAGACCATGTGTGAGGGCGGCGGCACCGCCAACGTCACCATCATCGAACGCCTCTGATTTCTTTACCCGCGAGCGGGCTGGGGTCCCCGCTTGCGGGGCGTCTGTACGCAACACTCCGGTGAAATGCGTACAACTCCGGCCGCTCGTCGGGCTTTCGGGGCTAGTGCTCGTGCAGGATCACGCCGCGGATGTTGCGACCCGCCCGCATGTCCTCATACCCGAGGTTGACCTCGCCGAGCTTGTATTCGTGGGTGACGGCCTCATCGAGCAGCAGCTTGCCCTCGCGATACAGGTTGAGCAGCCGCGGGATGTCGGCGCGCGGGTTGGCCTCGCCATAGAGGCTGCCCAGCAGGCGTTTCTGGAACAACGTGAACATCGTCATCGACAGCGTCGGGGTCACATCGCCGATCGAAGCGATCGCGGTCATCACCACCGCGCCACCCTTGCGGATGATGTTGGCGGCCTCCTCGAGCATCGCGCCCTCGAGCAGGCCCATGGTCAGGATCACCGAGTCGGCCATCACGCCCCGGGTCAGGTCCGCCACCAGGGCCGTGGCTTCCGGCATCGAGGTGACGAAGTGCGTCGCCCCGAACTCAATTGCCTTGTCACGCTTGGACCCGACGATGTCGACGACAACGATGTGTTCGGCGCCGGCGAGTCGGGCGCCCTGGATCGCGCCGCTGCCGATGCCGCCGCAGCCGATCACGACGACGGTGTCACCCGGCCTGACGTCGGCGGTGTTGACCGCCGAACCCCAACCGGTGGTGATCCCGCAGCCGAGCAGGCAGGCCCGCGACAGCGGCAGGTCGTCCTCGATCTTGACCACCGACGCCTCGGGCACGGTGCCGTACTGCGAGAAGGTGCCCACCAGCGCGATCACGCCGATGTCCTGCCCCTTGGCGCGGCGTCGATAACTGCCGTCGAGTTGGGTGCCAGCCATGATGAAAGCGCCCAGATCGCAGAGGTTCTGGTGTCCGGTGGAACAGAACCGGCAACGTCCGCAAGCCGGCAGGAAGGACGCGACGACGTGGTCGCCGGGCTTGAGGCCCTGTACACCCGGGCCGACCTCCTGCACGATGCCCGCGCCTTCGTGCCCGCCGATCAGGGGCAGCGGTGCGGGCAGGTCACCCGTGCGGACGTGCTCATCGGAGTGACACAGGCCAGTGGCCTCCCACGACACCAGCACTTCGCCGTCCTTCGGCGGGTCCAGGTCGATCTCCTCGATGGTCCAGTCACCGCCGAACTCCCAGAGAATCGCAGCATTCGTCTTCATAGCCAACCTCCGGGTAGCGCGATGTTCTTGCGCCCCGAGTTTAGGAACGCGGCGGTAACCGCGGAGGCGGATTTGAACAACGCGGATTCGTCAAGTCAGGGCAGGGCCAGCACCAGGCCCGCCATGGCGATCAGCCAACTGGCGAAACTGCCGACCAGAAAGTACTCGGTGACCGCATCAATGCCGGAGCCGTTCTCCTCTTTGCGTTGGGCGTTCAGCTCAGGGAACCGGATGATGCCCTTGGCCGCGACCACCGCGGACGCCGCCCCGAGTTGCCCGCCCAGGCCCAGGCCGACGATGAGCAGGCGCTCCATGGGCCCGAGCAGCCTGCCGCCCTTGAGTCGGTCTGAAGGCTGAGGTTCACCGGCTGGCCGCACTGCGCCGACGGCGCCAAGAATCAAGCGCACCAACTGATTCGCCGTGACGAGTTGCAGCAGCACCACGCCGACGATCATCAGTGCGCGGTCCGGGTCGAGGTCGCCGACACCCACCCAGTGCAGCCAGCGGGCGATCAGCCCACCGACGGGCGACGTCCACCCGGCGAGGATGAGCGGCAGTCCAACGCCGAGGCCGAATGTCGTCAGCGCCGAACCCTGGTGAGTGCCCGTCCGTTCGGCACGGGCCGACAGGAGAACCCAGAGCACCGACAACACTGCGGTCGCGGTGAGTAGAACGATGTCCCCGAGACGCCACAACCCACCGAGCAGAGCACACGCCAGCACTGCGACGGGCCCCGTGGCCAACGGCACCCAACGCACGCCGGTGAGTCTGCGGCAGATGTCCGCGGCGCCGACGGCGATCAGGAACACCGCGAGTGTGCTCATCGGATCTCTCGAAGCTGCTCGGCAGCGGTCAGCAGCAGATCGAGACCGTCCCGGCCGGCGCGCTGTGACACCGCCGACGCGCTGATGTCCTCGCTCACCGCCAACTCCTTCTTGGATCGTCCCTCGCGCAGCCCCGTCAGGATTCGCAGGGATCGCTGGTCCAGCGATCCAAGCAGATGGTCCCGACACATCAGGGCGGCGTTGACGGCACCCGGGTCGGGACCGTCGGCGGGGGCCAGGCGGTAGGCCGTCCGGACGTGGGACAGGCCCGACTGCTGTTGGGCCGCTGCGGTCCATTCGATCGCTTCGCGCGCGGCCCACCATCCCGGACCGTCCTGGATCCCGGACTCCGCATCGAGTCGAGCGACGCCACCCCAGCCGATGCCGAATCGGATATCGACGTCGGGGGCGACAGCCAGGCGTATCCACAGTGCGGCGTCGATCGCGTGGCCGACCGTGTCGTAGCTGCCCTGGAACTCGTCGCCGACGGTCAGGGCGGGTGCGTCCACGGCGTGCTCGGTCACCGAGGTCAGGGCCAAGGCCGTCGACAGTCGCCGATGCAGTGCCTGACGGTCGGGGTGGCTGCGTGATCCGACGACATCGCCGATCAGCGGCGCCAGGACCAATGAAGTGCCAGCCTTCACTGAAGACATATGAAGATTATAGCTTCATTATGTCAAAATGAAGCCCTCTGCTTCAGTCGGAAATTTTGGCGGCCGCCGACCGCAGGTGACGGATCGCGTCGTCGACGATCGTGTCGATCAACTCAGCGCACGACGGCAAGTCATCGAGGATGCCCGCGACCTGGCCCGATGCCAGCACGCCCGCGTCTGTATTGCCCTCGACCAGACCCGCCTTGAGCAGCATCGGAGTGTTGGCCGCCATCACGACCTGCGACCAGGTCAGGTCCTTGCCGTGCCGCATCGCCAGACCGTCGCTGACCATCGAACGCCAGCTCATACCCGTCATCTTCTTGAACTTCTGCGCGTTGCCGATCGCGGCGCTGAACCCGCGCACACGAGATCCGCTCTCGAGCTTCTCGACCAGGCCGGTACGAAGCACCCGGTGCGGCATCCCGTCGACGCGGGTGGACACCACGGTGCCGTCCAGGCCGGACTCGAGGTATCGACGCTTCACGTCGTCGGGGACGGTGGAGTCCGACGTGAGGAGGAACCGCGTGCCCATCGCGACGCCTGCCGCGCCGTAGGACAACGCCGCGGCCAATCCGCGCCCGTCGAAGAACCCGCCCGCGGCCACGACCGGCATGCCGGTGTCGGCGACGGCGTCGAGCACCGAGGGCAGCAGCAGGGTGGTGGCGACCGGTCCGGTGTGGCCTCCGCCTTCACCGCCCTGAACGATCACGGCGTCGGCGCCCCAGCCGGCGACCTTCTTGGCGTGTTTGGCCGCACCCACAGACGGGATCACCACGACGCCGGCCTCTTTGAGCTTGGCGATGAGATCCGGTTTGGGAGCTAAGGCGAAGGAGGCGACTTTGACTCCTTCGCGGATCAGGAGGTCGACGCGCTCGTTGGCGTCGCCGGCGTCGGCACGGATGTTGATGCCGAAGGGTTTGTCGGTGGCCGCCTTGACCTTGCTCACGGCGGCCTGCAGTTCCGCGAGCGTCATCGTCGCCGACGCGAGGATGCCGAGTCCGCCCGCGTTCGACGTCGCCGACACAAGCCGTGCACCGGCCACCCAGCCCATGCCGGTCTGCACCACCGGATGTTCGATTCCGACGAGTTCAGTCAGCGCGGTCTTGAGCTTGGTCATGCGCGCACTTCTTTGTCGCGCAACGCCTTCGGATCGAGTTCGGCGATCAGCTCCTGCTCGCGCTCAGACGGAAGCCTTGTCGTTTCGGCCTCGTCGAGACCGTGCACCTCGAATGAGGTGTTCTCGGCGACCTGATCCGGCTCGACGCCGGGATGCAGGGACACCGCGCGCATGGTGTGGTCGGGCCCGTTGAAGTCGAACACGCCGAGGTTGGACACCACGCGGTGGATGTTCGCGAACCGGTAGGCCGGATTCTCCGAATCCACCTTGTCCCAGCCGATGCCGGACACGATGTCGACCGAGTCGCAGAACACACGCGTGGAATGGTTGCCCACAAAGTAGCTGGTGGCGTGGTTGATCGTGTTGCCCGGGGCGCCGCGCACGCCGAACATCTGCCGGGTGGGGTGCTGGATCGGGCCGAAGGCCGACAGGTTCTGATTGCCGAACCGGTCGATCTGGTTGGCGCCCATGACGACGTGGCGCCGCCCCCACGACAACGTCTCGAAGACCCGCCCGAACGGCATCCACCCCTCGATCGCGGCGGAGGCACCGATCGCCGGGGTGTCGGCGATCAGTCGGGCCTCACCGTCGGTGAGCACGATGTCGGGGGAGAAGGTCAACCGGGCCAGCCTGGCGCCGATCGACACGATGGTCGTCATCGGGCTGACCATGATCTCGCCCGCATCGCGGAACAGTTCGGCGCACGCGACGGTGCACACCTCAGCACGACTGGCGGAAATCACTTCGAAGCCTCCTGAGCAGCCTTGAAATCCCGGACAGCGGCCTGGTAGTCGGCCTCGCTGCCGGACAGGTAGGTCTTGACGAACTCGGCCCAGCCCGTCTCGGAACCGGCCGCCTCGGCGTAATGCCGCTGGAACTTCTCGTCGCGGCGGTAGTCGGGTTCGGCGGTGGTGAAGTGGGCACCGCCCGGCGCCTCGACCACGGTGTCGACCATCATCCGGTTGATCAGCAGTGCCTGTGGCGGAACGGCTTTCACCAGTTCCTCGGTGGAGACCACCTTCTCGACCGAAAGCACGCGCCGCTCGGCGGCCATCAGGAACAGATCGTCGAAGTACGGGTCGATCCCGGTGTAGGCCGCATTCCCGCGGACGTCACCGATGTTCAGGTGCGCGAACGCCACATCCAGGTTCAACGCGGGCATGGCGATCAGTTCCTCGTATCCGTCGCCGGTGGGGTAGGGCGAGCGCACGGTCTTGAGCTCGTCACCCCAGAAGCGCCGCACATCGCTGCCGAGGCCGGCACGGATCGGCAGGAACGGCAACCGCTGTGCGGCGGCCTGCAGCCCACAGCGCAGCATGCCCTCGTCCATCTCGCGCGCCTCGATCGCGCCCGACGTGCGGGCCTTGGCGAACCACGGGTCGTAGAACGGCGGCGAATCCAGTGAGACGAAGCCGTAGTACACGCGCTTGACCTTCCCGGCCGAGCACAGCAGGCCGAGATCCGGTCCGCCATAAGTGACTACGGTCAGGTCGGTGACGTCGGTGCGCAGCAGTGCCCGCACCAGGGCCATCGGCTTGCGTCGAGACCCCCAGCCGCCGATGCCGATCGTCATGCCGCTCTCGATCGAGGCGACTGCCTCATCGAGCGTCGTGCGTTTGTCCGTCATGCTTTGTCGCCCTTCGTGGTTCCGGCGAAGGCGTCGCGGTGCTCGTCGGAGACACCGGACAGGTTGAGTTCGAATGTGAAGCCCTGCTCCATGCGGTATCTCGCATTGACGGGCTGGACGTCGATGAAGTTCAGCGCCTCCTTGGCGGCACGGATCACGCGGGTGTCCTTGCTGGCGATGTCGCGGGCCACGCGCAGTGCGGACTCGTCGAGTTCGGAGCGCGGCACCACCTCGTGCACCGACCCGAAGTGGTGCAGGGTCGCGGCGTCCACGGTCGCGGCGGTGAAGAACAGTCGACGCATGAGGTGCTGGGGGACCAGGCGGGACAGGTGCGTGGCAGCGCCGAGGGCGCCTCGTTCCACCTCGGGCAGACCGAATTTGGCGTCATCGGACGCGACGATCACGTCAGCGTTTCCGACAAGACCGATGCCGCCTCCGACGCAGAAGCCGTTGACGGCGGCGACCACCGGGACCTCGCACTCGTAGACCGCCTTGAAGGCCGCGTAACAGCCGCGGTTGGCGTCGATGAGCGCGGTGAAGCCCTCGGTGTTCTGCATCTCCTTGATGTCCACACCCGCGTTGAAGCCACGGCCCTCGGCCCGCAGGATCACCACGTGGGTGCTGCGGTCGCGGCCCGCTGCGGTGATGGCGTCGGCGAGTTCGAACCAGCCGGCCGACGGGATGGCGTTGACCGGCGGGTAGTTGACGGTGACCGAGACGATGCCCGGTTCGACTGTCGTGGTGGTGATCGTCATCGAGTCACTTCCTGGAGGGGTCGCTACCTAAGCAAGCACTTGCTTGGTACGCTAGCACAGTGACTGACGCGGCTGGAATCAATCTGCAACTGGACGGTCGGGTGGTTCTGATCACCGGCGGCGTCCGCGGGGTCGGGGCCGGCATCAGCGCCGTCTTCGCCGGTCAGGGTGCCACCGTGGTGACGTGTGCACGTCGTCCGGTCGAGGGCCTGCCGTATGAATTCCACTCCTGCGACGTGCGCGACGACGATTCGGTCGCGGCGTTGATCGAGACCGTCGTGGCGACGCACGGCCGACTGGACGTCGTGGTGAACAATGCCGGCGGGTCGCCGTATGTGGCCGCATCCGAGGCGTCGGCCAAGTTCAGCACCAAGATCATCGAACTCAACCTGCTCGGTCCGCTCTCGGTTGCCCGGCACGCCAACGAGGTGATGCAGAAGCAGGACACCGGTGGGTCGATCATCAACATCTCGAGCGTCAGTGGTCGCAGGCCCACCCCCGGCACCGCGGCCTACGGTGCCGCCAAGGCCGGGGTGGACAGCCTCACCAGCACACTGGCCGTCGAATGGGCTCCCAAGGTCCGGGTGAACTCCGTCGTGGTCGGCATGGTCGAGACCGAGCAGTCCGAACTGTTCTACGGCGACGCCGACTCGATCGCCGCGATCTCCAAGAATGTGCCGCTCGGCAGGCTGGCCACGCCGGCCGACGTCGGTTGGGCCGCAGCATTTCTCGCCTCGGGCGCGGCGTCCTACATCAGCGGTGCATCCCTCGAGGTGCACGGTGGCGGCGAACCGCCGCACTACCTTGCGACGACAACCGCAGACATCAAGTAAGGAGACACACTCACATGGGACTTCTCGACGGCCGCGTGGTCATCGTCACGGGCGCCGGTGGCGGCATCGGGCGCGCGCACGCGCTCGCGTTCGCCGCTGAAGGTGCCCGAGTCGTGGTCAACGACATCGGCGTGGGCCTGGACGGGTCGCCCGCGGGCGGCGGCAGCGCCGCGCAGGGTGTTGTGGACGAGATCGTCGCTGCGGGTGGTGAAGCCGTCGCCAACGGTTCTAACGTCGCCGACTGGGGGCAGGCCGAGGCGTTGATTCAGACCGCGGTGGACACCTTCGGTGGATTGGACGTTCTGGTCAACAACGCAGGCATCGTGCGGGACCGGATGTTCGCCAACACCTCCGAGGAGGAGTTCGACGCCGTCACCGCTGTGCACCTCAAGGGGCACTTCGCCACCATGAAGCACGCCGCGGCCTACTGGCGCGCTCAGTCGAAGGCGGGCCACACCGTTGACGCCCGAATCATCAACACCAGTTCGGGCGCGGGCCTGCAGGGCAGCGTCGGACAGGCGAACTACAGCGCGGCCAAGGCCGGCATCGCGGCTCTGACTCTGGTGGCCGCGGCCGAGATGGGGCGCTACGGCGTCAGCGTCAACGCCATCGCGCCGTCGGCGCGCACCCGCATGACGGAGACGGTCTTCGCCGACATGATGGCGACGCAGGGTGCGGATTTCGATGCCATGGCGCCGGAGAATGTCTCGCCGCTCGTGGTGTGGCTCGGCAGCGTCGAATCTCGTGATGTCACCGGCCAGGTGTTCGAGGTCGAGGGCGGCAAGATCCGAGTGGCCGAGGGTTGGGCGCACGGCCCGCAGATCGACAAGGGTGCCCGCTGGGATCCGGCCGAACTGGGTCCGGTGGTCACCGATCTGCTGGCCAAGGCGAGGCCCGCGGTCCCCGTGTACGGCGCATAACTCGCTCGGCACTCCTCAACGACGAAGCCATCGGCCCCCTTGTCATCAAGGGGGCCGAGGCTTTTCTGCGACGCATAGGTCAGCAGGCGCGCTCTAGGTGATCATGCGATCATGTCAAGTGACCAACTTTGGGATTGGTGGAGAACAGGCCGTCCCAGGGGGTGGGTGCGGTCCGCTTGCACCCATCTCACCAGCAGAAATGGAGCACCAAGTTGTTTGAAGACCTCGCCAACAAAACAGCCCTGATCTCCGGCGGCGCCCGCGGGCAGGGCGCGTCCCATGCGCGCGAACTCGCTGCGCTCGGGGTCAACGTCGTGATCACCGACATCCGTGACGAGCTCGGCGCGGCCGTGGCCGAGGAGATCGTGAGCGCAGGCCAGAAGGCGACGTACCTCCACCTCGATGTTCGTTCGAGTGCGGACTGGGCGAGCGCGGTCGAGGCGGCGGAGAAGCAGTACGGTTCCGTGGACATCCTGGTCAACAACGCAGGTGTGGTGCAGTGCGCCCCCGTCGATCTGCTCAGCGACGAGGACTGGGACGAGGTCATCGGCATCAACCTGGCCGGCGTGTTCCGCGGTATGCGGGCGGTCATCCCGGCAATGCGGCGTGCTGGCGGCGGCGCGATCGTCAACATCTCGTCGGTGTTCGGCGTCAAGGGAACCTGGGGTTACGCCGGCTATGTCGCCAGCAAGGCGGGCGTTGCCGGAATCACCAAGTCCGCGGCGCTGACGTACGCCGCGGACAACATTCGTGTCAACGCCATCGCCCCCTCCTCCGTCGACACGCCGATGCTCGACGAAGAGAAGGTGATCATGGCCGAGAATCCGTACTTCGACTTCGACGAATGGATGGCCAGCCAGCCGATCCCACGGATCGCGCAGCCGCAGGAGGTCACCGACCTGCTGGTCTACCTGGTCTCAGACCGCTCCCGTTACTGCACCGGCGGCATCTACCCGATCGACGGCGGGATCCTCGCGGGCTGAGAGACTCACGCGAGCCGGAAAGGCAATCGGCCCCCTCGATGACGAGGGGGCCGACGCGCTTCGTGGTGGCTTACGTCCTCAGGCGGCGTCCCTGGCAGAGGCGTCGCCGCCGTTGCTGCCGGAGTTGGCCGTCTTGTCGAGGTTCCTGCTGATGCCGTCGCGCGCGTCCGTGAGCGACTGCTTGACGTTGTCGCGAATCTCGTTGACCGAGGCGCGAATCCGATCCCGCTGGGCGGTCCGCTTCGCGTCGGCCTCGGCCTTGCGCTCGGCGCGCTTGGCCGCGAACTCCGACCGTGCGGCATCCAACTCCTTGGCGATGCTGGTCCGGGCTTCTCTGGCAGTGGTCAGCGTATCCTCCACGGGCGCAGTCGATCTGGTGGTCAGGGTGGCTGCCGGCGACTGCGGGACGAAGTGCCTGCGGATCTCGTCGAGGGTGTCGGTGATCGAATCCTTGACGAACTTCACTGTCGCATCGCCGACGTCGCGGACGCCTTGGGCCGCGGTCTCGGCGATTGCCTTGCCGTCGAGATCGAACACCGGCTGGCGCATGTTGTAGAGCGCGGTCTGTGGGGCGACGATCAGATCCCGCACGTTGACCAGCATCTTGGTCAGGTAATTGGCCTCGCCGACCTCCTGCCCCGCCCAGCTCTTCAGCGTCCAGCCACCTTCGCCGTTCTTCTCAACCACGACGATGTCGGTGTTCTTCAGCGAGTGTGTGAAGAACAGACCCAGGTTGGGATTGTCGACGTTCATCAGGGTCCAGGCCATGATCGTCAGGCCGTGGGAGAAGGCCGCGGCGTTGATCTGGCCGTCGTTGTTGACGTCGCCGTCTTCGCCCATCTGCTCGAGTGCGGCGTCGACGCGGGCGTCGAACTCGTTGCCGTCCTCGGCGCCCGGGATGCGCAGGAACCGCAGGCCCAGGGCCCAGCCCAGGGGCATGAGACCGTAGACCACGCGGCCGATGCCGCTCACCTGCGAGGTGTTCTCGAAGATTCCGGCGTAGATCTCCTGGATTCCCGCCGGTGATTGCGGATCGAGAGGATTGAATCGGCCGATCATGACGGGGGTCTTACCCAGCTCGTCCGCCAGGGGAGCCGCGGTCTGCTGGGTGCGAATCATGGTGGAGACGTAGAGATTGTCGAAGGTCAGCGGATTGATGCCCTGTCCTTGGAGCTTGTCCGACACGGCTAGAGCCTGCTCCTGGCCCGTCGGAGTCAGTCCCGGGCCCGGAACGGTGGTGCTGATGTAGTCCGAGACGTTGCCCTCTGATTCGCCGTGCCTGATGAACGTCACGGTCATGGCACCTGCCGGGATTGCCGCCAGGACCACCAGGGTAATCGCCGTCAGCGTCGCCAATACGGCTGTACGGGCAGTGCGACGGCCCGGTTTCGGCTGGTCGTGCATCAATTCTCCATCCACTACGTCCCCCGATATGCGTCAGCTCACACAGGCCTGCTGGGTGTGCGCTGGATCACTGTACAAGATCGGAGAAGTGTCCTGTATCGGGGTGGTGAATCGGCGCCCATCGACCGGCTAAGTGGGAGGAGCTGCCACAAAAGAACGGTCCCCCTTGATGTTTCACCAAGGGGGACCGGAAAGCGGGATGTGACTCAGGCAGGATCGCAGATGACGATCGGAATCCTGCGGTCCGTGTAGGACCGGTAGTTGACGAAGTCGGGGTACATCGCGTCCAGCTTGGGCCAGTACTCGTCGCGTTCGGCGTCGGTGGCGTCGCGGGCCACAAGTTCGAGCTTGTCGCTCTTCGTCTGGAACGTGATGTTGGGGTTGGCCTGGAGGTTGAGGTACCACATCGGATTGGTGGCCCGGCCACCCTGGGATGCGACCAGGACGATGCGCCGGCCCTCCTGCAGGAACAGCAGTGGACTGTCGCGCGGTTCGCCGGACTTGCGTCCGATCGTGGTGAGGATTCCGACCTCGGCCCCGCGCAGGAACTTGTTCGCGAACTTGCCGTTGGTTTTCTTGAACAGGAAGGTCTGGATGCGTGACATCCATTTGATGGCCGTGCCTGTGGATTTCGCGTTCAGACGCTCGACCTGCTTGGCGCTGAGCGGGCGGGGTGTATCGGCCATGGCGAAACCTAACGTGTGATGAACGGGCGGACTTTCGCGCGGATGTGGTGGATCTGTGCCGCCTCGCCCGAGGCAGGGATCAAGAACACCTCGTCGACCCGCGCGCCCACCTTACGTCCGGCGAGCGACGGTTTGGTCTTCAATTCGAATTTCGCGCGCACCTCGTCACCGGACACCGTGAACTCCGGCGCGCTCACGGATTCGATCACCCGGTACTGCGGGCCGCCGTTCAGGCTGCGGCGTAGGTGACTCCCCGAGAATCCGGTCTTGACGCCGAACTCGATGCGTTCGCAACCGGGCGCGAACGGCACATCGTCTGCCTGGTGACTGGCCAGAGCTTCGATGTACGAGCGCGCCGCGGCAATGCGTTCGGCATCGGAAACGGCGGCGGACATGTCAGATCCGCTCGATGATGGTGCCGGTTGACAGGGCGCCGCCGGCGCACATCGTGATCAGCGCGGTGCTCTTATCGCTGCGCTCAAGCTCATGCAGGGCCGTGGTGATCAGGCGCGCACCCGTCGAACCGACCGGGTGGCCCAGCGCGATGGCGCCGCCGTTGACGTTGACCCGATCCATGTCGGCCTCATGCACCCGCGCCCACGACAGCACGACCGACGCGAAGGCCTCGTTGATCTCGACCAGGTCGATGTCGCCGATCTTCATGCCGGCCTTCTCGAGCACCTTGGCCGTCGACTGGACCGGGCCGTCGAGGTGGTAATACGTCTCGGCGCCGACGTTGGCCTGCGCGACGATGCGGGCGCGGGGCTTCAAGCCCAAGGCCTTGGCCTTGTCTTCGTCCATCCACAGCACCGCCGCGGCGCCGTCAGAGATCTGCGATGACGTGCCCGCGGTGTGCAGGCCGCCCTCGAACACCGGCTTGAGCGACGAGAGTCCCTCGAGGGTGGTGTCCCGCAGTCCCTGATCGCGGCTCACGGTGCCGAGTTCGGAGGTGGGCTGCTTGTTCTCGTCGAGCACGGGCGCTTCGAGGGGGGAGATCTCTCGATCGAAGCGGCCCTCGGCCCACGCCTGCTTGGCCTTGAGCTGGGACGCGAGCCCAAAGGCGTCGAGGTCGGCGCGGGTGATGCCGCGACGCGCGGCGATGCGCTCGGCGGCCTCGAACTGGTTGGGCATGTCGATGTCCCACGACGATGCGCGGATCAGCGATCGGTCCGGCCCGGCGTTCGCGCCCAGGCCGACCCGGCTCATGGCCTCGACGCCGCACGCGATGCCGATGTCGATCGCGCCCGTGGCGATCAGGCCGGCGATCAGGTGATTGGCCTGCTGCGCACTGCCGCACTGGCAGTCGATCGTCGTCGCACCGACGTGCTCCGGGAGACCCGCCGTCAGCCAGGCCACACGGGAGATGTTGTTGGACTGTTCGCCGTACTGGGTGACGCACCCGCCGATGACCTGTTCGACAGCGCCGGCGTCGATCCCGGCCTTCTCGACCACCGCTTTCTGGATCCCGCCCAGCAGTTCCGTGGCGTGCAGGCCCGACAACCAGCCGTTGCGCTTGCCGATCGGGCTGCGGGTGGCTTCGACGATGACAGGATTACCCATGACGTCAGGCTAGAACACGTTTCATTACTCTGACAAGCGACGATGCGACACTGCCTTTGATCTGCGGTCGAGCCGTGTTTCAATGGTCGCAATCGGAACTAGACCACGTCGTATCAGGTGGCATCGGCCGCAGAGACGGCCCTTTCACGCCACCAGCGGACACGAGGAGTGCACATGGCCAGCCCGAACATCCCCAGCGACTTCGACCCACTCGACGCCAACCTCAACCTTGAGCGCCTGCCGGTCGAGGAACTCGCCGAACTGCGTAAGTCTGAGCCTGTCCACTGGGTCGACGTGCCCGGCGGAACCGGCGGCTTCGGCGACCCGGGCTACTGGATCGTCACCAGGCATGCCGACGTCAAAGAGGTGTCCAAGAACAGCGAGGTCTTCGGCAGCTCGCCCGACGGTGCCATCCCGGTGTGGCCGCAGGAGATGACGCGCGAGGCCATCGACCTGCAGAAGGCCGTGCTGCTGAACATGGACGCCCCGCAGCACACCCGGCTGCGCAAGATCATCTCCCGTGGGTTCACCCCGCGCGCAGTCGGACGCATCGAGGACGAACTGCGGGCCCGCGCCCGCAGGATCGCCGAAACCGCCCTGGCTCAGGGCTCCGGCGACTTCGTCGAGCAGGTCGCCAGCGAACTGCCGCTGCAGGCCATCGCCGACCTGCTCGGGGTGCCGCAGGAGGACCGCGACAAGCTGTTCCGCTGGTCCAACGAGATGACGGCCGGCGAGGATCCCGAGTACGCCGACATCGATCCGGCCATGTCGTCGTTTGAGCTCATCACCTATGCCATGAAGATGGCCGAGGAACGGGCCAAGAACCCGACCGAGGACATCGTCACCAAGCTCATCGAGGCCGACATCGACGGTGAGAAGCTCTCCGACGACGAATTCGGCTTCTTCGTCATCATGCTGGCGGTCGCCGGTAATGAGACGACCCGCAACTCGACCACCCACGGCATGATCGCCTTCATGGAGAACCCGGACCAGTGGGAGCTCTACAAGAAGGAACGGCCGACCACCGCGGCCGACGAGATCGTCCGCTGGGCCACCCCGGTCTCGGCATTCCAGCGCACCGCCCTGGAGGACACTGAACTCGGTGGCGTGCAGATCAAGAAGGGGCAGCGTGTGGTGCTGTCCTACCGGTCGGCCAACTTCGACGAAGAGGTCTTCGAGGACCCGCACACCTTCAACATCCTGCGTGACCCGAATCCGCATGTCGGATTCGGTGGCACGGGCGCGCACTACTGCATCGGCGCCAACCTGGCCCGGATGACGATCAACCTGATCTTCAATGCGATCGCCGACGTGATGCCCGACCTCACGCCGATCGGGGACCCTGAGCGACTGAAGTCCGGCTGGCTCAACGGGATCAAGCACTGGCAGATGGATTACACGGGCAAGACTGCCGCCGCGCAGTAATCTCTGCACCGGCGAACGAATCAAGGAGGATTCGGGTGGATTTCACTCCAGACCCGGCGCAGCAGGCAGTCGCCGACGTGGTCACGTCTGTGTTGGGACGTGACAACACGTGGGAGGCCCTCGTCGACGGCGGCGTGACCGCCCTCGGGGCGCCCGAGCGCCTCGGTGGCGACGACGTCGGACTGCCCGGCGTGGCCACGGCGCTGACCGAGATCGGCAGGCACGGAACCGTCAGCCCTGCCCTGGCCACCCTCGGCCTCGGATTGATCCCGCTGTTGGATCTGGCCACCGAGCAGCAGCAGGACCGGTACCTGGCAAACGTCGCCAAGGGTGCCGTGTTGACCGCGGCCCTCAACGAACCGGGTGCCCCGCTGCCGGACGAGCCGGCGACCACCCTGAGCGGTGGACGGCTCAACGGCACCAAAATCGGTGTGCCGTATGCGGATAAAGCCCAATGGATTCTGGTCACCGCCGACACCGGTGTGGTGGTCGTCGCCGGGGATGCCGACGGACTGTCGATCACCAAGACGCCGACGTCCAACGGTTCCGACGAGTTCGTGCTCACCTTCACCGACGTCGCGGTGCCGGACGAGGACGTCCTCGCTGAGGCCACCCCCGCACGCGTCAACCAGTTGGCCCTGGCGGCCGTCGGCGCCTTCGCCGCGGGTCTGGTGGCCGGCGCGCTGCGCCTGACGGCGGACTACGTCGCCACCCGCGAGCAGTTCGGCAGGCCGCTGTCGACATTCCAGACGGTGGCCGCGCAACTGTCCGAGGTGTACATCGCGTCCCGCACGATCTCGCTGTTGTCGACCTCGACGGTGTGGCGGTTGTCCGAAGGACTTGACGCCGCTGAAGATCTGACCATCCTCGGGTACTGGCTCACCTCGCAGGCCGCGCCCGCGATGCGGCTGTGCCACCACCTGCACGGCGGTATGGGCATGGACATCACGTACCCGATGGACCGCTACTTCTCCTCTATCAAGGACCTGACCCGACTGCTGGGCGGCCCCGTTCATCGTCTCGATCTGGTGGGAGCCTGATGTTCATCGACCTGACGGCGGAGCAGCGCGCGCTGCAAGCCGAACTGCGGGAGTACTTCTCGACGCTCGTCACGCCCGAAGAGGCCAAGGCGATGGAGTCGGACCGGCACAACGAGGCCTACCGCACCGTCATCAAGCGCATGGGTTCCGACGGCAAGCTCGGTGTCGGGTGGCCCAAGGAGTACGGCGGCCTGGGCTTCGGCCCGATCGAGCAGCAGATCTTCATCAACGAGGCCAACCGCGCCGACATCCCGTTGCCGATGGTCACGCTGCAGACCGTGGGACCCACCCTGCAGGTGCACGGCACGGAGGAGCAGAAGAAGAAGTTCCTGCCCGGAATCCTCTCCGGTGAAGTCCATTTCGCAATCGGGTACTCCGAGCCAGAGGCCGGCACCGACCTGGCTTCCCTGCGCACCACGGCCGTCCGGCACGGTGACGAGTACATCGTCAACGGGCAGAAGATGTGGACCACAGGCGCGCATGACGCGGACTACATCTGGCTGGCCTGCCGCACGGACCCGAGTGCCGCCAAGCACAAGGGCATCTCGATCCTGATCGTGGACACCAAGGATCCCGGCTACTCATGGACTCCGATCATCCTGTCCGACGGTGCCCATCACACGAATGCGTCCTACTACAACGACGTTCGGGTGCCCGCCGACATGCTGGTCGGCGAGGAGAACGGCGGCTGGAGGCTCATCACCACGCAACTCAACCACGAGCGCGTCGGGCTGGGCCCCGCCGGCCGGATGGCCGGCATCTACGACCAGGTGCACGAATGGGCGGCCACGCCAGGCTCGAACGGTGTCACCCCCCTTGACCAGCCGGACGTGCAGCGCCTGCTGGGACAGATCAAGTCCATCTGGCGGATCAACGAACTGCTCAACTGGCAGGTCGCCGCGTCGGGGGAGACCATCGCCGTCGCAGACGCCGCGGCCACGAAAGTCTTCTCCACCGAGCGGATTCAGGAAGTCGGCCGACTCGCGGAGGAGATCGTCGGCGGGCACGGCAACCCGGCTGACCCACACACCGCCGAGCTGCTCGAATGGCTCGACAAGATGACCAAACGCAACCTCGTCATCACCTTCGGTGGCGGAGTCAACGAGGTCATGCGCGAGATGATCGCCGCCTCTGGGCTCAAGGTTCCGAGGGTGCCGCGGTGAGCGAGGATCTGCAGGCAGGGATCGAACGGGTCAAGGCCGACAACAGGAGTGAGCCGCGCGCCGGTCGAGACCCGGTGAATCAGCCGATGATTCACCACTGGGTCGACGCGATCGGCGACAGGAACCCCATCTACGTCGACCAGGAGGCCGCGAAGGCCGCTGGACATCCGGGCATCGTGGCACCGCCCGCGATGATCCAGGTGTGGACCATGGGCGGCCTCGGTCAGGGCCGCTCGGAGGATGATCCGCTGTCGCAGGCAATGAAGCTCTTCGACGACGCCGGGTTTGTCGGCGTGGTCGCCACCAACTGCGAGCAGACCTACCACCGGTACCTGCAACCGGGCGAAGAGCTCACGATCAACGCCGAGATCACCGACATCGTGGGTCCCAAGCAGACCGCGCTCGGGGAGAGCTATTTCATCAACCAGCTCATCACGTGGACGACGGCCGACGACGAGACCGTCGCCGAGATGAACTGGCGCATCATGAAGTTCAGGCCCCAGGAGGACAAGAAGCCCTCCGGCGGGCAGGAGCGCAGCGACCGGGGAATCAACTCGGTTCCGGAGGATCTCGATCCCGACAAGCTCATGCGCCCCTCGTCGTCGAGGGACTCGCAGTTCTTCTGGGACGGCGTGAACGCCCACGAACTGCGCATCCAGCGTCGCCCAGACGGCACGCTGCAGCACCCGCCGGTTCCTGCCGTCTGGCAGGACAAGGATCAGGCGATCGACTACGTCGTCGCCTCCGGGAACGGCACGGTGTTCAGCTACGTCGTGCACCATGCGCCGAAGGTGCCGGGTCGCAGCCTGCCGTTCGTCATCGCACTCGTCGAACTCGAGGAGGGTGTGCGGATGCTCGGCGAACTGCGCAACGTCGAGGCCGACAAGGTCTCGATCGGAATGCCGGTGCGCGCCACCTACATCGACTTCCCGGACAGTGATGTGAGTCCGGCCTGGACGCTGTACGCATGGGAGCCCAAGGCATGACCACGATCGAAGTCGGCACCACACTGCCCGAACTGGCCATTTACGGCGACCCGACGTTCATCGTCTCCACCGCGATCGCCACCCGCGACTACCAGGACGTGCACCACGACCGGGACAAGGCGCAGGCCAAGGGGTCCAAGGACATCTTCGTCAACATCCTCACCGACACCGGCCTGGTGCAGCGCTACCTGACCGACTGGGCGGGCGCGTCGGCGCGGATCAAGTCGATCGGTCTTCGCCTCGGTGTGCCTTGGTACGCCTACGACACCGTGACGTTCCGCGGGGAGGTCACGGCCGTCGACGCTGATCTGGTGACGGTCAAGGTGACCGGCTCGAACAGCCTTGGTGACCATGTCATCGCCACCGCCGCACTGACTTTGGGGGACAACTGATGCTCTCCGGCAAGGCTGCCATCGCCGGTATCGGGGCCACCGACTTCTCGAAGAACTCCGGGCGCAGCGAGTTGCGCCTGGCCGCCGAAGCCGTGCTCGACGCACTCGACGACGCGGGCCTGAAGCCGTCGGACGTCGACGGCCTGGTGACGTTCACGATGGACTCCAACCTGGAGACCGCCGTCGCGCGATCGACCGGCATCGGCGAACTGAAGTTCTTCAGCCAGATCGGTTACGGCGGAGGCGCCGCCGCGGCGACCGTGCAGCAGGCCGCGCTCGCGGTCGCCACCGGCGTGGCGGAGGTCGTCGTCGCCTACCGCGCGTTCAACGAACGCTCGGAGTTCCGCTTCGGCCAGGTGATGACGGGTCTGACGGTCAACGCGGACTCGCGCGGCGTGGAGTACAGCTGGTCGTACCCGCACGGGCTCAGCACGCCGGCGGCGTCGGTCGCGATGATCGCTCGGCGGTACATGCACGAATACGGCGCCACGAGTGCGGATTTCGGCGCGGTGTCGGTGGCGGATCGCAAGCATGCGGCCACCAACCCCAAGGCGCACTTCTACGGCAAGCCGATCACCATCGAGGACCACCAGAACTCGCGCTGGATCGCCGAACCGCTGCGCCTGCTCGACTGCTGCCAGGAGACCGACGGCGGGGTGGCGATCGTTGTCACCACCCCCGAGCGGGCCAAGGACCTCAGGCACCGACCGGCGATCATCGAGGCCGCCGCTCAGGGCGCCGGTACCGACCAGTTCACGATGTACTCCTACTACCGCGACGAACTGGGCCTGCCCGAGATGGGTCTCGTCGGCCGGCAGTTGTGGCAGCAGAGCGGACTTTCGCCTGCCGACATCCAAACTGCCGTCCTCTACGACCATTTCACGCCGTACACGCTGATCCAGCTCGAAGAGCTCGGCTTCTGCGGCAAGGGTGAGGCCAAGGACTTCATCGCCGGCGGTGCCATCGAGATCGGTGGTCGACTGCCGATCAACACCCATGGCGGCCAACTCGGTGAGGCCTACATCCACGGCATGAACGGCATCGCCGAAGGTGTGCGTCAGCTGCGTGGGACGTCGGTGAACCAAGTCGAGAACGTCGAGCATGTCCTTGTCACTGCGGGCACAGGGGTGCCGACGTCGGGTCTGATTCTGGGCTGACGTTCGCGGGTCCTCTTCTCGCCGAGCGTGAACCCAGCTTCACGCTCGGCGTCCAGAGTGCGTCCAGCTTCACGTTCGGCGGCGATGCCACGGGTGTGTCGGTGGGCGGCGGCACACTGCCGACATGACCGGACCCTTCATCGGCAGCACCGCCGTGGCGAGCGGCCAGATGTCGAAGTATCAACTGGCAAGTCGGTACGTCCGACTGTTCCCCGACGTGTACGTGCCTGCCGATCTCGCGGTGACGGCGTCGGTGCGGGCCATCGCAGCCTGGCTGTGGTCTGGCCAGATTGGAGTCGTCGCGGGATTCGCGGCGGCGGCACTGCACGGCAGCAGATGGGTGGACGCGGCACGGCCCGTCGACCTGATCCACGACAACCGGCATCGGCAGGCCGGAGTGGTCGTCCGTGGCGACCGCGTGGATGACGACGATGTCGCCGACATCGACGGCGTTTCGGTGACCACTCCCGCGCGCACCGCGCTCGATCTCTCATGCTGGTATCCGCGCTCCACCGCAGTGGCGGCCGTGGATGCGCTCGCGCGGGCCACCGATCTCAATGTCGCCGACGCGGAACTGCTCGCCGAACGGGCGACGGGGCGGCGAGGCATTCGCCGGGCCCGCAGGGTATTGAGACTGGTCGACGCGGGTGCCCAGTCGCCCAAGGAGACGTGGCTGCGCCTGCTGGTCCTCGACGCGGGATTTCCGCCCGTGCAGACGCAGATCCCGGTGTTCGACGAGTTCGGCGACGCCATCGCGTATCTCGACATGGGTTGGGAGGAGCTGAAGATCGCGCTCGAGTACGACGGTGACCACCACCGCACGTCGCGCTCGCAGTTCAGCTACGACCGGCGGCGCCTGGAGATGCTGCGCCGGCGGCATTGGGTCGTCGTCGTGGTCACGGCCGACGACAAACCCGAGGACATCCTGCGTCGGGTGCGCGACGCGATCGCGTCCCGTCGCGCCCGCGCAGTCCACGCCGCATAAAAAGACGCCGAGCGTGAAACCAGCTTCACGCTCACGCGCGAAAGTTCGGCTGGTTTCACGCTCGGCGCGAAAACGAACGGGAGCAGTGCGTCAGCGCGGCGTGAACTCCACGCCGGCCAGCACGATGGCATTGTCGCGACTGGGCGCGGTGACCGCCCCCACGTAGGCCCCGTCCTGCTTCCAGGCGTTGACCCGCAGGGTCTCGCCCGGGAACACGACGCCGGCCATCCGCGCGCCGTACGACGCCACCTCGGCCGCATCGCCGTCGAGGATCGCGTCCACCAGCGTCTTGCAGGTCATCCCGTAGGTGCACAGGCCGTGCAGGATCGGCTTGGGAAAGCCTGCAGCCGAGGCGAACTCGGGATCCGAATGCAGCGGGTTGCGATCGCCGCAGAGCCGGTACAGCAGCGCCTGCTGCGGAAGGGTGACGATGTCGAGTTCGAGGTCGGGCGCGCGATCGGGCAGCGCATCGGAGGTCGACGGTCCGCGGTCGCCGCCGAAGCCGCCCTCGCCGCGCGCGAAGATCGAGCGCTTCTGCGTCCACAGCAGCGTTCCGTCGGGAGCCGTCGCGGTGGTCTCCGACCAGATGACGGCCGCCTTGCCCTTATCCCAGATCTCGGTGAACTTCGTGACGGCGGTCGCGGTGCCCGACGGCGGGATGGGTCCGGGCGCCGAGATGCCCTCGCTGGCGTGCAGCACCCGGCTCAGCTCGATGTCGATGCCGGGGAAGTTGACCGCAGGCGGGTCGGTCATGTGGAAACTCTGCGCGACATTGCCGAAGGTGGGCAGCACCTGCGGGGTGTTGTCGACCAGGTAGCGCAGTTCCCGCGGGTCGAGCGGGTCGGCGCCTGCACCCAGGCCCAGGTGGTACAGCTGGATGTCGCTGCTGGTCCACGAGAACTCGACCGGATCGAGTTCCGCTCCGAGGGCTTCGTCGAGGTTGATGGGCATGTCAGGCCTTTCCGGCGATGTTCAACGCCGCGAGGTATCCGAAGGTCATCGCGGGTCCGATCGTCCCACCGGGGCCCGGGTAGGTGTGCCCCATGACCGGCGAGCTGACGTTACCCGCCGCGTAGAGGCCATCGATCACCGAGTTGTCGTCGCGGAGGGCGCGGCCATGCACGTCGGTGCGCACGCCACCCTTGGTGCCCAGGTCGCCCGGCACCATCTTGGCCGCGTAGTACGGGCCGTGGTTGATCTCGCCGAGGTTGGGATTGGGCTTGTTGGTCGGGTCGCCGTAGTACCGGTCGTAGGCGCTCTCGCCACGGTGGAAGTCTTCGTCGACACCGGCTCTCGCGAAGCCGTTGAACCGCTCGACCGTCGCCTTGAACTCGTCGGCGGGCAGGCCCGCCTTGACGGCCAGTTCGTCGAGGGTCGGGGCCGTGACGATCACTCCGGACTCCAGCCACTTCTTCGGGATCCGTTGCCCCGGCTGCAGTCCGGCGAAGATGTAGCGGTCGCGGTACTGCTGATCGAAGACCAGCCAGGCCGGGATGTTCTCACCGGGCCCCGAGCCCTGGCCGTACTGTCCGCCGTACATGTGGTGGCAGGCCTCGACGTAGGGCATCGACTCGTTCATGAAGCGCTTGCCCGACATGTTGACGATGATCGACCCGGGCGAGTTGCGCTCCGACAGAGCGAACCACGGCGCGTCGACCAGGGGGACGGTGGGCCCCCACCAGGCGTCCTCCATCAGTTCCAGTGCGGCACCCAGTTTCTCGGCGGCCAGGATTCCGTCGCCGGTGTTGGCCGCCGCACCCACGGTCCACTCGGTGGTGATGGGTGCACGCTGGTACTTGACCCGCATCTGCTCGTTGTGCTCGAAACCGCCGCTGGCCAGAATCACCCCGCGGCGAGCGCGAATCAACTCCGGCTCCGCAGATTCCGGAGCAGTGGTGTCGCGGACGTAGATGCCGCGCACCGCTCCGTCCTCGACGTAGAGGTCGGTCAGGGCGGTGTTGAGCCTGACCGGCACGCCAGCGTCCTGAAGGCCGATCCGCAGGGGTGCGATCAACGCGCGGCCCATCCCGACGAGGTTCTTGCCGGTGGCGTTGGCCCATACCGAGCGCACGCCCACCTTGAGGCTGCGCAGCACACCGCGCGGGTGGCGCTTGAGCTGATTGAGCCTGACGTAGTCCTGCTGCAGCACGACCATGTTCATCGGCACCTTGCCGTACGGCGGCTCCAGGCCCTTCTCGTCGGGGCCGAGCTTCTTGGCGTTGAACGGCTTGGGTTCCACGGACCGGCCGCTGGCCTTACCGCCCGGGGTCTCCGGGTAGTAGTCGGAGTAGCCGGGAACCCAGCACAGCTTCAGTGGTGAGTGCTTGAGAACGAAGTCCAGCATCTCGGGACCGCGTTCGAGATAGGTGTCGATCTTCTCGGCCGGCACCACGTCACCGATGATGGCGTGCAGATATCTGCGCGCATCCTCGGCGGTGTCCTTGACCCCGTCGCGCTTGAGGACCGGGTTGTTCGGGATCCAGACGCCACCACCTGACCGCGCAGTGGAACCTCCATAGTGCGGGGCCTTCTCAACGACTACCGTTGAGAGGCCCTGGTGGGCGGCGGTGAGTGCGGCGACCATACCGGCGCCGCCGCTGCCGACCACGACGACGTCGTACTCCTGAACAGTCATGTAGAACACGTTATAGAATTGCCCAGGCTGGGGACAACTGGCCCGGTCAAAGATGTGAGGGGAATTCACAGAAGATGCTCGATGCTCAGACGCGTGCCGAGTTGGCCGCAGCGCTCGCCGAGGCGGAGCGCTCCAAGGTCGCGATAGACCCGCTGACCGCGGGCAACCCGGATATCGACGTCGTCGACGCCTACGAGATCCAGCTGATCAACATCCGCCAGCGGGTCGCCGACGGCGCCAAGGTGGTCGGGCACAAAGTGGGCCTGTCCAGCGAGGCGATGCAGAAGATGATGAACGTGGATGAGCCCGACTACGGGCATCTCCTCGACGAGATGGAGGTCTACCAGGACGTCCCGGTCGAGGCGGGCAGGTTCCTGTATCCGCGGGTCGAGGTCGAGGTCGGCTTCATTCTGGCCGATGACCTGCCCGGCGAGGGCTGCACCGAGGACGACGTGCTGGCCGCCACGGCCGCGTTCGTGCCCTCGATCGAACTGATCGACACCCGCATCAAGAACTGGCAGATCAAACTGTGCGACACGATCGCCGACAACGCGTCGTCGGCGGGTTGGGTGCTGGGCGCCGAGCGAGTGTCGCCGAAAGACATCGACATCACCGCAATCGACGCCGTGCTCACGTGCAACGGCGAGGTGGTGGCCGAAGGCCGCAGCGATGCGGTGCTCGGAAATCCGGTCACCGCGGTGGCCTGGTTGGCCCGCAAGGTGGACAGTTTCGGCGTCCGTCTCAAAGCCGGTGACGTGGTTCTCCCGGGGTCCTGCACTCGTGCGATAGATGCACGTCCTGGCGACAATTTCGTCGCCGAGTTCACTGGTTTAGGTTCTGTCCGACTGAGTTTCGAGTAGGGGGCCGTTTATATGGCTGCGAAGGCATCTGTCGCGATCGTCGGATCCGGCAACATCAGTACCGATCTTCTGTACAAGCTTCTGCGCTCCGAGTGGCTTGAGCCGCGGTGGATGATCGGCATCGACCCGGAGTCCGAGGGGTTGGCGCGGGCCCGCAAGCTGGGTTTGGAGACCAGCCACGAGGGCGTGGACTGGCTTCTGGCGCAGAGTGAGCTGCCGGATCTGGTCTTCGAGGCCACCAGCGCGTATGTGCATCGGGATGCCGCACCCCGGTACGCCGAGGCGGGCATCCGGGCCATCGACCTGACGCCGGCCGCCGTGGGTCCGGGCGTGATCCCGCCGGCGAACCTGCGGGCTCATCTGGACGCCCCGAACGTCAACATGGTGACGTGCGGTGGGCAGGCGACGATTCCGATCGTCTACGCCGTCAGCCGTGTCGTCGACGTGCCGTATGCCGAGATCGTCGCGTCGGTGTCGTCGGCCTCGGCAGGCCCGGGCACGCGCGCCAACATCGACGAGTTCACCAAGACCACCAGCGCCGGCGTGCAGAACATCGGTGGGGCGGCCCGGGGCAAGGCGATCATCATCCTCAACCCGGCGGACCCGCCGATGATCATGCGCGACACGATCTTCGCCGCGATCCCCGAGGACGCCGACCACGCCGCGATCACCCAGTCCATCAAGGATGTCGTGGCCGAGGTGCAGACCTACGTGCCGGGATACCGGCTGCTCAACGAACCGCAGTTCGACGAACCGTCGGTGGTCAACGGCGGCAATCACGTCGTCACGACCTTCATCGAAGTGGAGGGTGCCGGTGACTACCTGCCGCCGTACGCTGGAAATCTGGACATCATGACCGCCGCGGCGACCAAGGTGGGCGAAGAAATAGCCAGGGAACGTGCTTCGATTTCGGAAGGGGCGCAGGCATGAGCGCCGACGGGGTTTACTTCAACCCGATGTGGGACGTCCGGATGACGGATACGTCTCTGCGTGACGGGTCGCATCACAAACGGCACCAGTTCACCAAGGATGAGATCGGTGCCATCGTGGCGGCCCTGGACACCGCGGGTGTGCCGGTCATCGAGGTCACCCACGGTGACGGCCTGGGCGGGTCGAGCTTCAACTACGGGTTCTCCAAGACCCCGGAGCAGGAGTTGATCAAGCTGGCGGCCGAGACCGCCAAGGAGGCCAAGATCGCCTTCCTGATGCTGCCCGGAGTGGGCACCAAGGAGGACATCAAGGAGGCCCAGAACAATGGCGGATCGATCTGCCGCATCGCGACGCACTGCACCGAGGCCGACGTCTCGATCCAGCACTTCGGGCTCGCCCGTGAGCTGGGCCTCGAGACCGTCGGGTTCCTGATGATGAGCCACACCATCTCGCCGGAGAAGCTGGCCAAGCAGGCCCGCATCATGGCCGACGCCGGCTGCCAGTGCGTCTATGTCGTGGACTCCGCGGGTGCGCTGGTGCTCGAAGGTGTCGCCGACCGGGTGTCGGCTCTGGTCGCCGAACTCGGTGACGACGCGCAGGTGGGCTTCCACGGTCACGAGAATCTCGGTCTGGGCGTGGCGAATTCGATCGAGGCCGTCCGTGCGGGAGCGAAGCAGATCGACGGATCGTGCCGTCGGTTCGGAGCAGGGGCGGGCAATGCACCGGTCGAGGCGTTGATCGGCGTGTTCGACAAGATCGGCGTCAAGACCGGCATCGACTTCTTCGACATCGCGGATGCCGCCGAAGAGGTCGTCGCCCCGGCGATGCCCGCCGAGTGCCTGCTCGACCGCAACGCGCTGATCATGGGGTACTCGGGTGTGTACTCGAGCTTCCTCAAGCACGCGATCCGCCAGTCCGAGCGCTATGGCGTGCCCGCGCACCAACTGCTGCACCGCGCGGGTCAGCGCAAGCTCATCGGCGGCCAGGAGGATCAGCTGATCGACATCGCGCTGGAGATCAAGCGCGAGCAGGACGAGGCCGCCGCCGCGCACTGAGCCCTCACCGCGTCAACATCCCGTCAGCGCGCATTGACGTACGGTTTCCGGCACGAAACCTGTACGTCAGTGCGCGCTCGGCGGTAGGGGGACGGTGCACGGTTCGCCATGTCCGAGTCACCCGGCAGGATGGGTCTCATGGCCACCCGTGAACACGCCCAGTCGATACTCGAACAACTGGCCGGTCCCACCGCGACACTGCGCGATGACCAGTGGAGTGCTATCGAGGCACTGGTGGTCCAGCGGCGTCAGGCCCTGGTCGTGCAGCGCACGGGATGGGGCAAATCTGCGGTGTACTTCATCGCGGCCAAACTGCTGCGCAGCGCGGGTCTGGGCCCCACAGTGATCGTGTCGCCCCTGCTTGCGCTGATGCGCAACCAGGTGGCCGCCGCCGAGCGTGCTGGCGTCCGGGCAGCCACGATCAACTCCGGCAACGTCACCGAGTGGGATGCGATCCATCAGCAGGTTGCCGACGGCGGACTCGATGTTCTGCTGGTCAGCCCGGAACGGTTGAACAACCCGGACTTCCGTGACAACGTGCTGCCCGCCCTGGCATCCGACGCCGGTCTCGTGGTGGTGGACGAGGCGCACTGTGTGTCGGACTGGGGCCATGACTTCCGTCCCGATTATCGACGCATCAGGACTCTGATCTCCGAATTGGGTTCCAACATACCGGTTCTCGCCACCACCGCGACGGCCAACGATCGCGTCGTCACCGACGTGGCGGCCCAACTTGGGGTGGGTGGTCGCGACACCCTGGTGCTGCGCGGCGGCCTGGACCGTGAGTCACTGCGGCTGTCGGTGGTCAAAGCGGGCAATCCAGCCCAGCGGTCGGCATGGCTTGCCGCCCAACTGGATTCACTGCCCGGGTCGGGCATCATCTACACACTCACGGTGGCGCAGGCGAACGACGTCGCGGCCCTGCTGGCCGAACAGGGACACAAGGTGGCGGCCTACACCGGGTCCACCGACACCACGGAACGCGAACAGCTCGAATCCGACCTGCTCGGCAACAGGGTTAAGGCGCTGGTCGAGACGTCTGCCCTCGGTATGGGCTTCGACAAGCCCGACCTCGGTTTCGTGGTGCACCTCGGCGCACCGTCGTCGCCCATCGCCTACTACCAGCAGGTGGGCCGCGCGGGTCGTGCCACCGACAGTGCCGAGGTGATTCTGCTTCCTGGGACCGAGGACCAGGACGTGTGGCGCTATTTTGCTTCGGTGGCGTTTCCGTCAGAAACCCTGGTGCGCAGTGTACTTCACGCCCTGGACACTGACAGGCCGCAGTCCACGCCGGCGCTGGAGAGTCAGGTTGACCTGAACCGGTCGAGGCTCGAGATGGTGCTCAAGGTGCTCGACGTCGATGGTGCGGTGCGCCGGGTCAAAGGCGGCTGGGTCGCCACGGGCGAACCCTGGACGTATGACGAGGAGCGGTACCGAGCGCTCGACGCGGCCCGCCGCCGCGAACAGCAGGCCATGCTCGACTATCAGAACACCGACGGCTGCCGGATGGCGTTTCTGCGCGGCCAACTCGACGACCCCGAGCTGGCACCTGGCGATCGGTGCGGGCGCTGCGACAACTGCACGGGTGCGCGCTACCAGGGTGCGGTCGATGAGGCGACGCTGGCCGCGACGGTCGAACGCCTGCAACGTCCCGGTGTCGAGGTGGCGCCCCGCAAGCAGTGGCCGACGGGGCTCGCGGCGCTGGGGCTGGAGTGGTCGGGGCGGATCACCGACGGGGCTGCCCCCGGCCGAGCCATCGGCAGGCTGACCGACCTGGGCTGGGGTGCGAGGCTGCGCAAGCTGCTGGCCGAACCCGACCGCGAGGTGCCCGACGACATCGTGCAGGCGGCGATCGCGGTGCTCAAGGCCTGGAACTGGTCCACCCGCCCGGTCGCGGTCATCGGACTGGATTCGCAGACCCATCCGCTGCTCATCTCGTCGACGGTGCAGCGCCTTGCGCAGGTGGGCAGGCTGGCTGATCTGGGCACGCTGCGCTATCGGCCGGACCGGCGACCGGTCACCGCGGCGAATTCGGCGTATCGGGTGGCGGCCTTGAACGGGTCCTGGGAGTGCCCTGACCTGGATGTTCACGGTCCGGTCCTGCTGGTCGACGATATGACGGACACCGGCTGGACACTGACGATGGCGGCCCGCCAACTGCGCCGGGCCGGGGTGCCGGAGGTGCTGCCGCTGGTGCTGGCCAGCACCAGCTGAGCCCTTCCGAGGTCAGCGTGTGCGGATCCGGGCCGGAACTGCGCTGCATCCGCACACGCGCCATCACGGAACCGACGCTGACCTGCGAGGTGTTTGGCGCTGCGGTGTTCGGGTAGGCGTGGAGTCGGGTCGGGGAAGTGGCTTGGACCAATCGAGTCACGAAACGACAAGGAGCATCCCATGCGAGCAACCAAGACGACTGTGTACCGCGGCCTGGCCGGCATCTTCGCCGGCGGCCTGCTCGGAGCAGCCGCCAGCGCCACCATCGCGCTGCCCGCGGCTGGTGCGGCCCCGGACACCACCGCGACAGACGCCAACTGCAACGCGAGTGCCGTTGCGACCACCGTGAGCTCGGTGTCGCAGTCGGTCGGCAACTACCTCGCCTCCAACCCGGAGGCGGATAAGGCGTTGACTGACATCGCGAAGCAGCCCGCCGACCAGGCGGAGACCGCGTATGAGGCGTATTTCGAGAAGAACCCGGCCGTGGCCGACGAACTGCGGATCATCCAGCAGCCGGTCCGTGACCTGAACGCGCAGTGCGACATTCAGGTGATGCCGTCGACGGCCATCGAGGCCCTCGAGTCGATCTGATGCCCGTGTGCCCCCACCCGCAGTGCGGGTGGGGGCACACTTGCGTCAATCCCTAGAGGACCGACGGGGTCGTCGTGAACACCGCGTTGTAGCCCGTGTCCTCGCCCGGTGTGGAGATTGTCTGCTTCGTTCCACCACCGTTTGACCAATTGCCGTATACCACTTGGCCGTTGATCGTCTGCGGTGACGGGATGTCGATCTCGCGCACCACACCGACGACCGCGGTCTCGGTGTAGGTGCCCTTATGCGGCACCCCGTCGATCGTGTAGACCGCGTCCGGGTTGTTGCTGCCGAACGTCAACTCCACCAGGTTCGGGTAGATGAACGTGCTCTTGGTGGTCGACAGGCCCTCACTGTCGGTGACGGTGAGCTTGATCTCGTAATAGGTGGTGTCGACGTTGTGATTACTGGTCGACAGGTACACCGAACCGTTGGGGCCGACGATGTTGTCCTGGTATGGGTGGACGTGATCGGCGTGATGGAAGATCACGGTCCACTTGTAGGCGCTGTCAGGAAGAGTGTCGTCCTCGGCGTCGGTCGCCGTGGCTCCGAACGTGACGGTCTGGCCCGCGTTGTACTTGCCGTCGCCGACGGACGTCGTGATGTCGACGTCGGGCGGGGTGTTGCCGACGTGAACGATCTGCGTTGCCGTGCCGGTCTTCTCACCATCGGTGACCGTCAGGATGACGGTGTACTTGTCCTTGGTGGTGTAGGTGTGCGTCGGGTTGGCATCGGTCGACGTGTTGCCGTCACCGAAGTCCCAGCTGTAGCTCAGCGGCTGGCCCTCAGGATCCTTCGACCCGCCTGACGAGAACTGGACTTCCAGGGGCGTCGCACCGTAGTTTGGCGTGGCCGTGATGACCGCGGTCGGAGCTCGGTTGCCGCCCGACGGCGTGATCTTGTACAGCTCACCGGGATAGATGTTGAGCTGGTACAGGCTCTCGTCGCTGCCGGGACCCTGCAGCAGCTGGATGGCCGTGCCTGCCTCGGAATCGAAAGTCTCCACGCTGAGCAGGTTGTGGTAGGTCGAATCGAAGGTCAGCACCTTGATCCAGTGCAGCGTGTAGTCCGCCACGAACACCTTGTTGGTGTACTCGTCGCCGATGGCTGATCCCGTGTAGACCATCACTCCGGTGATCGAGCCGGCGCGGGCGGGCTCAGGGGTGTGCGGGTAGGCCCAGATCGGGTCGACGTAGTTGCAGGAGTCGCAGTCGCTGACACCCTCGGCGCCGGGCCAACCGTAGTTCTTACCGGCCTCGACGAGATTCAGTTCCTCCCAGGCGAAGTCACCCACGTCGGCGACCAGCAGTTGGCCGGTCGGGGTGAACACCATTCGGAAGGGGTTGCGGAACCCGAGGGCATAGATCTCGCTGCGAGCGCCTTCCAGATCGACGAAGGGGTTGTCGTCGGGGATGGTGCCGTCGGGGTTGATCCGGAGGATCTTGCCGTACAGCTTGGTCATGTCCTGCGCGCTGCCGTTTTCGCTGTTGTCGCCGATGGCCCAGTAGATCTTGCCGTCAGGCCCGAACAGCACCGCGTTGCCGTGGTGCATAGCACCCGACCCGGGGATGACGATCAGGTCGAAGGGGGCATTCTCACCGGAGGTGACGAATGCGTCGTTGGCGATCGTGTACCGAGTGAGCTTGTCCTCCAACGCAGGAGTGGTGTACGCGACGTAGACGTAGCCGTTGTTCGCGTAATCCGGGTCCAACTCGATCGCGTTCAGTTCGCGACTGGGCGACGTCGGCACCATGCCGACCAGAATCGCCGAGCCCGGGTTGTTCGGGTCGACGATCTTCACCGCGCCGGCCTTCTCGGTGATGATGATCCGGCCGTCGGGCAGGAACCGGAAGTCGGTCGGCTGGTCGAGACCGGCGGCGATCACGATCCGCTCGAGATCCTCCGGGAGGGGGGAGTGCTCAGACGGGTTGGCGCACAGGATGACCTCCTGCAGCGCGATCGTGACACGGTCGGTCACCTCTTGAACGAATCGCGCGACCTGCGGGATCGCCATGATGCGGTCGAGCTCGCGGCGCACCCATCCGGCCACGGCTGCCAGCAGGGGGTTCTGGTCGACGGGCGGCAGGCCGCCGTTCCCGGCACCTTCGCCGCTGTTGCCGGTGACGCCGGAGATGACGTCGACGGCTTTCAGAACCAGCTTGCAGACACAGACCTTGAGATCCTCGAACGCCTTCGCCGCGGCCTCTTGGAAGGCCTTGGCCTGGGAGTTGATGTGGCTGATGGCATTGTTCAGGGCCGGCGGCAGTGCCGGTGACGTGGTCAGCGTCGCCAGGGCCGGAGCCACGGCACCTGAATCCAGTTCGTTCTCGACGGCCTGGTGCGCCTCTGGGGCCAACTGGCTGGTGAACCGCTCACGGGCAGCGGCCGCGGCGGCCTGAACGCGTTCTGCGAGGGTTCGACGGGCCTCAGGGGCGACGTCCGAGGTCGATCCACCGGGGACACTCGAGCCCGGGACGATGACGGGCGCCTCCGCGGGCACCTCGGGATCGGTGTCGCCGCCGATGACCGGGACTGACTCGGTGGGCGTGGCGCCGGAAGGCTGTGCGGCAGCCAGGGCCTTGGCGCGGATGGCGTCCAGCCGCTCGCGCAGCGCGGCCTTCAACTCGGCTCTCTTGAGTGCCGGCCTGGGTCCGGTGCCCGTCTGCGCGGGTGCGCCGGTCTCGCCGATGTCGGATTCCGGAGCTGCGGCCTCGGCCTGGGTGTTCTCGATCGCGCGCTGAAGGGGCGTCTTGGTCCACGGCGGCAGTGACGAGATCGAATCCGGCCGCAGTCGCGGTGACCGTCGTGGTGTCTCGCCTGCGGTGGAACCATTTGAACCCGAGCCGGCCGAGTCCGTCCTGGAGCCGGACACCGAACCACTGGTGCCGTCGTCGGCCCACGCCGCGCCGGGGTTGACGCCGACCGCCACACCGACGCCGAGGGCGACCGCGAGTCCGCCGACCCTGCCGATGAACTTGGCATAGCTTCCGGGGTCTCCGGAGTGCTGCTGCCGATGGATTGCCGACGCCATAGACCTGTCCTGCCGTTTGCCTTGATGTGGAAATTTCCGCATGCGAAAACTAGGTCATCATCCGGCGCCGTGCGGCATGATCTTGAACCAGCTAAGCCTCGGTATTTGAGCTTTCAAGCACTTCTACTACGGCTGCGGCGGTGTGGCAAACAAGCGGGCATTCGTCGCGACGGCCCACACGTCCCGATTCGCCCACGATGGCGTAGGTGAAGTTCCGCGAGGCCCGACCCGCGGGCGTAATCGCAGTTATGGCAAGGCTGACGGTGGATGAGGCCAAAATCGCGGTCGATCCGTGTGGCGTGATCCGGGCCCTGCACTGGCGTCAGAAGTTGTCTGCAATCCAGCTGGTGGTGAAGTCCTGCAGGATGGAGATGCTCTGGATCAGTGAACGGCCCATCAGGTTCTCGATCTGGCCGCCGATCAGAGGAACCTTGAACTCGACCGTGGCCTTGCACTTCATGCGGGAGCCGTCCGGCGTCGGCACGACTACAGCGGTGCCCGATCCTCCACCCGGTGCCCCATGGGAGACAGTGCTGATTCTGCCCCGAAACTCGCTGCCATTCACTGGGCTCCACGTCTCCTCCTGCACGACTCGCCACTCCCGGGGGAAGATCTTGGCGACGGGTCGAGGAAGGCCTTCCGGGCGCAGGTCATTGGCAACCACCGTGAGCACCAGGCCGTTGGAGTCCACGGCGAACTTCTCAAGTCTGGCGGTGCCGCCAAACTCTGCGATCCGCGCTAGCCAGTAGTCACGTGTAGCAAATGCGCCATAGATTTGCTCGATACTGGCCGCGGATTCCACTGAGAAGTCGAATGAACGTGGCACCACCCCAGGTTATGGCGAGATTTTTGAATCCGGCGTCGTTTGGCTTGAAAAGTGGCTAGGCTGTTTCACTGCAACATGGAAATTAGTAGCTGGAGGGGTTCCGAAAGCGGGGGTGGACCGAAGGCGGTCGCGGGGGATGCGGTCTGTTTTTCGGCGCTGTCGAGCGAGGTTTGCGGACCGGCTCCAGGCCTGATCTGGCGGGGGGCCGTGAGTGAGTTCAAATCCGTTTGATGATGACGATGGCAGTTTCTTCGTGCTGGTGAACAGCGAAGAACAACACAGTCTCTGGCCAGTCTTCGCCGAGATTCCCACTGGGTGGCGCGTCGTTCATGGTGCGGCCAGTCGGGCCGAATGCCTGGAGTGCATCGAAAACAGCTGGCCGGACATCCGGCCACGGAGTCTTCGCGAGCGACTCGCAGAGGCTTGATGTCCGGTCGATCGGTGATCGGCATCCGTGATTGCCCGGGGGGGCCTAGTTAATCCTGTGTGGGGGAACAATGGAGTTTGATGAACTGTCCCTGCCCATCACACACCCACAACTTGATATCTGGCTTGCGGGGGCTGCCGGCCACTCCGGTGCTGAGGAGTGGCAACTCGGTCTGTTTGCCAAGATCGAGGGTGCGGTTGAACGTTATGCCCTTGAGTGGTCGATAGGCAGAGTGCTGCAGGAGGCCGAACCGTTGCGTGCGGCCTTCGTCGAGGCCAATGGACAAATCTTCCAAAAGCCGCTCGATCACCCTGATTTCACGCTTCAGTTCTATGACCTGACTGATTCTCAAGACTCGGCGGAGAAAGCTCGCGAGATCGCGTCGTCCATCCAGCGAACCCCGATGCCTCTCGCCGGATCGTTGTTCAGATTTGCTCTGTTCCAGACGCGGGACGACGAGTACTTCCTGTTCGGCGCCTGCCACCACATCGTCCTGGATGGAACGGGTGTCGCGCTGATCGGTCAGCGGATCGCGTCGGTGTACTCGGCCATCGTCACTGGCGCTGCCGTTCCGCCAACGCTTTTCGGCACACTGGCTGACCTGGTCAGCTTGGAATCGGAATACGAGGCGTCACGCGAATACCTGGAGGATGAGGCCTACTGGACGGGCAACATCCCGGTAGATGGCGATCAGGACCTTCAACGTTCCCCGACTGTCGTCGACCCCAACTCGCATTGGCCCACTGAACCGGTGGCGTTGGACCAGACGGTCATGGAAATGGTCGAGAAATGTTGCGAGGTGTGGACTTTCCCTCGCTCCTCCGTCATTACGGCGGCATGTGCACTGTTGGCGCGAGGATACGACTGCAGGGGATCAAATGTGGTTCTCGAACTCCCGGTCACTCGACGTGTGCGCCCAGAATCGAAGACACTTCCCGGGATGGTCGCGGGGGTTGTGCCTCTGGTATTGGAGGCATCGCCCGAGGCATCGGTGTCTCGCTTCTGCGAGCATGTCGATCAACGCATGCGGGAAGCGTTGCAGCACCAAAGATTTCCGGTACAGGCACTTGAGCGAAAACTCAGACCACGGGGTGCGGGCCAACCACCGCAGAGGCTGAGCATCAATTTCCTTCCAGCCAGTTTCACGTTGGACTTCGGCGGCGTGCCGGCCACCGCCTCGTTGATAAACGTCGGCGTAGTGGGTGGATTCGGACTGGTCTTCTCCGACGTCGGTGGCGAGGTGCTGCTCAGCACGATGGGACAAGGACATCCGCTCTCGGATCTGACGACCGCCGAACTGGTGAATCGTTTGAACCGCGTGCTTGTCGCGATGACCGCTGACACATCGCAGCTGCTGTCGTCCCTCGATCTTCTTGACGTGCGTGAGCGGCGCAGCCTTGACGTATTCGGTCGTCGAGACGTGTTGGCGGGGTCGGTGTCGGAGTCGTCGATTCCGGCGGTGTTCGCGCAGCAGGTGCTCGTTTCTCCGAACGCGATCGCGGTTCGTTGCGACGGCCGGTCCTGGACGTATCAGGAGCTCGACGAGGCGTCGAATCGGATGGCGCACTTGTTGATTTCACATGGCGCAGGACCCGGAGAGTGCGTCGGGCTGGTGTTGGGGCGGTCGGCTGAGGCCATCGTGTCGATTCTGGCGGTGTTGAAGTCGGGGGCGGCGTACCTGCCGATCGATCCGGTGGTGCCGGATTCCCGGCTCGAGTTCATGCTCGCCGACGCCGCGCCGGTGGCAGTGGTGAGCGGCGCCGGGTCAGCCGACCGGCTGACCGGGTGCGGGGTGCTGGTGGTCGATGTGAGTGATCCCCACATCGACCACCAGTCCCGTACTGCACCGGTGGGATATCCGGCGCCGGACGACGTCGCGCACATCATTTACACCTCGGGGACGACGGGTGTGCCGAAGGGGGTGGCGGTCACGCATGGCAATGTGACGCGGTTGTTCGACGGGCTTGATGTGGGTGTGGAGATGGGCCCGGGGCAGGTGTGGGCGCAGTGTTCGTCGTTGGCGTTTGACTTTTCGGTGTGGGAGATCTGGGGTGCGCTGCTCCATGGTGGGCGGTTGGTGGTGGTTCCGGATTCGGTGACTCGGTCTGCCGATGAACTGCAGGCGTTGTTGGTGGCGGAGAAGGTGACGGTGCTCAGTCAGACGCCGTCGGCGGTGGGGGTGCTGTCTCCGGAGGGTTTGGCAGCGGCGTCGTTGATGGTTGCTGCTGAGCCGTGCCCGGGTGATGTGGTGGATCGGTGGGCGTCGGGTCGGGTGATGATCAATGGTTACGGTCCGACGGAGACGACGGTGTATGCCACGATCAGTGCTCCGTTGCAGGCGGGTTCGGGTGTGGTGCCGATCGGGTTCCCGGTGCCGGGGGTCGGCGTTGTTCGTGCTGGATGCGCGGTTGCATTCGGTGGCGGTGGGTGTGGTCGGTGAGTTGTATGTGGCTGGTCGTGGTGTGGGTGTCGGTTATGTGCGTCGGGCGGGGTTGACGGCGTCGCGGTTTGTGGCCTGCCCATTCGCGACGGGAGCTCGGATGTATCGGACCGGGGATTTGGTGTCCTGGGGTGCTGATGGGCAGTTGCGGTATCACGGTCGGGCTGATGAGCAGGTCAAGATCCGTGGGTATCGGATCGAGTTGGGTGAGATCCAGGCGGTTTTGGCGCAGTTGGAGGGTGTGGCGCAGTCGGTGGTGATCGTTCGGGAGGACCGTCCCGGCGACAAGCGCCTGGTGGGGTACATCACCGGAACCGCGGATCCAGTCGAAGTGCGAACCATGTTGTCGGACAGGTTGCCCGCCTACATGGTCCCTGCCGCGATCGTGCGTCTTGAGGTGTTGCCGTTGACGGTCAACGGCAAGCTCGACAAACGGGCGCTGCCGGCCCCGGAGTACAGCGACACCAGTGATCGCTACCGCGCGCCGAGCACACCCACCGAGGAGATCCTGGCCGGCATCTACGCCAACATCCTGGGACTGGACAAAGTCGGCGTCGACGACTCCTTCTTCGACCTCGGTGGCGACTCACTCTCCGCGATGCGGTTGATCGCTGCAATCAACACCACGCTTGACACCGGACTGGCCGTACGGACCCTCTTCGACGCACCCACCATCGCCGCACTCGCACCTAATATCGGGAACGGCAGCGCTCGTGCCCGGTTGGTGGCGAAGCCCCGGCAAACACTGATCCCGTTGTCCTACGCCCAGAGTCGACTCTGGTTCCTTAATCGGTTCGAGGGCGGTGTGGCCACCTACAACATGCCCACCGCATTCCGGATCAACGGTGCGCTGGACGTGGAAGCGTTGGCCGCCGCACTCGATGACGTGATCGCACGGCACGAGGCGCTGCGCACCGTCTTCCCGGATGTCGACGGAGTGCCGTCGCAGCACATTCTGCCTGCCGAGGAGGGCATGTGGCGGCGCGGTGGACCGGCGGTGAGATCGTGCTCGGAACGTGAGATCGCTGCTGAGTTGTTCGCGCTGTCAGAGCATCGATTTGACCTGTCGGTCGAGGTGCCGATCTATGCTCAGATCTTCGATGTGGGCCCAGCGGAATGCATTCTGGGTATTGTACTGCACCACATCGCGTTTGACGGATGGTCGCTGGCACCCATGGTGCGTGATGTCAGTCAGGCTTACGCTGCACGGTGCGCGGTCGGCGCTCCCGATTGGGCTCCACTGCCCGTGCAGTATGTCGATTACACGCTGTGGCAGCAGGATTGGCTGGGATCCGAAGATGATCCGGACAGTGTGATCGCCGCACAGTTGGCGTATTGGCGGCAGGAGTTGGCTGGTCTGCCTGAGGTGGTGTCGCTGCCGACGGATCGTCCGCGGCCCCCGGTGCCCAGGTACCGCGGTGACGAGGTGGAGATCCGGATCGATCCCCAGACTTGGTCAGCACTCAAAGTGGTGGCCGCTGAGCATAATGCGACGGCGTCGATGGTTCTGCAGGCCGTGATGGCTGTGGTGCTGCACCGCGCTGGTGTCGGTGACGATTTGGCGCTGGGTGCCCCGATCGCGGGGCGGGCGGACGTCGCACTCGATGAGTTGGTCGGGTTCTTTGTCAACACGTGGGTGCTGCGGGTGGGGATTGGCCCTCAGCAGAGTTTCAGTGAGGTGCTTGATCAGGTGCGGCACAAGGCGTTAGAGGCTTATGCGAATCAGGATGTGCCGTTTGAAATGCTTGTTGAGCGGTTGAATCCGGCGCGTTCGGCCTCTCATCACCCGCTGTTCCAGGTCGCGATGGTCTATCAGAACAATGTGCGCCCACAGGTGGTGCTTGACGGGGCGGGTGTCGAATCGGTGGCGGTGGGCACCCGCACCGCCAAGTTCGATCTCGACATCCAGCTGAGGGAGATGGCGGTCGAAAACTCCTCCGCTCCTTTCGCATTGCGGGAGATGTCGAGCCGGGGCAGTGGTGTGCCGATGTGTGCTGGTGTGGTGACCTATGCGACGGACCTGTTCGATCGGTCGACGGTTGAGCGGTTGGTGGGATGGTTTGGTCGTGTGGTCTCGGCGGTGGTGGCTGATCCGTCGGTGCGGGTCGGTGAGGTGGAGCTGCTTGCGGCCGGTGAGCGGGAACTGGTGCTGCAGAGATGGTCTGGTGCGGATGTTGCTGCGCCGGTGGGTCTCGCGGATGAGTTGTTGGCCGGTGCGGTGGCTGCTGCGCCGGATGCGCTGGCCCTGGTCGACGGTGATCGATCGTGGACGTATCGCGACCTTGATGAGGCATCGAACCGGCTTGCTCGCCGATTGATCGAGGAGGGGGTGGGTCCGGAGCGAGCGGTTGCGGTGGCGATGGATCGGTGTGCGGAGTTGGTGTTGGCGTGGTGGGCGGTGCTCAAGGCTGGTGGGGTGTATGTGCCGGTGGATCGGGGGCATCCGGCCGAACGCGTCGCGACGGTGCTTGATGCCGCCGGGGCGGTGTGTGTGACGTGTGGGGTTGAGGTGGTTGGTGGCGCCGGGGATCGTCCGGTGATGCGCATTGATGAGTTGGATCTTTCGGGGTGCAGCGCCGAACGGGTCACTGATGGTGATCGGTTGGCGCCGTTGATGGTTGATGGTGCTGCGTATGTGATCTTCACGTCGGGTTCGACTGGGACTCCGAAGGGAGTGGCGGTCAGCCATGCTGGTGTGTTGGGTGAGGCGGCTGCTCATCGTGGTGTGTTTGGGGTGGGTGCGGGTGCGCGGATCCTGATGGTGGCTTCCCCGACGTTCGATGCTTCGGTGTTTGAGTGGTTGTGGGCGACGGCGTCTGGGGCGACGTTGGTGGTGGCGGCGCCGGATTCGTATGCCGGTGAGGCGTTGACGGGGTTGGTGGAGCAGCAGCGGGTGGATGCGGCGTTGTTGACTCCGACGGTGTTGGCGACGTTGGATCGGGACCGGTTGGTGGGCCGGTTGTCGACGTTGGTCACCGGCGGTGAGGCCTGTCCCGCGGAGTTGGTGGCGGCCTGGGCGCCGGGTCGGGCGATGTTCAATGCGTATGGTCCGACCGAGGCGACGATCTGGGTCACCTGGAGTGCGTTGGTGGCTGGTGAGGCGGTGGGGATCGGTGTTCCGATCGCTGGCGTCACTGCGCTGGTGCTTGATGGGCGGCTCAATCCGGTGCCGGTGGGGGTGGTCGGTGAGTTGTATCTGGCTGGTCCTGGGGTGGCGCGGGGGTATGTGGGACGTCCGGATCTGACTGCGGATCGGTTTGTGGCCAATCCCTTTGGGGATTCGTGCGCGCGGATGTATCGCACGGGTGATCTGGTGCGGTGGACTTCGGTGGGTGGCCTGGAGTATTTGGGGCGTGCGGATGCCCAGATCAAGCTGCGGGGACAGCGGCTGGAGTTGGGGGAGATCGAGAACGTCCTGTTGGCCTGCCCGCAGGTGGCACGGGCTGCGGTGGCGGTGCACCGGGGTGAGGCTGCTGATCATCTGGTGGGCTATGTGGCGTTGGATCGCTCCAGTACGGCTGATCATGAGGCTGAGGCCGTTGATCAGTGGCAGCAGATCTATGACGAGTTGTATGACGCTGAGCTCGACGACGCTGCGGAGTTCGGCAGCGATTTCCGCGGGTGGAACAGCAGTTACACCGGTGAGCCGATTCCGTTGCCGCAGATGCAGGAATGGCGTTCCTGCGCTGTGCAGCGGATTGTGGAGCTGGGTCCGCAGCGGGTGCTCGAGATCGGTGTGGGCTCGGGTTTGGTGCTGGCTCAGGTGGCTCCTGGATGTGCGGAGTACTGGGGTACGGACTTCTCGGCGCCGACGATTCACAAACTGCGGGCAGCTGTGGCCGGGCAGCCCTGGGGCGACCGAGTGCGGTTGCAGACCCAACCGGCGCATGTCACGGATGGGTTGGCCCGGGTACTTCGACACCATCATCCTCAACTCGGTGGTGCAGTACTTCCCGAGCGCCGATTATCTGACCGAGGTGATCGACAAAGCTGTCGGTCTGTTGGCTCCTGGTGGGGCGCTGTTCGTCGGGGATGTGCGCAATCACAGTCTGCAGTCGGCATTTCAGACCGGTATCGCACTGGCTCGCGCCGACAGTGCTGATGCCGATGAGGTCCGGCAGCGGGTGCAGCACGCGATGCTTGGTGAACCCGAGTTGTTGCTGGCTCCGGAGTTCTTCACGACCTGGGTCGGTGAGCACACCGAGGTCGGGGGGATCGACATTCAGGTCAAGCGCGGGCAGGCCGACAACGAGTTGACTCGCTACCGCTACGACGTGACGATTCACAAGTCACCCACGCCGGTGTGTTCGGTGGGGGGTGCACCGGTGCTGGAGTGGGCCGAATGTGCCGGCCTTGAAGGGCTCTACGCCGAGTTGTCCTCCCAGAGCCCCGAGGTCGTCCGCGTCACCGGGATCCCGCATTATGCAGTGATCACCGAGGTCAGCCTCGATCAGTCCCTGGTCGAGGGACTGTCGGTCGCTGAAGCCCGCGACATCGCTTTCGCCAGGACGGACGCCGTCACGCCCGAACAGTCCCTGGTCGATGGACTGTCGGTCGCTGAAGCCCGCGACATCGCTTTCGCCAGGACGGACGCCGTCACTCCCGATCAGTCCCTGGTCGATGGACTGTCGGTCGCTGAAGCCCGCGACATCGCTTTCGCCGGGACGGACGCCGTCACGCCCGAACAGTTGTATCTACTCGGTGAGGGTGCGGGTTATCGGGTCGCGGTCACGTGGGGTGCTCGTCCCGGCACTGTGGACGCGGTCTTCATTGCTCCTGGCGTGCTGGGATCGGATCGTGTGCTGAGCGATGTCTATCTGCCTCAGGCCGATCTGCGGCAACGCGGTGCCTGTGCCAGCGCGCCGGACACCAACAGCAAGCTCAGCGAGTTGCGGCAGTGGCTGGCTGAGCGGTTGCCGGACTATATGGTCCCGACGCACATCATGGTGCTCGATGAGTTCCCGTTGAGCTCTTCGGGCAAGATTGATCGACGGGCGCTGCCCGCGCCGGTGTTGGTTGCCAAGGTGTTTCGGGCGCCGCAAACCCTGACTGAGAAGACCATCGCCGAGGCGTTCACCGAGGTGCTCGGGCTTGACCGGGTCGGTCTGGACGATGACTTCTTCGCCCTGGGCGGCGATTCGTTGATCGCGATCCGGGTGAGTGCGCGGTTGCAGGCCGCGTTGGGCGTGGAGGTTCCGGTGCGGTACCTGTTCGATGCGCCGACGGTCGGAGGGTTGGCCGTGCACCTCGACCTGAATCAGGCAGGTGTGGTCCGCCCGCCGCTGCAGGTGATGCCGCGACCCGCGCATATTCCGTTGTCGTTCGCCCAGCAGCGGTTGTGGTTCCTGGATCAATTGCAGGGCCCGTCGCCGATCTACAACATGGCGGTCGCGTTGAGGTTGAGTGGACCATTGGACACTGACGCGTTGGGTCTGGCCCTGGCTGATGTGGTGGGTCGTCATGAGAGCCTGCGCACGGTGTTCGGCTCAGTCGAGGGCGTTGCCGAACAGGTGGTGCTGCCGGTCGATGAGGCGGATTTCGGATGGCGGGTCGTGGAGGCGGGGGGCTGGTCGGTCGAGCAGCTTCACGAAGCCGTCGGGGCGGCGACCTGTCACAGTTTTGATCTCTCGTCTGAGATCCCCTTGCGGGCAACCCTGCTGCACACCGGCATCGATGAGCATGTGTTGGTGGCGGTGGTGCACCACATCGCAGCCGATGGTTGGTCGGTGGCGCCGTTGGTGGCTGACCTGGGTGCGGCATATGCGGCTCGATCCAGTGATCGGATGCCGGACTGGGCGCCGTTGCCGGTGCAGTACGTGGATTACTCGCTGTGGCAGAGGGAGTGGTTGGGCGAGGAGTCTGACCCCGACAGTGTGATCACGCGGCAGCTGTCCTATTGGGAGCAGGAGTTGGCGGGGCTGCCGGAGCGTTTGGAGTTGCCCACGGATCGGCCCTACCCACAGGTGGCCGACTACCAGGGTGCCAGTGTGGCGGTGGCGTGGCCGGCGCAGTTGCAGCAGCAGGTGACGCGGGTGGCGCGGGAGCACAATGCGACCAGTTCCATGGTGGTGCAGGCCGCACTGGCGGTGCTGTTGGGCAATCTCAGCGCGAGCACCGATGTGGCGATCGGCGTCGCGACCGCCGGGCGAGGTGAAGCGGCACTTGATGATCTGGTGGGCTTTTTCGTCAACACGCTGGTGTTGCGGGTGAACCTGGACGACGACCCCTCTGTGGCGGAGTTGCTGGGTCAGGTGCGGCGGCGCAGTCTGGCGGCGTTCGAGCATCAAGATGTGCCATTCGAAATGGTCGTAGAACGGCTCAACCCTACGCGCAGCCTCACCCACCACCCACTGATCCAGACCATGCTGACATGGCAGAACCTGTCCTGGGGTGGCGCTGGCACGGCCGCTGGACTCACTCTGGGTGACGTGCAGGCTGATCCCCTCGCGGCCGAAACACTATCTGCTCGTATGGATCTGGTGTTCACTCTCGGAGAGCGGTTCAACGAAGCCGGTTTGCCTGCCGGGATCGGTGGGTCGGTGGAGTTTCGCACTGACGTGTTCGATGCGGCCAGTGTTGAGGTGCTGGTTGGGCGGTTGGAGCGGGTGCTGGCGGCGATGTCTGCTGATCCGGCTCAGCCGGTGTCGGCGGTGGATGTCATTGACGGGGCCGAGCGCGCGCGTCTGAATGAGGTCGGCAATCGGTCAGTGTTGGCACGCTCATCGGTGGCCGCGACGTTGCCGGAGTTGTTCGTGCAGCAAGTCGCGTGTTCTCCGGATTCGGTGGCGTTGTCGTGTGGCGGTCGGTCATGGACGTATCGAGAGTTGGATGAATCGTCGAACCGATTGGCGCGCCTGCTGACTTCTTATGGCGCCGGCCCCGGCCAGTTTGTGGCACTGCTGTTTCCGCGATGTGCTGAGGCGATCGTGTCGATTCTTGCGGTGCTCAAATCGGGCGCGGCGTATGTGCCGATTGATCCGGCGTTGCCCGATGCGCGGGTGGGGTTCATGCTCGCCGATGCCTCACCGGTGGTGGCGGTCAGCACTGCGGGGTTGGCGCCTCGATTGACCGCGTCGACTGTGCCGGTGGTCAACGTCGCGGATCGGCGCATCGGCACGTTCCCCGTCGCTGCGCTGCCGATGCCGTCCGCCGACGATATCGCCTATCTGATCTACACCTCCGGGACCACGGGTGTGCCGAAGGGGGTGGCGATCACGCACGGCAACGTTACGCAGTTGATCACCTCGGTGGATCCGTCGCTGGTGGGACCGAATCAGATGCGTTCGCAGTGGCATTCGTATGTGTTCGACGTGTCGGTGTGGGACATCTTCGGTGCGCTGCTGCATGGCGGCCAGGTGTTGGTGGTCCCTGAGGAGGTTGCGGCGTCACCGGATCAGCTGCATGCACTGTTGGTCGCCGAGGGCGTCGATGTGCTCAGTCAGACGCCGTCGGCGCTGGCGATGCTGTCTGCTGACGGGTTGGAATCGACGGTGTCGGTCGTGGCCGGTGAGGCGTGCCCGCCGGAGGTGGTGGCTCGGTGGGCGGACTCGGGTCGGATGATGGTCAACGCCTACGGTCCGACCGAGACCACGGTGTACGCGGCCATCAGTGCGCCGTTGGAGCCGGGATCATCGGTGGTGCCGATCGGTGTCCCAGTTGCCGGAGCGGCGTTGTTCGTGCTGAATTCTCGTCTGCACCAGGTGCCGATCGGGGTGGTCGGTGAGTTGTATGTGGCTGGCCGCGGTGTCGGGTTGGGCTATCTACGTCGGGCGGGGTTGACCGGGTCGCGGTTTGTGGCGTGTCCGTTCGGTGGTGTGGGGTCTCGGATGTACCGGACTGGGGATCTGGTGCGCTGGGGCGCTGACGGGCAGTTGCAGTATCTGGGCCGCGCGGACGAACAGGTCAAGGTCCGCGGGTATCGGATCGAGTTGGGGGAGATCCAGTCGGCGCTGGCTGATCTCGACGGCGTGGATCAGGCTGTGGTGATCGCCCGAGAGGACCGTCCCGGTGACAAACGTCTGGTCGGGTACGTCGTGGGTGGTGCCGATCCGGCCCTGTTGCGTCATCGGCTTGCCGAGCGCCTTCCCGCGTATATGGTGCCGTCGGCGGTCGTGGTCCTCGAAGTCCTGCCGTTGACGGTCAACGGCAAGCTCGACAAACGAGCCCTGCCGGCCCCGGAGTACACCGACACCGACCGCTACCGGGCCCCGTCGAATCCGACTGAGGAGATCCTGGCCGGCATCTACGCCCGGATCCTCGATCTGGACCTCGTCGGCGCGGACGACTCCTTCTTCGACCTCGGCGGCGACTCGCTCTCCGCGATGCGATTGGTCGCTGCGATCAACACCACGCTTGACACCGGACTGGCCGTGCGCACGCTGTTCGACGCGCCCACCGTCGCCCAGCTCGCTCCGCGCATCGGTGAGGATTTCTTCGGGCGTGATCCGTTGACGGAACAGCCGCGCCCGCAGCATATTCCGCTGTCGTATGCCCAGCAGAGACTGTGGTTCCTGGAACAGATTCAGGGACCGTCACCCATCTACAACATGGCCGTGGCTCTCCAGTTGGCTGGCAACCTGGATACCGATTCCCTGGGGTGTGCGTTCGCGGATGTGGTTGGGCGTCACGAGAGTCTGCGCACGGTGTTCTCGGCGCCTGATGGTGTTCCTGAACAGGTGGTGTTGCCCACTGAGCGAGCAGATTTCGGGTGGCAGGTTGTCGATGCCAAGGGGTGGTCGGTTCAGCGGGTGACCGAGGCCGTGGAGGCTGAGATACGGCACTGCTTCGATCTGGCCGTAGAGATCCCCGTGCGGGCGAGGTTGTTCCGCGTCGGTGAGGACGAGCATGTGTTGGTGGCGGTGGTGCACCATATCGCCGCGGATGGCGTCTCGGTTGCACCGCTGGTGCGTGACCTGAGCGTGGCGTACACCGCTCGGTGTGGTGGTGGCGCCCCGGATTGGATGCCGCTGCCCGTGCAGTACGTCGATTACACGTTGTGGCAGCGTGATTGGCTCGGTGTTGAGTCTGACTCCGACAGTGAGGTCACTGGGCAGTTGGCGTACTGGGAGCAGGTATTGGCGGGCCTGCCGGAGCGGCTGGAGTTGCCGACGGATCGACCGTATCCGGCTGTCGCCGACTACCAGGGTGCCAGTGTGGCGGTGGCGTGGCCGGCGCAGTTGCAGCAGCAGGTGGCGCGGGTCGCGCGGGAGCACAATGCGACCAGCTTCATGGTGGTGCAGGCTGCCATCGCGGTACTGCTGGGCAATCTGAGTGCGAGCACCGATGTGGCGGTGGGCTTTGCGATCGCGGGTCGCAATGATCCGGCGCTCGATGATCTGGTGGGCTTCTTCGTCAACACGTTGGTGCTGCGGGTGGACCTGTCGGGTGATCCGAGTATTGCCGAGTTGTTGGGTCAGGTCCGGCAGCGCAGTCTGGCGGCATTCGAGCATCAGGATGTGCCGTTCGAGTTGTTGGTGGAGCGGCTCAATCCAACCCGCAGCCTGACCCACCATCCGCTTGTCCAAGTCATGCTGACATGGCAACGCGGTGTCGACGCTGCCGACGCTTTGAGACTCGGCGATGTCGAGGCGCGACCGCTTTCAGCAGACACCCACACCGCGCGAATGGATTTGGCGTTCTCATTGGAGGAGCGGTTCACCGCATCCGGTGAATATGCCGGAATCGGTGGAATGGTCGAGTTCCGCACCGATGTGTTCGATCCGGGCAGCATCGAGATGCTGGTCGAGCGCTTGGACCGGGTGTTGGGGGCCATGACTGCCGACCCGTCGCGGGCGCTGTCCACGGTGAGCGCGCTCGACGCCAGCGAGCAGTCATGGCTGGATCAGGTCGGGAACCGGGAGATCTTGACTCAGACGGTCGCGGACCAGTTGGTTCCGGGCTTGTTCGCGCAGCGTGTGGCGTGTGCACCGGATGCAGTTGCGATCAGCTTCGCAGGTCGGTCATGCACTTATCGAGAGTTGGATCAGGCGTCGAACCGGTTGGCGCACCTGTTGATCGAGCAGGGTGCTGGACCCGGCCAGTATGTGGCATTGCTGTTCAACCGGTGTCCTGAGGCGATCGTCGCGATGCTGGCGGTCCTCAAGACCGGGGCGGGCTATCTGGGTATCGACCCGGCGTTGCCGGATACCCGGGTTGAGTTCATGCTCATCGACGCTGCCCCCGCTGTGGCGGTGAGCAGTACTGGGTTGGCCGACAGGCTGGCCCAGTACGGGGTGCTGGTGGTCGATGCGGGTGATCCCCGCATCGACCGCCAGTCCGACACTGCACCGGCGGTGGACCTGACGACTGCCGACGAGATCGCGTATCTGATCTACACCTCGGGCACGACGGGTGTTCCGAAGGGGGTGGCGATCAGTCACCGCAACCTGGTGCATCTCGCGGCGTCGATGCCGCCAGGCCTGCCTCTGGATCAGGTGTGGACGCAGTGCCATTCGTATGCGTTTGACTTCTCGGTGTGGGAGATCTGGGCAGCGCTGCTCGGTGGTGGGCGCCTGGTGGTGGTGCCCGAAGAGGTGGCGGCCTCGCCGAAGGATCTTCAGGCTCTGATCGTTGAGGAGCGGATCAACGTATTGACGCAGACTCCCTCGGCGGCGGCAGCGCTCTCGCCGGATGAGCTGGGAGACGTGGCTCTGCTGCTCGGTGGTGAACCGTGTCCGCCGGAACTGGTCGATCGGTGGGCGGCTGGCCGCGTGGTGATGAATGCCTATGGCCCGACTGAGGCCACGGTGTATGCCGCAATCAGTGCCCCGCTGCGGGCGGGCCTCGAAGTGGTGCCGATCGGCGCGGCGGTGCCGACGGCGGCGTTGTTCGTACTCGATCAGTGGCTGCGTCCGGCTCCGGCCGGGGTGGTCGGTGAGTTGTATGTGGCCGGCCCCGGAGTCGGAGTCGGCTATCTGCGTCGGGCGGGTTTGACCGCAGCACGGTTCGTGGCCTGCCCATTCGCGCCGGGAGCACGGATGTATCGCACCGGGGACGTCGTGTCCTGGGGTGCTGACGGGCAGCTGCGATACCACGGGCGTGCTGATGAGCAGGTCAAGATCCGTGGTTACCGCCTTGAGCTCGGCGAAATCCAAACGGCTCTGCTGAAACTCGAGGGTGTGGAGCATGCGGTGGTGATCGTTCGGGAGGACCGTCCCGGCGACAAGCGCCTGGTCGGGTATATCACCGGCCCCGCGGATCCGACGCAGGTGCGCAGCCGGCTCGCGGATGGGCTGCCGGCATACATGGTGCCGGCGGCGGTGGTTGTGCTCGAGGCTTTGCCGTTGACGGTGAGCGGCAAACTCGACAGGCGGGCGTTGCCGGTCCCGGAGTACGTCGACACCGACCGTTACCGGGCTCCGTCGAATCCGACGGAGGAGATCCTGGCCGGCATCTACGCCAACATCCTGGGACTGGACAAAGTCGGCGTCGACGACTCCTTCTTCGACCTCGGCGGAGACTCCCTGTCCGCCATGCGCCTCATCGCCGCGATCAACAGCGGAATGGCCGCCGACTTGGCTGTGCGCACTCTGTTCGAAGCTCCGACGGTGGCTCAGCTGGCACCCCGACTCGGGGAAGGGTCTGGTGGACGTCCCCCACTGTCAGTTCAGCAGCGCCCAGAGCGCATCCCGTTGTCGTTCGCGCAGCAGCGGCTGTGGTTCCTCAATCGGTTCGAGGGCGGTGTGGCCACTTACAACATCCCGATCGCGTTGCGGATCAGTGGGCCGTTGGACATCGACGCGCTGGATACCGCGCTCGACGATGTGATCGCCCGGCACGAGTCACTGCGCACCGTGTTCCCCGACGCGGACGGGGCGGCGCTGCAACGGGTGCTGCCTGCGCAACCAGGGATGTGGCGACGCGGAGGGGCGGCGGTGACGTCTGTGCCGGAGGCCGATGTCGAAGCTCAACTGTTGGCGCTGGTTGGGTACAGATTTGATCTGTCGGCCGAGATTCCGATCTGGGTGAAGATCATGCAGGTGGACACCGAACAGTATGTGGTGGGGATTGCGGTGCACCACATCGCGTTTGACGGATGGTCGCTGGCACCCATGGTGCGTGATGTCAGTCAGGCTTACGCTGCACGGTGCGCGGTCGGCGCTCCCGATTGGGCTCCACTGCCCGTGCAGTATGTCGATTACACGCTGTGGCAGCAGGATTGGCTGGGATCCGAAGATGATCCGGACAGTGTGATCGCCGCACAGTTGGCGTATTGGCGGCAGGAGTTGGCTGGTCTGCCTGAGGTGGTGTCGCTGCCGACGGATCGTCCGCGGCCCCCGGTGCCCAGGTACCGCGGTGACGAGGTGGAGATCCGGATCGATCCCCAGACTTGGTCAGCACTCAAAGTGGTGGCCGCTGAGCATAATGCGACGGCGTCGATGGTTCTGCAGGCCGTGATGGCTGTGGTGCTGCACCGCGCTGGTGTCGGTGACGATTTGGCGCTGGGTGCCCCGATCGCGGGGCGGGCGGACGTCGCACTCGATGAGTTGGTCGGGTTCTTTGTCAACACGTGGGTGCTGCGGGTGGGGATTGGCCCTCAGCAGAGTTTCAGTGAGGTGCTTGATCAGGTGCGGCACAAGGCATTAGAGGCTTATGCGAATCAGGATGTGCCGTTTGAAATGCTTGTTGAGCGGTTGAATCCGGCGCGTTCGGCCTCTCATCACCCGCTGTTCCAGGTCGCGATGGTCTATCAGAACAATGTGCGTCCGGAGATGGTGCTTGACGGGGCGGGTGTCGAATCGGTGGCGGTGGGCACCCGCACCGCCAAGTTCGATCTCGACATCCAGCTGAGGGAGGTTCCTGCCGAAGAGTCGACGGCGATTGGTGTGCCGATGTGTGCTGGTGTGGTGACCTATGCGACGGACCTGTTCGATCGGTCGACGGTTGAGCGGTTGGTGGGATGGTTTGGTCGTGTGGTCTCGGCGGTGGTGGCTGATCCGTCGGTGCGGGTCGGTGAGGTGGAGCTGCTTGCGGCCGGTGAGCGGGAACTGGTGCTGCAGAGATGGTCTGGTGCGGATGTTGCTGCGCCGGTGGGTCTCGCGGATGAGTTGTTGGCCGGTGCGGTGGCTGCTGCGCCGGATGCGCTGGCCCTGGTCGACGGTGATCGATCGTGGACGTATCGCGACCTTGATGAGGCATCGAACCGGCTTGCTCGCCGATTGATCGAGGAGGGGGTGGGTCCGGAGCGAGCGGTTGCGGTGGCGATGGATCGGTGTGCGGAGTTGGTGTTGGCGTGGTGGGCGGTGCTCAAGGCTGGTGGGGTGTATGTGCCGGTGGATCGGGGGCATCCGGCCGAACGCGTCGCGACGGTGCTTGATGCCGCCGGGGCGGTGTGTGTGTTGACGTGTGGGGTTGAGGTGGTTGGTGGCGCCGGGGATCGTCCGGTGATGCGCATTGATGAGTTGGATCTTTCGGGGTGCAGCGCCGAACGGGTCACTGATGGTGATCGGTTGGCGCCGTTGATGGTTGATGGTGCTGCGTATGTGATCTTCACGTCGGGTTCGACTGGGACTCCGAAGGGAGTGGCGGTCAGCCATGCTGGTGTGTTGGGTGAGGCGGCTGCTCATCGTGGTGTGTTTGGGGTGGGTGCGGGTGCGCGGATCCTGATGGTGGCTTCCCCGACGTTCGATGCTTCGGTGTTTGAGTGGTTGTGGGCGACGGCGTCTGGGGCGACGTTGGTGGTGGCGGCGCCGGATTCGTATGCCGGTGAGGCGTTGACGGGTTGGTGGAGCAGCAGCGGGTGGATGCGGCGTTGTTGACTCCGACGGTGTTGGCGACGTTGGATCGGGACCGGTTGGTGGGCCGGTTGTCGACGTTGGTCACCGGCGGTGAGGCCTGTCCCGCGGAGTTGGTGGCGGCCTGGGCGCCGGGTCGGGCGATGTTCAATGCGTATGGTCCGACCGAGGCGACGATCTGGGTCACCTGGAGTGCGTTGGTGGCTGGTGAGGCGGTGGGGATCGGTGTTCCGATCGCTGGCGTCACTGCGCTGGTGCTTGATGGGCGGCTCAATCCGGTGCCGGTGGGGGTGGTCGGTGAGTTGTATCTGGCTGGTCCTGGGGTGGCGCGGGGGTATGTGGGACGTCCGGATCTGACTGCGGATCGGTTTGTGGCCAATCCCTTTGGGGATTCGTGCGCGCGGATGTATCGCACGGGTGATCTGGTGCGGTGGACTTCGGTGGGTGGCCTGGAGTATTTGGGGCGTGCGGATGCCCAGATCAAGCTGCGGGGACAGCGGCTGGAGTTGGGGGAGATCGAGAACGTCCTGTTGGCCTGCCCGCAGGTGGCACGGGCTGCGGTGGCGGTGCACCGGGGTGAGGCTGCTGATCATCTGGTGGGCTATGTGGCGTTGGATCGCTCCAGTACGGCTGATCATGAGGCTGAGGCCGTTGATCAGTGGCAGCAGATCTATGACGAGTTGTATGACGCTGAGCTCGACGACGCTGCGGAGTTCGGCAGCGATTTCCGCGGGTGGAACAGCAGTTACACCGGTGAGCCGATTCCGTTGCCGCAGATGCAGGAATGGCGTTCCTGCGCTGTGCAGCGGATTGTGGAGCTGGGTCCGCAGCGGGTGCTCGAGATCGGTGTGGGCTCGGGTTTGGTGCTGGCTCAGGTGGCTCCTGGATGTGCGGAGTACTGGGGTACGGACTTCTCGGCGCCGACGATTCACAAACTGCGGGCAGCTGTGGCCGGGCAGCCCTGGGGCGACCGAGTGCGGTTGCAGACCCAACCGGCGCATGTCACGGATGGGTTGGCCCCGGGGTACTTCGACACCATCATCCTCAACTCGGTGGTGCAGTACTTCCCGAGCGCCGATTATCTGACCGAGGTGATCGACAAAGCTGTCGGTCTGTTGGCTCCTGGTGGGGCGCTGTTCGTCGGGGATGTGCGCAATCACAGTCTGCAGTCGGCATTTCAGACCGGTATCGCACTGGCTCGCGCCGACAGTGCTGATGCCGATGAGGTCCGGCAGCGGGTGCAGCACGCGATGCTTGGTGAACCCGAGTTGTTGCTGGCTCCGGAGTTCTTCACGACCTGGGTCGGTGAGCACACCGAGGTCGGGGGGATCGACATTCAGGTCAAGCGCGGGCAGGCCGACAACGAGTTGACTCGCTACCGCTACGACGTGACGATTCACAAGTCACCCACGCCGGTGTGTTCGGTGGGGGGTGCACCGGTGCTGGAGTGGGCCGAATGTGCCGGCCTTGAAGGGCTCTACGCCGAGTTGTCCTCCCAGAGCCCCGAGGTCGTCCGCGTCACCGGGATCCCGCATTATGCAGTGATCACCGAGGTCAGCCTCGATCAGTCCCTGGTCGAGGGACTGTCGGTCGCTGAAGCCCGCGACATCGCTTTCGCCAGGACGGACGCCGTCACGCCCGAACAGTCCCTGGTCGATGGACTGTCGGTCGCTGAAGCCCGCGACATCGCTTTCGCCAGGACGGACGCCGTCACTCCCGATCAGTCCCTGGTCGATGGACTGTCGGTCGCTGAAGCCCGCGACATCGCTTTCGCCGGGACGGACGCCGTCACGGCCGAACAGTTGTATCTACTCGGTGAGGGTGCGGGTTATCGGGTCGCGGTCACGTGGGGTGCTCGTCCCGGCACTGTGGACGCGGTCTTCATTGCTCCTGGCGTGCTGGGATCGGATCGTGTGCTGAGCGATGTCTATCTGCCTCAGGCCGATCTGCGGCAACGCGGTGCCTGTGCCAGCGCGCCGGACACCAACAGCAAGCTCAGCGAGTTGCGGCAGTGGCTGGCTGAGCGGTTGCCGGACTATATGGTCCCGACGCACATCATGGTGCTCGATGAGTTCCCGTTGAGCTCTTCGGGCAAGATTGATCGACGGGCGCTGCCCGCGCCGGTGTTGGTTGCCAAGGTGTTTCGGGCGCCGCAAACCCTGACTGAGAAGACCATCGCCGAGGCGTTCACCGAGGTGCTCGGGCTTGACCGGGTCGGTCTGGACGATGACTTCTTCGCCCTGGGCGGCGATTCGTTGATCGCGATCCGGGTGAGTGCGCGGTTGCAGGCCGCGTTGGGCGTGGAGGTTCCGGTGCGGTACCTGTTCGATGCGCCGACGGTCGGAGGGTTGGCCGTGCACCTCGACCTGAATCAGGCAGGTGTGGTCCGCCCGCCGCTGCAGGTGATGCCGCGACCCGCGCATATTCCGTTGTCGTTCGCCCAGCAGCGGTTGTGGTTCCTGGATCAATTGCAGGGCCCGTCGCCGATCTACAACATGGCGGTCGCGTTGAGGTTGAGTGGACCATTGGACACTGACGCGTTGGGTCTGGCCCTGGCTGATGTGGTGGGTCGTCATGAGAGCCTGCGCACGGTGTTCGGCTCAGTCGAGGGCGTTGCCGAACAGGTGGTGCTGCCGGTCGATGAGGCGGATTTCGGATGGCGGGTCGTGGAGGCGGGGGGTTGGTCGGTCGAGCAGCTTCACGAAGCCGTCGGGGCGGCGACCTGTCACAGTTTTGATCTCTCGTCTGAGATCCCCTTGCGGGCAACCCTGCTGCACACCGGCATCGATGAGCATGTGTTGGTGGCGGTGGTGCACCACATCGCGGCCGATGGTTGGTCGGTGGCGCCGTTGGTGGCTGACCTGGGTGCGGCATATGCGGCTCGATCCAGTGATCGGATGCCGGACTGGGCGCCGTTGCCGGTGCAGTACGTGGATTACTCGCTGTGGCAGAGGGAGTGGTTGGGCGAGGAGTCTGACCCCGACAGTGTGATCACGCGGCAGCTGTCCTATTGGGAGCAGGAGTTGGCGGGGCTGCCGGAGCGTTTGGAGTTGCCCACGGATCGGCCTTACCCGCCGGTGGCCGATTATCGGGGTGCCAGTGTGGCGGTGGCGTGGCCGGCGCAGTTGCAGCAGCAGGTGACGCGGGTGGCGCGGGAGCACAATGCGACCAGTTCCATGGTGGTGCAGGCCGCACTGGCGGTGCTGTTGGGCAATCTCAGCGCGAGCACCGATGTGGCGATCGGCGTCGCGACCGCCGGGCGAGGTGAAGCGGCACTTGATGATCTGGTGGGCTTTTTCGTCAACACGTTGGTGTTGCGGGTGAACCTGGACGACGACCCCTCTGTGGCGGAGTTGCTGGGTCAGGTGCGGCGGCGCAGTCTGGCGGCGTTCGAGCATCAAGATGTGCCATTCGAAATGGTCGTAGAACGGCTCAACCCTACGCGCAGCCTCACCCACCACCCACTGATCCAGACCATGCTGACATGGCAGAACCTGCCCTGGCAGCACAGCGGTGATTCTGCCGCGGGCTTGGGCCTGGGCGATTTGCAGATCAGCCCACTGTCGGCCGAAACCCGCACCTCGCGAATGGATCTGGTGTTCTCGTTGGCCGAGCAGTTCGACGAGACCGGCGCACCCGCCGGGATTGGGGGAACCGTGGAGTTTCGTACGGATGTGTTCGACGCGAGAACCGTGGAACGGCTGACCGAGCGACTACGGCGGGTGCTGGTGGCGCTGTCCGCCGAGGGGGAGGGCGACCATGACCGCTGAGCAGGTCCGCCGGTTGTCGTCGATGAACCTCCTCGATGAGGAGGAACTCAGCGAACTCGACGAGTTCGGACATCGGGCGGTATTGACCCAGCCCGCGGACGAGGTGTCGATTCCCGAGATGTTCGCCGAACAGGTGGCCCGTGCTCCACAGTCGGTGGCGGTCAGTTTCGTGGACAGTTCGATGACCTACCTGGAGTTGGACGAGGCATCGAATCGGTTGGCGCACCTGCTGGTTGAGATGGGAGCGATCCCCGGTGAGTGTGTGGCGTTGCTGTTGGGGCGGTCGGCGCACGCAATCGTGGCGATCTTGGCGGTGCTCAAGACCGGCGCGGCGTATCTGCCGATCGATCCGGGGCTGCCGGATGTGCGTGTCGAGTTCATGCTCGCTGATGCCGCGCCTGTGGTGGCGGTGAGCAGTGCTGGGCTGGCTGACCGAGTGGCCCGGTGTGGGGTGCAGGTGGTCGATGTGGAGGACGGCCGTGTCGACGCGCAGTTGTGCGAGCCGGTGCCGGTGGGACCGCTGGCTGGGGATGTTGCGCACATCATTTACACCTCGGGGACGACGGGTGTGCCGAAGGGGGTGGCGGTCACGCATGGCAATGTGACGCGGTTGTTCGACGGGCTTGATGTGGGTGTGGAGATGGGCCCGGGGCAGGTGTGGGCGCAGTGTTCGTCGTTGGCGTTTGACTATTCGGTGTGGGAGATCTGGGGTGCGCTGCTCCATGGTGGGCGGTTGGTGGTGGTTCCGGATTCGGTGACTCGGTCTGCCGATGAACTGCAGGCGTTGTTGGTGGCGGAGAAGGTGACGGTGCTCAGTCAGACGCCGTCGGCGGTGGGGGTGCTGTCTCCGGAGGGTTTGGCAGCGGCGTCGTTGATGGTTGCTGCTGAGCCGTGCCCGGGTGATGTGGTGGATCGGTGGGCGTCGGGTCGGGTGATGATCAATGGTTACGGTCCGACGGAGACGACGGTGTATGCCACGATCAGTGCTCCGTTGCAGGCGGGTTCGGGTGTGGTGCCGATCGGGTTCCCGGTGCCGGGGGCGGCGTTGTTCGTGCTGGATGCGCGGTTGCATTCGGTGGCGGTGGGTGTGGTCGGTGAGTTGTATGTGGCTGGTCGTGGTGTGGGTGTCGGTTATGTGCGTCGGGCGGGGTTGACGGCGTCGCGGTTTGTGGCCTGCCCATTCGCGACGGGAGCTCGGATGTATCGGACCGGGGATTTGGTGTCCTGGGGTGCTGATGGGCAGTTGCGGTATCACGGTCGGGCTGATGAGCAGGTCAAGATCCGTGGGTATCGGATCGAGTTGGGTGAGATCCAGGCGGTTTTGGCGCAGTTGGAGGGTGTGGCGCAGTCGGCGGTGATCGCCCGGGAGGACCGTCCCGGCGACAAGCGCCTGGTGGGGTACATCACCGGGTCCGCGGATCCCGAGGAGTTGCGCCGCAGACTGGGTGAGCGGTTGCCCGCCTACATGGTTCCCGCCGCGATCGTGCGTCTTGAGGTGTTGCCGTTGACGGTCAACGGCAAGCTCGACAAACGAGCCCTGCCGGCCCCGGAGTACAGCGACACCAGTGATCGCTACCGGGCTCCGTCGAATCCGACGGAGGAGATCCTGGCCGGCATCTACGCCAACATCCTGGGACTGGACAAAGTCGGCGTCGATGACTCCTTCTTCGACCTCGGTGGCGACTCACTCTCCGCGATGCGGTTGATCGCTGCAATCAACACCACGCTTGACACCGGACTGGCCGTACGGGCCCTCTTCGACGCACCCACCATCGCCGCACTGGCGCCGCGCCTCGCTGAGGACTTCGTCGGGCGTGAGCCGTTGACGGAACAACCTCGCCCGCAGCATATTCCGCTGTCGTATGCCCAGCAGCGACTGTGGTTCCTGGAACAGATGCATGGTCCGTCGCCGATCTACAACATGCCCACCGCGTATCGGATCAACGGCGCGTTGGACGTGGAGGCGCTCGGAGCGGCGCTGGCTGATGTGGTTGGGCGCCACGAGAGTCTGCGCACGGTGTTCACCGCGGTCGACGGAGTGCCCGAACAGGTGGTGGTACCGGCTGAGCGGGCAGGCTTCGGGTGGCAGGTGGTGGACGCCGAGGGGTGGCCGGCTGTGCGGTTGGCCGAGGCCGTGGAGGCTGAGATACGGCACTGCTTCGATCTGGCCGTGGAGATCCCCGTGCGGGCGAGGTTGTTCCGGCGGGGCACCGACGAGTACGTGTTGGTGGCGGTGTTGCATCACATCGCCGCCGACGGTGCGTCGGTTGTTCCGCTGGTGCGTGACCTTGGGGCCGCCTATCTGGCTCGGTGCCGCGGGGGTGCCCCGGATTGGATGCCGCTTCCGGTGCATTACGCCGATTACACGTTGTGGCAGCGTGAGTGGCTCGGTGTTGAGTCTGACTCCGACAGCGTGATCGCTGGGCAACTGGCGTACTGGGAACAGGCGTTGGCGGGCCTGCCGGAGCGGCTGGAGTTGCCGACGGATCGACCGTATCCGGCGGTGGCCGACTACCAGGGTGCCAGTGTGGCGGTGGCGTGGCCGGCGCAGTTGCAGCAGCAGGTGGCGCGGGTGGCGCGGGAGCACAATGCGACCAGCTTCATGGTGGTGCAGGCTGCCATCGCGGTACTGCTGGGCAATCTGAGTGCGAGCACCGATGTGGCGGTGGGCTTTGCGATCGCGGGTCGCAACGATCCGACGCTCGATGATCTGGTGGGCTTCTTCGTCAACACGTTGGTGCTGCGGGTGGACCTGTCGGGTGATCCGAGTGTTGCCGAGTTGTTGGGTCAGGTCCGGCAGCGCAGTCTGGCGGCGTTCGAGCATCAGGATGTGCCGTTCGAGTTGTTGGTGGAGCGGCTCAATCCGACCCGCAGCCTGACCCATCACCCACTGGTCCAGGTCATGTTGGCCTGGCAGAACTTCGCCGGGAACCCTGCAGCCGAATCCCTCATCGGAGAGCTCAAGATCGACCCGCTGTCGGCCGATACCCGCACCGCACGAATGGATTTGGCGTTCTCATTGGAGGAGCGGTTCACTGCCTCCGGTGAGGATGCCGGTATCGGCGGGATTGTGGAGTTCCGCACTGATGTGTTCGACGCCGCCGGCATCGAGGCTCTGGTTGATCGGTTGCAGCGGGTGCTGGCGGCGATGACCGCTGATCCCTCGCAGGTGTTGTCGTCGGTTGGTCTGCTGGACGAGACCGAACAGTCCTGGCTGGACGAGGTCGGCAATCGAGCCGTTCTGGATCTGCCGGCGACTGCACCGTTGACGGTTCCGGGGGTGTTCGCCGAACAGGTGGCCCGGGCCCCAGAGGCCACAGCCGTCAGCTGTGGTGACCGGGTCATGACCTACCGTGGCCTGGACGAGGCGTCAAATCGGTTGGCGCACGCGCTGATCGACCAGGGCGCAGGACCAGGACAGTGCGTGGCACTGCTGTTCACCCGGTGCGCAGAAGCGATCGTGGCGATCCTGGGAGTGCTCAAGTCTGGGGCGGCCTACCTGCCCATCGACCCCCTGCATCCCGACGCGCGAATCAAGTTTATGCTCGAGGACGCGATGCCGATCGCCGCGATCACCAGGGCCGGACTGCGGTCGAGGTTCGACGGGTATGGCCTGACCGTCATCGATGTCGACGATCCCGACATGTCGCGCTGGCCGGAGACAGGCCTGCCGGAGCCCTTGTTCGACGATCTCGCCCACGTCATCTACACATCAGGCACCACTGGTGTCCCCAAAGGCGTCACGGTGACGCACTACAACGTCATCCAACTCTACGAATCCCTGGAGATCGGTCTGGAGCTCACACCGGACCAGGTGTGGACGCAGTTCCACTCCTACGCCTTTGACTTCTCTGTGTGGGAGATCTGGGGTGCCCTGCTGCACGGTGGACACCTTGTGGTGGTGCCTGAAGATGTGGCGGTCGCCCCGCAGAGTTTCCACGACCTTCTGGTCCGTCGGCGTGTGACCGTGCTGACCCAGACGCCGTCGGCGGCCGGGGTGCTCTCCACCGATCGGCTGGAATCGGCGGCATTGGTGATCGGCGCTGAGCCGTGCCCACCCGAACTGGTGGATCGATGGGCACCGGGACGAGTCATGGTGAACGTCTACGGACCGACAGAGACCACCATGTGGGCATCCAAGAGTCTGCCGTTGGCGCCCGGGTCCGGTGCCCCGCCCATCGGCTCGCCCATCACCGGAGCTGCATTCTTCGTACTGGACCAGTGGCTGCGCCAGGTGCCGCCCGGAGTGGTCGGTGAACTGTATCTGGCCGGCCGCGGGGTCGGGGTCGGTTACCTGCGGCGCCCAGGGCTGACATCCTCACGGTTCATGGCGTGCCCCTTCGGCGCCCCGGGCTCACGTATGTACCGGACAGGTGATCTCGTCCGCTGGGGCGTCGACGGCCAGCTGCAGTATCTGGGTCGAACTGATGAGCAGGTCAAGATTCGCGGCTACCGGATCGAGCTGGGCGAGATTCAATCAGCGCTGATGGATCTGCCCGGGGTGGTGCAGGCGGCCGTGATCGCCCGCGAGGACCGGCCGGGCGATAAGCGTCTCGTCGGCTACGTCGTGGGCACCGCGGATCCGATACAGGCTCGCGCTGCAGTGAGTTCGCGGTTGCCCGCCTACATGGTGCCGGCTGCAGTGCTGACGGTGCCCGCACTGCCTGTGACGCCGAACGGCAAACTCGACAAGCGCGCGCTCCCCGCCCCGGAATACGCCGATGTCGACCGATACCGGGCCCCGAGCACTCCCACCGAGGAGATTCTGACCGGTATCTACGAAGGCGTGCTGGGCCTCGACCGCGTCGGCGTCGACGACTCCTTCTTCGACCTCGGTGGCGACTCCCTCTCGGCGATGCGGGTGATCGCCGCAGTGAGCACCGGATTGAACGTCGACCTTGCAGTCCGCACGCTGTTTGATGCCCCGACCATCGCGCAGCTGGCACCTCGAATCGATGAGGGGCCCAAGGCCCTTCCACCACTCGTGCCGGTCGATCGCCCCGAGCTGATTCAGTTGTCGTACGCCCAGAGCCGGCTCTGGTTCCTCAGCCAGTTCGAAGGTGAGGTCGCCACCTACAACATGCCGACCGCATACCGGATCACCGGCAGATTGGATGTGGATGCACTCAGCGCTGCGCTCGTCGATGTCGTGGCGCGTCACGAGAGCCTGCGCACGGTGTTCGCCGCACCCGACGGGGTGCCACGACAAGTGGTGATACCCGTTGAGCGGGCCGACGTAGGGTGGCAGGTCATCGATGCCGGTGGCTGGTCAGCAGAGCGGCTGGGCGAGGCCGTCGCCGCAGCCATCGGCCACAACTTCGATCTGCAGTATCAGATCCCGCTGCGCACCTGGCTGTTCCGCATGAACCCCGAGGAACATGTCCTGGTGGCCGTGGTGCACCACATCGCCGCAGACGGCGCGTCGGTCGCCCCCCTGGTGCGTGATCTGGGTATGGCGTATGCAGCGCGGAGTGTCGGTCACGCGCCGACGTGGGCCCCGCTGCCGGTGCAGTACGTGGACTACGCGTTGTGGCAGCGCGAGTACCTCGGAGATCTGGCTGACGAAGACAGCCGCATCTCCTCCCAGGTGGCTTACTGGGAGCAGATGCTCGCGGGATTGCCTGAGCGGTTGGAGCTGCCGACCGACCGCCCATATCCGCCGGTGGCGGACTACCGCGGCGCCAGCGTCGTCGTGGATTGGCCCGCGCAGTTGCAGCAAGAGGTGGCCGAGGTGGCGCGACAACACAATGCCACCAGCTTCATGGTGATGCAGGCCGCGCTCGCGGTGCTGTTGTCGAACCTGACGACCAGCAGTGATGTGGCGGTGGGATTTCCGATAGCTGGTCGACGCGATGCGGCACTCGATGACCTGGTCGGGTTCTTTGTCAACACGCTGGTGCTGCGAGTCGACCTCGCCGAGGACCTCACCGTGGCAGAACTGCTTGGGCAGGTGCGCCAACGCAGTCTCGCCGCCTTTGAGCATCAGGACGTTCCGTTCGAAGTGTTGGTGGAGCGCCTCAATCCCGCCCGCAGCCTGACCCATCACCCGCTGATCCAGGTCATGTTCGCCTGGCAGAACTTCGCCTGGCAGAGCGACGGACCCACTGCCGCGCTCAGTCTGGGTGATGTCGAGGTGGAACCGCTGTGGGCTGAAACCCACACCGCCCGAATGGATATGGCGTTCTTTCTGCGTGAGCGGTGGACGCAGGACGGGCAGCCCGCAGGGATCGGCGGCACGGTGGAGTTCCGTACCGATGTGTTCGATGCGGCCAGCATCGAGACGCTGGTTGAACGGCTGCAACGTGTGCTGGCGGCAATGAGCGCAGACCCGGCACGAGCGTTGTCGTCGCTGGACGTGTTGGACGCCGCTGAGTTCGCGGACCTCGACGAGCTCGGCAACCGCGGCGTCCTCGCCCGGCCATGGGCCGGCCAGTCGATTCCGACGGTGTTCACGGAACAGGTCGTGCGTGATCCGCACGCGGTGGCGATTCGCTGCGACGGTCGTTCCATGACCTACCGCGAGTTGGATGACGCGTCCAACCGGTTGGCCCACCAGCTCGTCGACCATGGCGTGGGGCCCGGACAGTGTGCGGCGCTGCTGTTCAACCGGTGTGCAGAGGCGATCGTGGCGATCTTCGCGGTGCTCAAGACCGGCGCGGCCTACTTGCCGATCGACCCGGTGCACCCCGCTGCACGAATTCGATTCATGCTTAAGGATGCCGAGCCCAAGGTGGTGGTGACCAGCGCGGCGCTGCTTGATCGATTGGACGACCACGATGTGCCGGTCATCGCCGTCGAGAATCCCGCGGCAGCCGCCTACGAGTGTGGCGGCCTTCCGGCGCCGGCTCCAGATGACCTCGCCTACATCATCTACACCTCGGGGACGACCGGTACTCCGAAGGGAGTGGCGATCTCTCACCGCAACGTCACTCAGCTGTTGGACTCCCTTGACCCCAGGTTCACCACGCCCGATCAGGTGTGGACGCAGTGGCACTCCTACAGCTTCGACATCTCCGGGTGGGAGATCTTCAACGTACTTCTCCACGGCGGAAGACTGGTCATTGTTCCGGAGTCGGTTGCACTGTCGCCGAAGGAATTCCACGATCTTCTGGTCACCGAGCAGGTCCGCGTGCTGAGTCAGACACCATCTGCGGCCGGTGCGCTGTCGCCGGACGGGTTGGATTCGGTCGACCTGCTGGTCGGTGGTGAGGCATGTGCGCCTGACGTCGTGGACCGATGGGCGCCTGGCCGACTCATGGTCAACCAGTACGGGCCCACCGAGACCACGATGTGGGTGGCCATCAGCGCACCGCTGCAGCCGGGCTCAGGAGTCGTACCGATCGGCTACCCGATGCCCGGATCAGCGTTGTTCGTGTTGGACAGATGGCTGCGGCCGGCACCGGTGGGCGTCGTCGGCGAACTGTATGTCGCCGGTAGAGGCGTTGGTGTCGGGTACTGGCGGAGGCCGGGATTGACAGCCTCGCGATTTGTCGCCTGTCCGTTTGGAGATGCCGCAACATTCGGCACCCGGATGTATCGGACCGGAGACCTCGTCCGCTGGGGCGCTGATGCGCAGTTGCAGTATGTGGGACGCGCCGACGAGCAGGTCAAGATCCGAGGATTCCGCATCGAGTTGGGGGAGATCGAAGCGGAGTTGGCCGCCCACCCGCGGGTGGCGCAGGCGGCCGTCGTTGCTCGGAAACTCACCGCGACCGCTGGAAGTGTGGATTCCGGTGACAAGCTGCTGAGCGGCTACGTCGTGTTGGACTCCGAGATGAAGCTGGTTCGGGAGCCGGAGCGGGAAGCACAGATCGTCGAGCAGTGGCAGGACATATGGGGCGGCGTGTATTCGGGCGAATCCTCCGCGCCGACCACCGAGGGGACTGCGCCGCTGGGCGAGGATTTCGGCGGGTGGGTCAGCAGCTACACCGGCGAACCGATCCCCCTGGAGCAGATGCAGGAATGGCGGTCAGCCACGGTGGACCGGGTCCTGTCCCTTCAACCGCGGCGAGTGTTGGAGATCGGCGTCGGGTCGGGTCTGCTGTTGTCGAGGGTGGCGCCGGAATGTGTTGAGTACTGGGGCACAGACATCGCCGCGCCGACCATTCACAAGCTGCAGGCGGCGGTGGCCTCGCAGTCGTGGGCCGACCGGGTGCACCTGCAGGCACTCCCGGCGGATGTGACCGATGGGTTGCCGACGGGACATTTCGATGTGGTGATACTCAACTCGGTCATCCAGTACTTCCCCAGCGCCGGGTACCTGCTGGATGTTCTGGATACCGCGATGCGACTGCTGGCTCCCGGCGGCGCTGTCTTCATCGGGGACGTGCGCAACCTGTCTCTGCTGCGTTCCTTCACCACAGCAAAAGTGTGTTCCGCCTCCGCCGGAGACGACGAAACCGCGGGGTCAGTACGCGAGCGGGTGACCCGGGAGATGCTCGCCGAGCAGGAACTGCTCTTGGCTCCCGAATTCTTTGCACTGTTGCCGCAGCGGATCCCGACTGTCGCGGGTGTGGGCGTACAGCTGAAACAGATGACGGCGGTCAACGAACTCAGCAGCTACCGATACGACGCGGTGCTCCGGAAAGCACCGGCATCTGTGCACTCGAACGACGGGCCGCCGATGATGGCGTGGCAGACATTCGGGAGTCTCACCCGGTTGGGTGAACATCTGCGGTCGCAGCAGGCGTCGAGCCTGCGCATAACTGGAGTGCCGAACGCCGGAGTGTTGCCGGACCTGACGCTGGCGCAGGCTTTGATCGACAGTGCAAATGCGGTGCGACTCGGCGACGTGCGTGCAGGCCTACAGATGCCCGACGCGCTGTACCCGCACGAATTGCATTCCCTGGGTGCCGATCTCGGATATGTCACGGTGGTGACGTGCTCGACGGATCCCGATCTGATGGATGTCGTTTTCGCTCGCGTCGGCAACCCGGCACTGCTGGCGTCAGAACTGTGGCCGTCCGTGACACACGTGGGATCTCTGGCCGACTGCGTCAACGACCCGGCGGCGATCGATCGGATGACTGCGCTTCGGCGACATCTGGCGGAACGATTGCCCGAATACATGGTGCCGGTGTCCATCATGATCCTGGACGCCCTGCCGCTGACGGTCAACGGCAAACTCGATCGCCGTGCGCTGCCGACTCCAGAGTTCCACAGTGGAGTCGAATACCGGGCGCCGCGTAATCAGTGCGAGCGCGACCTGGCGGAGTTGTTCAGCGACGTACTCGGAGGCACACGCGTAGGCATCGATGATTCGTTCTTTGATCTGGGCGGTCATTCGCTGTCGGCGACACGACTGATCGCTCGGGTCCGAGCAGAGCGCGGCGTCGACGTACCGATTCGCGTGTTGTTCGAAGTGCCGACCGTGGCAGGGTTGGCGGACTGGATCGACACCCACGCAGCAGAACGTTCTGTGGCAGCGTTGACCCGGAGGCAACGGCCCGCAACCGTACCGTTGTCCTACGCCCAGCAACGGCTTTGGTTCCTCCACGAACTGCACGGCTCGTCACCGATCTACAACATGGCTGTGGCGTTGCAGTTGGACGGTGAGTTGGACGCTGATGCCCTGGGCGAGGCACTCACGGATGTGGTTGCGCGGCATGAGAGCCTGCGGACGGTCTTCTCCGCTCCCGAGGGGGTGCCGTGTCAGGTGGTGTTGCCCACCGATCAGGTGGACTTGGGATGGCGGGTTGTCGACGCCAGGCGGTGGTCGGCGGAGAGATTCGGAGAGGCGATCGGGGAGGAGGTTGGACATCACTTCGATTTGAAGACCGAGGTCCCACTCCATGCAGTACTGCTTCGCCGGGATTCGCACCACCACGTGCTTGTGGTGGTGGTGCATCACATTGCTGCCGACGGATGGTCAGTGGCGCCGCTGATTCGCGACTTGAGCACCGGCTATGCGGCGCGACATCGCCACGTGGCGCCAGAATGGACGCCGTTGCCGGTGCAGTATGTGGATTACGCACTGTGGCAACGGGATTGCCTGGGCGACTTGGCGGATTCGCAGAGCCGCATCGCTGCGCAGGTGGCGTATTGGGAGCAGGAACTGGCGGGGTTGCCGGACCAGTTGGAGTTGCCGACGGATCGGCCTTACCCGCCGGTGGCCGATTATCGGGGTGCCAGTGTTGAGGTGGCGTGGCCGGCGGAGCTGCAGCAGCAGGTGGCGCGGGTGGCGCGGGAGCACAATGCCACGAGTTTCATGGTGGTGCAGGCGGCCTTGGCGGTGTTGCTGGGCAGAGTGAGTGCCAGCAGTGACGTGCCGGTGGGTTTTGCCATTGCGGGGCGCAATGATCCGGCGCTGGATGATCTGGTGGGGTTCTTTGTCAACACTTTGGTGTTGCGGGTGGATCTGTCTGGTGATCCGACCGTGACGGAGTTGTTGGGACAGGTGCGGCAACGCAGCCTGGCGGCGTTCGAGCATCAGGATGTGCCGTTCGAGGTGTTGGTGGAACGCCTCAATCCGGCTCGCAGCCTGACCCATCACCCGCTGGTCCAAGTCATGCTGACCTGGCTCAATCTTCCCGGACTGGACACCGCTGGTGCCGAGTCCGAGGCGGTGGCGGGCGACGTGCGCGTCAGTCCCCTGAAGGCCGAAACACACACGGCACGTACTGATCTGGCCCTCTCGCTTGAGGAACGATTCAAGGTCGACGGCACGCCGGAGGGAATCACCGGATTGGTGGAGTTCCGCACCGATGTGTTCGACCCAGCCAGCATCGCAGTGTTGATCGAGCGTTTGGAACGGGTGCTTTCGGCGATGACCGCTGACCCGTCGCGAAGAGTGTCCTCGGTCGACGTGCTGGGTACGGGTGAGCGTGCGCGCTTGGATGAGTTTGGTTGTCGGGGGGTGTTGAGCCAGTCGGTTGTTGAGGTGTCGATTCCTGAAGTGTTTGCGCGGCAGGTGGTGCGGGCTCCGCATGCGGTGGCGGTGTCGTGTGCGGGTCGTTCGATGACTTATCGGGAGTTGGATGATTCGGCGAATCGCCTGGCGCGGTTGTTGATTGACTCCGGCGCTGGTCCAGGCCAGTGCGTGGCAATGCTGTTGGAACGGTCGGCTGAGGCGATTGTGGCGGTCCTGGCGGTGCTCAAGACCGGCGCGGCGTATCTGCCGATCGATCCGGGGCTGCCGGATGTGCGTGTCGAGTTCATGCTCGCTGATGCCGCGCCTGTGGTGGCGGTGAGCAGTGCTGGGCTGGCTGACCGAGTGGCCCGGTGTGGGGTGCAGGTGGTCGATGTGGAGGACGGCCGTGTCGACGCGCAGTTGTGCGAGCCGGTGCCGGTGGGACCGCTGGCTGGGGATGTTGCGCACATCATTTACACCTCGGGGACGACGGGTGTGCCGAAGGGGGTGGCGGTCACGCATGGCAATGTGACGCGGTTGTTCGACGGGCTTGATGTGGGTGTGGAGATGGGCCCGGGGCAGGTGTGGGCGCAGTGTTCGTCGTTGGCGTTTGACTTTTCGGTGTGGGAGATCTGGGGTGCGCTGCTCCATGGTGGGCGGTTGGTGGTGGTTCCGGATTCGGTGACTCGGTCTGCCGATGAACTGCAGGCGTTGTTGGTGGCGGAGAAGGTGACGGTGCTCAGTCAGACGCCGTCGGCGGTGGGGGTGCTGTCTCCGGAGGGTTTGGCAGCGGCGTCGTTGATGGTTGCTGCTGAGCCGTGCCCGGGTGATGTGGTGGATCGGTGGGCGTCGGGTCGGGTGATGATCAATGGTTACGGTCCGACGGAGACGACGGTGTATGCCATGATCAGTGCTCCGTTGCAGGCGGGTTCGGGTGTGGTGCCGATCGGGTTCCCGGTGCCGGGGGCGGCGTTGTTCGTGCTGGATGCGCGGTTGCATTCGGTGGCGGTGGGTGTGGTCGGTGAGTTGTATGTGGCTGGTCGTGGTGTGGGTGTCGGTTATGTGCGTCGGGCGGGGTTGACGGCGTCGCGGTTTGTGGCCTGCCCATTCGCGACGGGAGCTCGGATGTATCGGACCGGGGATTTGGTGTCCTGGGGTGCTGATGGGCAGTTGCGGTATCACGGTCGGGCTGATGAGCAGGTCAAGATCCGTGGGTATCGGATCGAGTTGGGTGAGATCCAGGCGGTTTTGGCGCAGTTGGAGGGTGTGGCGCAGTCGGTGGTGATCGTTCGGGAGGACCGTCCCGGCGACAAGCGCCTGGTGGGGTACATCACCGGAACCGCGGATCCAGTCGAAGTGCGAACCATGTTGTCGGACAGGTTGCCCGCCTACATGGTTCCCGCCGCGATCGTGCGTCTTGAGGTGTTGCCGTTGACGGTCAACGGCAAGCTCGACAAACGAGCCCTGCCGGCCCCGGAGTACAGCGACACCAGTGATCGCTACCGGGCTCCGTCGAATCCGACGGAGGAGATCCTGGCCGGCATCTACGGTCAGATTCTTGGCCTTGACCGCGTTGGGGTCGACGACTCGTTCTTCGACCTCGGCGGCGACTCACTCTCCGCCATGCAGACCGTGGCCAAGATCAATGCTGCCTTCGGCATCGACATCGCGGTGCGCACACTCTTCGAAGCACCGTCGATCCGGCTGTTGCACGAGCAGTTCGAGCGCGATGCCACCGGGCCCACCTGCGCGTCGGTGCACGGCCGAAACCCCAGCGAGTTGTACGCCAGCGACCTCACTTTGGACAAGTTCATCGACGAAGCGACGCTGGCTGCCGCTCCGGCCCTGCCCCGCGCAACCGCACAGGTGCGCACGGTCCTGCTGACGGGGGCAACCGGATTCCTGGGGCGGTACCTGGCCCTCGAATGGCTGGAGCGGATGGCGGAGGTCGGCGGCAAGGTGGTCTGCCTGGTACGAGCCGAGTCGGACAGGGCAGCACAGGCACGACTGCACAAGGTCTTCGACAGCGGGGATCTGCAACTGCTGCGGCACTTCGAGGAGATGGCCACCAACCATCTTGAGGTCCTCGCCGGAGACAAGAGTGACGTCGGACTGGGCCTGAAGCCGCAGACCTGGCGCCGTCTTGCCGACACCGTCGATCTGATCGTTGATCCCGCCGCACTGGTCAACGGTGTCCTGCCGTACAGCGAACTGTTCGGGCCCAACGTCGCGGGCACCGCCGAACTGATTCGGCTCGCAGTGACCACGAAACTCAAGTCGTACAGCTATGTGTCGACGGGCAACGTCGGTGACCAGATCGAGGTGTCGAAGTTCACCGAGTACGCCGACATCCGAGAGGTCTGCCCGGTTCGAAAGAACGAGCACAGCTACGTCAACGGCTACGGCAACAGTAAGTGGGCCGGCGAGGTGCTGCTGCGGGAGGCGTACGACCTCTGTGGACTTCCAGTGGGCGTGTTCCGGTGCGACATGATCCTTGCCGATACCAGCTACCAGGGCCAGCTCAATCTGACAGACATGTTCACCCGGATGGTGTTCAGCGTGGTGGCCACCGGGATCGCGCCACGCTCGTTCTTCCAGTTCGATGATCAGGGGAATCGGCAACGCTCGCACTTCGACGGGCTGCCCGTCGAGTTCATCGCCGAGGCGGTCGCCACGCTGGGAGCCGAGAACATCGACGACTTCGAGACTTACCACGTGATGAATCCCCACGAGGACGGGGTTGGTTTCGATGAGTGTGTGGATTGGCTGATCGAGGCCGGCTGCGAGATAGAACGCATTGACGACTTCGGTGACTGGCTGCGGCAGTTCGAAGTCGAACTGTGCGCCCTGCCGCATCGACAGCGCCAGCAGTCGGTTCTCGAGGTGCTGCAGTTCCAGCTGAAGTTGGCGGACCGCAACGACCTGAGGGCCCCTGAACCCATCAATGGTTCCTTCGGGCCGACGGAGAGATTCCGCGCGGCTGTCCGGAAGTTGAAGATCGGCCCGCGCCAAGACATCCCGCACATCACGGGCGCCATCCTCGCCAAGTACGTGTCCGACCTGCGGCTGCTGGGCCTGATCTAGGCACGGTTGAAGCTGGGTGCTCAGCGGTGCTGTGGGCCGAGAGTCTGCGACTGATACCACTTGGTGTTGAGGATCTTTCGGGGCGTCACCGCAACGCGTGACACCGCGGTGCTGAGGCTCGGCACCGCCCTCACATCCCAGGGGTCACAGACCGCCCATGCCCTGAAACACCAGCGAGGCTCCGACGACCGCCAGGATCGCAGCCATGAACCTGCGATGGTAAGCCAGGGCCCAATCGTGAAGTCGTTGCAACGCCGATTCCGTCCTCTCAGGGAAGGCCCGATTGCTGATGAGGATGATCTCCTCCACGGCGAGCACCCCGATGACAAACGCGGCCCCGGCTGCGAGTTGCACTCCGACCGCCGTCCCGGAAGCGACAATCAGCGCCAGAGCCAACAGGACTCCGTCCGCTGGCATCACCATGAGCCCGATGACAAACGAAATCCACGGTGACCCGGTGCGCCACGCCTGTCGTGCCTGACGCAGGAGCCGCCGGACCCACGAGTCGTCTTCGACCGCCTCCTCGGTCGCAGGGCGCACCAGCCTTGAAATCACCGGCAGGGTCGCTGGATCCAGAGTCCTAGTGGCAGTTCCTGTCTCCCTACGGTGCCGCCCGCCCGACACAGGAGCATCGTCACTGGGTGTCGTTGCCGTGGTGCCGCGCATCACCATCAGGATCGCGACCAACACCAGGAATGCACCGAACCCGATCATGGTGCGTTGAAACAGCGGACTGGGCGCCGAGTCGACAAGACCATTCGCGAAGGTCGGCGAGACATTGGTCAGGTGCAGCACGATCAGCGGAAAGAGCAGAAATACCAAGCCGGCCAGCAGGGTGCCGGCCCAATAGGCCAACAGATTCTGCATGGGCCGCGGTCGTGACAGCACAAGGAGTATGAGGCCGAGGCGTACTGGGTTGATGGTCAACACCAGTGCCAACACCAGTAATGGACCCCACATGGTCGATCAACTGACTTTCGCGCGCAGCGGCGGGCGATCGGGTGCGAACAGAATTCCGGATGATGACATGTGCCCCCCTCGAGTTGCGCCCAGCGGCGGGCAGGCGTGGCTGGCGTTCCCCAACGCGAACCGGGCACCTGAGCTGAAGTCGCTCGGCAGCTTCTCCAACCCCCAGCCGCAGCCAATGCGCAGTTACGATTCCCACGGTAGTTTCAGGCTGGCGAACTGTCTCGGAAACCAGTGGATTCGGCGGCGGCAGTTGGTCGAATGCGTCCCGTGCCGCGCGCCACCCTGTCACCCCAGGCGAGCACCAGTGGATCGCTTTGCCAACTCGGTGTCACGGCCACCGGCCATCTGGGCGAATACCTGTCAGTTCCCGAGCGCTACAGTTTGCTGCGATGCTCGGTTGGCGCGTCGGCAGCCTCGCGTGTGCCCAGACGACTCCATGTCTCGGCATCCGGTTCGGAACGTGCCATCGAGGCGCCGCCCCGATCCTGGGTTGCGTCAATGTGACGGTGGTCTGCAGATTCGGCAAACCTCGGGGGCGTCCCAGGTGGGGCGAGTAGAGTCCAGAGATCGGGGGAGGAGTAAACACATGAGATCACTGTTTTCGGTGGGGCTGGCCGCTGCGGTGGGCGGGGCGGGCCTATTGATGGGCGCCGGGATCGCCTCCGCGGCCCCAGATCTCGGTCCAGCCGTCAACACCACCTGCAACTATCCACAGGTGATGGCGGCGCTGAACTCCGCGGATCCGGCGGCTGCGGCACAGTTCAATGCGTCCGGGTCGGGCGCATATCTGGGCCAATTCCTGGCTGCCCCAGTGGGTGAGCGACAGATGATGGCCCAGATGATTGTCAACATGCCGGGAAACCAGCAGTACATCGGGTTGCTGCAACAGGTGTTCACCACCTGCAACAACTTCTGAGCGAGATCACGGACCAGTCCGCTTCGGTACGCCTCCGCCGAGTTGCTCGGTGATCGCGTCGGCAGTTGTCATGAGAGCCTGTGCGCGCTCGGTGATCTCGTTGTCGGTCAAGGCTTTACCGATGTGCAGCGAGACGACCATCACCTGACGCCTGTGGTGATCGAAGACCGGCGCGGAGATGACGCTGATGTCGTGTGAACCGTCAGGCGTGGCCTCGTCCCGCAGGTACACCCGTTCGCCGATATCGGACACCAACTCACCGAGCAGGGCGCGCAGTTCGTCCGGCAGTTCGGTCGACATACCCGCCATCAGCGCGTAGAGGCGCCGGCCGCCGGGCGTCAGTCGCTCCACCAGATACCCGGCGGTGCGGCAGGTTTCAATCACCCGGTGCAGCCGAGCGGTCTTGGTGCGCAGCGGCAGCGTCGGCTCCTTGGACAGCCATTCACGCAGCGCCTCGTCGTCCCACAACACGAACATCAGTCCGATCGGGGGCGCGAAGGGGTAGCTCTGTCCGACCTCGACGCCCGACCGGGCACCGGGAGGCGCCACCAGTTCGATCAGCGTGATGCGGTCATCGATGACCCCGGACAGCGCGGCGGTGGCGCCGAACCGCGCAGACAGCCGACTCAGTTCGTCACGTGCTCCGGGGCTCACACGCAGCGACTCCTGGGTCCGGTGCCCCAGCCTGATCAGGGCTGGGCCCAGGCGGTATGTCTTGTCGACGTCGTCGCGCAGCACATATCCCGCATCGGCCAGTGCGGTGACGATGCCCAGGCACGTCGGCTTGCTCAGGCCGAGGCGGCGGGCCAGTTCGGAGACGCCGAACCGCTGGTCAGGGTGGTCGGCGAGGAAGTTGAGGATCTGGACCACCCGTTCGGTGGGCGGCGACGTGCGGCCTGAGGACCCGGGGGTGGACACGGCGCCAGGCTACCCCAACGGTTCATATATGTACCGCAATGGTCGAAATATTGACTCCTATTGGAACGGGTTCTAGTTTCGAAGTGTGTACTCCAAGGCATTGACGGATGCGATCGCTGAGGCCGAGCACCTGGTGACGACGGCCCCGTTCATCGAATCGGACGCCGATCTCCTGGAAGGGCTGCAGTACCTGGCGGGTTGTATCGCCGGGTGCCTTCACCTGGCCTTCGACTACGAACGTGACCACCCCTTCTTCCAGTCGGGTACGGGCCCGTTCACCAAGATGGCGCTGGACAACCCGGACACGCTCTACTTCGGCACGCGGGTCCAGCCTGGCCACGAGTACGTCGTGACCGGTAAGCGCGGCAGCACCACGGACCTGAGTTTCCAACTCCTCGGAGGCGAGTACACCGACGACAACGTGCCGGCCAGTCAGGCTGCGTTCGACGACCGCGAACTCGACATCGCCGAGGACGGCACGTTCGAATGGCGTATCACGCCGAACTCCCCATCCCAGCTGTTGGTGCGGGAGGTCTACAACGACTGGTCGGCCCAGCGCGGCCACATCAGCATCGCCCGGACGGACACCGCGGGCACTGCGCCGGCTCAGCTCTCCCGCGAGCTCGTCGAGAAGAGGTATGCGGTCGCCGCCAAGCAGTTGGTGCAGCGGGTCAAGACCTGGTTGCAGTTCCCGCAGTGGTTCTACAACACCCTTCCGGTCAACACGATGGTCGCGCCTCGGCTCACGCCGGGCGGTCTGGCGACACAGTATTCGTCGGTGGGGCACTTCGACCTCAAGCCCGATGAGGCGATGATCATCACCGTTCCGGTGTCCGACGCGCCCTATATGGGATTCCAGCTGGGCAGCCTCTGGTACATCTCGCTGGACTACATCAACCACCAGACATCGCTGAACGGCACGCAGGCTCAAGCGGATCCGGACGGCAGGATCCGAATCGTGGTCTCGGACGCCAATCCCGGTGTGGCCAACTGGTGTGAAACGCTCGGGCACCGCAAGGGCTACCTGCAGTTCCGCTGGCAGCGCCTGTCCCGCGAGCTGACCGAGGCCGACGGCCCGACGGTCGAGGTGGTCGGCATCGACAAGGTCGCGGAGGTGCTGCCGCACTACGCGCACAACAAGATCTCCGGAGCGGACTGGCGCCAGCGGATTGCGCTGCGCCAGAAGCAGATCGCTGACAGGATGGTGGGCTGAAGATGACGGGTTCGTACGGACTTCTCGAAGGGAAGGTCGTGGTGATCAGCGGTGTCGGGCCTGCGCTGGGCACGACGCTGGCGCGGCGCTGCGCAGAGAACGGCGCCGACCTGGTGCTCGCCGCACGCACCGTGGAACGCCTCGAGGACGTGGCCAAACAGGTCACCGATCTGGGGCGACGGGCGATCTCGGTGGGAACCGACATCACCGACGACGCTCAGGTCGAGAACCTGGTGAAGGCCACCCTCGATGCGTACGGCAGGGTCGATGTGTTGATCAACAACGCATTTCGGGTGCCCTCGATGAAGCCGTTCGCCAACACCACCTACGAGCACATGCGCGACGCCATCGAACTGACCGTGTTCGGCGCACTTCGAATGGTCCAGGGCTTCACCCCGGCGTTGGCAGAGTCCAAGGGCGCGGTGGTCAACGTCAACTCGATGGTGGTGCGGCATTCGCAGGCCAAGTACGGCGCCTACAAGATGGCGAAGTCCGCACTGCTCGCGATGTCGCAGACCCTGGCCACCGAGTTGGGGGAACAGGGGATCCGGGTCAATTCCGTGCTGCCGGGCTACATCTGGGGCGGAACCCTGGAGTCCTACTTTTCGCATCAGGCCGGCAAGTACGGCACCTCGGTCGAGGAGATCTACAAGGCCGCCGCGGCCGCGTCCGACCTGAAACGCCTGCCCACCGAGGATGAGGTGGCTTCGGCGATCCTGTTCATGGCCAGCGACCTGTCCAGTGGAATAACCGGGCAGGCGCTCGACGTCAACTGTGGGGAGTTCAAGGCATGACGCGAGCGGGGAAACAGCGAGGACCGGAGCTTGTCGGAGTCGAGGCATGAGCCCCATACGCACCGATGTCGGTACGGTTGAGGATCTGCACGCCTCGGCGGTAAAAGCCTGCGGTCTCGACGATTTCGGCTCCGATGACGACAACTACCGGGAGGCCCTCGGGGTGCTCCTCGAGTCGTACGCCCGTGATGCGGAACTGACCGAGTTCGGCAGCAAGATGCAGCGGTTCTTCGCCCGCAACGCCCTGGTGGCGCGACTGCTGAGCGAGGCGTCGTGGAAGCAGCATCCGCAGCACGCGGACGTCGCCATCGAACGCCCCATCTTCGTCACCGGATTGCCGCGCACCGGCACCACGGCCCTGCACCGACTGCTGACCGCCGACCCGGACCACCAGGGCCTGGAACTGTGGCTCGCGGAGTTCCCGCAGCCACGCCCGCCACGCGAAAGCTGGCCGCAGAACCCGGTGTTCGCTGAACTCGATGCCCGCTTCAAGAAGGCCCACGAGGAGAACCCGGACTACACCGGTCTGCATTACATGACCGCCGACGAGGTCGAGGAATGCTGGCAGCTTCTGCGGCAGTCCCTGCACTCGGTGTCCTATGAGACGTTGGCTCATGTGCCCACCTACTCGCAGTGGCTGTCGCAGCAGGACTGGAGCCTGCCGTATCAGCGGCACCGCCGCAACCTGCAGCTGATCGGCCTCAACGAGCCCGAAAAGCGTTGGGTGCTCAAGAATCCCAGCCACCTGTTCGCCCTCGACGCTCTGATGGCCACCTATCCCGACGCGTTGGTCATCCAATGCCATCGCCCAGCCGAGACCATCATGGCCTCGATGTGCTCACTGGCCGCGCACACCACCGCGGGCTGGTCCACCAAGTTCGTCGGCGCTCAGATCGGAGCGGATTCGCTCGAGACCTGGTCACGCGGCTTGGAGAAGTTCGACGCCGAACGCGCGAAACACAATCCGGCGCAGTTCTGCGACATCGACTACTTCGACTTCGTCGGCGACCCAGTCTCCTGCGTCGAGGGCATCTACCGCCACTTCGGCCTCGACCTGACCGATGCCGCCCGGAAGGCCATACGGGATATGCACACCGAAAGCCAGGAGGGTCCGCGTGCCCCAAAGCACACCTACTCGCTGGACGACTACGGTCTGACCGCCGAACAGGTCAAGGAGCGCTTCGCAGGACTGTGACGTCCGTCAGGGCTGCAGGAACGGGTTGGTGCGGCGTTCCATCCCGATGGTCGTCGGGTCACCATGGCCGGGCAGCACCAGCGTGCGATCGTCGAGCACCAGCAGCTTCGAAATGATCGATCCCAGAAGGTGGTTGCCGCTGCCGCCGCCCAGATCGGTGCGCCCGACGGTGCCGCTGAAAAGCGTGTCGCCGGTGAACACGATGTCGGGGTGCCGTTCATCGGCGATGCGGAACGTCACCGATCCTGGGGTGTGCCCGGGAGTGTGATCGACATGCACCGGGATGCCGGCCACTGAGATTCGGTCCCCGTCGGCCATCTCGATGACCTGCTCGGGTTCGCGGCACAGGAGGCCGACGAGTCGCTGGGTGACAGCTGGGCCGACTCCTCGCAGTGGACTCCGCAGCATCGGGCGGTCCGCACCGTGGATGTAGCAGGGCACATTGTGTTGGTCGCTGAACCGTTGTGCGGTCCAGATGTGGTCGAGGTGACCATGGGTGACCAGCGTGGCGCGCGGGGCCAGGCGGTGTTCCCGCAGCAGTTGGCGGAGACGAGGCAGCGCACCGTCTCCGGGATCGATCACGAGAGCTTCGCGGTCGCCGCTGCGGAACACCACGTAGCAGTTGGTGGAGACCCAACCGGTGCGGAAGCTGACGATCTCCAGGGGTCCGACGCGTTGGTGGACTGTCACGGCCTGAATGGGTCAGCCGTCGCCGGGGGACGGCGCCGTGGACACCGCCTCGAGGCACCCTTCGGCGATCGCGTGCTTGATGCTGTCGCTCAACCGGGGGCAGGCCCGCAGCTGGGAACTCTGCTTGCCCTCGGCGCGGGCCTCGGCGAACACCGCACACCGCTGCGTGGCGTCGGAATTCCACTGCACGGCAGTGTGTTCGGGGCCCAGCTTCTTCACTGCGACGGTCGCGTGGCAGAACCGGCAGTCCACCGGCGTCAGGCCCGATGTGAGGTACCGGTCTCGGTCCGCCTGAGAGGCGGCACGGATCGCCGCGGCTCGGTCCGGGTCGGAGGCGTAATCGGGTGCCTTACGCCAACTCCCCGAACTCGGCCGCGACGGCTCGTGGTGCTCATCGTCGTCGTCGTGTCCGCCGTGCAGGAGCACCATCGATCGGGAGAGCCGATCGATGTCCGGTGCCTCCTTGCGCTGGTTCATCAGGACACTTCGGTCGGCTGCTCAGCTTCGAGTTCGGCCTTCCGGCGCAGGTTCTCCTCGACCTCCACGTGCCACTTCTCGTTGGCGGCGCTGGTGTCGACCTCCATCTCGAACCGGTCCGTCATATCCGGAGTGATGTCGGCGACGTCGACGTAGAACTGCTGGTACCAGCGGCGCATCTGATATACCGCGCCGTCCTCCTCGACCAGCAGAGGGTTGTCGATGCGCGTCTTGTGCTTCCAGATCTCGACGTCCTGCAGGAAGCCCTTGCTCACCCCGTCAGTGAACGCGTCCGCAAGCTTCTCGGTGGTGGCGTCGTCCAGGCCCTGCGGCTTCTCGACGATGACGCCCCACTGCAGAACGAAGCTGTCCTGGCTCACGGGGTAGTGGCAGTTGATCAGGATCGACTCGGCCTTGAAGTCGCCGTAGGTGTTGTGCAGCCAGTTGATCATGAACGACGGGCCGAAGTACGAGGCCTCGGAGTCCAGCTTGGCGTCGCCATACGCCGTGCCCATGTCATTGATGTCAGGCCGGCCGACATTGTGCAGGTACTGGCTGGCGATGTGGCCTTCGAAGACGTTCTTGAAGTACGTCGGCAGGCCGAAGTGGATGTAGAAGAAGTGCGCCATGTCGGTGACGTTGTCGATGATCTCGCGGCAGTTGCTGCCCTCGATCAACAGCGTGTTCCACTTCCAGTCGGTCCACTCGCCGCTGGCCCATTCCGGGATGTCCGGGATGCGGACCTCGGGCTGGGGCGGATTGCCCTCGTGGTCATGCCAGACGAACAGCAGGCCACCGCGCACATCGGTGTGCCACGCCCGGGTGCGCGCCAGTCGCGGCGTGCGCTTGGCGTAGGGCACCAGCTTGCACTTGCCGTCGCCACCCCAGCGCCAGTCGTGGAACGGGCAGGCGATCTCGTCACCCTTGATCGTGCCCTGCGAGAGATCTCCACCCATGTGGCGGCAGTACGCATCGAGGATCTTCAGTTCACCCGACGAATCCGCGAACACCACAAGCTTGGTGCCGAACGCGGTGATCGGGTGCGGCTTGCCATCCAGGAAATCCTTCACCGGGCCCAGGCAGTGCCAGCCCCGGGCGTACCGGTCCGGCAGCGCGCCGGTATCGATCTCGCGAATGCCGCCGCGGGCTGTTTCAGTCGTCACTTCGCGCCTCCAGTTGATGCCTTCTAACTAGAACACGTTACAGTTTTACCCGGTTTAAACGCAATGCAACCCAGGTCTAGCTGGAAAAACGGTGACTAAAGTCCCACCGGATTCAGCTTTGCTCGGCCAATCCCACCCGCAGGGCGATCTGCTGCATCCTGCCGATGCTGGTCACGAACTCGTCGGTGGTGGCGTCGCCGGTGGCGCTCTGGAACTCAAGACGCACCAGCGCGGGTCCCTGCGTGAAGAACAGCAGCGTGACGGCCTTCGCGCCGTCAGGTGCATCGCCCCGGATCACGGTGCCGTCCGTCCCCACCCGGGACGGCTGCGGCGTACCGCCGACGACCACCGAATCGACCGTGGTCAGGGCCTGTCGCAGCGTCGCGGTCGCGGTCGCGGGGTCGGGGTAGATCGCGAACGTCGCCGAGATGGCCCGGGTGTCGTCGGAGTTGACGAACAGCGCGCTGGCGCCCGGAAGGCCGCTGGGGTTCGGCGTCGACGACCGCGCCGCGAACGTGTCCTCCCCATCGGACAGGTCGTCGGCGGTCAGGAGAAGGGCGCTGTAGTCGACAGCGGCGTCGTCCTTCTTGGTGCTGGTCGTCGTCGGGGATGTGGTCGACGGGACGACGCTGGTCGACGGTGACAACTCGTTGAGATCCGAGGTGGTACTGCATCCGACGACGGACAGCGCCATGGTCACAGCGGTGACTGCGACGAGGCGACGGCGATTGATGAGGGGCATGGGAAATTTCGACACAGGGGAGAAGTCTTTGCGGTGGCAGGGCGCACTGAACGGACATGAAGAGTGGGGATCAACCCCACCGTACCTGGGTGCGGTCGCGGCGTTGAGCCGCGACGGGGCCGCCCGCCACGGCGGTCCCGCGAAGGTGCAGGTCATGCGAGACACCCGACCGTCGGGCCCTGGTGAAACTCTCCTGGACGCGGAGGCGCGCGACGCGGGCTCAGCGCCTCAGATCTTCCGTGCCGACGCGGTCGCGCGGTCGACTTCCCAGTACGCGCGCAGTGCGGTGAGCTTTCCGGCGTCGTTGACTCGGTACGTGAACACTCCCTCGGCGACGACGCGGTAGCCGGCGGTCTCGATCACGATGTGCCCGACGTTCGCCTCCTCGTCGCCGCACTGGTACGTCTTCTCAAAATGAAAAGTCAGGGCGCTCGGCGCGATGGCCATATCGTAGAAGCGCGAGATCGCGTCCAAGCCGCGGTGGCCCCTGCCCTCGGGATCGAAATGCGAGGGGCCGATCGGATCCTCGACGATCGCGTCGTCATCGAACAGCGCCAGCCATGCTTCCTTGTCGTGCGCGGTGGCCGCCGCACGGGAGCGTTCGCCGGCCAGGTGCACCGCGGATGCGGTCATGCCTGCCAGCCCGAGTGGATGTAGGTGTCGGCGAACCGCTTGAGCGAGTCCTTCTTCTTCTCCACCGGAGCATCGAAGCTCAGCCCGTCGAAGATCCAGGGGATGACGATGTTGTCGGTGACGCCGGCTTCGGCGAGTTCGCGATGACCGTCGACGCCGAACTTGTCGATGCACACGGCCTGATACTCGAACGGTTGGTCCGCGCGGCCGTACTCGGCGCGCAGCGCCTCCAGCTTGCCGATGGTCTCCGCGAGTTGGTCGCAGGTCATCATGGCGCTGGTCCATCCGTCGCCGACTCGGGCGGCCCGTTTGAGGGCCACGTCGGTGTGTCCACCGACATAGAACGGCACAGGTTCGCTCGGCGCCGGGCTCATCTGCAGTCGGTCGAAGTCGAAGAACCTGCCGTGGAATTCGACCATGCCGCCCGCGAGCACCAGCTTGATGATTTCGATCATCTCGTCGACACGGGCGCCGCGTTTGGCGTACGGCACGCCGCACCACTCGAACTCCTCAGGAGCCCATCCGATCCCGACGCCGAAACCGAACCGGTTGTTGGTGAGGTTGGCGACCGAGCCGACCTGACGCGCCAACAGCAGCGGATTGCGGGAACCCAACTTCAGGACGTTGGTGTAGAACCGCAGCGTCGACGTCACGGCACCCATCGCGCCCGCGGCGATCAGCGGATCCACCCAGGGGGTGTCTTCGTTCCACATCCGGGAGCCGTCGGCCGTGTAGGGGTAGTCGGTCGACTGCTCCTCCATGTAGAAGAGCGAGTCGGGCAGTGCGATGGCGTCGAACCCGACCTCCTCTGCGGTGCGGGCGATGTCAATCAGCTGATCGATGGGCCCCATCGCCACACTGCAGGTGTACTTCATCCGCGTCACGCCTTGTCGGCGGGCTTGTCGCTGGCGACCACCCACATCGAGAAGTACTGGGAGCCACCGCCGTAGGCGTGTCCGAGAGCTTTGCGCGCTCCGGCCACCTGGTGGTCTCCGGCCTTGCCCATCACCTGGATCGCCGACTCGGCGAACCGGATCATGCCCGACGCACCGATCGGGTTGGACGACAGCACGCCGCCGGACGGGTTGAACGGGATGCGCCCGCCGATCGCCGTCTCACCGGACTCGGTCAGCTTCCAGCCCTCGCCCTCCTGCGCGAAGCCGAGGTTCTCCAGCCACATCGGCTCGAACCACGAGAACGGCACATACACCTCGGCGACGTCGATCTCGTCGATGGGGCTGCTGATTCCGGCCGCGGCCCACAGCGCCTTCGCGGCGTCGCGTCCGGCCTGGGGATTGACCTGATCACGCCCGGCGTAGGCCAGGGGTTCGGTGCGCAGCGCCGTGGCGTGGATCCATGCGACGGGGTGGCCGTCGGCGACCCGGGCGTCGGCCGTTGCCTCGTCGCCGATCACCAGCGCGCAGGCGCCGTCGGACGACGGGCAGGTCTCGTCGAACCGGATGGGGTCCCACAGCATCTGCGAGGACATCACCTTCTCCAGCGTGATGTCGGGCTGATGCAGGTGTGCCAGCGGATTCTTCGCGCCGTTGAGGCGGTCCTTGACGGCGACCATGGCGCCGATGTGGTTCGGTGCCCCGGAACGCCGGATGTAGGCCCGCACGTGCGGTGCGAAGTAGCCGCCCGCGCCCGCGCCGACCGGCTTGGTGAACGGCACCGGAATGCTCAAGGCCCACATGGCATTCGACTCGGACTGCTTCTCCCAGGCCATCGCCAGCACGCGCCGGTACTTGCCGGACTGCACCAGACTGGCCGCCACGATGGCGGTGGACCCGCCGACGGATCCGGCGGTGTGTACCCGGATCAGGGGCTTGCCCGTCGCGCCCACGGCGTCGGCCAGGAACAGCTCGGGCATCATGACGCCCTCGAAGAAGTCCGGCGCCTTTCCGACCACCACAGCGTCGATGTCGGCCATGGTCTGGCCCGAGTCCGCCAGCGCGCGGTCGATGGCCTCACGCACCAGGCCGGCCATCGAGACGTCGGTGCGCTTGGCGACGTACTTGGTCTGTCCGGTGCCCAGCACCGCAGCTTTGCGACCCGCCATCAGTTCTTACCGTCCCTTCCCTCGAGCACGGCGACGAGATTCTGCTGGAGCGCCGGACCGCTGGTCGCATGCGCCAGCACGCGCTGGGCCGACCCGTTGAAGATGTGCTGTGCGGCGAAGCCGATTCGTTCGAGACCCGCGGAGAACATCGGGTTGGCGGCCAGAGGCCCGCCCGACGGGTTCACCTTCGTCGACCCGCTCAGCCCGATGGCCTCGGTGAGGATCAGGTGCTGGTGCGTGAACGGCGCGTGGATCTCCGCGACCTCGATCGAACCCGCGTCACCACCGGTGGCCGCAGCCGCAGCCGCGGCCGTCGACACCGACGTCGTCAGATCCCGCGCGCCCAGCACGGGTGTCTCGATCCGATGCTCGATCCCGGCGATCCAGGCGGGGTTCTCCCGCAGTTCGCGCGCACGATCTCCGGAGGCCAGCACGATCGCTGCGGCGCCGTCGGTGATCGGGGCGATGTCGTGGCGGCGCAGTGGGTCTGCGAAGAACGGCCGGGACAGCAGTTCGTCCACGCTGTTGGCGGACTTCTCCGAGTCGGTGCGGTCGGTGACCGCGAAGGAGTCGAGCGCGACCTGCGCCATCTGCTCGGCGGTCCACTTGCCTGCGTCGAGGCCGAACCGCGCCTGAAGACCCGCGATCGACACCGAGTCGGGCCACAGCGGTGCGACCGAATACGGATCGGTCTGCAGGGCGAGCACGCGGCGCAGGGTCCCGGCGCTGGACTTGCCGAACCCATACACGAGCGCGGTGTCGATCTCTCCGGTCAACAGCTTGATGTAGGCCTCGTACAGCGCCCAAGCGGCGTCCATCTCGACGTGGGACTCGTTGATCGGCGGCACTGCGCCGATCGAGTCGATCGCCGAGATGAACGAGAACGCGCGCCCGGCAAGGTAATCCGAGGATCCGGAGCACCAGAACCCGATGTCGGTCTGCTTGATCCCGAGTTCCTCATAGATCGAGGCGAAGCACGGCATGAGCATCTCGACACCGTTGGTGGTGCCGTCGGTGCGGCGGACGTGCGGGGCGTGGGCGAAACCCACGACGGCTACGTCTGGAAAGTCTTGCGTCACAGTGTCCCTTAGAGGTGATGCTTGTAGGTGTCGTAGTCGGCGTCGGGTTCGCCGGTCGGCCGGAAGTGATCGATGTTGTCGATGCCCAGGCCCCATTCCTCCTGCGGCCTCCACACCGCCTCCACGCGCATCCCCATCCGGACCTCGGCCGCGTCGATCTCGGTGACCAGGTGCAGGAACGGGATATCGGCGCCGTCGAGCAGCACGTAGGCCGCCACGTACGGCGGTTTGATGCGCTGTCCGGCGAACGGGATGTTGATGATCGCGAACGTGGTCACGGTGCCCTTGTCGGGCAGTTCGAGGAACTGGTCGAGTTCGCGACCCGTCGCCGGGTCGGCCTCCTTGGGCGGGAAATACACCTTGCCGTCGTCGCCCGTGCGGCCGCCCAGCAGCTTGCCCTGTTCGAGGGCGCGCAGGAACCTGCTCTCCGGGCGGGACGCGGTGTGCTGGATCTCGATCGTGCTGGGCACCACGAGCATGGTCACCGGATCGCGGTCGTCGCCGGTCTCGGGGACGTCCTCGGCCTGGTCGCCGAGCGCGAAGTACGCGATGTCGGTGATCGCGCCGACCGGCTCGTCGACCCAGTGCACGTGCACGCGCGCCCCGGTGCTGATGCCCGAAGGGCCAGCAGCTCCGACATCGACGGCGTGCAGCAGCGCGGTGTCGGCGCCGTCCAGCTTGATCAGGGCCCACGCGAATGCGCGGTCCAGCGGCTGGCCCTCGAGAGGCTCGGGCTGCCACGTCCACGACACCACGGTGCCGACGCTGGCCACCGGTACGATCTCGGTCAGCTGTTCGTAGGTGACGGGGTCGTATTCGGCCGGGGGGACGTGCACCCGGCCGTCGGATCCCCGGGTGCCCACGACGCGGCGCTCACGAAGTGCGGTGAAGAACTGGCTGAGGATCGGCCCGACCGAACGGGTGTAGTCGAAGGACAGTTTCAACGGTGCGGACAGCGGAGGCTCATGGTCCGCGATCTGCGCCGGGCTGCTCTGGCTGGCGGTCACAGCATCGAGTAGAACAGGTTCTAACCTTCGTTCGCAAGGACGGGTCGCAACACGAAAGGCAATCTCATGAAGCTGGGCCTGCAGTTGGGTTACTGGGGTGCGCACGCACCCTCCAATCACGCCGAACTGGTGGCGGCCGCCGAGGACGCCGGGTTCGACACCGTCTTCACCGCCGAGGCCTGGGGATCGGACGCCTACACGCCGCTGGCGTGGTGGGGCCGCGAGACCAGCCGGCTGCGTCTGGGCACGTCCGTCGTGCAGTTGTCGGCGCGCACGCCCACGGCCTGTGCGATGGCCGCGCTGACGCTGGACCACCTCTCGGGCGGGCGGCACATCCTGGGTCTGGGCGTCTCGGGCCCGCAGGTGGTGGAGGGCTGGTACGGCCAGAAGTTCCCGAAGCCGTTGGCCCGCACGCGTGAGTACATCGACATCATCCGCCAGGTCTGGGCCCGCGAAGCGCCCGTGACGAGCGCGGGTCCGCACTATCCGCTCCCGCTGTCGGGGGAGGGCACCACCGGTCTGGGCAAGGCGCTCAAGCCGATCACGCATCCGCTTCGCGCCGACATTCCGATCATGCTGGGCGCTGAGGGGCCCAAGAACGTGGCGTTGGCCGCGGAGATCTGCGACGGGTGGCTGCCGATCTTCTACTCGCCGCGGTTGGCGCCGATGTACAACGAATGGCTCGACGAGGGCTTCGCCCGCCCGGGCGCGCGTCGTTCGCGTGAGGACTTCGAGATCTGCGCGACGGCCCAGGTGGTCGTCACCGAGGACCGTCCGGCCGTGTTGGAGCTGATCAAGCCGCACCTGGCGCTCTACATGGGCGGTATGGGCGCCGAAGACACCAACTTCCACGCCGACGTCTACCGCCGGATGGGCTACTCCGAGGTGGTCGACGACGTCACCAAGCTCTTCCGGGCGGGCCGCAAGGACGAGGCGGCCAAGGTCATCCCCGACGAACTCGTCGACGACGCCGCGATCGTCGGCGATGTGGACTACGTCCGTAAGCAGATCGCCGCCTGGGAAGCCGCTGGAGTGACCATGATGGTGGTCGGGGCTCGCTCAACCGAGCAGATCCGCGACCTCGTCGCGTTGATGTAACGACAGACTGGACACTTGTTGCGCACTGTCTAGAACGCGTTCTAGATTGGCGTGATGCCGGACACATCGCAACACACGATCCAGGGCACCGTGCTGACGATGCCGGTGCGGATCCGCAGGGCCGACAACCACGTGGCGGTGTTCACCGTGCCGTTGGAGGCCGCGCAGAAGATGATCGATTACAGCGGGCTGGAGGCGTACCCGTTTCTGCCCGGCAAGGCCGTCGTGATGCTGATGCTGGTGCGCTACCACGACGGAGACCTCGGTAAGTACCACGAGTTCGGCACCGCCGTGATGGTCAATCCGCGCGGTGCGCGCCTCAAGGGACCCGCGGCGTTCGGGTCCGCGGCCGCGTTCATCCACCATCTGCCGGTGAATCAGGGGTTCACGCTCGAGGCCGGTCGGTCGATCTGGGGATTCCCGAAGATCATGGCCGACTTCACGGTGCGTGAGGACCGCGGGTTCGACTTCGACGTCTCGGAGAACGGCCAGCTGATCGCCGGGATCGAGTTTGGGGCCGGACTGCCGCTGCCGTCGCGGTTGACGTCCGCGCCGCGGACCATGACGCAGTACAGCCACCTCGACGGTGTCACGCGCGAAATCGTTTCGGAGATGCGTAATTCCGGTATGCGGGTGCGCCTCGGTGGAGCGCGGCTGCGGCTCGGCAGCCACCCCTACGCAGACGAACTCCGCGCGCTTGGCCTGCCCAAGCGCGCGTTCGCCACGCAATCGTCGGCCAACGTCGAGATGACCTTCGGCGACGCCACCGAGATCACGAGGGAGTCCAACAACTCATGACGGTAACCGTTCTCGATGTGGACCTGACCGACGGAAACTTCTATGCCAGCGGTGAGGCACGCGACGCCTACAAGTGGATGCGGGCCAACCAGCCGGTGTTCCGGGATCGCAACGGATTGGCCGCGGCCGCCAGCTATCAAGCCGTTCTCGACGCCGAGCGCAACCCCGAACTGTTCTCCAGCACAGGCGGTATCCGGCCGGATCAGCCCGGTATGCCCTACATGATCGACATGGACGACCCCGCGCACGTGCTGCGGCGCAAGCTGGTCAACGCCGGGTTCACCCGCAAGCGCGTCATGGACCGGTTGCCGTCGATCGAGCAGTTGTGCGACACCCTGATCGACGGGGTGATCGAACGGGGCGAATGCGACTATGTCCGCAGCATCGCCGCACCGCTGCCCATGGCCGTGATCGGAGACATGCTCGGGGTGCGGCCCGAGGAACGCGACATGCTGCTCAAGTGGTCCGACGATCTGGTGTGCGGGCTGAGTTCGCACCTCGACGAGTCGGCTGTGCAGTCGCTCATGGAGACCTTCGCGGCCTACACGGCGTTCACCATGGACGTCATCGCCAAGCGGCGCGCCGAGCCCACCGACGACCTCTTCTCGGTGCTGGTGAACTCTGAGGTCGAGGGTTCGCGGATGTCCGACGACGAGATCGTCATGGAGACCCTGCTGCTCCTGATCGGCGGCGACGAGACCACGCGGCACACCCTGTCCGGTGGCACCGAACAGCTTCTGCGGCACCGCGATCAGTGGGACAGCCTGGTGGCCGATCCGTCCCTGCTCCCCGGCGCGATCGAGGAGATGCTGCGCTGGACCTCGCCCGTGAAGAACATGTGCCGGACCCTGACCGCCGACACCGAGTTCCACGGCACGTCGCTGAAGGCCGGCGAGAAGATCATGCTGATGTTCGAGTCGGCGAACTTCGACGAGTCGGTGTTCGGTGATCCCGACGAGTTCCGCATCGATCGGAATCCGAACAGCCACTTGGCCTTCGGCTTCGGAACGCATTTCTGTCTGGGCAACCAGCTGGCCCGGCTGGAGCTGCGGATCATGCTCGAGCATGTGCTGCGGCGGATGCCGGACCTGCGGCTGGTCGATGAGGATCGCCTGCCGCTGCGGCCCGCGAACTTCGTCAGCGGGCTTGAGGAGATGCCGGTGGTCTTCACCCCGGGGGTTCTTTCTTAGCTCTCCCGTCGCCTTAGCTCTCCCGTCGCCACGGGTCGTCCCCGGCTGGCCCCCTCCCGTCGCTTGGCAACCCTCCCGGCGTCAAACTGTGCGAAATTGCAGGCCTTTCAACGAAAAAGCCTACAATTCCGCACATTTCACCACGTCTTGGGGCATCCCCGCGAGATCAGCGCCGCACCCACGCGATCGTAGAGCCACTCCACGCGGTTGTGCAGGATCCCGGCATTGACTCGGACGTCGATCCAGCCGAGCTCCGGCAGATACCCGTACCTCTCGATGTCCCTGCGGCGCTGCCGGGGGTCGGTCCAGTGGTGCGCACCGTCGAAGTCGACCCCCACCTGGTACTCACGCCAGCCCATGTCGAGGACCGCGAAGATCTCGCCGTGCTCATCGAGCACCACGATCTGCGTCTCCGGTTTGGGAAAGCCGCGCTGCACCAGCAGGTACCGAGTCAGCGACTCATAGGGTGACTCGGCGCCGCCGTCGACCAGCGGCAGGGTCGTACACAGTTTGCCCAAGCCCCATGCGCGGGGGTGCGCGGCGATCAGCGGTTCGATGTCCTCGGCCTTGACCTGCGTGGCGTTCATGAGGGCGTCGATCCGCTGCACAGCGGCGACCCCCTTGAGGCGACGGCCGAGGTCGAATACGGTGCGCTCTGGCGTGGTGAGTCGCATGCCGGCCCTCCGGGCGACCTCGCCCGGCAGCAGAGTGTCGGTGTGCACCACCAGTCCTGCGGGTGCGCGACGGTTGGTGTGTGCGAGTTCGGCGGGTTCGGATGCGTCGATCCACTTGGCGCCGTGCATCGCGGAGGCGGACAGGCCCGCGAGTACGCCTTTTCGGCGCGACCACTGCCACGCTGCTTCGGCTCGCAGTCATTGCGACGTCGCGGCCCACCCACACGCCCGGGTACACCGGCACGTGCCGTCGGTGCAGGCCGTCACGGTTGACAAGGCCAGCGGCCACGGCCTCGGAGGCGCGAAAGGGCCGATTGAACTGCTGCATGCCCGCACTGTGTCAGCCCCGGCGGAATCCGGCCGACCGCCATCCACAGGCGGGCAAAATGTGCGGAATTGCAGGCTTTTTCGACGAAAAGCCTGCAATTCCGCACAAGACTGGGGGTGGCAGGGAAAGCCCCTACTTCATCTTGAAGTTCGGCGCCCGCTTCTCCTTGAACGCCAACGGGCCCTCCTTGGCGTCATCGGACAGGAACACCGGGATGCCGTTGGCGGTGTCGGGCTTGAACGCCTCGTTCTCGTGCATGCCCTCGGTCTCGCGAATGGTCTTCAGGATCGCCTGCACGGCCAGCGGACCGTTGTTGTTGATCACCTCGGCGATCTCCAGCGCCTTGTCCAACGCCGAACCGTCGGGCACCACATAGCCGATCAGGCCGTACGACAGCGCCTCGGCCGCGGTGATGTGCCGTCCGGTGAGCAGCAGATCGCACGCGATCGTGTAGGGAATCTGACGCACCAGGCGCACCGCCGACCCGCCCATCGGGTACAGGCTCCACTTGGCTTCGGAGATGCCGAACTTGGCGCTCTCACCGGCGATGCGGATGTCGGTGCCCTGCAGGATCTCGGTGCCGCCTGCGATCGCCGGACCCTCGACGGCCGCGATCAGCGGCTTGGTCAGGCGCCGGCCCTTGAGCAGACCGTCGATGCGCGACGGGTCGTAGCTGCCGTCCTTGAACGAATCTCCCGGCGGCTTCTTGGTCGCGGACTTGAGGTCCATGCCCGCGCAGAAGTAGCCGCCGGCCCCGGTCAGGATGCAGGTCCGGATGTCCGGATCGTTGTCGACGCGGTCCCACGCCTCGACCATGATCGAGAGCATCTCAGTCGAGAGAGCGTTACGGGCCTCCGGCCGGTTCAACGTGACGATCAGGGTGTGTCCACGCTGTTCAACGAGGGCGTCGGGTCCTTTTTCAGGCTCGCTCACCGGGGCCCACCTTCCTGCATCATTGCCAGAAACTTGTCACGAAATGTAACACGTTCTAGTTTAGGGCCATGGCCTTGAACATCGCGGATCTCGCCGAGCATGCCATCGATGCCGTGCCGGACCGTGTCGCACTCATCTGCGGCGACCAGAAGCTGACCTATGCCGAACTCGAGGAGAAAGCCAACCGCCTGGCGCACTACCTCATCGACCAGGGCGTCAAGAAGGACGACAAAGTCGGCCTGTACTGCCGAAACCGCATCGAGATCGTCGTCGCGATGCTCGGCATCGTCAAAGCCGGCGCGATCCTCGTCAACGTCAACTTCCGCTACGTCGAGGGCGAGCTGAAGTACCTGTTCGAGAACTCCGACATGGTCGCGCTGGTGCATGAGCGGCGCTACGCCGACCGCGTGACCAACGTGCTCCCGGAGACTCCGAACATCAAGACCGTCCTGGTGGTCGAGGACGGCTCCGACGACGACTACCAGCGCTACGGCGGTGTCGAGTTCGAGGCCGCGCTGGCGCAGGCCTCGCCGGACCGCGACTTCGGCCCGCGCAGCGAGGACGACATCTACCTGCTCTACACCGGTGGCACCACGGGCTTCCCCAAGGGCGTCATGTGGCGCCATGAGGACATCTACCGAGTCCTGTTCGGCGGCACCGACTTTGCGACGGGCGAGCCGATCGCCGACGAGTACGGACTGGCCAAGCAGGCCAAGGAGAACGCGCCGATGGTGCGTCTGCCGATCCCGCCGATGATCCACGGTGCCACGCAGTCGGCCACCTGGATGGCGCTGTTCTCCGGCCAGACCGTCGTGCTCGCACCGGAGTTCGACGCCGATCAGGTGTGGCGGATGATCCACGAGCACAAGGTGAACCTGCTGTTCTTCACCGGTGACGCGATGGCCCGCCCGCTTCTGGACGCCCTTCTGGCACATCAGGACGCCGGTAACGAGTACGACCTGTCGTCGCTGTTCCTGCTCGCCAGCACGGCCGCGCTGTTCTCCACGAGCCTCAAGGAGAAGTTCCTCGAACTGCTGCCCAACCGCATCATCACCGACTCGATCGGATCGTCGGAGACGGGATTCGGCGGCACCAGCATCGTGGCCAAGGGCGAGTCGCACACCGGCGGTCCCCGTGTCACGATCGACAAGAACACCGTCGTGCTCGACGAGGACGGCAACGAGGTCAAGCCTGGTTCCGGGGTGCGCGGCATCATCGCCAAGCGCGGCCACATTCCCGTCGGCTACTACAAGGACGAGAAGAAGACCGCCGAGACGTTCCAGACGATCAACGGCGTGCGCTACGCGATCCCGGGCGACTACGCCGAGGTCGAGGCCGACGGCAGCGTGACGATGCTCGGCCGCGGATCGGTGTCGATCAACAGCGGCGGCGAGAAGATCTACCCCGAAGAGGTCGAGGCCGCGCTCAAGGGCCACCCCGACGTGTTCGACGCACTGGTCGTCGGCGTGCCCGACGAGCGGTTCGGCCAACATGTCGCCGCCGTCGTGCAACCGCGTGAGGGCACCCGCCCGACGCTCGCCGAACTCGATGCCTTCGCCCGTACTCAGATCGCGGGATACAAAGTGCCGCGCAGCCTTTGGCTGGTCGACGAGGTCAAGCGGTCACCCGCGGGCAAGCCCGACTACCGATGGGCCAAGGACACCACCGAGGAGCGGACCGCAGACGAAGTGCATGCCAACCACGTGGGAGCCAAAGCCTGATGAAAACAGAACTGACGGAAAGGTTCGGGATCGAATACCCGATCTTCGTCTTCACGCCGTCGGAGAAGGTCGCGGCCGCGGTCAGCAAGGCCGGTGGACTGGGCGTGCTCGGCTGCGTCCGGTTCAACGACGCGGACGACCTCGAAGAGGTCCTGCAGTGGATGGACGCCAACACCGACGGTAAGCCGTACGGCGTCGACATCGTGATGCCCGCCAAGGTGCCCACCGAGGGCACGGCCGTCGACATCAACAAGCTGGTCCCGCAGACTCACCGCGACTTCGTCGCCAAGACGCTCGCCGACCTCGGTGTGCCACCCCTGGCCGAGGACGAGGCCCGCAACGAGGGCGTCCTGGGCTGGCTGCACTCGGTGGCGCGCAGCCACGTCGACGTCGCGCTCAAGCACCCGATCAAGCTCATCGCCAACGCGCTGGGTTCACCGCCCAAGGACGTCATCGACCAGGCACACCAGGCCGGTGTCCCGGTGGCGGCGCTCGCGGGCAGCGCCAAACACGCTCTGCGCCATGTGGAGAACGGTGTCGACATCGTCGTCGCGCAGGGGCATGAGGCCGGCGGACACACTGGCGAGATCGGTTCCATGGTGCTGTGGCCCGAGATCGTCGACGCGCTCGACGGCAAGGCCCCCGTGCTGGCCGCGGGTGGCATCGGCACGGGCCGCCAGGTCGCCGCGGCGCTCGCGCTGGGCGCGCAGGGCGTCTGGATGGGCTCGGCGTTCCTGACGTCGGCCGAGTACGACCTGGGCGTGCGGTTGGACTCCGGTCGCTCGGTGGTGCAGGAGGCCATGCTCAACGCCACGTCGGCCGACACCGTGCGCCGTCGCATCTACACCGGCAAGCCCGCGCGCCTGCTCAAGAGTCGCTGGACCGACGCGTGGGACGCCGAGGGCGCACCCGAACCGCTGCCCATGCCGCTGCAGAACATCCTGGTCAGCGAGGCCCATCAGCGGATGAGCGAGTCGAAGGACCCGACCGCGGTGGCCATGCCGGTCGGACAGATCGTCGGCCGGATGAACGAGATTCGCCCCGTCGCCGACATCATCGCCGAACTGGTGAGCGGTTTCGAGGACGCCACCAAGCGCCTCGACGGCATCCGCGAGAGCTGACCCGCCTCCTGCGCTCCGCCGAGACTGCTGTGAATGCGAAATAACTCTCGGAATTTCGCATTCGCAGCAGTTTCGCGGCCAGGGGAGGGTGGTGAGGGGACAGGATGGGGACTGTGAACGGTGCCCAAGCCCTCCTCGCCAGTCTGCTGAACCACGACGTCGACGTCTGCTTCGCCAATCCGGGCACCTCGGAGATGCACTTCGTGGCCGCCCTCGACCGGGTGCCCGCGATGCGCGGTGTGCTCGGCCTCTTCGAGGGCGTGGCCACCGGCGCCGCCGACGGCTACGCGCGGATGGCCGACAAACCCGCGGCGGTCCTGCTGCATCTCGGCCCAGGACTCGGCAACGGCCTGGCCAACCTGCACAACGCGCGGCGCGCGCACGTCCCGATGGTCGTAGTCGTCGGAGACCACGCGACCCACCACAAGAAGTACGACGCACCACTGGAATCCGACATTGACGCAGTGGCGGGCACGGTTTCGGGCTGGGTCCGTCGAACGCAACGCGTCGCCGACGTCGGCGTCGACGCTGCGGCCGCCATCGAGGCCAGCCGCAATGGAGAGATCGCCACGCTGATCCTGCCCGCCGACGTGTCGTGGTCCGAGGGCGGCGACCCCGCAGAACCCGGCCCGGTCTCGTCGGATCCGCAGGTCGACACCGATGCCGTGCGCGCCGCCGCGAAGGCGCTTCGGTCTGGGGATCCCACAGTCATCCTGATCGGCGGCGACGCCACGCGCGCGTCAGGTCTGTCGGCCGCGGTGCGCATCGCCGAGCGCACCGGTGCCCGTGTGCTGTGCGAGACATTCCCGACGAGGCTGGAGCGCGGCGCGGGTGTGCCGGCCGTCGACCGGCTCGCCTACTTCGCCGAGGCTGCCGAGGCGCAACTGGCGGGCACACAGCATCTGATCCTGGCCGGCGCCCGATCGCCGGTGTCCTTCTTCGCCTATCCGGGTAAGCGCAGCGACCTGGTGCCCGACGGCTGCGCCCCGCTCACCCTGGCAGGCCACCGGGGCGCCGCCGAGGCACTCGAACTCCTCGCCGACGAACTCGCTCCAGACACCACCGCCGCCCTCGCGCCTGCGGCGCGCCCGGAGCTGCCGACGGGACCGTTGACCGCGGTGTCCGTGGCCGCGGCTGTGGGTGCGATGCTGCCGGAGGGGACGGTCATCGTCGACGAATCCAACACCGCGGGTGTGATGTTGGCGGCCAGCACTGCCGGGGCGCCGGCGCACGACGTGCTGACGCTGACCGGTGGCGCCATCGGCTACGGAATGCCCGCGGCCATCGGCGCCGCGATCGCCGCCCCGGACCGGCCCATCCTGTCGCTGCAGGCCGACGGTTCGGCGATGTACACGGTGTCGGCGCTGTGGACCCAGGCCCGGGAGAACCTGAACGTGACGACCGTGATCCTCAACAACGGCGCCTATGACATCCTGCGCATCGAACTGCAGCGCGTGGGCGCCGAGAATGCCGACACACCCGGCCCGCGCGCACTCGATCTTCTCGACTTGGGCCGTCCGGCAATTGATTTCGTCAAGATCGCCGAGGGCATGGGAGTCCCGGCCCGGCGCGTCACCACGGCCGAGGACCTGACCGCTGCGCTCGCCGAGGCCTTCGCCGAAACCGGACCGCACCTGATCGAGGCCGTCATCCCGTCGATCGTCGGGTGAAACCCAGCACCTGATTGACGCGATGGGCCGAAACTACTCGGCCTTCTGGACAAGCCTTGTTCTGGGCGCCACCGAGAAGCGCGTCATCTCCGTCGGGTGATCGGGTACACCGGGTCGGGACATGAGGTGGCCTCGGCCGCCAACTGTCGTTTGAGCACCTTGAAGGTTTCGGTGCGGGGCAGTGCGGAGCTGACCCTGACGAACGACGGCCACTGCTTGGGGCCGAGATCGGTCTGCGCACTGAGGAACTCGTGGAACTCGCCGATGTCGAAGGGTGCCCCGTCGGCCAGCACGAGGGCCGCCATCACCTGATCACCCACGGCCGGATCGGGGATCGGGTACACGGCCACTTCGGTCACCCCGGAGAACCGCAGCAGGATGCGTTCGATGGGCGCGGTGCCGAGGTTCTCGCCGTCTACGCGCATCCAATCACCAAGGCGGCCCGCGAAGTGGGCGAACCCGTTCTCGTCGCGGTAGGCCAGGTCGCCGCTGTGGTACACGCCGCCGCGAAGGCGCTCGGCCTCGGCGTCGGGATCGTTGTAGTAGCCGCGGAACTGGCCACGCCCCGTGGTGTTCACCAGTTCACCGACCAGGCCGGGCGGGCAGGGCTTCCCCGTGTCGACGTCGATGATGTCGACACCGTTAACCAGTGGGCCGAGCGCACCCTCCGGGGTGTCTGGTGTGCGCGCGATCGCGACGCCACCCTCGCTGGATCCGAAGCCGTCGACCACCTGGACTCCGAAGCGTTCGGCGAACCGGGTCAAATCACGCGGCGCACCCTCGTTGCCGTACGCGACGCGCAGGGGGTTGTCGGCGTCATCGGGTTGTGGCGGGGTCGCCAGAACGTAGGACAGCGGCTTGCCGACATAGTTGGCATACGTCGCACCGAAGCGACGAACATCGGGGAAGAACTGCGATGCGGAGAATCTGCGCCGCAGGGCAATTGACGCGCCAGCCGCCACGGCTGGACCCCAGCCGGCCATGATCGCGTTGGAGTGGAACAGCGGCATCGACAGGTAACAGGTGTCGGCCGGGCCCAGACCGAATCTCTCCGCCAGCATGATTCCGGGGAACGCCACCTTCTCGTGCGTGCACCGCACGGCCTTCGGGTCGCCGCTCGTGCCGGAGGTGAAGATCAGCATGAACAGGTCGTCAGGATCGGCGGTGCGGAACGTGACGTCGGCGTCTCGGTGGCGGGCGAGTTCGGCGGCGAACGCGTCGGATTCCACATCCACCGTGTCGATCCCGACACCCGCCTCGGGCGCGCTGCTGTCGGCGAGCACCAGTTGGCAGTCGGCCAAGTCGGCGTCACGCTGCAGTGCGGCACCGCGGCGGGTGGGGTTCAGGCCCACCGGCACGATGCCCGACAACGCTGCAGCGACCAGCACGGTGCTGAAGAACGGTGTGTTGCCGAGCAGCACTCCCACATGCGGGGGTTGGGCGGGGTCGAGTCGATCCCGCAGCGTCGCCGCAAGTGCGGCGCCGTCCCGAATGTGGTTGCGCCAACTGACGAACGAGGTGCCGGCCTGCGGATCGTCCCCGGAGTACACGCCGCGGTCGTCGACCTCGGCCAGTGCGGACAGCAGGCGTGAGACGGTCGGGTCAGCCACAGGTCAGACGGGTGTGTCGGCCAGGTCGCGGCCGATGGCCAGCAGTTGACCAGTCGCGCTGCCGAGCGCGAACTCGGTCTGCTTGGCGGCCAGGAAGTACCGGTGGATCGGGTGGTCCATGTCGATTCCCACGCCGCCGTGCACGTGCACTGCGGTGTGAGCGACCCGATGCCCGGCCTCGGCGGCCCAGAACGCGGCGGTCCGCACGTCGACGTCGGCAGGCAGGTCCTCCGAGAGTCGCCAGGCGGCCTGGGTGAGAGTCAGTCGCAGGCCCTTGATGTCGATGTAACCGTCGGCCAGGCGTGCGGACACGGCCTGGAAGCTGCCGATGGGACGGTCGAACTGTTCGCGCTCCCGGGCGTAGATCGAGGTGAGTTCGAGTGCGCGGTCCAAGACTCCGAGTTGGCGGGCCGACAGCGCGAGCAGGTGCCGGGTGGTCAGCCACGCCAGCACCGCGCCGCCCTGCTCGACGGAGCCCACCAGGCGGTCGGGCCCGACGGCCACGTCCTGCAGTTCCACATGACCGACGCTGCCGTGTCCTGTGGTGTCCAAGGTGGACACCGTGACCCCGGCATCGTCCTTGGTCACCACGAACACCGCTGTCCCCGAACCGGTCTCGGCGGGCACCAGGAACGCGTCGGCGAGGGGTGCGAACGCGACCTGGGTGCGGCTCCCGGTCAGGCGGTGGCCGGTACCGTCTTCAGCGGCCCGCACGGGCCCCTCGCCCATCACCCCGACGAGCGCGGGGGTCAACACTTTGGTTCCGGCGACCGCGGGTTTGCCCCAGTCCTCCTGCAGCGCCTGCGCACCGAATTCGGCCAGCGCGCCCGCCGCGACCACCACGGACTCGAGGTAGGGGACGGCGCCCAGTTGACGGCCCAGTGCCTCGAGCACCGCGGTCTGCTCCAGCACTCCGTAACCGCCTCCGCCGAGCACCTCCGGCGCTGCGGCCGACAGCACGTCGGCGTCGATCAGCTTGCTCCACAGTGTCTCGTCGAAACGCTGTGGGAGTCCGTCGAGTTCACGCTGGCGCTCAGGTGTGCACACCGACTCGGTGATGGTGCGGACCAGTCCGCCGAGGTCGCCGGACGCTTCAGTGGTTGAAAAATCCATGAAAGTTCCCGTCTCCCTCAGCGGTTCACGCGGGGCAGGCCGAGTGCGACCATGCCGATGATGTCTCGTTGGATCTCGTTGGTGCCGCCGCCGAAGGTGAGGATCAGGCACGACCGGTGCATGCGCTCGATGCGGCCGCGCAGGAGTGCTCCGGGCGAGTTGGGACGCAGTGTGGCGGCGGTGCCCAGCACCTCCATCAGCAGCCGGTAGGCCTCAGTCGCCAGTTCGGTGCCGAACACCTTGGCGGCCGAGGCGTCGGCCGGCGAGGGAGCGGTGTGCTCCGCAGAGGCGAGTTCCCAGTTGATCAGCTTGAGCACTTCGGCCTTGGCGTGCACCCGCGCCAGGTTCAGCTGCACCCACTCGGAGTCGATGAGCCGATTGCCGTGTGCGTCCTTGGTGTTCTGTGCCCAGTCGCGGACACCGTCCAGCGCAACGAAGATCGGCTGCGCCGACACCAGCGCGACGCGCTCGTGGTTCAACTGGTTCGTGACGAGCTTCCAGCCCGCGTTCTCCTCGCCCACGAGGTTGGTCACGGGCACGCGCACGTCCTGGTAGTAGGTGGCGCTGGTGTCGACACCGGACATGGTGTGCACCGGAGTCCAGGAGAAGCCCTCGGCCGTGGTGGGCACGATCAGCATCGAGATGCCGCGGTGCTTCTTGGCTTCGGGATTGGTGCGGACGGCCAGCCATACGTAGTCGGCGTAGGCGATCAGGCTGGTCCACATCTTCTGGCCATTGATGACGTAGTCGTCGCCGTCGCGGACGGCCGTCGTGCGCAGCGCCGCCAAGTCGGTGCCCGCGCCGGGCTCCGAGTATCCAATGGAGAAGTGCAGGTCACCCGCGGCGATCTTGGGCAGGAAGAACTTCTTCTGTTCGTCGGTGCCGTACGCCATGATCGTGGGCGCCACGCTGTTGATGGTCAGGAAGGGCACCGGCACATTGGCGATCGCGGCCTCGTCGTTGAAGATCAGCCCGTCCATCGGGGGACGAGCCTGTCCGCCGAACTCCTTGGGCCACGACAGGGTCAGCCAGCCGTCCTTGCCCATCTGGGCAACGGTCTCGCGATAGACGTTGCCGCGCCCGACTTCGCCGTCGTTGGAGGCCAGCGCCTCGGCCCGCTCCGGAGTCATGAGCTTGGTGAAGTAGGCGCGCAGCTCGCGGCGCAGCTCCTCCTGCTCTGGGGTGTAGCCGATCCGCATCGAACGTCCTCACTTCTCCGGTGCTGTTCTGCGATCTGTGCGGGACTCTGCTCGCCCCATGCACCAACCTCGTTGTAACACGTTCTAGTCTTGGGGTCCAGAACGGTGCAACACTGGCTTGACACGGCAGACGTCCTATTCTGTTGGCCAGCCCTGTCGGCGGCTGGTCCGTCGGCGCCGTGAAGTGCGGGAGGAGAGTGCTCATGCGAGTCGAAGTTGACCGCGATCGCTGTGAAGGCAACGCGGTATGCGTGGGAATCGCGCCAGACCTGTTCGACCTCGACGACGACGATTACGCCGTGATGAAGGTCGATGTCGTGCCCGCCGATCAGGAGGGCCTGGCCGAGCAGGCGATCGCCGAATGCCCCCGCGCCGCCCTGAACCGCCGAGACTAGAGGTATTCATAAGTGACATCGAATGTAAAGCAGGATCAGGGTGCCCTCGATCTGTCGGGGAAGGTCGCGGTCGTCACCGGCGCCGCGGCAGGCCTGGGTCGGGCTGAGGCCGTCGGCCTTGCCCGCGCCGGCGCGACGGTGGTGGTCAACGACATCGCCAAGGCACTCGACGCCTCCGACGTGATCGACGAGATCATCGCCGCGGGAGGCAAGGGTGTGGCCGTCGCCGGCGACATCAGTGCGCGCTCGACGGCCGACGAACTGGTCGCCACCGCCGACGGACTCGGCGGTCTGCACATCGTCGTGAACAACGCGGGCATCACCCGGGACCGGATGCTGTTCAACATGTCCGACGAGGACTTCGACTCGGTCATCGCGGTGCATCTGCGCGGTCACTTCCTGCTGACGCGCAACGCCGCGACCTACTGGCGGGACAAGGCCAAAGAGGGCGACGGGACCGTCTACGGACGTCTGGTCAACACGTCGTCTGAGGCGGGACTGGGTGGCCCGCCCGGTCAGGCCAACTACGGCGCAGCCAAGGCCGGCATCACGGCTCTCACGGTGTCGGCCGCCCGCGGGCTCGCCCGCTACGGCGTGCGGGCGAATGCGATCTGCCCTCGGGCGCGCACGCCCATGACCGCAGAGACGTTCGGGTCGGCTCCGGAACTGGCCGAGGGTGAGGTGGACAGCCTGTCACCCGAGCATGTCGTGACGCTGGTGCACTACCTGGCCTCTCCTGCGGCCGAGGCCGTCAACGGCCAGGTGTTCATCGTCTATGGGCCGTCGGTGGCGCTGGTGGCGCCGCCGGTAGTCGAGGAGAGGTTCGACGCCGAGGGCGGCGCGTGGGACCCCGCAGCGTTGGGTTCGGCCGTGGGCTCCTACTTTGCCGATCGGGATCCGTCGCGGATGTTTTCCGCAGTCGGGCTTCTCGATAATTGACGGCTCCTAAAGGGGTTGCGGGCGCCCGGCGAGACTAGAACACGTTCTAAGGTGATCTAGGTCACACATGCCTTGACCTGGACAGATATATCGTTCCTGTCTCATCTCTGCGTTCTTTGACACTGGGAACGTGTTCTAGTTTAATATGGGCGATCTCACAGGTTCGAAGGTCGAATCGGGTGAGAAAGCACCGCGAGCAGCAGTCAGCAAATACTTCGCCAAGGCAACAATTACGCGGCAAGAGTTCGTACATCTGCACTACGCCGGACGAGAAGGGGACCGAGGTTGATCGAACAGCTCGCGGTTCCGGCTCGGGCCGTGGGCGGCTTCTTCGAGATGTCGATCGACACCTTCCGGGCGATGTTCGCGCGACCCTTTCAGTTTCGCGAGTTCCTCGACCAGACCTGGATGATTGCCCGCGTCTCGCTGATCCCGACGCTGCTGGTCTCGATTCCGTTCACCGTGCTGGTCGCATTCACGCTGAACATCCTGTTGCGCGAGATCGGCGCCGCCGACCTGTCCGGCGCGGGCACCGCATTCGGCACCGTCACCCAGTTGGGCCCCGTGGTCACGGTGCTCGTGGTGGCCGGCGCCGGCGCGACGGCCATCTGTGCCGATCTGGGCGCCCGCACCATCCGCGAAGAGATCGACGCGTTGCGCGTGCTCGGCATCGATCCGATCCAGCGACTCGTCGTGCCCCGGGTGCTCGCCTCGACGTTCGTCGCGCTGCTCCTCAACGGCCTGGTGTGCGCAATCGGCATCGCCGGTGGCTACGTGTTCTCAGTCTTCCTGCAGGGCGTCAACCCCGGCGCATTCATCAACGGCCTCACCGTGCTCACCGGCCTGCCGGAACTGCTGCTCGCTGAGGTCAAGGCCCTGCTGTTCGGTGTGGTCGCCGGCCTCGTCGGCTGCTATCGCGGGCTGACCGTGCAGGGTGGCCCCAAGGGTGTGGGCGTGGCGGTCAACGAAACCGTGGTCTACGCCTTTATCTGCCTGTTCGTCATCAACGTCATCATGACCGCGATCGGCGTGAGGGTGTTGGAGCGATGAGCGGCTTCAGCAGTTACGACGCCACACTGCGCCTGCGCCGTTTCGTCGCGGGGCTGCCCCGGGTGGTCGACGGGTTCGGCGAGCAGGCGCTGTTCTACGGCGAGTCGGTGCGCTACATCCCGAACGCGCTGAGGAAGTACCGCCGCGAGACCGTCCGCCTCATCGCCGAGATGACCATGGGCACCGGCGCGCTGGCGATCATCGGTGGCACCGTGGGTGTCGCGGCGTTCCTGACGCTGGCCTCCGGTGGTGTCATCGCGGTGCAGGGTTACTCGTCGCTGGGCAACATCGGCATCGAGGCCCTGACCGGATTCCTCTCAGCGTTCCTGAACGTGCGTGTGGTTGCGCCGATCGTCGCCGGGATCGCCCTGGCCGCCACGATCGGTGCCGGAACCACGGCCCAGTTGGGCGCGATGCGAGTGGCCGAGGAGATCGACGCAGTCGAGTCGATGGCCGTGCACTCGGTGTCCTATCTGGTGTCCACGCGCCTGATGGCCGGCCTGATCGCGATCATCCCGCTGTACTCGCTGTCGGTGCTGGCGGCGTTCTTCGCGGCCCGGTTCACCACAGTCTTCATCAACGGTCAGTCGGCGGGCCTCTACGACCACTACTTCAACACCTTCCTGGTGCCCAGTGACCTGCTGTGGTCGTTCCTGCAGGCGATCGTGATGTCTATCGCGGTCATGCTCGTGCACACCTACTACGGCTACAACGCCTCCGGCGGACCGGTCGGCGTGGGCATCGCGGTCGGCAACGCGGTGCGCACCTCGTTGATCGTGGTCGTCGTCATCACGCTGTTCATCTCACTCGCCGTGTACGGCGGGTCCGGCAACTTCAACCTCTCCGGGTAGCGCGACATGGCAGAAGGCGAAGCGAAACGCACGCATGTGAGGGTGGCCGCGGCCATCCTCGGTTCGATCATCGCGGCTGCCGCGGTGTTCACCTACCTCGGCTACACCGCCGCGTTCACCTCGACCGACGCGATCACCGTGATCTCACCCCGCGCGGGCCTGGTCATGGAGCAGGACGCCAAGGTGAAATACCGCGGCATCCAGGTCGGCAAGGTCAAGAAGATCGAGTACGAGGGCGATCGCGCCAAGCTGACCCTCGCCGTCGACAGCAGCCAACTGCGCCACATCCCGGCCAACGCGGATGTGCAGATCGCCGGCAACACGGTGTTCGGCGCCAAGTCGGTCGAGTTCCTCACGCCCACGGACCCCGAAGGCCGGATGCAACCCGGCGCGAGGATCGACGACGCCAGCGTGCAACTCGAGGTCAACACGCTGTTCCAGACGCTCACCGACGTGCTCCACAAAATCGACCCGATCCACCTCAACGCCACCCTGACCGCACTCGGTGACGGGTTGCGCGGCAACGGTGACAACTTGGGTGCGGCGCTGGCCGGTCTGAACGGCTACCTGGACCAGATCAACCCCAAGCTGCCCACGCTGCAGTCCGACTTTCAGCAGGCCGCGGTCGTGGCCAACATCTACGCCGACGCCGCGCCAGATCTGGCGCGGGTGTTCGACAGCGCACCGGCGCTGAGTCAGACCATCATCGACGAGCAGGACAACCTCAACGCGACCCTGCTCGCGGCGACGGGGTTGGCCAACAACGCCCACGACACGCTTGCGCCCGCCGCCGAGGACTACATCGCGGCGATCCAGAGGGCCCGGGCCCCGGCCAAGGTGCTGGGCGACTACTCACCGGTGTTCGGCTGCCTGCTGGAGGCCATGGTGGACGCGGCCTCCAAGTTCGGCCCCATCATCGGTGGCACCCGACCGGGCCTGTTCGTGTCGTCGAACTTCCTGCCCGGCTCGCCTGCGTACACCTACCCGGAGAGCCTGCCGATCGTGAACGCCACCGGTGGCCCCAACTGCCGTGGCCTGCCTGATATCCCGAGCAAGCAGTTCGGTGGCTCCTGGTACCGGGCGCCGTTCCTGGTGACCGACAACGCCTACGTGCCCTTCCAGCCCAACACCGAGTTGCAGTTCGACGCACCGTCGACTCTGCAGTTCCTGTTCAACGGTGCCTTTGCCGAGCGAGATGACTTCTGATGGGCGAGAACGGAACCCTGGTCAAGGTCGGCGTGTTCACCACCGTCATGCTGCTGGTGGCCGCCAGCCTGGTGGTGGTGTTCGGCGAGTTCCGGTTCGCGGCGGGCAACACTTATCACGCGATCTTCGAGAACGCCTCCCGGCTCAAGAGCGGTCAGGACGTGCGCATCGCCGGTGTGCCGGTCGGCACGGTCAAGTCGATCAAGCTGGCCGAGGACAACACCGTCGACGTGACGTTCGACGTGAACAAGAAGTATCAGCTCTACACCTCGACTCGGGCGCTGATCCGTTACGAGAACCTGGTGGGGGATCGGTACCTCGAAATCACTTCCGGCCAAGGCGAACTGAGGAAGCTCCCCGGCGGCGGCACGATCGGCCTGGACAACACCGAGCCCGCACTCGACCTCGACGCGCTGCTGGGTGGCCTGCGTCCTGTGCTCAAGGGCCTGGACGGCAACAAGGTGAACGAGGTCAGCAACGCGGTCATCGAGATGCTCCAGGGCCAGGGTGGCGCGCTTGCCGAGACACTGTCGAGCACAAGTGCTTTCACCACCGACCTGGCCGCGCGTGACCAACTGATCGGTGACGTCATCAGCAACCTCAACACGGTGATCAAGACCGTCGACGACAAGGGTGCGCAGTTCGACAAGAGTGTCGATCAGCTGCAGCAGCTGATCACCGGCCTCGCGCAGAACGCGGATCCGATCGCCAACGCCATTCCGCCGCTCGCGGCGGCCGAGGCGGACCTCACCGACATGCTGGCCAAGAGTCGCCGGCCGGTCCAGGGTGTCATCGAGAATCTGCGTCCGCTGGCCGCAAAGCTCGACGAGCGCAAGCAGGACGTCAACGACACCCTCGACCCATTGGCCGAGAACTACCTGCGCCTCAACGCACTCGGCGCCTACGGCTCGTTCTTCAACATCTATTACTGCTCGGTCCGACTGAAGATCAACGGACCCGCGGGCAGTGACATCCTGATCCCGTTCGGCGGACCGCCGGACCCGTCTCAGGGGAGGTGCTCTCCTGCCAAGGACAACTGACGGGTCCAATCCCGTCCGGACCGGTGTCTTCGGCATCGTGGTGGTCGTGTGCCTGATCCTCGTGTCGTTCGGCTACACCAAGCTGCCGTTCTGGCCCCAGGGCAAGACCTACGAGGCCTACTTCAGCGATGCCGGCGGCATCTCGCCGGGCAACGACGTCAACATCTCCGGCATCAAGGTCGGTCATGTCGAATCGATCGGCCTGGCGGGCAACGCCGCAAAGGTCAGCTTCACGGTCGACCGCGGAATCCAGGTTGGGGACCAGACCCTGGTCGCCATCAAGACCGACACGGTGCTCGGGCAGAAGTCGCTCGACGTCAAACCGGCCGGTGGCGGCGAGGCGACCACAATCCCGTTGGGGCGCACCACGACCCCGTACACCCTTAACGCCGCCCTGCAGGACCTCGGCGCCAACACCGCGGCACTCGACAAGCCCCAGTTGGAGCAGGCGCTGCGCACGCTGACCGACTCGTTGCGTGAGGCGACACCGCAGTTGCGGGGTGCCCTCGACGGCATCGCCGACCTGTCGCGCAGCATCAACGCGCGCGACGAGGCCCTCGGTGAGCTGTTGGCGCACAGCAGGTCCGTCACCAACACGCTCGGACAGCGCGCCAAGCAGGTCAACCAGCTGATCGTCGACGGCAACCAACTCTTCGCCGCGCTCGACGAACGCCGCGCCGCACTGTCCTCGCTGATTGCCGGAATCGACGATGTGTCCCAGCAGATCTCGGGATTCGTCGCCGACAACCGCAAGGAGTTCGGTCCGGCGCTGACCAAGCTCAATCTGGTCCTGGACAACCTCAACAGCCGCCGTGAGCAGATCAGCCAGGCCCTCAAGCGCCTGCCCGGTTACGCCACCGCGCTCGGTGAGGTGGTGGGCTCGGCGCCCGGCTTCCAGATCAACCTGTACGGCCTGCCGCCGGCGACGATCTCAGAAGTCCTGCTGGACAGCTACTTCCAACCCGGCAAGCTTCCTGACAGCCTCTCCGACTACCTGAAGGGCATGATCGCCGAACGTCTCATCCTGAGGCCGAAGTCACCATGACCGATACCCAGACTGCCACGCCCTGGCACCGCAATCGTGGGCTGCTGATCGCCCTGGTCACCGCGTTGGTGGCCGCGCTGGCCGTCGGCCTGTACGTGCTGTGGCCGGGTCGGTCCACCTACAAGGTCATCGGCTACTTCTCGTCCGCGGTGGGTCTGTACCCGGGCGACGAGGTGCGGGTGGTCGGTGTCCCCGTCGGCACCATCGACTCGATCGAACCGCGGGTCTCCGACGTCAAGATCACGATGTCGGTCTCCGGCGACGTCGTGGTGCCCGCCGACGCTCAGGCCATCGTCGTGTCACCGAATCTGGTGGCGGCGCGCTTCATTCAGCTCACCCCGGCCTACGAGCCGGGCTCGAACGCCCAGGTGCTCGCCGACGGCGCGACCATCGGCCTGGACCGCACGGGTGTGCCGGTGGAGTGGGACGAGGTCAAAACCGAACTCTCCAAGCTGTCGGAGACACTGGGCCCCGAGCAGGGCAGCCTGCAGGGGCCACTGACCGAGTTCGTCGACCAGGCCGCCACCACGTTCGACGGGAACGGCGACTCGTTCCGAGACGTGCTGCGGGAGTTGTCGCAGACCGCGGGCCGACTCGGTGACTCGCGCACGGACCTGTTCGGGACGGTCAAGAACCTGCAGCTTCTGGTGAACGCGCTGTCGCAGAGCAACGAACAGATCGTGCAGTTCTCCAACCACGTGGCGTCGGTGTCTCAGGTGCTCGCCGCGAGCACCTCGGGCCTGGACTCCACCCTGGGCACCCTCAACCAGGCTCTGAGCGACGTGCGCGGGTTCCTCGACGAGAACAACGAGACGCTGATCGGTTCGGTCAACAAGCTGACCGAGCTGACGTCGCTGATGTCCAACCAGAGTGACGACCTCGAACAGATCCTGCACGTCACGCCGAACGGCCTGGCGAACTTCTACAACATCTACAACCCCGCGCAGGGCACCGTCGGCGGCGTGCTGTCTCTGCCGAACTTCGCCAACCCCGTGCAGTTCATCTGCGGTGGCACGTTCGACACCGGCGCCACCGCCAACGGCGACAACATCAAGCGCGCCGAGATCTGCAAGCAGCGGATGGGTCCGGTGCTGCGCCGGATCACGATGAACTTCCCGCCCCTGCTGTTCCACCCGATCAACAGCATCACGGCCTACAAGGGTCAGATCATCTACGACACCCCGGAGACCGAGGCCAAGGCCCAGACGCCGGTGCCCTACCTGCAATGGCAGCCCGCCCCGGGCGTGACACCGCCGGCGATCCCGCCGGGCGCGACGCTCGGTGACATGGTTCTGCCCCCGGCCGCCGATCCTGGCCAGATCTCACCCGGGCCGCCCTTCATCGTCGGCAGCGGACCCGCGCCGGGTCCCGCACCCGAGGCGCCGCCAGCGCCGGCGGCGGCACCGGGAGGTGGTGGCTGATGGTCACCGGAGGACGACGAACGAAGGCGGGGAACGTGGTCGCGTGGCGCAGGGGTGGACACCGGGCCGTTGTGCTGGGTGTCAGCGCGACTATGCTGGCGGGTTGCTCGTTCGGCGGGCTGAACTCGATCAACATGCCCGGCACCAAAGGGCATGGCCCAGGCTCGTATTCGGTCACTGTGGAGCTTCCCGACGTCGCGACCCTGCCGCAGAACTCGCCAGTGCTGGTCGACGACGTCACGGTGGGCAGCGTCTCGGGGATCGAAGCGGTCCAGCGCGCCGACGGGACGTTCTTCGCCGCGGTGAAGCTCTCGGTCGACTCGCACGTCGAACTTCCCGCCAACGCCATCGCGCGTGTCGCGCAGACGTCGCTGTTGGGTTCTCAGCACATCGAACTCGCGCCCCCGGTCGGGGAACCCGCCGAGGGAAGGCTGGTCGACGGCGCCAACATTCCGGAGAGCCGGGCCGGCCGCTATCCGACCACCGAAGAGGTGCTGTCGTCGCTGGGCTTCGTGGTCAACAAGGGCAATCTCGGTGCGCTGCAGGACATCACCGATGAGGCCTACGCCGCGGTGGCGGGCCGGGCCGGCAGTTTCGCGGGCCTGATGCCCAAGCTGGCTGAGCTGACCAACTCGCTGCAAATGCAGACCAACGACATCATTGCGGCGTTGGATGGTCTGAACCGCCTTTCGTCGACCCTGGCCAACAGCCGGGACAGCCTGGGGCGCACGCTCGAGACGCTGCCAGAGGCGCTCGAGGTGCTCAACCGCAACCGCGCCAACATCGTCGACGCCCTGACCGCGTTGGGGCGGGTGGGAACCGTCGCGGCCAACGTGCTGTCCAAGACCAAGGACGACTTCGCCGCGGACTTCAAGGATCTCTATCCGGTGATCCGGGCGTTCGCGGAGAACGCCGACAACCTGATCACGGGTTTGACGTTCATCCCGACCTTCCCCTTCGACCGCCGGTACATGCGCAACGCGGTCCGTGGCGACTATCTGAACGTGTACGCGACCTTCGACTTGACGCTGCGGCGCCTGGGCGAGTCGGTCTTCACCACATCGGGGCTCGATCCGAACATGAAGCATATGAGCGAGGTCCTCAATCCGCCGGACTTCCTGACCGGGCAGATGGCCAACCTCTCGGGTCAGGCCGCCGATCCGTTCAAGATCCCCGCAGGTGACGTTCCCGGTGAGAAGGGACCGCGCTGATGATCGATCGTCTCTCACGGATCCAGCTGTTGATCTTCTCGATCGTCACGGTGCTCACGGTCACCGCCATTGCGGTGTTCTACCTGCATCTGCCGGCCAAGGTGGGCATCGGCTCCTACAAGATCGACGCCAACTTCTCCGCAGGCGGCGGTATCTACGAGAACGCCAACGTCACCTACCGCGGCGTGACGATCGGGCGCGTCGAGTCGGTGGGGCTCACCGACAACGGCGTGGTCGCTCAGATGCGGCTCAACAGCAACACCCCGGTCCCCGACAACGTCACTGCGACGGTGAAGAGCGTCTCGGCCGTCGGTGAGCAGTACATCGACCTGGTGCCGCCGGAGGGTACGGAGGCCACGACCGAGAAACTGCGCAACGGCGCCAGCATCGGCCAGGACCGGACCGCGGTGGGCCAGGACATCTCGAGCCTGCTGCGGCAGGCCAACGCGCTGGTGGACAGCGTCAGCAACAGTCGACTGCAGGACGTCCTGCGGGAGGCGTTCAAGGCGTTCAACGGGTCCGGGCCGGAACTGGCCCGAATGATCCAGTCGACGCGACTGCTGATCGATGAGGCCAACGCCAGTGCCGGACAGACCACCCAGTTGATCGACCAGGCCGGCCCCTTCCTGCAGTCTCAGATCCGCGCGGGCGACGACATCAAGTCGCTGGCCGACGGCCTCGCGCGGGTCACGACACAGTTCAACAACGCTGATCCGCAGTTCCGCAGCGTGCTGGCCACCGCGCCGGGTGCGGCAGACGCGGCCAATACGGCGTTCAGCGGCATTCGCCCGGACTTCCCGATGCTTGCCGCCAACCTGGCCAACCTCGGTCGGGTCGGCGTGATCTATCACAAGTCGATCGAGCAGGCGCTGGTCATCTTCCCGGCCCTGATCGCGGCCCTGATCACGGTCGCCGGCGGCGTGCCGACCGATGAGGGCGGCAAGCTGGACTTCAAGATCGACCTCGGCGACCCGCCGCCGTGCCAGGTCGGCTTCCTACCGGCCACGACGATCCGTTCCCCGGCCGACGAGACGGTCCGGGAACTGCCCAACGACCTGTACTGCAAGACCGCGCAGAATGACCCGACGGTGGTGCGCGGCGCGCGCAACTACCCGTGCATGGAGGTGCCGGGTAAGCGGGCACCGACCGTGCAGCTGTGCCGCGACCCGAAGGGATTCGTCCCGATCGGCAGCAACCCGTGGCGCGGCCCGCCGATCCCGTACGGGACGCCGGTGCAGGACGGACGCAACATCACGCCGCCCAACAAGTTCCCGAACATCCCGCCGGCCGCCGACTACGACCCGGGTCCGCCCGTGGTGCAGCTGCCGCCGGGTGTGCCGCCGGGCCCCGGTCCGGCCCCGCACGCGCCGTTCCCGCTGCCGGTGCCGCCGAACGACAACGGCGCCCCGCCGCCGTGGCCGTTCTTCGCGCCCGAGGACCAGGTTGTGCCGCCGTACGCGCGCCAGCCCGCAGACGCGCCGCCGCCGGTGGCGCCGCCTGCGGATCCCGCGCCACCGGCCGACGCACAGCTGCCTGCTGAGGCCCCAGCGCCGCAGGCCAGTGGGCCCTCTTACGCCACGTATGATCAGAACGGCAAGTTCGTCGACCCCAACGGCGGTGGCACGGGTGTGCTGACCTCGGCCGCGGAGAATTACCGGCCCGCTGAGAGTTGGGTCGATCTGATGCTCGATCCGAGGCAGGTGTAATGACCGAATCTCCGACTTCGACGTCCGAGAAGACGCCGAAGCCGGCGAGACGCCGTGCCTCGCGCGCGGCGGGACCGGCGTCCCCGGACAGCGCGCCGGCGGTGGTCACCGCACGTGTGGACTCCGCGCAGTCGTCACCGGCGCAGGCCTCATCGTGGACTCGCGCCGCCGCGCCGCCGCCGCGCAGACAGCCCAACCGCCGAACGACCACACTGATCGCCGCAGTGGCGGCCCTCGTGCTGCTCGCCGCCTTCGGCGGGGTGGCCGCGGTGCTGTTCCACCAGAAGCAGGGGGCGGACGCGCTCGCCGAACGGGACCAGCGTTACGTCGACACCGCGTCGCAGACCGTGGTCAACATGTTCACCTACACGCCCGACACCATCGAGCAGAGCGTCAACCGCTTCGTCGACGGCACCAGCGGCCCGTTGCGGGACATGATCAGCCAGAACAACAACGTCGAGAACCTCAAGGCGCTCTTCCGCGACACCAACGCCACCTCCGAGGCGGTCGTCAACGGTGCGGCCCTCGAGGACATCGACGAGGACCGGAACAACGCCTCGGTGATGGTCGCGGTGCGGGTCACCGTGACCGACATCGACGGGGTGAACAAGCCGTCGCAGGCCTACCGTCTGCGCGTGATCGTGCATGAGGACGACAACGGCCGGATGACGGGTTACGACCTCAAGTACCCCGACGGGGGCAACTGATGAACAGATGGGCACGTCTGTCGGTGACCGCGCTGTCGGTGCTGGTCGTCGCGGCGATCGTGGGCCTCGGGGGCGTGGTCGGCTGGCTGTACTGGAACCGGGTCGAGACGACGGGCGCACAGGCCACCCAGTCGGAGCTGGAACGCGTTGCCGCCGAGCAGATCCCGCAGGTCTTCGGATACGACTACCAGACCGTCGAGCGCAGCCTCACCGACGCCTACAACCTGCTCACGCCGGAGTACCGCCGGGAGTTCGTCGACCGCGCGACCAAGGACATCATCCCGCAGGCCCGGGAGCGTCAGGTGATCAGCCAGGCCCGCGTCGTGGGCGTCGGTGTGCTTGAGGCGCAGCGCAATTCGGGCTCAGTGATGGTCTACCTGAACCGCACCGTGACCGATAAGTCCAAACAGCCCGCCTACGACGGCAGCCGCCTTCGCGTCGACTATCAGAAGGTCGACGGCAAGTGGCTGATTCAGTACATCCAGCCCATCTGAGCGCGTCCCAGAACGCCCTCGCGCTGGGGTTTGTGTTCTGGGCGAGGGCGTCCTTGGCCGCTGTTGTGGTTCAGTTCTTCGTGGCGGCCAGGGCGTCCAAGAACGCCCTCGCGCTGGGGTTTGTGTTCTGGGCGAGGGCGTCCTTGGCCGCTGTTGTGGATCAGTTCTTCGTGGCGGCCAGGGCGTCCAAGAACGCCCTCGCGCTGGGGTTTGTGTTCTGGGCGAGGGCGTCCTTGGCCGCTGTTGTGGTTCAGTTCTTCGTGGCGGCCAGAGCGTCCAAGAACGCCCTCGCCCAGCGGTCCACGTCGTGCACCAGCACCTGCCGCCGCAGCGCACGCATCCGCCGCCGGCCCTCTTCGGGTTCCTGGGTCAGGGCGTCCACGATGGTGTCCTTGACGCCGTCCAGATCGTGCGGGTTGACCAGGTAGGCCTGGCGGAGTTCGGCGGCGGCGCCGGTGAACTCCGAGAGCACCAACGCGCCACCGAGGTCGCTGCGGCAGGCCACATACTCCTTGGCCACCAGATTCATACCGTCGCGCAACGGCGTCACCAGCATGATGTCGGCCGCGACGAAGAATGCGATGAGCTCGTCTCGGGGGACTGGACGGTGCAGGTACTGCACGACGGGGTGGCCGACCTCGCCGAACTCACCGTTGAGGTGGCCGACCTGGCGCTCGATGTCGTCGCGCAGCACGCGGTAGGCCTCGACGCGTTCCCGACTCGGGGTGGCCAACTGGACCAGCACCGTGTCCTCGCGGTTCACGCGGCCCTCGGCGAGCAGTTCGGTGAACGCCTTGAGGCGGACATCGATGCCTTTGGTGTAGTCCAACCGGTCGACGCCGAGCAGGATCTTGCGGGGGTTGCCCAGTTCGGCCCGGATCGCCCGCGCACGCCGACGGATGTCGCGGTTGCGCGCCTTCTGGTCGAGTTCGTCGGAGTCAATCGAGATGGGGAAGGCCCCGACCTTGATGGTGCGGAAGCCCACCTGCACCTCACCGAACCGCGAGCGCACACCCACCGAGGCGCGCGAGGTGTTGGCGCCGATCAGTCGGCGTGCCAGGAACAGGAAGTTCTCCGCACCGCCAGGCAGATGGAAGCCGACCAGGTCGGCGCCGAGCAGGCCCTCGGTGATCTCGGTGCGCCACGGCATCTGCATGAACAATTCGACCGGCGGGAACGGGATGTGCAGGAAGAAGCCGATGACAAGATCGGGCCGCAGCATCCGCAGCATCTTGGGCACCAGCTGCAGCTGGTAGTCCTGGACCCAGATCGTGGCGCCCTGGGCGGCCTCCTTGGCGGTGGCCTCGGCGAACCGGCGGTTGACATCGACATACCGGTCCCACCACTCGCGGTGGTACACCGGCTTGACGATGACGTCGTGGTACAGCGGCCACAGCGTCGCGTTCGAGAAACCCTCGTAGTACTCGGCGACGTCCTGCGCACTCAGCCGGACCGGCTGCATCCGCAGGTCATCCTCGACGATGGGGTCGTCGATGACGTCGACGTCGTCCTCGGCCACGCCGGCCCAGCCGATCCAGGCGCCGCGACGCTTGCGCAGCAGGGGCTCAAGGGCCGTGACGAGGCCACCCGGACTGCGCTTCCATGTAACGCTGCCGTCCGGGTGGCGCTCCATGTCGATCGGCAGCCGGTTGGCCACCACCACGAAGTCAGACTCTCCGGATCGGGCGCGGTCACCGTCCCCGGCTGTCACCTACGCCTCGAGCTTTGACGGTCCAATGCCGAGCATCGCGAGGAAGACCCGACATTCATCGGCATCGGTGGCGTACGCGGCGACGACGCGTCGAGCCTGGCTGGCGGTGCTGTCAGCCAACGGCTCGACGTCGCCGAGGTCTGCAGGATCACTTTTTGCGGGCATCACTCAACCATAGGTGACACGCCAAAGTTTCCCACCAGGGAGAGGGCCGCACACCGGTCAGCGCGCGGCGTTCTCACCGCCGAGTTCGGCCTGGGCACCCGGGTGCAGGGTCTCGTTGCCGACCTGGCCCGGCGTGGGCGCGCCACCGGGCGAGCGCTCGAGGCACACGCCGGGGACGGAGCCCGGGCACGGCACGCCCTCGAGCTTGGGAGCGTTGGTCTCAGCCCCGACGTTGGGCGAACCGGTCGGGTAGAGGCCGCCGTGGACGTTGGGCGACACCGAGGAGATGCAGCGAAGGGTGAAGAGATCCTCGACCTCACCGGCGGGGCACGCCGCAACGGGCGTCGCTGCGGGCGAGCCGGGCACCAGGATGGCAGCGGCGGGTACGGCCGAGAGGGCAAGGGCGAAACTGCCCGCGACGACAACCCGTCGGGTACGACTGTTCAGGTTGAGCATTCTCACGCTTTCTGTGGGGTTCCAACTGAAACTGGCAGGACTCACGCAGGAAAGAATGGTAGTGGTCGCAGCGCCTGCTCGCGCGCCGCTTGGGCCGACTGGTGGGCCGCGGGGGACCCCAGAACGCCGCGGGCGGGCCTCGAATGGCCCAGGGGTTTACGTACCGGCGTGAAGTTGTAATGTGCATGGAATGGCCACGCCTGAGCAGACCGACGGTGAATCCACTGCGCCCAGCGCACCCGAGTTCGTCACTTACGAGACGGTCGACGAGGGCCGGATCGCGCGGGTCTGGTTGAACCGTCCCGCGGAGCACAACGCGCAGAACCGGACGCTGCTGGTGCAGCTCGACGAGGCCTTCCGCCGTGCCGAGGCGGACGACGACGTGCGGGTGATCATCCTGGGTGCCCGCGGCAAGAATTTCTCCGCGGGACACGACCTCGGGTCGGATGCCGCGCTGCGCGAACGTACGCCCGGTCCCGGCATGCACCCCAGCTTCGCGATCGACGGCGCCACCCGGCCGGGCATGGTCGAGAAGCTCTACCTGCAGGAATGGCACTACTACTTCGAGAACACCTTCCGGTGGCGGGATCTGCGCAAGATCACGATCGCCTCGGTGCAGGGCAACGCGATCTCGGCCGGGCTCATGCTGATCTGGGCCTGCGACCTGATCGTCGCGGCCGACAACGCGAAGTTCAGCGACGTCGTGGCGTCGCGGCTGGGTATGCCCGGTGTCGAGTACTTCGCCCACCCGTGGGAGTTCGGTCCGCGCAAGGCCAAGGAACTGCTGCTGACCGGTGATTCGATCGACGCCGACGAGGCCTACCGCCTCGGCATGGTCTCCAAGGTCTTCCCCGTCGCCGAGTTGGAGGACAAGACCCTCGAATTCGCCAAGCGCATCGCCGCCCGTCCCACCATGGCCACGCTGCTGATCAAGGACTCGGTCAACGCGGCCTCCGACGCGATGGGCTTCACCGAGGCTCTGCGTCATGCGTTCCACATTCATGAACTGGGGCACGCACATTGGGCGGCGCACAACGAGAACCGTTTCCCCGTCGCCCAGGTGCCCGATGTGGAGGACTGGCGCACCGCGCCGCGGACTCAGCCGGCGCGGCGCGATACGCCATAACCGTCCGGCCGCCGACGCGGTCGTGATTGCATTATTGGAACGTGTTCCAGTTTTCTTGAGGAGTCGGTGTGCAGTTGTCGTTTGAGGATCGGACCTACCTGGTCACCGGTGGTGGAAGCGGAATCGGCAGGGGTGTCGCGGAAGCGTTGTCCGCCGCAGGCGCCAACGTGATGATCATCGGTCGCAACGCCGACCGCTTGGCGGCCGCCGCCGACGAGATCACCGCGCAGGGCCCGGGAACGGTTCGCTACGAACCCGCCGACGTCACCAACGAGGACGAGGTGTCCCGCGCTGTCGAGGCCGCCACGGCTTGGACGGGCAGACTGCACGGCGTCGTACACAGCGCGGGCGGCAGCCACACCATCGGCCCGATCACACAGACCGACTCCGAACTGTGGCGCAGCACTGTGGATCTCAACGTCAACGGCACCATGTACGTGCTCAAGCACTCGGCGCGGGAGATGGTGCGGGGCGGCGGCGGATCCTTCGTCGGCATCTCCTCGATCGCGGCCAGCAACACCCATCGTTGGTTCGGGGCCTACGGACCAGCCAAGTCGGCCCTGGACGCTCTGCTCAAGCTCGCGGCCGACGAACTCGGGCCGTCATGGGTCCGCGTCAACGGCATTCGGCCCGGTTTGACCCGCACCGACATGGTCGGCCCGATCATGGAACTCCCGGCCACCCTGGAGGACTACCGGCAGTGCACTCCGCTGCCACGGGTGGGCGAGGTGTCCGACATCGCAAACGTCGCACTGTTCCTGCTCTCGGACGCCGCTGAATACGTCACCGGACAGGTGATCAATGTCGACGGCGGGCATGGGCTGCGCCGAGGTCCGGACATCTCGGGTCTGCTCGAACCCGCGTTCGGCGCCGACGGGTTACGCGGAGTCGTCTGACCCGGTGCCGGCGTCGCTGGCCGACAGGGTCGCGATGGCGGACCAGTCCAAATGTTCACCGCCATTGGCGATCAGGGTCAGGAACCGGTCCCGTAGCAGCCCGGCGATCGGCAGCGGCACCGCCAACTGCTCACCGGCCTCGAGCACCAGGCGGATGTCCTTCAGCCCCAGCGGCGCCGCGAATCCCGCCGGTTCGAACTGTTCGTCGGCGATCAGCCCGCCGTAGGTCTTGTACACCGGGGCGCCGAACAGGGTAGAGGTCAGGATGTCCACGTACTGGTGGGTCTCGACGCCGGCCTTGCCGACCAGAGCGATTGCCTCCCCGAGGGATTCGATCACCGAGGCGATCAAGAAGTTGCCGCTGAGCTTGATCAGGTTGGCCGCGGGAGGATCTTCGGCGACGACGAACGTGCGCTGTCCGATCGCGTCGAACAGTCCCTCGACGTCCGCGACGGCCGAGGGTGCGCCCGCCGCGACCACGAACAGTGTGGCGGCCGCGGCGGCCTCGGGTCGGCCGAAGACCGGGGCCGCGACGAAGCGCTGACCCGCGTCGGCGTGCGCCTGCGCCAGTTGCGCGCTCAGTCTGACGCTGATGGTGCTGCACGAGATGTGCACACCGGGCGAGGGCAGGCTGTCAAGGATGCCGTTGGCGAGATCGACGTCGCCGAACGTGACACCGCGCACCGCATCGTCGTCGGCGAGCATCGTGAACACGACATCGCCCCGACAGGCGTCGGCCACGGTGTCGGCGCGGTGCGCGCCCTGCTGTTCCAGGGCGTCCACCTTGTCGGGTGATCGGTTGTACGCAGTCACCTCGTGACCCGCGCGGAGCAGATTGGCGGCGATTCCTGCGCCCATGCGGCCCAGTCCGATGAATCCGATTCTCATCACTACACCCTCGCCCAGATCGGATGCCGCCGTCGCCGGAACGCGGTGTTGGGCACAAAAGTGCGAGAGAGTGGACACCATGGGGGAAATATGGGGTTCGTGGACCCGTCCACACAGGACAGGTTGGGTCGTGGGGTTGCTGGGCGGCCTGGTCGCAGTGCTGGCGGTGGGGTGCACTGACCGCGAACCGGATTCGCTGTTCGACGCCGCGGGCTACCACGTGCGCGGTGACACGGTCTTCCACCTCAAGGCGTTCCCCGGCAGCGCCGTCACCGTTGAGGGTGCGGACGCCGCCACGTTCGAGGCTCTGGACCGCACCTACGGCCGAGACAGCACACGGGTCTACTACGACGGCAACGCGCTGCCCGAGGCTGATCCGGGCAGCTTCGTGCTGCTGGACCGATCCGGCTTCGCCCGCGACGACAAGAACGTCCACCAGGCTGACCGGCTGCTCAGTGACGACCCCGACCACTTCGAATTTCTGGCTGGCGATATGGCCAAGGACCGCGCGGCGGTCTACTGGTCCGACGGCAGCATCCTGTCGAGAGACCCGAAGGGGTTCGCGATCGTCTCCGATGGCGACCACTACCTGTTCACCAAGGGCAGCGCCGACGTCCACGTCAACGGTGTGAAGATCGCCGATGCCAACCCTTCCAGCTTCCGGCTGCTCTCCGGGGCGTACTCGCGCGACGACCGGTCGATCTTCTACTTCACCGACCGAGTCGCCGAGGCGGCTCCCGCGAATTTTGAGGTGATCGACGGTCCCTATGCGACCGACGACCGACGGGTGTACTGGATGGGAAGGGTCATCGACGGAGCCGACCCGCTGTCGTTCCGTGTGCTCAACGTCGACTTCGAATGTGCGGGCGACACGCGGCGTGCCTATTACCGGCAGACACCGATCGACGACACCGATCCGGCGACCTTCCCGGACGGACTCGCCGTCTCCGGCTGCTCCGCGACGTCGATCTCGTTCGCGCCGTGAGTACTTCGAAAACGTGACAACCGACGGGGTGGTCTGTAAAGCTACCCCGATGCGGACCGCTGGTGACGACACGGCTGTGACCGATCCCGCCCATCAGTCAACACACACGCCACGGCACGCATGGACCGCCGTCATCCTGCTGGCCCTCGTGGGGACGCTGAACTACGCCGACCGCTTCCTGCCGGCCGTGCTCGCCGAACCGATCAAGAACGACCTTGCCTTGTCCGACACCGCAATCGGAGTCATCAACGGGTTCGGGTTCCTGATCGTCTACGCGATACTCGGCATCGTCATCGCGCGGGTCGCCGACCGCGGGGCATTCGGATTGGTGATCTCGTCCTGCCTGACGTTGTGGGGCGCGATGACCATGCTCGGCGGTTGGGTGCAGTCCGGCTTCCAACTGGCGCTGACTCGCGTCGGCGTCGCCATCGGCGAGGCGGGCAGCACCCCGGCCGCTCACGCGTATGTGGCGCGAAACTTCGCCCCACACAAGCGGGCAGCGCCGTTGGCCGTGATCACGCTGTCGATTCCGCTCGCCAGTGCGGCCAGCCTCATCGGCGGCGGTCTGCTGGCGCAGTCGCTGGGATGGCGGACGGCGTTCGTGGTCATGGGCGCGTTGAGCATCGCCGTGGCTCCGCTGGTCCTTCTCGTCCTGGGACGGAGGCAGGCGCTGCCCGCCCAAGCGCCCACCGAACGGGTCGTGTCGGGGCGTTGGTGGGATCTGTTGAGCAAGCCCAGTTATCGAGCCGTCGTGGCCGGAGCGGCGTGCATCTCGGTCGCCGGTTACGCCCTCACGACGTTCGCGCCTGCGTTCCTGATGCGCAGTCGCGGAATGTCTCTCGGCGAAGTGGCCTGGCAGTACGGCGTCGCCAGCGGCGTGACGGGCGTGCTTGGGCTTCTGGTCGTCGGCCGCCTCGCCGACCGGTTATCCGCGCGTGACCCGCGCTGGCTGCTGTGGCTCGTGGCGATCACGACCGCGGCCATGGTGCCGTTCTCACTCGCCGCACTGCTGGTCGACGATGCGGTAGTCACCGTGTGGTGCATCGCGCTGAGTTATGTCATCGGCACCGCCTACATGGCGCCGTCGATCGCCGCGATCCAGCGCCTGGTGCGTCCGGAGCAGCGGGCCACGGCCTCGGCGATCTTCCTTTTCTTCGGCGCGGTCGTGGGATCGCTCGGGCCGTTCCTGACCGGCATGATCAGCGATGCCCTGACCGCTGAACTGGGCAACATGGCGTTGGAGCGCGCGCTGTTTCTCGTGCCGGTGTTCCAGGTGATCTCCGTCGGCTGCTATCTGTGGGCGAACCGCCGGTTCGCGCAGGAGATCGTCGACATCCCTGAGGCGGTGGCCACGCCGGTGGGGTGACCCGACGGTTCCATCGGCCTCCTACCGTCCACCCATGGCGGCGACGATCCCACCGACATCGGTGATCTGCCAGGCGTTGTTGCCGTCGTCTTCGGTGTCGACCATGTGGCTGACGGTTCCGTCAGGTGATGGTGATAACACATCGGGCAGCGTGAGGGCACTGCCCGTGACCAGCGGTTGCCGCCCGTGCCGCGCCTGCCGTCGTCCCGGCGCGCAGGCATGAAGTCGAATCCGTCGGGTATACCGCGGATACTGATTCCAACCGGAAGGCCTTCATGACCGCAGCACGCTCGCAACTGGACCGTCGCGATCTGGCCGAGGCGCAGGGCATCATCGGCACCGTGGGCTCGGCCTTCTCGGCCCGGGTGGTGGGACAGGATCACCTTCGGGAGTCGATGTTGCTGGCCCTGCTGGCAGGCGGGCATCTGCTGCTCGAAAGCGTGCCCGGGTTGGCGAAGACCACCGCGGCGCGTGTGGTCGCGCAGTCCATCGACGGCAGCTTCCGCCGGATCCAGTGCACCCCGGATCTGCTGCCCAGCGACATCATCGGCACCCAGATCTACGAGGCCGCCACCAACTCGTTCGTCACCGTGCTCGGCCCCGTGCACGCCAACATCGTGCTGCTCGACGAGATCAACCGGTCCAGCGCCAAGACCCAGAGCGCGATGCTCGAGGCCATGGAGGAGCGCCAGACCACCGTCGCCGGCGTCGAACACCCGATCCCGGACCCATTCCTCGTGATCGCCACGCAGAACCCGGTGGATCAGGAGGGCACGTATCCGTTGTCCGAGGCGCAGACGGACCGGTTCATGCTCAAGGAGGTGGTGCGCTACCCCTCGGTGGAGGATGAGGTAGAGGTCATCGCCCGCATGGACGCCGGCCTGTACAACAAGGACCACAGCGTGCCGCCGGTGGTGGGCCTGCCGGAGATCCGGCGGGTGCAGATGCTCGCCGGCGCCGTCCACATGGATACCGACCTGGTCCGCTACGCCAGCAGCCTGGTCTCCGTGACGCGGACGCCCGAGCGTCATCTCCCGACCCATCTGGCGCGACTCATCGAGTACGGCGCGAGTCCCCGCGCCACCATCGCGTTCTGCCGGACCGCGCGGGCATTGGCGGTGTTGCGCGGTCGGGGGCACGTGATCCCCCAGGACATCGCACACCTGGCGCACCGCGTCCTGCGGCATCGGCTCATCCTCGGTTTCCAGGCCACGACCGAACGAGTCACGCCGGACACGATCGTCGACGCTGTGCTGCAAGCGGTCCGGGTTCCGTGAGGCCGCCGTGGGTAAGCATCTGGACGCCGCACGCGCACACTTCGGCCGCGACACCGGTGGATTTCTGGAGGGCGGACGGTATGCCCTGGTGCACACCCGCAGCCTGGAGTTCGACGACCTCCGGCCCTACGTGCCGGGTGACGACGTTCGTGACATCGATTGGAAGGCCACCGCACGGTCCGGGCACACCCTGATCAAGCGTTTCGTGTCGGAGAAGCACCACAAGATCCTGGTGATCGCCGACGCGGGCCGCGACACCGCGGGCCTGGCGCCCTCAGGTGAACTCCGGCGGGACGTGGCCATGCATGTGATCGGTGCGCTGGGGCTGATCACGCTGCGCCGCTCGGATCAGATCGGGATGGTGTTCGGCGACGCCCGCGGATGTGTCGACATCCCGTTGCGGCGCGGTGAGACGCATGTGGAGCGCATGCTGCATCGGTTCGTTCAGCACACCACGGAGGTCCCGGCGCGCAGCGACGTGCTCGAGCAGTTGGACTGGGTGGCAAGGCATCACCGGCATCCGATGCTGATCTTCGTGGTGTCCGACGAACCGGACGTCGGCGATCGACTCAGCGAGGTGTTGCGCCCCTTGGCGACGCTGCACGACGTGATGTGGGCGATGGTCAGCGATATGCCGGTCATCAGTTCGGTCGAGGATGATCAGGCCGGTTACGACGTGGCCGACGGACGCGTCGTCTTCAGTGGCGCAGAACTGGGCCCGGCTGTGCTGGATGCGTATCGCCGCGCCGAACTGGATCGGCGGCAGCGACTTTCGGAGTTCATGGCCGCACATGGCGTGCCGCACGCGCTGATCGGGGGCAGCCGCCAAATCCGGATGGCGCTGACCGAGATGACCGAGGTCTACGGCCGTGCCGGATGATCTGCTCCGCTACGTCAGCGGTCCGGCGCCGTTCTCGTGGTGGTGGTTGGTGGTGGCGGCCCTGCTGATCGCCGTGGTGATCGGCTGGTATTCGGCGGTGTTCGCACTGACCGCACCCGATCGGCGCGTCCGCGACCTCCCCGTCGTCGGGTCCGCCAAGATCGCCCTGGCTAAACGCCGGTATGTGCGTGCTGTCAAAGCGATTCGCGCGCGGCACCGTTCCGGAGACCTGGCCGGCGCGTCCGCGAGTGCCGCGATCAGCACGCAGTTGCGGGCGTTTCTGACCGACGCCACCGGGGTGCGCGCGCAGTACATGCAGGTCGCCGACATCGCCGCGAGTGACCTGCGTTCCGCCGCACCGCTGCTCGCCGACCTCAACGACGCACAGTTCAACGCCGCGTCCACGGTCGACGTCAACGCGACGGCGGATGCGGTCGAGGAGTTGATCCGGGCATGGAACTGACCTGGTGGCTGGTCGCGATCCTCGGCATGGTCGCGCTGGCGGTCTGCGTGGCGGGGGCCCTGCTGTGGCCATGGTCGGCAGCAAAGCGTGTGCTGCGCCCCCTGGCGAACGTGTCTCGTCTGACTCGTCTGCCGGAGTACCGCCGTGCCGTCCGCATGCGGACCATCGCCGCGATCGCGGCCGTCGCACTGCTGCTGGTGACCTTCGTCGCGGCGGTCGTCGCCGCCTCACGTCCCACCGGGGGACCCACCCTCTCTCCGTATTCCGACAGCGCCGCCCCCGAGGACATCATGGTGTGCGTCGGCGCACCGCCGACGGATCCGGCCATGGGGGAGGCCCTGCAGTTCTTCGCCGACGCCATCCCGACCTTCGGCACCGAACGCATCGGGCTGACTTCGGCCAACCGTCGAGTGGTGCCGTTGACTCGCGACTATCAGTACGCCGCAGCACAGTTCGCCGACTATGCGCGGCCCGTCGAACAGCAGGGTGATTCGCCCGCGTTCGTGCGCCCGGTGTCCTACGCCGATTACGCTGTGACTCTCCCGGACCTGCTGGGCCTCTGCTTGACGGGGTTCCCGCAGTTCGAGGAGCCCAGTGCGCAACGGCGTTCGCTGATCTACATCGGGCCCGGGGCCCTGTCCGATGCCGAACCGTCGCTTTTCTCCATTGGTGAGGTCACCGAATTGGCCTCGCACGCTGGTATACAGCTCAACTCCGTGGTGACCGGAGGCGACGACGCGGATGTCGCGGCCATGGCGGAGGCCACGGGAGGACGGACGTACCCCGCGGAAGACGGGGTGCCCGAACGCCTTGCCGACATCCGAAGTCATCTGCCCGGCGCATCGGTCGAGGCCGCCGCAGGACCCGTCCGCGCCACCGAGACGCCGGACGTGCCGTTGACGGTGGCGCTGATCGCGCTGCTCGCGTTGGCCCTGTGGCCGGTGGTGATGCACCGATGACCCTGCATCCGGTCTTGCCGCCCCTGATTCTGGCGCTCATCGCGGTGGCCCTGCTGACCGCGCGGGTGATCACGTTCCGGCGCCTGCGTCGTGACGGGCATTCGCGACTGGCGATGTGGCGTTGGGGCGCAGTCACTTCGGCCGCAGTGCTGTTGGTCCTTGCGGCGATGCGACCCGTGTTCGGTGACGACGGTGCGCCCCCGCGCGTCGCCGGTGAGACCGCCCCGAATGTGTTCGTCCTGCTCGACCGATCCGCGGGTATGGACATGCCTGCGGCCCGCGACGACATCGACGAACTCCTCGACCGCCATCCTGATGCCCGGTTCGCTCTGATCGGGTTCACGTCCCGGCCCTCGGTGGACTGGCCGCTTTCGGCCGACACCTGGAGCCTGCGCTCGATCGTGGCCGCGATGACCGCGTCGGGGTCCGATGCCGGCGATGTCGGGGCCGCAGCCAACCTGCTCCGATACCAGCTCATCAGTGCCGCGCAACAGTACCCGCGGGCCCGCAATCTGGTCTACTACCTGGGCGCCGGAGCATCCGAAACTGACATCCCACCAAGGAAATTCACCCTGCCAGAGGGAGAGGTCTCGGGTGGAGCGGTGGTGGGTTACACGCCGATGGGGGAGGCGTCCCTGCGGGCTGTCGCCGATCAGATCGGGGTGCCGTTCGTGCCCCGCTTCGACGGAGCCGCGCTGCCTGCCGACACCGGCCCGGCTCAGGAGGGGCAGACCACCCAGACCGCGGCGGGGGAGCGCTACGAGGTGTACTGGGCCTTGGCCGCGTTGGCCGGCGTGCTCGTGCTCGCAGAACTGTTCCTGGTGCTGCGCGACCTCCGCCGGACCAGGCTGCCCGTGGGCCAGGTGCCGCCATGACCCCCAGGCTGGTGTTGCGTCGCCGACTGCTGATCTTCTCGGCACCGGTCGCGGTTCTGCTGGTGGCCGTCGTGATCAAGCTGGTGTCGGTGGTGATCGCCGGGCAGTGGGCGGCTTCGGCTTTCGACGACCGGGACGCCGGGGGAGTGCGCGCCGCGGCGGGCGTGCTGGGCACAGTGAACATCATCGAACCCGCCCAGGCGCACAGCGCCGCGGGCGCCGCCGCGATGTTGGACAACAGACTCGGGGAAGCCGACACCCGGTTCACGCAGGCACTGTCTCTGGTTGGGGCCGAGGAGTCCTGCCCGGTTCGGATCAACCTGGCGCTGGTCCGTGAGACGCTCGGCGACCGCGCGTTCGCGGCGTTGGACGGCCATCAGGCCACCGAGCAGTACCTGCGAGCGTTGGAGGTCGTCGAGCAGGCACCCTCGGGCTGCTTCGCCGGGAACACCGACGACGATTCGGACCGGCAGGCCGTGCGCCAGAACGCAGTACCGAGATTGACCGCCAAACTCGAGGCGGCCCGGTCGGCGGTGCCGCCGCCCCCATCCCCGCCGCCGGCGGGTGCGCCCCCTCCGTCTCCGGCTTCAGGTTCCGACGAGGGGTCCACCGAGGAGGACACCCGTCTGCGCCTGGAACCGGGCGCAGGTGACCCGCTGGACAAGCTGGGGCAGATCCTGCGCGACGCCGCGAGCTGAGCCGTCAGCTCGCGACAGTGGACGCGCGGTTGCCGCTGCGATGTGGCTGGGCCAACCCGAGATGGTCCCGCAGTGTGGTGCCGGTGTAGTCGGAGCGGAACACGCCGCGCTCCTGAAGCAGGGGCACCACCTTGTCCACGAACGGGTCGAGACCGCCCGGCGTGACATGCGGCACCAGGATGAACCCGTCGCTCGCATCGGCCTGCACCAGGCGATTGATCGACTCAGCGACCGTCTCGGGTGATCCGACGAAGTTCTGTCGTCCAGTGACTTCGATGATCAGTTCACGGGTGGTCAGGTTCTCGGCCTCGGCCTTCGCGCGCCACTGGTTGGCCACCGCGATCGGATCGCGGTGCATCCGCACGCTGGCCCGGCCCCGCGCGATGGTGTTCTCCCCGACGACCGGGTCCACCGCCGGCAGCGGGCCGTCCGGGTCGTGGTCGGACAGGTCGCGGTTCCACAGTTGTTCGAGGAACTTGATCGCGGTCTGCGGGGACACCTGCGCCAACCGCACCTCATGCGCGAGGTCGGCGGCCTCGGCGTCGGTGTCGCCCAGCACGAATGTCGCGGCGGGCAGGATCAGCAGGTCGTCGTACCGGCGGCCGTACTTGGCCAGTCGGCCCTTGACGTCGTTGAAGAACGCCTGCCCCTCTTCGAGGGTGCCGTATCGGGAGAAGATCGCATCGGCCGCCGCGGCGGCGAACTCGCGTCCGCGGTCGGAGTCGCCGGCCTGGAAGATCACGGGGCGGCCCTGCGGGCTGCGCGGCACGTTGAACCGTCCGCTGATGTCGAAATGATCGTCTCGGTAGGAGAATTCGCCGGCCTGCGGATCGGTCAGGAATGTGCCGCTGTTCTTGTCGGCGGCGATCCCGTCGCCGTTCCATGAGTCGAACAGCGTGTGGGTGGCGGCCAGGAAACTCTCGGCCCGCTCATAGCGCTGGCTCTCGGGCAGGAACCCGCCGCGGCGGAAGTTCTCACCGGTGAACGCATCCCAGGACGTCACGACGTTCCAGGCCGCACGCCCCTCCGACAGATGGTCGAGCGACGCGAACTGGCGGGCCACCTCGTACGGTTCGTTGAACGTCGAGTTGATGGTGCCGGTCAAGCCGAGACGGTCGGTGACCGCGGCCAGTGCGGCCAGCACCGTGAAGGTGTCCGGTCGGCCGACGACGTCGAGGTCGTAGATCTGCCCGCCCTGTTCCCGCAGACGCAGGCCCTCGGCCAGAAACAGGAAGTCGAACTTTCCGCGTTCGGCGGTCTGGGCGAAGTGCACGAACGACGAGAAGTCGATGTGGCTGCCGGAGTTCGGGTCGCTCCACACCGTGGTGTTGTTCACGCCGGGGAAGTGGGCGGCCAGATGAATCTGCTTGACGGGCTTGGTCATGAGAGTCCTCAGGCGGTGGCGTAGCGGTTGGCCGGGCGGGGAAGGCCGAGTTGTTCGCGCAGCGTCGCGCCCGTGTACTCGGTGTGGAAGGCATTGCGCCGCTGGAGTTCCGGCACCAGATGCGCGGTGATCTGCAGCAGGTCGTACGGCAGGGTCGCGGGCCGCAGCCGGAATCCGGACAGGCCCGCGGACTGCCGGTCGGTGAGCAGGTCGGCGAGCTGGGCCGGTGTGCCGACGAAAACCTCGGCATCGCTGGAGTATTCGTCCCCGACGATGCCGTCGAGCCGCGCCTTCCGGGCCTGGGCCTCGGCGGGAGTGTCGGCGAGGAAGACCACCAGGTCGGCGAACACGCGGACCGGGTGCGGACCGCTGCGCAGCGCGGCGATCGCCTCGACGGCCTGTGCGGCCTCCGTGGTGTCGCGTGGCGTGATGAAGCCGACGTCGGTGCTGCCGGCCAGCAGCGGAAATCCGGAGGCGCGGTGGGACAGGGCGGCGACGATCGGCTGCGCCTGCGGCGGGCGGGGTGTGATGGACGGGCCCTTCACGGAGAACCTGGCACCCTGGAAGTCGATGTAGTGCAGCTTTTTCCGGTCGACGAACCGGCCCGTGGCGGCGTCGCGGATCTCGGCGTCGTCCTCCCAGCTGTCCCAGAGTCGCCGCAGTACCTCGACGTAGTCCGCCGCCTCGTCGAACAGTTCGGTCGCCAGGTCCTCGGAGCGGTCGGGGATGACGCGCCGGCCGAAGTGGCGGGCCGTCTGCGGGCTGGGCGCCACCTGGACGCGGACTCCGGCGCGGCCGAGGCTGACGTAGTCCAGCGTCGCGATCGCCTTGGACAGGTGGAACGGTTCGGTGTGGGTGACGACCGCCGTGGGCAGCAACCCGATCCGGCTGGTCCGCGGGGCCACGCGCGACGCGATCAGCACCGCGTCGAGGCGGCCGCGGACCCGGTCGGTGCGGGTGTCGGGGTGCAGTGGGTCGTCGGACTGCAGTGCCAGCGAGTCCTCGATCGTCACGAACGTCAGCAGCCCGCGCTCGGCCTCGGTGACCAGGTCGGTCCAGTAGTGCGGGCTCAGGAGGTCTGCGGGACGGGCGTCGGCCTCACGCCAGGAGGCCGGGTGCCAGCCCGTGCCGTCCAAGGCCACGGCCACGTGGAGGTGTTCGGTCACCGGTCGCCCTCACTTTCCTGCGCGGTTTCAGCGACAACGCCATGCTGGCGGCGCGGCATTCCCCCTCAGTGTTCTGCGGTGGCGGACTGCGGGGAAGCGATGGACGCAGCCTGATGCAAACTGGCGCGTTCAACCGGGATGGACGTGATGGCGAAGTGGGGCGTTTAGCCGGGGTGGAATGGGGAGAACCAGCGTCGGTATGGAACAGCAGGCCAGCCCGCCACCCCACCCGAAGGATGCGACCCAGGCGACCGAGGAGCAGCGGGAACTGCAGCGACAACTTGAGCACCAGGACGAGGACCCGGACGGGCCCGGTCTGCAGCAGAGCCGGCGGCAGGTCGCCGACGAGAACTAGGTGCTGCTTCCGCCCGACCCTGGCCCGGCCGAGGTGCGTCGGCCCTCCTGCCCGCCAGCCTGACGGCGAGACTTAAACGTCTGCGACGACCCTCGGCGTGTTTTCGCAGAGGTTTAAGTGTCGCGCGGGAGAGAGGGCGGGGGTGCGCCGGAATGCGGGGATACGGGCCGCGGTCAGCGTGGGAGAGTGCCCGGTCAGCGTGGAGCCCCCTGTCAGGATTGAACTGACGACCTTTCGCTTACAAGGCGAGTGCTCTACCACTGAGCTAAGGAGGCAGCGTCGCGGCGTGCCGCGAACGAAGGTAAGCGTAGCGGGTCAGGTGTCGTGGTCGATCACCCGTTGCGAGCTGACCGGACGCGGCGTGGGACGCCGGCTGCGGGTGCGGCCCGGCAGCGGGATGCGATCGGCGATGCTGCTCAGTGGGTTGACCACCTGGCTGAGCGCGATGACGGCCTCGCGCAGGGTCTCGATGGTCGGTGTCAGGGCCTCCAACCCGGGGGCCAGCCGGTTCAGGGTGTCGGCCACGTCGGCCAACTGCTCCAGCGGGCCGTTGCGGGCGGTGAGCTTCTCGATCACCCCGCCCTCGGCCAGCAGGCGGTCGGCCAGGCCGTCCTCGGCCAGCAGACGGTCGATCAGGCCGTCCTCAGCCAGCAGCTGATCCACCAGGCCGCCCGGCGCCAGTGCCCGCTCGAGGCCGCCGCCCTCGGCGGTCAGCTTGTCCAGCAGACCGTCCTTCGCCGTGACGCGGTCGATCAGGCCGCCGGGTCGCATGAGCCGGTCGATCGGGCCGTCGGGAGCCAGCGCCCGGGTCAGCGGCGCATCCTCAGCCAGCAGGTCGTCGGCCAATTTGGCCATCCGGTTCGCGCGGGCAACGGTGTCGTTGAGTCCACGCAGATTGGTGACGGCGGTGGCGGCGTCCTGCCCGGCCACCTCGCCCAGACCGCGTTTGGCCAGGCCCAACGCAGTCTGGGCGACGTCGAGACCGGCTTCGGTGGCGGCCAGCCCCACGCGCACCGGCGCTGCAGCCAGGTCGACCAGGGTCTTGCCGAGGTTCATGTCCGCCAGTGTATGGGCGTCGACAGGGGCGGACCGCGAGTATCGGCAATCCACAGCCGACACCAAACTCACAGGAAGTGCACAGCGGTCCGGTAGTGCCGTCGCAAGAAACTGCGAGGACATTTGAAGCTATGGGGGCAACAGCAAGCACAGAGACCAAGCCGGAAGCCCGCGTTCTGGTCGTCGACGACGAGGCCAACATCGTCGAACTTCTGTCGGTGAGCCTGAAGTTCCAGGGCTTCGAGGTCTACACCGCAGGCAGTGGACCCGCAGCGCTCGACACCGCCCGTGAAGTCAAACCGGATGCCGTCATCCTCGACGTGATGATGCCCGGGATGGACGGTTTCGGTGTGCTGCGCCGGATGCGCGCCGACGGCATCGACGCACCCGCGCTGTTCCTGACCGCCCGTGACACCCTGCAGGACAAGATCACCGGTCTGACGATCGGTGGCGACGACTACGTCACCAAGCCGTTCAGCCTCGAAGAGGTGGTGGCCCGACTGCGGGTCATCCTGCGCCGCACGCACAGAGACATCGAAGAACAGCTCACCTCCCGCCTGACCTTCTCCGACATCGAACTCGACGAGGACACCCACGAGGTCTGGAAGGCCGGTGAGCCGGTGTCCCTGTCGCCGACGGAGTTCACGCTGCTGCGGTATTTCGTCATCAACGCCGGCACCGTCCTGAGCAAGCCCAAGATCCTCGACCACGTGTGGCGCTACGACTTCGGCGGCGACGTCAATGTGGTCGAGTCCTACGTGTCCTACCTGCGGCGCAAGATCGACACCGGGGAGAAGCGCCTGCTGCATACATTGCGCGGAGTCGGATACGTCCTTCGGGAACCCCGCTGACTTGTCACGCGTGACAATGGACGGCATGAGGCCTCAGATCAGCCGGGGCGTGCCACTGCGTGTGTCGCTCGTGGCCGCGACGCTGCTGCTCGTGGCCTGCGGTCTGCTCGCCTCGGGCATCGCCGTCACCACAATCCTGAAGCACAGCCTGATGGTCCGCGTCGACCAGACGCTCATCGATGCCTCCACCGGGTGGGCGCAGGAACCACGGCCAGACGCGACGCCGGCCAACGAGAACCCCAACCCGACTCGGCCGCCGTCCAACTTCTACGTCCGCGGCGTCGGGGACAACGGTGAGGTGTGGATCGGCGGTCGCGACCATGCCGCGGAACCCAACCTGCCCTCGGACAATGACGTCGGTTCGGTGCCCACCACCGTCGACTCGGTCGACTCCCTCGCACAGTGGCGCGCGGTGTCGGTGCGCGGATCCCACGGCGAGCTGATCACCGTGGCCATCGAACTTTCCGACATGCAGTCCACGGTGCGGGCGCTGGTCTATGCCCAGGCTGGGATCGGCATCGCGGTGCTGGTGGTGCTCGGCATCGTGGGCTACGTCGTGGTGCACCGCAGCCTCCGGCCCCTCGACGAGGTGGAGGAGACGGCGGCGGCGATCGCCGACGGGGAACTCGATCGTCGTGTGCCGCAACGTGATCCGCGCACCGAGGTGGGTCGTCTCTCGGTCGCGCTGAACGGCATGCTGGCCCAGATTCAACGCGCGGTCGCGGCATCAGACGCGTCGGCCGAGCAGGCACGCACGTCCGAGGAGCGCATGCGCCGCTTCATCACCGACGCCAGCCACGAACTGCGTACGCCGCTGACCACCATCCGCGGCTTCGCCGAGTTGTACCGCCAGGGCGCGGCCCGCGATATCGAGATGCTGATGTCGCGGATCGAGAGCGAGTCTCGGCGGATGGGCCTGCTGGTCGAGGACCTGCTGCTGCTGGCCCGTTTGGACGCGCAACGTCCGCTCGAACAGCGCCGCGTGGATCTTCTGTTGCTCGCCACCGACGCGGTCCACGACGCGAAGTCGATCGCCCCCGACCGTCACATCACGTTGGAGGTGATCGACGGTCCCGGCACGCCCGAGGTGATCGGCGACGAGTCCAGGCTGCGGCAGGTGCTCGGGAATCTGGTGGCCAACGCGCTGCAGCACACCCCGGCCACGGCAGCGGTCAACGTGCGGGTCGGGACGGTCGGGGACGACGCCATCCTCGAGGTCGCCGACGAGGGGCCCGGGATGACGGCCGAGGATGCGCAACGGGCGTTCGAACGCTTCTACCGGACCGACACGTCCCGCACGCGATCCAGTGGCGGCACCGGACTGGGCCTGTCGATCGTTGACTCGCTGGTGCTGGCCCACGGTGGGACCGTGACCGTGGCGACGGCCCCGGGGGAGGGCAGCCGATTCCGGGTCAGCCTGCCCCGCATCGCCCAGGGCGAGGCCGCCCCTGAAGTCGTGGGGACCAGGCCAGCTGAGGCCGGGGGGACTAGGCCAGCTGAGCCAGCGCGGCCTTGATCTTGGCCTGAGCCTCGTCGAGGGACTCCGGTGACGGGTTGCGGTCCACTCCCGCGAAGCCGAAGTCGGTCAGCTGATAGGCCGGGAACACATGCACGTGCAGGTGGGGCACCTCCAGACCGGCGATGAGCAGGCCGGCGCGGGGCGCGTCGAATGCGCGGACCACAGCCTGCCCGATGCGCTGCGACACCGTCATCAGGCGCCCGTAGGTCGCGGAGTCGATGTCCTGCCACTGGTCGATCTCAGCGCGCGGCACCACCAGGGTGTGGCCCTGGGTCATGGGCTCGATCGTCAGGAAGGCGACGAACTCGTCGTCCTCGTAGACGAAACGGCCGGGAAGCTCGCGGTTGATGATCTTGGTGAACACGGTGGACATGGGTCACCAGCATAGGCCCACCGACTCTCTGGCGAGCAGACGCAGAATCGCCCAATTCCATCCGGAATTGGGCGATTCTGTTGGGGTTCCCTCGCGTGCAGGGTCCTGCTCGCAGAAGAGAGATCTACCGGTCGGCGTCGGTGTAGCGGATGACGCCGCGGATGTTGCGACCCTCCAGCATGTCCTTGTAGCCGTCGTTGATCTGCTCCAGCTTGTACTGGCGCGTGACCATGTCGTCGAGGTTGAGGCGGCCGGCCTTGTACATCGACAGCAGCAGCGGGATGTCGTGGTGCGGGTTGCCGCCGCCGAAGATGGTGCCCTGCAGGTTCTTCTGCAGCAGCGTCAGCATCGACAGGTTCAGCGTGACGTTGGTGTCCAGCATGCTGCCGACCGCGGTCACGACGGCCGTGCCGCCCTTCGAGGTCAGGTTCAGGTAGCTGTCGATGTCCGAACCCTTGAGTTCGCCGACCGTGATGATGGTCTTGCGGGCCATGCCGCCGGCGGTCACCTCGGCGATACCCGCCATGGCGGAGTCGATGTCGGGGTAGGCGTGGGTGGCACCGAACTTCAGCGCCTGATCACGCTTCCACTCGATCGGGTCGATGGCGAAGATGTTGCGGGCTCCGGCGTTGACCGCACCCTGCAGGGCGCCCATGCCGACACCGCCGATGCCGATGATCGCGACGTCCTCGCCCGGGCGGATGTCGCCGCTGCGGACGGCCGAACCGTAGCCGGTGGTGACACCGCAGCCGACGAGGCAGGCGACCTCGAACGGGATGGTCGGATCGATCTTCACGACCGAGCTCTTGTGCACGACCATGTACGGGCTGAAGGTGCCCAGCAGGGTCATGGGGAACACCGGGTCGCCGGAGGCGGTGTGGATGCGGTGCGTGCCGTCGGACACCGCGACACCGGCGAGCAGGCCCGCACCCAGGTCACACAGGTTGCGCAGGCCGGCCTGACACGACGGGCATTCGCCGCAGGACGGGATGAACGACAGCACGACGTGATCGCCGGGCTTGATGTTCTCCACACCGGGGCCGACCTCGGTCACGATGCCCGCGCCCTCATGCCCGCCGAGCACCGGGAAGCCGAACATCGGGATGTCACCGGTCACCAGATGGTGATCCGAGTGGCACATGCCCGAGGCCTCCATCTGGATCTTGACCTCATCCTTGACCGGGTCCCCGATCTCGATCTCCTCGATCGACCAGGGCTGATTGAACTCCCGGATGATGGCGCCTTTTGTCTTCATGATGCTCGCGTTCCTGCTTTCCTCGGAGAGCCGATCTCGTCTAGCTCCAGATACTAGTGACGAAGCTCTCACCTAAACTAGACGGGTGTCAAGTCTGTTGTTCGAAGCTCACCAGATGGGTGCTGGCGACGTTCCAATCGGGTAGTAGCCGGGCAGTTTCTCACCGGACAGGGCACGCTCAATGCGTTTCTGCATCGCGGGAGTCAGGTCGCCGGACTCAATGAGCTTCATGTAGCCCTTCTGTACGTGGCCGAAGTCGAAGAAGTCGCGCTGCCACTCGATGAGCAGAGCCCCGTCCTGGTCGGTGAGGCGGAACCAGCTTCCCCCGATGCCGTAGATCTCGGCGGTGCTGCCGTCGCTCTTGTTGGCGATCTGCTTCCAGAAGCCGACGATCTCGTTCTGCTTGTCATCGATGAGCGTCCGCTGATACTCGTAGTACCAGTTCTCCAGACCGAGCATCTCGAGGCCGAGGGCGATGTCGCGGATCTCGTCCTTGCCGATGCACATGACGTCCTCTTTGGGACCGATGTTCCAGCCGTAGGTGGCGTCGTCGGTGTAGAAGTCGGCCAGGTTCGTCCAGTCACCGGCCGCCTCGGCGTCCTTGTTGGCCTGCAGCCAACGCTGGACCCAGTCCTCCAGTTGTTCACGTGACGCCATTGTCATTCCTTTTCTGTGTACATTGGTCGGTCTCCTCACCTTCGCTCCTTCGTCGCTCAGGTTTTGTCGACCTCGGGTGTTCATTGGTCGGTCTCCTCACCTTCGCTCCTTCGTCGCTCAGGTTTTGTCGACCTCCGTAATTGACAGTGCTCGGGTGGGACACATCTCGACGGCCATCTCGACGGCCTCACGCAGTTCATCGGGCGGTTCGTTGTCGAGGATCTCGACGACGCCGCGTTTGGGCACGGAGAAGACGTCCGGTGCCTCCAGTTCGCACATCGCGTGGCCCTGGCACAGATCCTCGTCGAGTTCGATGCGATAGCAGCCCATGGCTCAGCCCTTGACGCGCCTGCGGTAGCGGACCTTGGCCGGCTGAGCCAGCTGCACCACCATCTTCGAATGGTCGTTCTGGTAGGTCTCCGATGGCTGCGACATCTCAAACTCGTACTCGCGCAACAGGACCGAGAAGATCGCCTTGATCTGCATCTGCGCGAACGCGGCGCCCACGCACCGGTGCTTGCCCGCACCGAACGGGATCCACGTCCACCGGTTGATCAGGTCCTCCTGACGCGGCTTCTCGTAGCGGTCGGGGTCGAAGGCGTCCGGGTCGGGGAAGTCCTCGGGGATGCGGTTGGAGATCGCTGGGGAGGCCGCCACCATCTGGCCCTTGTGGATCGGGTGCCCCGCGACTTCGAACTCGTCCTGGGCCACGCGCATCAGGATGATCAGCGGCGGGTGCAGGCGCAGAGTCTCCTTGAGCGCGTTGTCCAGGTTCGGAATCTGGCGCAGCGCATGGAAACTCACCTCCTGCCCGTCGGCGTAGAGGTCGTCGAGTTCCTGCTGGACCTTGGCGTAGAAGTCCGGGTGGCGCAGCAGTTCGATCAGCGTCCACGATGACGTGCCCGAACTCGTGTGGTGCCCGGCGAACATCAGAGAGATGAACATGCCGGTGACCTCGTTGGCGGTGAAGCGGGGATTGCCCTCCTCGTCCTTGATCGAGACCAGCACGTCGAGCAGGTCGCGATCCTCCTTGCCCTTGGGAGGATTGGCGATCCGGCCGTTCATGATCTCCTGCACCAACGCGACGAGCTTCACCCGCGACTCGTCGCGGATCCGGAAGCTCTCGATGTCGAGGTACGGGTCGACATAGCAGAGCGGGTCGGTGCCGCGTTCCAGTTGGTGGTAGTACTGGGCGAACCGGTTGTCGAGCTGTTCGCGGAACTTCAAGCCGATGAGGCAGGCCGTCGAGGTGTAGATCGTCAGTTCCGAGAAGAAGTCGAGAAGTTCGATCTCTCCTTCATCGCCCCAGTCGGCGATGATCTTCTTGACCTCGTTCTCGATGGTGGCCGCGTGCCCCTTCATCTGCTCGCCGCGAAGTGCGGTGTTGTGCAACATCTCCGCGCGGCGCTCGGGGTCGGCGTCGAACACCACGCCCTCCCCGAAGATCGGGGTCATGAAGGGGTAGGCCTCGGCCTGGTTGAGCTCGCTGTCGCTGGATCGGAAGAAGAACTCGTTGGCCTCCGCGCCGGACAGCAGCACCACCTGTTTGCCCGCAAGCTGGAACCACCCGACGTCGCCGCACTCTTCGCGGACGCGCTTCATCAGGCCGATCGGGTCGGTACGGAATTCCTCCAGGTGGCCGTGCTCTTCGTCCTCGCCACCGGAGACGCGGGGCACGATCGCGGTCGTCATGACGGCATTCCCTCCTCACCAAGTGCGAGTTTCTGACGGTCTTTGACTTCAGCCAGCGGGGCTTCGGGCTGTAGTTCGATATTCGCGATGTAGTGGCCGCGCGGGGTCTCGGCCACGAAGGCGATGGCCCGGGCCAGGTCGGCGGCGCGCATGAAGTAGTCGTGGCGGGCCTGCCCCCATTTGGCCCAGTCCTCCAGGGCGGGGCCGATCTTCTCGGCGGGCAGGCTCCATCCCATCGAGGTCATGGTGGGGCCGGGATGCACGATCGAAGCGCGCACCCCGGTGCCCTCGAGTTCCATCTGCAGGTTGGTCACCATGGCGACCAGACCGGCCTTGGCCGCGCCGTAGGCACCCATGTGCGGTCGCTGCCGCAGTGCCACATCGGATCCGACGAAGATCAGGTCACCGCGGCGACGTTCGATCATGCCGGGCAGCACCGCGGTGGCCATCCGGTTGGCACCGACCAGGTGGATCTGCAGCTGGTCGGTGAACTCATCGGTGCTCATCTCGTGCAACTTGCCGAAGTTGGTGTCGCCGGCGCCGGCGACCAGCACCTCGATCTCACCGAGTTCGGAGGTGGTCTGCTCGACGGCGGCCTTCACCGAATCGGGATCGGTGACATCGAGGTGCACCGCGATGGCTTCGCCGCCGTCGGCGCGGATCTTGTCGACGATCTCCTGGAGCTTCTCCACCCGACGGGCACCGAGCGCGACCGGAAACCCGTTGGCGGCGAGCTTGATCGCGGTCGCCTCGCCGATTCCGGACGATGCGCCGGCGACCAGTGCCGGCCGACGGTCGGGCAGGGGATCAAAACGGGGCATGAAACGGGGCCTTTCGGGCTCAGCGGAGCTGGACGGTGATCGGGAGGTGAGCGAATCCGCGCACGCTGCTGGAGTGGACGCGGACGGAATTCGCCTCGTCGACCTGGTATCCGCGGATTCGCTTGAACAGTTCGGTCAGAGCCACCCGGGCCTCCATCCTGGCCAGGTGCGCGCCGAGGCAGAAGTGCACACCGCTGCCGAAACTGACCAGCTTCGGCCCGATTTCGCGGTCGATGCGGTAGGCGTCGGGGTCATCAAAGGCCCGTTCGTCGCGGTTGGCGGAGCCGATCAGCAGAACGAGTACGTCTCCTGCGGGGACGGTGGTGTCGTAGAAAGTGATGTCTTCGACGACCGCGCGGGCCAGGATCTGGCTGGAGGCGTCGTAACGCAGCGTCTCCTCGACCCAGGGCGTGATGAGGCCGTGGTTGTCGAAGACCGGGGCCAGCTGATCCGGGTTCTTGTAACCCCAGTATGCGGCGTTGGCAAGCAGTTTCGTCGTCGTCTCGTTGCCGGCGACGACCATCAGGAACAGGAACGCCATGATCTCGTCGTCGGTCAGCTTGTCCCCGTTGATCTCGGCCTCCACGAGCGCGGACGTCAGATCGTCGGTGGGGCGCTTACGGCGCTGTTTGACCATGTCGGCGTAATAGACCAGCAGCTCGCCGGAGGCCTCGATGGCGGAGGTGGGAACGTCGGCGACGCCGTCCTCGCGGTGCATCACCGCATCGGCCTGCGCCCGGATCCGGACCCGATCCTCGTCGGGCACACCCATCAACTCCGAGATCACGTCCATCGGCAGCTTTCCGGCGAACTCGTCCACGTAGTCGAAGGACTCAGACTGCAGGGCGACGTCGAGGTGTTGGACCGCGATCTCGGTAACCCGGGCCTCGAGCTCGCGGATGCGTCGCGGGGTGAAGCCCTTGGACACCAGGGTGCGCAGGCGCAGATGGCCGGGATCATCGAGGGCCAGGAACGACATCACCCGATGGGCTTCGTCATTGCGTGAGATCGGATCCAGTGACACACCATGCTTGTTGGACAGGGTGACGCTGTTTCTGAAACCCGCAACCACGTCGGCATGCCGGGACAGCGCCCAGAACTTGAGCTCCTCGTTGTGATACAGCGGGGCCTCGTCGCGCAGACGCTTGTAGTAGGGGTACGGGTCCTCGTGGAAGTCGTAGCTGTACGGGTCGAGGATCGGTTTGTCGATCTGGATGGTCATCGAGCTCCTTGGGCCGGGAGGATCAGGCCGACCACGTAAGTCAGCTGATCGGTCGTCTGCTGGTAGGTGAAGGCGCCGCTGCCGGCCTGCACCAGCGCGCCGAAGAAAGCCATCTGCAGTGCGGCCACCGAGCGCGCGTCGGCGCCGGGGCCCATCGCCGAACTGATCCGCCGGTGGATCTCGACACCGATGCGGTCCCGCACCGTCAGCACCGCGGGGTCTCCGCCGGACATCAGCGCCGTCGTGCAGGCCGCGGCGACCTCGGGATCGTCGGCGACGACGAGGGCGAGGCTGCGCAGGGCGTTCTCAACGCGGGTGCGTTGGCTGTCGTTGACGTCGGTGAAATAGGGCACGCGTTTGATCAGGTCGAGGTACACCTCGGCGATCAGGTGGTTCTTCGACGAGAAGTAGGTGTAGGCCGTGGCCGGTGCGACCTGGGCCCGCTTGGCCACGGCGCGCACCGTCAGGTCGGCGTAGGAGGTCTCACGCAGCATCTCCCGCCCGGCGTCGAGGACCTTGCGAAAGGTCTCCTCCTGACGCCGATTGCGGGTGCTCTCCGGGGCTGCACCGGACGCAGCTAACGCGGAATCGCTGGACACATGTCCAACCTAGATCAGGCCTCGGTGTTGAGGCAAGATGTGGGTGCATATACGCAGTAAATCGGCATCTGCACCAGTCTGGGCGTCGCCGGTTCCGCTGTCGACCTTGCCCATTCCGGGGTGGTGAGGCTATGTTCGGACGGCGTACATCGGACACATGTCCAGATACACAGGTCCCCGCACCCGAGACCGTTGGAGTTGCTCATGGCATTACTGGCCGACAAGCGCAGTCACCTGCTGATCGACGGGAAACTGGCCGCCGGCAGTGCCGGTGAGTTCGACACCGTCAACCCCGCCACCGAGGAGGTGCTCGGCACCGCCGCCGACGCCGACGCCGAGGACATGGGCAGTGCGATCGAGGCGGCCCGGCGGGCGTTCGACGACACCGACTGGTCCCGCAACACTGAACTGCGGGTGCGCTGCCTACGCCAACTGCGCGCGGCGATGCAGGAGCACATCGAGGACCTGCGGGACCTGACCATCGCCGAGGTCGGTGCACCCAAGATGCTGACCTCCGGTGGCCAACTCGAGGGGCCGGTCGACGACCTGAAGTTCTGCGCCGAGACCGCCGAGAACTACCAGTGGACCACCGATCTGGGCTTCGCCACGCCCCAGGGGATGCCGACCAACCGCACCATCGCCCGCGAGGCGGTCGGGGTGGTCGGTGCCATCACGCCGTGGAATTTCCCGCACCAGATCAACCTGGCCAAGATCGGTCCCGCACTGGCCGCGGGCAACACCCTGGTGCTCAAGCCGGCCCCGGACACCCCGTGGGCCGCCGCGGTGCTCGGTGAGTTGATCGCCGAGCACACCGAATTTCCCGCCGGCGTGGTCAACATCGTCACCTCCAGCGACCACTCGGTGGGTGCGCTGCTGTCGAAAGACCCTCGGGTGGACATGGTTTCGTTCACAGGGTCGACGGCGACCGGGCGTGCGGTGATGACCGACGCCGCAGCGACCATCAAGAAGGTCTTCCTCGAACTCGGCGGCAAGTCCGCGTTCGTGGTGCTCGACGACGCCGATCTGGCCGGGGCCTGCTCGATGGCGGCGTTCACGGCCTCGATGCACGCTGGCCAGGGGTGCGCCATCACGACGCGCCTGGTGGTACCGCGCGCCTCCTATGACGCCGCAGTCGAGGCCGCCGCAGCGACGATGTCGGGTCTCAAGCCGGGTGACCCGACCAGCAAGCGCACCATCTGCGGGCCCGTGATCTCCGCGCGTCAGCGTGACCGCGTGCAGTCCTACCTCGACCTCGCTATCGAGGAGGGCGGCACGTTCGCGTGCGGCGGTGGTCGTCCCGCCGACCAGCCCAAGGGGTTCTTCATCGAGCCGACCGTCATTGCGGGCCTGGACAACTCGGCGCGGGTCGCACGCGAGGAGATCTTCGGTCCGGTGCTGACGGTGATCGCCCACGACGGCGACGACGACGCCGTCCGCATCGCCAACGACTCGCCCTACGGTCTGTCCGGCACAGTGTTCTCCTCCGACCCGGAGCGCGCCGCGGCGGTCGCTGCCCGCCTGCGGGTCGGCACGGTCAACATCAACGGCGGCGTCTGGTACGCCGCCGATGCGCCCTTCGGCGGCTACAAGCAGTCCGGGATCGGCCGCGAGATGGGTGTGGCCGGCTTCGAGGAGTACACCGAGATCAAGGTCATCGCCACCCTGGCGACCTGACACAAGCCCGAAAAATCTGCATTCAGACCACATTCGAGGAGACACACGTGGGACGTTTTGAGGACAAAGTCGGCATCGTGACCGGCGCCGGTGGCGGCATCGGCCAGGCGTATGCCGAGGCGCTCGCTCGCGAGGGTGCGGCGGTCGTGATCGCCGACATCAACCTCGAGGGCGCCGAGAAGGTCGCGGCCGGCATCAAGGCCGAGGGTGGGACGGCCCTGGCCGTGCCCGTCGACGTGTCGGATCCGGCCTCGGCCAAGGAGATGGCCGACCGCACCCTGGCGGAGTTCGGCGGCATCGACTACCTGGTGAACAACGCCGCGATCTTCGGCGGCATGAAGCTGGACTTCCTGGTGACCGTCGACCCTGAGTACTACCGGAAGTTCATGAGCGTCAACCTCGACGGTGCGCTGTGGTGCACGCGCGCGGTCTACAAGAAGATGGCCAAGCGCGGCGGCGGCGCGATCGTCAACCAGTCCTCGACCGCAGCCTGGCTGTACTCCAACTTCTACGGCCTGGCCAAGACCGGGATCAACGGCCTGACCCAGCAGTTGTCGCGTGAACTGGGCGGGCAGAACATCCGCATCAACGCGATCGCGCCCGGACCCATCGACACCGAGGCCAACCGCACCACCACTCCGCAGGAGATCGTCGCCGACATCGTCAAGGGCCTGCCGCTGTCGCGGATGGGCACCCCCGAGGATCTGGTGGGCATGTGCCTGTTCCTGCTCAGCGATGAGGCGTCGTGGATCACCGGGCAGATCTTCAATGTCGACGGCGGACAGATCATCCGCTCATGACACCGGAGCTGAAGCTGGGCTACATCGGATTGGGGAACCAGGGCGCACCGATGGCCAAGAGGCTGGTCGACTGGCCCGGCGGACTGGTCGTCTACGACGTCCGGATCGAGGCGATGACGCCGCTGGTCGAGCTCGGGGCGTCACTGGCCGATTCGGTGGCCGATGTGGCGAAAGCGGACGTCATCAGTGTCACCGTGCTCAACGATGCACAGGTGCGTGATGTAGTGGGCCAACTGGCCGAGCACGCGGCGCCCGGCACCGTCATCGCGATCCACTCGACGATCGAACCCGACACTGCGGCGCAGTTGGCCGAGCAGTTGCGCGCCAAAGATGTTCACATCGTGGATGCTCCGGTCAGCGGCGGCGCAGGTGCGGCGGACAAGGGTGAACTGGCGGTCATGGTGGGCGCCTCCGAGGAGGCCTACAACATCGTCAAACCGGTGTTCAAGAAGTGGGCGTCGCTGGTGGTGCGCGCCGGTGAGCCCGGCGCGGGCACCCGGATGAAGCTTGCCCGAAACATGCTGACGTTCATCGGCTTCGCCGCTGCGAACGAGGCGCAGTACCTGGCCGAGGCCGCGGGGATCGATCTGCAGAAGCTCGGCCGGGTGGTCCGGCACAGCGACGCGCAGAGCGGCGGCCCGGGCGCCATCATCCTGCGCGATGACATGGCACCGTTGACACCGGAGCACTGGCTGTTCGACATGTTCACCCACACCCGCGGTCTCGGTGAGAAGGACCTGCGCCTGGCGTTGGGTCTGGGGGAGACGCTCGACGTCGACCTGCCGCTGGCGCAGGTGGCATTGAAGAACCTGGCCGCAGGACTCGGCGTGCCGCACGACGCCGACGAACCGAGGAGTTGACAGACATGGACGAACGCCGCCGCAAGGGCCTCGAGAAGATGAACGAGGTCTACGGCTGGGAGATGCCCAACATCGAGGGTGATCCGTACTTCGACCTCACCGTCGACCACCTGTTCGGCGACATCTGGAACCGTCCGAGCCTGTCCATGCGGGAGAAGCGCATCATGACGCTGACCGCGGTCACCGCGGTCGGCCGTCAGGATCTCGCGGAGATCCAGGTCAACGCCGCGCTGCTGAACGGCGAACTGGACGAGACCGAGCTCAAGGACATCGCGGTCTTCCTCACGCAGTACCTCGGCTTCCCGCTGGGCTCGGGGCTCAACGGCACGGTCGACAAGGTGGCCAACAAGCGCCGCAAGGCCGCCGAGCGTGGCGAAGCCGAGGACAAGAAGGCCAATGTGAACGCCGCGGTCAAGATGAGCAGCGGGCGCACACTCGACGACAAGTGAGATGAGAAGCCCTGCACTTCGGGCCAGGGCCCTCGGACCGATAGGGTGACTGTCTGTGCACGTCCTCGTCATTGGTTCCGGTGCCCGTGAACACGCCCTGCTGCTCGCGCTGAAGCGAGACCCGCAGGTGGAGACCCTTTCGGTGGCCCCCGGCAACGCCGGTACCGCCGCGCTCGCCGATCAGCACGACGTCGACGTGACGTCGGCCGACGCCGTGGTCGCGCTGGCCCGCAAGGTGGGCGCCGACCTCGTCGTGATCGGCCCCGAGGTGCCGCTGGTGCTCGGGGTCGCCGACGCGGTCCGTGCCGCGGGCATCGCGTGCTTCGGGCCTTCGCAGGACGCCGCGCGCATCGAGGGCTCCAAGGCGTTCGCCAAGGACGTCATGTCCGCCGCCGGTGTGCGCACCGCGACCAGCGAGATCGTCGACAACCCGGGTCACCTCGATGCGGCGCTGGACCGGTTCGGCCCCGCCGCCGGGCAGCGGGCCTGGGTGGTCAAGGACGACGGCCTGGCCGCGGGCAAGGGCGTGGTGGTCACCGAGGATCGCGCGGTCGCCCGCGCGCACGCCGCCGGGCTTCTCGACGAGGGCCATCCGGTGCTGCTGGAATCCTTCCTCGACGGCCCAGAGGTGTCGCTGTTCTGCGTCGTCGACGGCGAGACTGTCGTCCCGCTGCTGCCCGCGCAGGATTTCAAGCGCGTCGGCGACAACGACTCCGGTCCCAACACGGGCGGCATGGGCGCCTACTCACCGCTGCCCTGGCTGCCCGAGGAGATCCTCACCCAGATCGTCGAAGAGATCGTCAAACCCGTTGCGGCCGAACTGGTCCAGCGCGGCAGCTCGTTCTCCGGCCTGCTGTACGCCGGCCTGGCGATCACGTCGGCCGGACCTTCCGTGGTCGAGTTCAACTGCCGATTCGGCGATCCCGAGACGCAGTCGGTGCTGGCACTGCTGGACTCCCCGCTGGGGCAGGTGCTGCACGCCGCAGCCACCGGCACGCTCGCCGACATCGCACCCCTGCAGTGGCGTCCGGGATCGGCCGTCACCGTCGTGATCGCCGCTGAGAACTATCCCGGTCGGCCCCGGGTGGGCGACGTCATCACGGGATCGGACACCGAGGGTGTGCTGCACGCTGGCACCGCACGGCGCGACGACGGCGCCGTCGTCTCCTCCGGTGGCCGCGTGCTTGCCGTGGTGGGCACCGGTGCCGACCTCGCCGCGGCCCGCTCCGACGCCTATGCCAGGGTGAATTCGGTTCGACTGCCGGGCAGTCATTTTCGCTCCGACATCGCGCTGCGTGCGGAGCGCGGCGAGATCACGGTCTAGGTTCCGCCGCAGCCGGGGTGCCCCTTCGCTCGCGCCGGTGTGAGGCAGCGCTACCGCGCGCGCCGCGATTGTGACCCCCCTTACAGCAAGCCTGCCGTATGACTTACAGTTGACCAATCCATTGGTGTGATCGACCCCACACCGGGTGAGGAGTCGACGTGGCGTCTGCGAACTTCGCGGGGAAACAGGCGATCGTCACGGGCGCCGGATCAGGCATCGGCGCGGCACTGTGTCGAGCCCTGGTGGCGCGCGGCGCGCATGTGCTGTGCACCGACGTCGACGTCGACGCCGCCGAGCGCACCGCGGGCGGCCTGGGTGCTCAGGCCCGCTCGGCCCGCGTCGACGTGACCGATGCCGCGGCTGTGCAGCAGGCGGTGGACGACGTGGTGTCCCGCGCCGGGCGGTTGGACCTGATGTTCAACAACGCCGGCATCACGTGGGCCGCCGACACCGAACTGCTGACACTCGAGCACTGGAACTCGATCATCGACGTCAACATCAGGGGAGTGGTGCACGGTGTTGCCGCGGCTTACCCGCAGATGGTCCGGCAGGGGCACGGGTTCATCGTCAACACCGCGTCGATGGCCGGCCTGGCCGCAGCGGGGCAGATCACCAGCTATGTGATGTCCAAGCACGCGGTGGTGGGCCTGTCGTTGGCGCTGCGCTCGGAGGCTGCCGCGCATCACATCGGGGTGTTGGCCGTGTGCCCGGCCGCTGTGGAGACCCCCATCCTCGACAAGGGTCTGATCACGGGCATCGACGGACGCGAGTTCTACCGAATGGGCCAGCGCAGCAGGCAGTTCTACGCTCCCGACCGGTTGGCGCGCGACACCCTGCGGGCCATCGAGCGCAACCGCGCGATTCTCGTCGCACCGCGCAAGGCCTACGCGGGATGGCTTCTGGCCCGCTACGCGCCCGGAGTCATGCAGCGGATGTCCATTCGGTTCGTGGCCAGGCAACGGGCCAGCCAGCAGGCGGTCGCACCCGCGGCCCACACGGAAGGGATGACAGCGTGACGGTTCCGGTGGCGATTCCGCGGTACCCCGACGAGGTGACCGCGGCCTGGCTCAACGGCGTGCTCGACACCGAGGCGGGGACGCGGGTCGAGGACGTTCAGGTGAAGGCGATCGGCACCGGGCAGACGGGTGCCACCTACCGCGTGAACGTCGACTACGCCGCCAACCCCACCGGACTGCCGGGCACCTTCGTGATCAAGCTCCCGGCGACCGACGACACCGTGCGGGACCGGGTGGTGCTGGGGTACCGCAGCGAGTGTGCCTTCTATGAGTCGGTCGTTGACCGGGTCACGGTCCCGACGCCGACCTGCTTTCACTGCGAGATCTCGGACGACGCAGCGGAATACGCGCTACTGCTCACCGACCAGTCACCCGCGGAGCAGGGTGATCAGATCAATGGCTGCAGCCTGGAACAGGCGCGTTCGGCGGCCGTCGCGATCGCGGGCCTGCACGGACCGACCTGGGCGCAGCAGGAGTGGCTGACCTTTCAGGGACTGGCGATGTCGCTTCTCGACGACGCGTCCAAGAAGGGACTCGGTGACGTCGCGGTGCTCAGCGCCGACATCACCATCGAGAAACTGGGCGACAAGCTCAGCGCGGAGGATCAGGCCACCTTCCGCGAGGCGATGGGTCTGGTGACGCCGTGGCTGCAGAACGACTTCGGCAGGTTCAGCCTCATCCACGGCGACTACCGCCTGGACAACCTGCTGTTTCATCCCGACGATGGCCGGATCTGGGTGGTCGACTGGCAGACCCTCGGCGTGGGCCTTCCCGCGCGCGACCTGGCCTACTTCGTGGCCACCAGCCTCGAACCGCAGGTCCGGGCCGAGGCCGAACGCGACCTGGTGGCCGCTTACCACCGCGCACTGCTCGACACCGGGGTCGTCGACTACGATCTCGAAACCTGTTGGCAAGACTATCGATACGGCATGCTGCAGGTGCTGCTCATCTCGGCGCTGGGTTTCGCCTTCGCGGTCGGCACGGACCGAGGTGACGACATGGTGGCCACGATGCTGCGGCGTGGGTGTGCCGCGGTCCGGGACCTCGGCACCATCGCGCAGATCCGGGTCGAAGCGGGGCCCTGACCGGGTCACCGGCCCGGTAACTCCGCGACGCTGTAGTTGTCGAGGGTTTGTGCGAGTGGACGCCTCGACAACTACAGCCTCGGCGACAAGGCGCATCTGACGATTGTCAGAATCTGCTGACAGATGTCAGAAGGCGGTGTTAGCGTCCGCGGAGGCAACCAAAGGAGTCGTCCGTGGCGTTGGCACAACCGCGCACCGCGATCATCGGTGCGGGTATCAGCGGCCTGACCGCAGGCAAGATGCTCAAGGACTATGGGGTGCCGTACACCACCTTCGAGTTGTCCGACCGCATCGGCGGCAACTGGGCGTTCGGCAACCCCAACGGTCACAGCAGCGCCTACCGTTCACTGCACATCGACACCTCCAAACACCGGTTGTCGTTCAAGGACTTTCCCGTCCCCGAGGACTTCCCGTCGTTCCCGCACCACACTCAGATCAAGAGCTACCTCGACGACTACGCGGCGGCCTTCGGCCTGCTGGAGAACATCGAGTTCAACAACGGTGTGGTGTCCGCGCGTCAGGTCGACGGCGGGTGGGAGATCGAAGACCAGGCCGGCGCGGTCCGCCAGTTCGACCTGCTCGTGGTCGGCAACGGTCACCACTGGGACGCGCGGCTGCCGGATTTTCCGGGGACGTTCACCGGAGAGACCATCCACTCGCATCACTACATCGACCCGCAGACGCCGCTGAACCTGACCGGCAAGCGGATCCTGGTGGTGGGCATCGGCAACAGCGCCGCGGACATCACCGTCGAGCTGTCGTCGAAATCGCTTCAGAACACCGTGACGCTCTCGACCCGGTCCAGCGCCTGGATCGTGCCGAAATACCTTGCCGGGCAACCCGGAGACAAGTTCTTCAAGACCAACCCGTACCTGCCGTTGTCGTGGCAGCGCAAGGCGGCGCAGTGGTTCGCGCCCGTCGTCGGTGCGGATCCGACCAAGTACGGCCTGCCGCCGGCCAACCACAAGCTGTTCGAGGCGCACCCCACGCAGTCGGTGGAACTGCCGCTTCGGCTGGGCTCCGGTGACGTCATCCCCAAGCCCAACGTCCGCCTGCTGGACGGGCAGACCGTGCACTTCGACGACGGCACCAGCGCCGAGTTCGACGCGATCGTCTACGCGACGGGGTACAACATCACGTTCCCGTTCTTCGATCCGGACTTCATCAGCGCCCCCGACAACCACATCCGGCTGTACAAGAGGATGTTCAAGCCCGGCGTGGACAACCTGGTGTTCATCGGCTTCGCGCAGTCGATTCCGACGCTGTTTCCCTTCGTGGAGTGCCAGTCGCGGCTGCTCGCGGCCTACGCCGTGGGCAGGTATGCGCTGCCGCCGGTGGGCGAGATGGAGCGCGTGATCGATGCCGATCAGCAACTGCACGCCGGGCACTGCGTGGACCGCCCACGCCACACCCAGCAGGTCGACTACTTCTACTACGAGCACGACATCCGCACCAGGGAACTGCCGGCCGGACTCAAGCGGGCGGGATGAGATCGCGCACCGACCGAAGGGTCCCGCAGCGCAGTGATCAACGCCGCGAGACGCTCCTCGATGAGCTCGAAACCTCGCTGCAGGAGCGGAGTTTCGACGACATCAATCTCGGCGAGGTCGCCGAGCGGGCCGGAGTGAGCAGGTCGGCGTTCTACTTCTACTTCGAGAACAAGGCGGCCGCCGTGGCCGCATTGATGGAACGGATGGTCGACGACACGTTCTTCGTCACCGACGTGTTCACCATGGCCGACCAGACCCCGGAGTCCCGCGTGCACATCATGCTCGACGGCCTGTTCGACACCTGGGAACGGCACCGGCACATGTTCGCGGCCATGCTGGAGGCCCGCGGGCGCAGCCTGCCGGTCCGCGAGTTCTGGGACGAGGCGCGACTGTCGTTCGTCGACGCCGTGGCACAGATGATCCGCTCGGAGCGCGCCGCCGGGTCAGCACCTGACGGGATCGATCCCGTGGTCCTGGCCACGATGCTTCTCGAGGTCAACGACCGCCTGTTGGAGCGTCTGACCTTCGGCGGGCCGCTGGATCGCAGTCAACTGGCAGAGGGGGCCGCCGCCATCTGGCTTGGCTCCGTCTACGGCATCACCGTCCAACACGGCCGCCAACTGTAGGAGAGCAACGGGTGACATCGCAGATGACCTTCACCGAGGTGAGCTTCGGCTCGGCCGGCGACACATGCAGCGCTTGGCATTTCGCGGGTGCCGGTTCCGGCTTCGAGGGGGCTCCCGGGCGGCCGGTGGTCGTCATGGCGCACGGGTTCGCCGGAACCAAGGACTCCGGTCTTCAGCCGTTCGCCGAACGTTTCGCGGCCGCCGGTCTGGACGTCTTGGCGTTCGACTATCGGGGCTTCGGCACCTCGGCAGGCCAACCTCGGCAGACGATCTCGATCGATCGTCAGGTACAGGACTTCCATTCCGCGGTCACGCATGCGCAGACGCTTGCGGACGTCGACCCCGCTCGGGTCGTGCTGTGGGGTTCGTCGCTCTCGGGTGGCCACGTCATCCGGGTCGGCGCCGAACGCGCCGACGTCGCGGCGGTGATCTCGATGACCCCGCTGACCGATGCGCTGGCCACGGGGCGGCTGATCATGAAGCAGTACTCGACGACCACGGCGCTGCGCTCCACGGCCAACGGTGCGGTGAACCGCGTCGCGGGCCGCTTCGGTCGTGCACCCATCATGATGCCCGTCGTGGCCGATCCCGGCGAGTCCGGCGCACTCGCGCTCGAGGGTGCGGTGGAGAGTTACCTGTCGATCGCGGGTCCGTCGTGGCGCAACGAGGTGGACGCGTCGGTGGGCCTGGAGCTGGCGAAGATCCGAACCAAGCCGTACGCCAAGCGGTTACGCGCCCCACTGCTGGTGCAGATCGCGGACTTCGACCGGTATGTGCCCGCCGACGCAGTCGCCAAGACCGCGGTGCATGGGCGTGCCCAGGTGCACCACTATCCGTGCGATCACTTCGACGTCTGGCCCGGGCACGACTGGTTCGAACGCGCGGCCGCCGATCAGGTCGCGTTCCTGCGCCGGGTGCTGTAGCCGGTCCGCGCCCTGCCCCGAGCCCTGCTCCCTTCTCCGCGAAACTGTAGTTACCGAGGACTTGTTCGAGTGGAGACCGCGGTAACTACAGTCTGGGCGCAGAAGAAGACCGTCGCGCCCAGATCAGAAGACTGTCGCGCCCAGATCCACCGCGATCCGCGCCGCGGTCACCAGACGGGATTCGTCGCTGGCCAGCCAGCACACCGCGTCGGCGATGTCCTCGGGTTCGGCGATCCAGTCCGGCAGGAACGGCGTGACCATCTGCATCAGGCCGGGGTTGGTCTCGTTGGCGCGGTTCAGCGCGGCCATCATGTCGCCGGTGCCCATCGGGGTGTTGACGGCGCCGGGATGCAGGCTGTTGACCCGGATCCTGTGCTTGCCGAGTTCGGCGGCGAAGGCGCGCGCCATCCCGGTCACGGCGTGCTTGCTGGCCGTGTAATGCACCATGAACGGCTGCATCTTGAGCCCGGCCGCCGAGCTGACCAGGATGATCGACCCGCCGCGGCCGCCGTCGATGATCTTCTGCGCACCGGCGATCACGGTGTTCCACGTGCCCGTGACGTTGATGTCCATGACGTCGCGGAAGGACTCCGGGGTGGTCTCGTTCCACGGTTCCGGCACGGTGATGCCGGCGTTGGCGACGATCACATCAAGCCGGCCGAACTCCGCCACGCCCTTGTCGACGACGTCGCGCAGTGCGTCGAGGTCACGGGTGTCGGCCTGGGCGGCCACGATGCCCTGACCCGTCTCCTCGACCAGGCGCACGGTTTCGGCGAGGTCGTCGGGGGTCGCGGAGTCGTACGGAACGCTCGGGGGCAACGGTCCGGCCAGGTCGACGGCGACGATGTTGGCGCCCTCCTTGGCCATCCGCACGGCGTGCGCGCGGCCCTGACCGCGTGCCGCACCGGTGATGAAGACGACCTTGTCCCGCATCCGTTCGCTCATGTGCTCCTCAATCGTGTTGCTGTGATGGTGATTCCACAAGGGATCACTGCTGCCGCGCAGCGGCCTTGACCAGATTGGACCCGATGATCAGGCGTTGAATCTCGCTGGTGCCCTCGTAGAGGCGCAGGAGACGGACGTCGCGGTAGATGCGCTCGACCGTCACACCGCGCATGTAGCCCGACCCGCCGTGAATCTGCACCGCGAGATCGGCGACAGTCCCGGCCATCTCGGTGCAGAACAGTTTGGCGACCGACGGCGCGATACGCCGGTCGGTCTCGTCGACCCACTGCCGGGCCGCGTCGCGGACCAGTGTGCGCCCGGCCATCACCTGGGTCTGCTGGTCGGCCAGCATGGCCTGCACCAGCTGGAATTTGCCGATCGGGGTGCCGCCCTGGGTGGCGGTGGCGGCATAGGTGACCGACTCGTCGAGCGCACGCTGCGCGGCGCCGACGGCCAGGGCCGCGATGTGGACGCGACCGCGGGCCAACGAGATCATCGCGGCGCGGTAGCCGATGTCCTCCGCGCCGCCGATGAGCGCGCTGTTCGGGACGCGGACGTCGTTGAACGTCACATCCGAGGTCCAGGCGCCTTCCTGGCCCATCTTCGCGTCCTTGGCGCCGACCTCGACGCCGGCGGTCTCGGCGGGCACCAGGAACACCGCGATGCCCGCGCCCTTGTCATCGGCCGGCCGGGTGCGTGCGAAGGTGATGAACAGGTTGGCCACGGGAGCGTTGGTGATGAACTGCTTCTGACCCGTGATCACCCAGTCGTCGCCGTCGCGGACGGCCTTGGTGCGCAAGCCCGACGGGTTGGACCCGGCGCCGGGTTCGGTCAGCGCGAAGGAGGCGACGACCTCGCCGGAGGCGATGCCCTCAAGCCAGCGGGCCTTCTGCTCGTCGGTGCCGAAGCCCACCAGGACCTGGCCGGCGATCCCGTTGTTGGTGCCGAACATCGACCGCAGCGCCAGCGAGGTGTAGCCCAACTCCATGGCCAACTCGACGTCCTGGGCCAGGTTGAGCCCGAGGCCACCCCATTCCTGGGGGATCGCGTACCCGAACAGGCCCATCTTCTTGGCCTGGTCACGGATGTCGTCGGGAACCTTGTCCTCGGTGAGGATCTCGCCCTCGCGGGGGACGACCGCCGTCCTGACGAAGTGTCGCGTCTGGGCCAGGATCTCCTGGAAGTCGTCGTCGCTGACTTCGCTGCTCATCGGCGCTCCTTCAGGAAATGGGAAATGGGTCGTGACGCCGACCGCCTATTTTGTAACATCATATATGAAATATGATGCTGAAATCGGGCCCGTCCGAGGCCGCCGACACGAAGGAGTTCTTCAGTGACACTGCTGGCTGGTCAGATTGCGGTCATCACGGGCGGTGCGCAGGGCCTGGGCCTGGCGATCGCGCAACGGTTCGTCGCCGAGGGCGCCAAGGTGGTCCTGGGCGACGTCAACCTGGAGGCGACCGAGGAGGTGGCCCGCAGCCTCGGCGGACCGGAGGTCGCGAAGGCCGTGCGCTGTGACGTGACCTCGTCCGACGAGGTGGAGGCCCTGGTCGCCGCGGCCGTCGACGGATTCGGCGGGTTGGACATCATGATCAACAACGCCGGCATCACGCGGGACGCCACGATGCGCAAGATGACCGAGGATCAGTTCGACCAGGTCATCGCGGTCCACCTGAAGGGGACCTGGAACGGTCTGCGCGCCGCCTCGGCGGTCATGCGCGAGAACAAGCGCGGCGCGATCGTCAACATGTCCTCGATCTCCGGCAAGGTCGGCATGATCGGGCAGACCAACTACTCCGCGGCCAAGGCGGGCATCGTCGGCATGACGAAGGCGGCCTCCAAGGAACTCGCCTACCTCGGCGTGCGGGTCAACGCGATTCAGCCCGGCCTGATCCGGTCCGCGATGACCGAGGCCATGCCGCAGCGCATCTGGGACTCGAAGGTCGCCGAGGTCCCGATGGGCCGCGCCGGTGAACCGGAAGAGATCGCCAACGTCGCGCTCTTCCTGGCCTCGGATCTGTCGTCGTACATGACCGGCACGGTCCTCGAGGTCACTGGAGGGCGGCACCTGTGAGCGTGAGTTCGACGAAGTGGCCAGATTCATTCGCACTTTCCCGCCCATGTGTGGGTTTGGGTGATCGGGGGCGGCATGCGTGAGACGGTGATCTGCGAACCGGTCCGCACCCCGATTGGCCGCTACGGCGGCATGTTCAAGTCGCTGACCGCCGTCGATCTCGGCGTTGCGGCGCTGCGTGGGCTGTTGCAGCGCACGGGAATCGCGCCCGAAGAGATCGATGACGTGATTCTCGGGCACTGCTACCCGAGCATGGAGGCGCCCGCGATCGGTCGCGTCGTCGCGCTCGACGCGGGCCTGCCGATCACGGTGCCCGGCATGCAGTTGGACCGCCGCTGCGGGTCGGGTCTGCAGTCCGTCGTCCAGGCCACCCTCCAAGTCGCCAGCGGCGGCAACGATCTGGTGGTCGCCGGTGGCGCGGAGTCCATGAGCAACGTGGTGTTTCACTCCACCGACATGCGCTGGGGCGGCGCCCGCACCGGCGTCAAGGTGCACGACGGCCTGTCCCGTGGCCGCACCACGGCCGGCGGTAGGGACTACCCCGTTCCGGGCGGCATGCTCGAGACCGCCGAGAACCTGCGCCGCCAGTATTCGATCTCGCGCGAGGAGCAGGACCAGTTGGCGGTCACCTCCCACCAGCGCGCCGTCGCCGCGCAGAAAGCGGGCATCCTGGCCGAGGAGATCGTCCCCGTGACGGTCACCTCCCGGGCGGGTGAGGAACTCATCGACACCGATGAGCATCCCCGCGCCGACACGTCCCTGGAGTCGCTGGCCAGGCTCAAACCCGTTCTGGGAAAGAATGATCCAGATGCCACCGTGACGGCCGGAAACTCCAGCGGCCAGAACGACGCGGCCTCGATGTGCATCGTGACCACGCCCGAGAAGGCCGCCGAACTGGGGCTGACGCCGCTGGTGCGCCTGGTGTCCTGGGGCGTGGCCGGGGTGGCGCCCAACATCATGGGCATCGGGCCGGTCCCGGCGACCGAGGTGGCGTTGCGCAACGCCGGCCTCACGTTGGCCGACATCGACCTTATCGAGCTCAACGAGGCCTTCGCGGCGCAGGCATTGGCCGTCACGAGGGAATGGGGTTTCACCGCCGCCGATTTCGAACGCACCAACGTGCACGGTTCGGGAATCTCGTTGGGCCACCCGGTGAGTGCCACCGGGGGACGCATGCTGGCGACGCTGGCGCGCGAACTTCACCGGCGCGACGCGCGGTACGGGCTGGAGACCATGTGCATCGGCGGCGGCCAGGGATTGGCTGCGGTGTTCGAGAGGGTGAGCTTGTGACACCAGCCGGCGACGATGCAGAGCTGGGGCCCCGCTTGCGGGGAGGTACGAGCGATGAGGAGGAGCGGCGCTTATGACACGTTTGGCGCAGACCCTGGGTCTGACCGAGTTCCAGACCGAGATCGTCTCGACGGTGCGGCAATTCGTCGACAAGGAGATCATCCCCGTCGCGCAGGACCTCGAGCATTCCGACACCTATCCCCAGGCCATCGTCGACCAGATGCGGGAGATGGGCCTGTTCGGCCTGATGATCCCCGAGGAGTACGGCGGCCTGGGTGAGTCCCTGCTCACCTACGCGTTGTGCGTCGAGGAACTGGCCCGCGGGTGGATGAGCATCTCCGGTGTCATCAACACGCACTTCATCGTGGCGTACATGATTCGGCAGCACGGCACCGACGAGCAGAAGCGGTACCACCTGACCAAGATGGCCACCGGTGAGTCCCGCGGCGCCTTCTCGATGTCCGAGCCCGAACTGGGTTCCGACGTCGCGGCCATCCGCACGCGCGCCAGGCGCGACGCCGACGGCGACTACACCATCGACGGCCAGAAGATGTGGCTCACCAACGGCGGCAGTTCGACCCTGGTCGCCGTCCTGGTCCGCACCGATGAGGGTGCCGACAAACCGCACCGCAACCTGACTGCGTTCCTGATCGAAAAGCCCTCCGGCTTCGGTGAAGTCGCGCCCGGTCTGATCATCCCCGGCAAGATCGACAAGATGGGCTACAAGGGCATCGACACCACGGAGATGATCTTCGACGGCCACCGGGCGGGCGCGGATCAGGTGCTCGGTGGGCAGCCCGGACAGGGCTTCTTCCAGATGATGGACGGCGTCGAGGTGGGCCGCGTCAACGTGTCGGCCCGCGCCTGCGGTGTCGGTATCCGCGCATTCGAGCTCGCGGCGCGGTATGCCCAGCAGCGCAGCACATTCGGCAAGCCCATCGCGGAGCACCAGGCGATCGCGTTCCAGTTGGCGGAGATGGCCACCAAGGTGGAGGCCGCTCACCTGATGATGGTCAACGCCGCGCGGCTGAAGGACTCCGGCGAACGCAACGACGTGGCCGCGGGGATGGCCAAGTACATGGCCAGTGAGTTCTGCGCTGAAGTCACCCAGCAGAGTTTCCGCATCCACGGCGGGTACGGCTACTCCAAGGAGTACGAGATCGAGCGACTCATGCGCGATGCGCCGTTCCTTCTCATCGGTGAGGGCACCAGCGAGATCCAGAAGCAGATCATCAGCAGGCGACTGCTCGCCGAGTACCAGATCTGACGCGATGACTGTCGGTGAGTTCGCCGCTCGTCCTCAACTGTCGGAGGACGTCGCGCGATTCGTGCGCACCAGGATCTTCGACGGCACGTACGCGGCGGGCCGATACATCCGGCTGGAGCAACTGGCAGCCGAGTTGGGCATCAGCGTGACGCCGGTGCGGGAGGCGCTCTTCGAACTGCGCGCCGAAGGTCTGCTGGCGCAGCAGCCCCGCCGCGGCTTCGTGGTGCTGCCCGTGACCCGGCGTGACATCACCGACGTGTCGGGCGTGCAGGCCCATATCGGCGGCGAGCTGGCGGCCCGTGCGGCGCTTGCGGTCAGCCCGGAGCAGTTGGCGGAGATCACGTCCATCCAGGACCGGTTGGAGGCCGCCTACGACGGCGACGACGCCGATCTGGTGGTACGCCTCAACCACGACTTCCACCGCGCGATCAACGTCGCGGCGGCGTCGCCGAAGCTGGCTCAGTTGATGTCGCAGATCACCCGGTACGCACCAGAAGCCGTGTTCCCCATGGTGTCCGGGTGGCCCGCCCGGTCGACGAAGGATCACCGCCGCGTCATCGCGGCGCTCGCCGCACACGATGAGGACAAGGCGCGCACCGCGATGTCGGAGCATCTGGCCGACGGCGCCGAACCGTTGATCGCGCACCTGCTGTCGTGCGGCGTGCTGCACCCGGAGCACTGAGCCAACGCTGGCTGTGTAACATACCGTAAGGCTTTCGGTTACCGAGGGGGAGGCAGCGCGATGGGCGTACTCGACGGCATCCGTGTGCTCGACTACGGCCGCTTCATCGCCGCCCCGTGGTGCACTGCACTGCTGGCCGACATGGGCGCCGATGTGCTGCGGATCGAGAAGCGCGAGGGCGGCGAGGACCGTTGGGTGCAGGCCGTCACCGAGACCGGGGAGGGCGGCACATTCCTGCAGTGCAACCGGAACAAGCGGTCGCTGACCCTGGACTCGACGACGGCTGAGGGCGCCGAGATCACCCGCAGGCTCGTGGAGCGTTCCGACATCGTCGTCGCGAACATGCCCGCTGCCGGCATGCGGGCCAGTGGCCTCGACTATGAGAGTCTGCGGGCCATCAAGCCCGACATCATCCTGGCCAGCGCGACGGCCTACGGCGAGGGCGGACCGTACAGCGGAAAGATCGGCTTCGACGGTGCCGGACAGGTGATGTCCGGCGCGGTGTACCGGCAGGGGTTGCCGGATCAGCCGATCCGAACTGTGGTGCCCTATGCCGACTTCGGTACGGCGCTGACGCTGACGATCGGCGTGATGATGGCGCTTTTCCACCGTGATCGCACCGGCGAGGGCCAGCATGTCGAGGGCGCGTTGCTGCCGACCGCGCTGATGCTGAGTAACGCGTTCCTGATCGAGCGTGATCTGCTCGGCGTCGACAAACCTCGGATGGGCAATCGCGGCACGTCAGTGGCCCCGTGCGATCTGTACCGCACCAAGGACGACGGCTGGGTGCTGCTGCAGACCGCGGGACAACCCATGTTCACCCGCTGGTGCCGGCTTGTCGGCCGCGAGGATCTGATCGACGACCCCCGCTTCGCCGACGATGACAAGCGTTGGGAGCAGAGCGATCTCCTCAACGAGATCATGGCGCAGTGGTGTTCAGACAAGACCAAGGCCGAGATCCTTGGACTCCTCGAATCCGCGAAACTTCCCGCCGCGCCGATGCACTCGACACAGGATGTGCTTGAGGACCCGCACATCGCGGCGATGGGATACCTGAAACGCATGGCCTTTCCGGGGACATCAAAGGACGTGCCGATCATCGAGACGCCGTTCCGGATGTCGGCCACCCCCGGCGAGATCCGCAGGCGGGCGCCGCTGCTGGGTGAGCACACCGACGAGGTGCTCGCCGAGATCGGCTACGACAGCGCCGAGATCGCTGCGTTGCGAGACCGCTCGATCGTCTGACCGCATCCAGTTTTGTGCGGAATTGCAGGGAATCTCGCGAAAAAGCCTGCAAAAACGCACAAATCAGGAGAAGAGTTCGCGCAGGCGCGTCATGTCGACCTTCCCGGAGGCCTTGCGCGGGACGGCGTCCTCGTCGTCCAGGAACCGCCAGACGCTCGGCACCTTGAATGAACTGATCCGGGCGCGTACGGCATCCGGCACGCCGGCCGCGATGCCGGGATCCTCGCAGATCACGGCGGCGGCAACGCGATTGCGCTGTGCGACTTGGACCTTGGTGACAAACGCGGCGCGGACGCCTGGGATGCCCCGCAGCGCGGCCTCGACCTCGCTGGGGTACACGGTCGCGCCGCTGACCTTGAACATGTCATCGGATCGGCCGTGCTGGAACAGGAAGCAGTCGGCGTCGAGGTGTCCGAGGTCGCCGGTCGGGTAGAAGCCGTCGGCCGTGAACACGTCGTGACGGTCTCGACGGCAGATGCCGCGCAGGATGTGCGGGCCCCGGATCTGGATCATGCCGGTCTCCCCGGTGGGCATCAGATCGCCTGTGTCCGGGTCGACGATGCGGACCTCCATGCCGGGGAAGGGCTGCCCACAACTGCCCCACGCCGTGCGCGGCATGTCCGTATCGGCCCGGAAACCACTGTAAGGGCCGAAGGATTCGGTCATCCCGAACAGGTTGGCGCGGGCGCCGGGTGGGGCGCGCAGTTCGGGCGGGAGCAGGGCCTCGAGGCTTCCGGGTCCCAGGCTGGACAGGTCCGCCCCCACCGAATCGGCCCGTCTGGCCAGCGCCTCGGCCTGATCGGACCATCCGCGGAACAGGGTCACGCGTTCGCGTTCGACCAGTGGCAGGGTGGTGTCCGGACTCGACACCGACTCGGTGATCAGGGTCGCGCCCGCAGCCAGGCTCGCCAGCACTCCGGCGCTGAACCCGCCGACCCAGAAGAACGGCATGGGCAGGTAGAGCCTGCTGACAGCCGTGACGCAGCGCGCCGCAAGTCCGGCCCGTACCGCACCCAGGGCGCTGCCGTGGCTGTGCAGGACGCCTTTCGGTGCACCACTGCTGCCGGAGGTGAAGATGACGACGAGTGGGTCGGCGGGGCGGACGGTGGCCGCCAGGGCGTCCACGAACTCGGCGGAGACTCGGGCTGCGGGCAAAGAGTCGAGTTGTGCGGCGTCCCAGACATGTTCCAGTGGGCCATGTTCCGTCGATGCGATCGTCTGTGCCTGGGTCAGGTGATGGCGCCCGCGGAACTGCTCGACGGTGATCAGGTGCTGCACCGACGCGGTGTGCACCTGCGCCGTGAGTTCTTCGGGGCGCAGCAGGGTGCTCAATGGCACGAGCACCGCGCCGACCCGGGTCACCGCGAACGCGGTCTGCACCCACGCCACGCTGTTGGGCGCGAGCAGACCCACGCGAGTGCCCTTGGTGACGCCTGCCTCGATGAGCCTGGCGGCCAGGTCCCGGGTCGACGTGTCGAGTTCGCGGTACGTCAGGCGGGTGTCGGGATCGACGACGCAGTCCTTGTCCGGGGTGTCGTCGGCGCGGTGACGCAGCAGCGCATCAACGGTGGTCGGTTCAGGCATCGAAGAGCCTTGCGAGGGCCGGCAGATCGAGCTTGCCGCTGGACCGGAGGGGAAGCTTCTCGGGCGGGCAGGTGACGAACCTGCGCGGCACTTTGTAGGCAGACAGGTCGGACCGCAGCACAGTGCGCACCGCGGTCTCGTCGAACACCTCGGGGCGGTCGGTCACAATCACCGCGGCCACGACCTGACCGCGCTCGGCATCGTCAATGCCCAGGACATGCACGGCCACGTCGCCGAGCACCGTCGAAAGTGCCCTCTGCAGGGCGGCTTCCACCTCAGGCGGTGCCACGTTGGCCCCTGCGGTCTTGATCATGGCGCCCGCCCGGCCGACGAAGTAGAAGTATCCGTCGGAGTCGGTGCGCACCAGATCCCCTGTGTGGAACCAGCCGTCGGGGTCGAAGCACTCCTCCCGGCTGAGCCCGTAGTAGCGGTCCATCATGTGAGGCCCGCGGATCAGGAGTTCGCCGACGGTGCCGGTGGGTACGGGCCGTCCGGTGTCCGGGTCGACCACCGTGACCTCGAATCCGGGTGCGGGGCGACCGAACGATCCCCGGCGTGATTCCGGTTGGTCGCTGACGTCGCCGTCGAGCAGCACCACGCTGCCGGCCTCGGTCATGCCGAGCATGCTGTGGCGCAGTTCGGGATCGGCGGGTCGGCAGTCGGCGGCCATCAGCGGATACAGGTTGCCGCGCCGCAGCGCCGACAGATCACGGTCCGCGAAGCTCGGGTGACGGGTGAGATGCGCGATGGTCCCGACGAAACCGTTGGTCACATTGGGCTTTTCGGCTTCCAGCAGGTCGAGCGTGGCACCCGCGTCGGTGGCGTTGGAGCAGAGCAGCGTCGCGCCGGCCGACAGCGTGGCCAGCAGGGAGAACGCGAACCCGCCGATCCAGAAGAACGGGGAGTTGCAGAAGAGCTTGTCGTCCCGGGACAGTCCGCGAATCTCGTTGAGAGCGGCCTGATGTCGCAGAATTCCGGCGTGGGTGTGCACCGTGCCCTTGGGTGCGGCAGTCGACCCCGAGGTGTAGATGATGGCCAGCGGATCGCAGCCGTCGACGTCGTCTTCGGCCGCCGCCAGGCGTTCGGCGCGGACGGACTCGCCCCGTCGGATCAGCCCGTCCACGTCGAGCACGATGTGCCGCAACACCGGCGTCGACGTGAGGTACAGCGGCGTCGCGGAGTCCATCTCGTCGATTGTGATGCCGAGGCCCTCGGCGATCCGGGCCCGATAGTCATGACCACGGAACTCAGTGGCGGACAGCATCACTGCGACGTCGCTGTGCACCAGTTGGGCGCGCAGTTCCGCGGCGGTGACGAACGTCGAGAACGGCACGACGACCGCCCCGATGCGCGCGGCGGCCAGCGCCATCACCACGAACTCGGCGCCGTTCGGGTAGAGCACTCCGACGTGGGTGCCCTTGCGGACGCCGAGTCCCCAGAGCCCGCGCGCCACGTCCGCGGAGCGAAGTTCGGCCTCGGCGTAGCTGATCCGGTCGCTGTCGCAGATGACGAAGGGGTGCTCGCCGCGCTCCTGCGCGGTGTCACGCAGCAGGCGGCCGACCGTGACCGAACTAGCCGCCATGGTTCTGCAACGCGGCGAAGTGACCCCGGACTGCGCCCAGATCCGGCTTGCCGGAAGGCGTGCGCGGAATACTCGGGACGATCGCGATAGCGCTCGGAACCTCGTAGCGGGCCAGACGTCCGCTGAGGAACTCGGTCAACTCCGCGGCATCGGTGCCCGCGCCGTCACGCAGTTCCACCATCGCCACCGGTGTCTCACCGAGGCGTTCGTCGGGGCGGCCCACCACAGCCGCCCCGAGCACAGCGGGATGTCGTTCGAGGGCGGCACGGACATCGTCGGGCATCACCTTGAATCCGCCGCGGATGATGGCCTGGTCGGCGCGGCCCACGATCCAGACGAACCCGTCGTCGTCGATGCGGGCGAGGTCGGTGGTGCGCATCCAGTCCGCCCCCGCCCCGAGTTGTGCCGGGATGACCTCGAGGAGGCCCACCTGGCCAGCGGGAAGTGGGGTGCCGTCGGCGTCGACCACCCGCAGTTGCGCGCCGGGGTTGGCGCGCCCGACGCTGCCGCGCTTGGCGTGCCAGTGCTGCTGGTGGTCGGCCAGGGTCCAACTGGCCACGCCGCCACCGAATTCGGTGGCCGCATAGGACGTCAGGACGGGGATGCCGAACTTTTCGGTGAAGGCGTCGGCGTCCTCGGCCGACAACGGGGCGGTGCCGGACGTGACGACCTTGATGCTGGCCAGGTCCTCGCGGGTGAGGTCCGAGTGCAGCACCATGCGCAGGGCCGCGGGCACCAGCGAGACAGCGCGGGGCCGATGCTCGCGGACCGCGTCGGCCCACATGTCGAGGTCGAACTTGGGCAGCAGCACGAACGGGCGTGCCTCGGCCAGGCACAGCAACACCCGGAACACCCCGCCGACGTGGACCAGCGGCGAGTTCACGATCGCCACGCCGCGGCGCAGTTCGGTGGGACTGGCGCAGGATTCGGGGTCGTGGCCGATGACGCTGCGTGCCAGCATGTCGTAGGTCAGGTCCACGCGCTTGGGTGGACCGGTGGTGCCGCTGGTCAGCATCCACACTGCGACGCCCGGGCGGCCCGGGTCCGGTCGGGGTTCCGTTGCGGGGACGACGTCCGGTGGGGCCGCGAGATCGCTGACCGTCACGAGTGTGGTGGTCGGCTTCAGCACATGCAGGCGGGCGAGGTCGTCGGGCAGGCCGACGACCACCGGAAGGTCCAGGCCAAGAAGATCCTCCCGGGTGCGTTCGTCCCCGCGGGCGGGGTTGATGACGACGACCGTCCCGCCCCCGGCCAGGACGCCCAGCAGCGCGGCCACATGCACGGGTTGGTTGCGCAGCATGATTCCGACGCGTGTCTGCGCGCCGCCCCGTTCGGTCACCAGGGCCGCGATGCGGGCCGCGATCGCGCCGACCTGGCCCCAGGTGAACCACTGACCCTGGAACTGGATCGCCGACGCGGCCGGGTCGAGCGCCAGGACGTCGGAGATGCGACGGCTCAACGCGTGCGACATCACCGGATCCGTGGGGTGACTTTGGGGACGGGCGACGCGGCAAGTTCGGCCTGACCCAACGGATTTCCCAATCGGGTGTAGATCAGGCCCTGATCGAGCGCCGCCCGGTAGGGCTTGTCGAGGGACTCCCACACCGCCTTGACCGTGCCCTGCGTCGCCGACGGCGGCTTGTTGGCGATGGTCGCCGCGATCTCGTGGGCGCGGGTCCACAGCTGCCCGGCCTCGACCACCTCGGTCACCAGCCCGATCTGCAACGCCGTCTCGGCGCTGATCCGCTCGTCGTTGCCCATCAACGCCATTCGCAGCGTGTGCGCCAGACCCACCCTGCGCATCAACCCGATCGGCTCCAGCGCCGACACCAGTCCGGCGGTGACATGAGAGTCGAAGAAGGTGGCGTCCTGCGAGCACACGACGACATCGGACTCGTTGAGGAAGTACAGCGCGCCCGCGGTGCACATGCCCTGCACCGCGCACACCACCGGCTTCCACATCTTCTGCCACTTGGGGCTGAGCAGTTCGCCGGGATCCTCGTGGTTCCACACGTTGTCGGGCTGACCGTAACTGGATTTGACGTCCAGTCCCGCGCTGAAGGCCCGGGTTCCGGCCGCACGCAGCACGACGGCGTTGGTGGCCTCGTCGAGTTTGACGATGCGCCAGACCGCGGCCATCTCCTCGCACATGGTGCGGTTGAACGTGTTCAACTGCTGGGGCCGGTTGAGGGTGATGGTCGCGACGTGACTCTCCCGGTCGAACTCCAGGAGGAGGGTCTCGAAGGGTTGTGCGGCCTCGGGGCTCATCGGCATCTCCAGTTCGGGGTGCGCTTCTCGACGAAGGCCAACGGGCCCTCTGCGGCGTCCTCGGTGCGCACCACGCGCTCCCGGAACGTCTCGGCCAGAATTTCGCCCTCGAGCAGGGGAAGGTCGAGGGTCTTGTGGATGGCCAACCGCGTTCCGCGGACCGCCAGGGGCGCATTCGAGTTGACGATGTCGGCGATCTCATGCGCCCGTTCGAGCAGGCGGTCATGCTCGACGATCTCGGTGATCATGCCCAGTTCGTAGGCGCGTTCCGCGGTCATCCGTTCGTGCTTACCCATCAAGGCCATCCGCAGCGCCACCGACCGGGGCAGCGCCCGGGCCAGTCGAACCATCTCCCGCGCCGCGACCAGGCCGATGCTGACGTGCGGGTCGAAGAACGTCGCCTTGTCCGAGGCGATCACGATGTCGCCGGTCGTGACCCAGTCCAGGCCTGCGCCGCAGCAGATTCCGTTGATGGCCGCCAGCACGGGTTTGGCCATTCTGCGGAACGGCGGGGTGCCCTCCTGCGGTGCCTCCCACTGGTCGTAGGTGGACAGATAGGGCCGTTCGTAGATGACCTTGCCGTCGTCGGGAATCTCCTTGACGTCGGCACCGGTGCAGAACGCGCGCCCAGTGCCGGTCACGACCATCAGCCAGATGTTGTCGTCGTTCTCGGCCTCGTCATAGGCCGCGCGCAGTTCGGTGACCATGTGCGGTGACAGCGCGTTGAGCGCCTCGGGGCGATTGAGGGTGATGGTGGCCTTATGGCCGTCCACCTCGTACTTGATGGTGTCGTATGCGGCGGATGCCGGCATGTGTGTTCCCTTCGATTGACTGGCGTCAGCGCCCGCGGAACTCGGGTGCCCTGCGCTCCCGGAAGGCCGCCAGGCCCTCCCTGAAATCCGATGCCCGACAGGCCAATTCCAGACTGGAGAGCTCCTGGTTCAAGGCATCGGACAGGGTGGAATGTGCGCCATGGGCGAGCGCCTGCTTGGTCAGTCCCAGGGCCACGGTGGGTCCGTTCGCCAGGCGCTGCAGCAGGTCCTCGGCGACAGCATCGACCTGGTCGGCGGGCGCCGCAGCGTGGATCAGGCCCCACTGAGCGGCCTCGTCACCGGTCACCTTCTCGCTCAACAGCAGCATCCGCCTGGCCCGTGCCACCCCGACGAGTCGGGGCAGCAGCCAGGTGGACCCGGAGTCCGGGCTGAACCCGCGCTCCAGGAATGGTTCCCACAGCGTGGCGTCCTCGGCGGCCACCGCGAAATCGGCGGCCAGGGCGAGGTTGCATCCCAATCCGACGGCCCATCCGCGGACCGCGCAGACCACCGGCAGCTGGATCGAGGCCACCAGTTCGATGACGCGGTGCGCGGTGTGGGGGATGCGGCGCACCAGATCACCGGTCCGTGGCCGGGCCCCCGCGTCATTGGTGGCGACCCAGTCGGCGCCGGTGCAGAAGTGCTCGCCGACGCCGGTGATCAGAATCGCCCGCAGGGAGTCGTCGTAGGCGGCCGAACTGAGCGTGGCGACCAGGGTGTCGATCATCGCGTGACTCAACGAGTTACGGCGGTCCGGTCGATTCAGCGTGATACGAAGGACCGACCCGTCTTGGGCGATCTCGATGGACCCCTCAGGCGCACCGCTCACCGTGTCGACCGTCCTTCGCGTAGATATGGATACCCATACAGTAGACGCTACGATTTCTATCCTGTACAAGTTAGCAAGGAAAGGTCGTCGACGGAACAGTCGACGGCGGGCGCGGGCGACGAATGAGGGGCGGGCACGGTGACCCAGTCGCGAATCAGGCAACCCCGGGTGGCCGAGATCGTCGCCGCGCGACTGCGGGAGGACATTCTGTCGGGCCGTCTCAAGCAGGGCGATGTCCTGCCCTCCCAGGAGAGCCTGTTCGGCGAGTTCGGCGTCAGCCCACCGGCATTGCGTGAGGCGATCCACCTGCTCGAAACCGACGGTCTGGTGTCGGTGCGCCGCGGCAACGTCGGCGGCGCGGTGGTGCACCAACCGAGCGCCGAGCGCACCGCGCATATGATCAGCATGGTGCTGCAGGCGCGGTCGGCGACCCCGGCCGACGTGAGCGGGGCACTGCTGCATCTGGAACCGATCTGCGCGGGCATGTGCGCGTCCCGCGAGGACCGGCACACCGAGGTGGTGCCATACCTGGAGCGCGAGATCGCCCGTCAGACAGAACAGTTCGACGATCCGACCAGCTACGTGCCCAATGCGCGCAGGTTCCACGAAGCCCTGGTGTCGCGCTGCGGCAATGAACCGATGATTCTGCTGATCGGGTCGCTGGAGCTGATCTGGTCGGCGCACGAGGCGGCGGTGTGGAGCGACGACACGGGCCCGCGTTCCTCGGACGGGGAGCGTGCCGCGTTGCAGACCCGCCGCGCGGCATTGCGTGACCATCAGCGCCTGCTCGACGCCATCCGCGACGGCAACTCCGCACGCGCCGTACGGATCGCCGGCGACCACCTGGCCGCGGCCCGCAGCAACACCCTGGCGTTCGGTACGGACAAGACCATCCAGGCCAGCCTGATCTCCAGTGCCGAGCAGTCGACGCGCGCAGGCGGGCAGTCACTGCTGCGCACGTCGAAGCTGAACCGAAAGGACACCCCATGACCGAGACCTCAGACGACCGCGTGCTCTTCGAAGTCGACCGCGACAAGCGCATCGCGACCATCACGCTCAACAACCCCACGCAGCGCAACTCCTACGACGCCAGCATGCGCGACAGCCTGGGCCGGGCCCTCGACGTCGTCGCCGAGGACGACGACCTGACGGTCGTGCTGTTGCGCGGCGCCGAGGGCGTCTTCAGCACCGGTGCGGATATGAACAACGCCTACGGGTGGTACGGCGACAAGAAACCCGAAGGCGCACAGGCCAAGTCGCGCCCCAGTCAGCGGCGCCGACTCACGGTGGACCGCAAGTCATTCAGCTTCTATCACAACCTGATGGGGTTCCCGAAGGTCACGGTCGGGGAGATCAGCGGCTATGCCCTGGGCGGTGGATTCGAGATGGCCCTGATGATGGACATCTCGGTGATCGGCCGCGACACCCGCATCGGCATGCCCGCCACCCGTTTCCTCGGGCCGGCGCTGGGCAGCCTGCACATGTTCTTCCACCGACTCGGTCCCGTGATGGCGCGGCGTCTGCTGCTCACCGGGGACATCGTGAAGGCCGGTGAGATCGAGCATCTCGGGATCTTCACCGAGACCGTCGCCCCCGAGTGGGTCGCGGCGCGCGCTCGCTACTGGGCCGAGAAGACCGCGAAGATGCCCGCCGACGGCGTCGTCATTGCCAAGGAGGCATTCCGGCTCGTCGAGCAGAGCCAGGCCTACCAGGGTGAAGAGGTGGCCAGCTACCTGTTCCACGCCTATGGAACGAATCTGCAGTTCTCGCCGGGGGAGTTCAACTTCGTCAAGACCCGCGCCCAGCACGGGACCAGGGAGGCCTTCCGGCTGCGCGACGAGCACTTCCACGTGCCCGAACCGGAGTGACGGCGGTGCTCAGGCCTTGGTGGTCTTCTTGGCCGGAGCCTTCTTGCCACCCTTGGCGATCTGCCGCTCGGCGTGGTCGAGGATGCAGTTGAGCGTGTACTCGAAGTTGGAGTCATCGGCCGCGATGATGTGATGACCCGCCGAGCTCACCTGCGCCAGCAGGGGAGTGTTCTCGGGATCGACCACCAGGTTGTCCTCAAGGGCCACGCCCCCGTCCTCGGCCGCCGCATTCTTCTCATACAGCCGTTGCAGCACCACGGATCCCCGCACGTGCACCGATATGGCGGAGTAGGTGTCGAAGGCGTCCTCCGGTGACAGCCCGGCCTCGACGAGGCTCGCGATGGACTTCTCCACCTCGAGTACGCCCAGTTGCGCGGCGCGCGGGCTCAGGGCCGATCTGATGAGGATGAGATCACACAGGATCGGGTTCCCCAGGAACGTCTTGCGCATGGTCCAGGCGTGGTTGTGCAGCGTCTCACGCCAGTCGTCGGCCTCGACGTAGGGCGTCGCGAACACATACTGGCGCAGGGCCCGGTCGGTCATCGCGTTCAGCAGGTCGTCCTTCTTGCGGAAGTACCAGTAGATACTGGTGACTCCCACGCCGAGATGCTTGCCGAGCAGCGGCATGCTCAGGTTGTCGATGCCGACCTGCTCGGCCAGTTCGAACGCGCCTTTGATGATGTCGTCGGGATTGATGGAGCCGCGCTCGCGTCGCTGCCGCTTCTCCGCGGTCGCCTGCTTTGCCACGAGGGGCACCTCCGTTGCGAGTAGAACTATTCGAATTTACCGTCAGCCAGTGCGGAGAATGGCCACTTCGTCCGCGTGTCGGGGGCTTGCGACGCCGTCGACTGTACCGGCGTCGACCGCCCGGGTGACACGTCGGGCAGCACCGTGAGACGTGTGCCACATCCAGCGGGTCCTCGAACGGAGAGGTTCCGGAACCTATATACCGTAACAAGTATAGTAATGATTTCCGCAGCTCTTTGGGGCTGAGCTGGCCTCGCCGGTGACGACGACTCGCTCGCGGCGCCACCCGTGGTTGCTGCGGACCGGTCCGAAGGGTAGCTGCGCGCATGGATCTGGGACTTGAAGGGGCCACCGCGGTCGTGGTCGGCGGCACTCGGGGGATGGGCCGTGCGTCGGCCCAGAGCCTGGCCGACGACGGAGCCCGTGTCGGCGTCATCGCGCGGTCTGCCGCTCAACTCGACGAGGTGCTCGAGGACTTGGGCCGGCGCGGCAGTCCGGAACCTTTCGGTGTGTCCGCCGACGTCACCGATCCCGACCAGATCGACGCTGCCTTCCGAGAGGTTGGCGAGTGCTTCGGCGGTCAGGTGAACATCCTCGTCAATGCCGTCGGCCCGAGCACCCGTGGCGGATTCGACGCGCTCACCGACGAGCAGTGGCATGAGGCGATCGAACTCGGGGCGATGTCGATGGTGCGTTGTGTGCGGGCCGCGCTGCCGCTGCTGCGGAGCGCCGAATGGGCCCGCATCGTCAACTTCTCGGCCAGTTCGACCAAGCGCCAGGGTGAATCGCTGGTGGCCTACACCGCGGCCAAGTCGATGATCGCCAGCGTGTCCAAGAACCTGTCACTGTCCTTGGCGCGCGAAGAGATCCTGGTCAACGTGATCTCGCCGGGCAGTGTGGCCTCCGAAGGTCTGCGGGGTTGGGCCAGGACGGTCGGCGTCGACGGCGACGACCCCTACCGGCTGATGGCCGCGATCAGTGAGCACTTCGGCCATCCGGCCCACCTGCCGCGCACGGGCCTGCCCGAGGAGATCGGGCCGGTGGTGGCGTTTCTGGCCTCCCGCCGCAACTCCTACATGACCGGTGCCAACGTCAACGTCGACGGTGGCACCGACTTCTGTTGAGCCCGAGCTGAAACCAACTGCGCGGAAGGGGGCTGACAGTGGCCACAGCTGTTGAGGCGCGCACGTGGGCGCCAGAAGCCCTGCGCGGCATCGGTGATTCGCTCTACACACCTTTCGCGGGTGTCGACGGCGACGACATCGACTGGGACGCATACCGAACCCTCGTGCGGCACTGTGTCGGTGGCCTGGAGCATTCCATGCTGTGGTGCACCAGCGGAGTGGGCGAGTTCTGGTCACTCACCATCGACGAGCGGAAGCGCTTGTTGGTGGTCGCGATCGAGGAGGGGCGCGCGCTCAACCCCGACCTCGTCGTGCAGGCCTGCACCGCGGCGACCTCGGCCAAGGACTGCCTGGACCTGACGCTGCGCGCGCAGCAGGCCGGTGCCGACATCGTCTACATCCAGACGCCCATGATGGAAACCCATGGCGGAGAGGGTGTTCTTCCCGGCCGCCACAGGCCCTGCTGCCGGAGGGCACCAAACGGCAGATCGAGGCTGCCTACCGACGTCTCGGGCTCGTCGCCAGCTGAATCCCTGCACCGAGATCGACACCAGGGTCGTGGTCTGAACGCAGTCACAGCCCTGACGTCGAACTCGCGGACCCCCGGAAACGCCAGCGTCGCGCCACCGCAAGCGGTGACGCGACGCTGGCTGCGTACGGTCAGTCCTCGGAGTTGCCGCCGGAGTTGTCATTCGACTCAGACTGCGAACCACCCGAGCCCTGGCCCTCGCCAGCGGCGCCGGTCGGCGTGGCGCCGGCGTTCTTCGACCGGTCGATGCCGAGGCCCTTCCGGATGTTCGAGCCCAGCTTCTCGACTGCGGCGCGCGCCTTCTCGGCGCGTTCCTGGCGCTGCTCGGCAGCGTCTGCGCGCACCTGGGTGATGCGCTCCTTGACGCTCAGGGTCGGTGCGGGCTTCTCCGGGTCGAGTTCGCCGGTGGGTGTCTTGGGCGTTTCGCCGGCTGGCGCTTCGGGTGCGTCGACTCCCCCGGACGGGGCGTCGGGCGCGCCCGGCAGCGAGATGTTGAGCACCTTGCGATCGACGGCGGGGTCCGTCGCGGAGTTCGACACCAACTTGGCGCCGGCATCAGTGCTGGTGATCGCGTTCGGAGCGGGTGCCGGCCGCGGGAAGGTGAGCGCCGTGGCGATCGCCTCGGGAATCTGGCGGAAGAAGAAGTCGACGGTGCCGGTGGGGGAGAAGAAGCCCGGGAAGTTCTGTCCGGGGCCAGGCGGGACTGATCCGTCGTCCAGGAATTTCGGCCTGAACCCGTTGAAGAACGCGTTTGTGATCTTGGCGGGAGCGTTGATCAGAGAACTGATTGCGGTCTCGTAGTCGTTGGCCTGCAGCGCCTTCGCGGCGTCATCGACGATCTCCAGCGTCTGGAAGAGGGCCGTGACGGCTGGGGCAAGAAGGGCTCTGCCGAGGTTGCCGACCACCGTCCGGGACAGCAGACCCGGGCCGTCGAGCTGACCGGCGTTGTTCGGAGTGGCCATCCACGAGGTGCCGAGAATGCGTGCCAGGGGTTCGATGCCGAGGGCGTCGAAGAAGTCGCCGGGAACCCGGAGTGCGTCCAGGAACTCGGCCCGGCCTCCCGACAGGACGTCCGCCAGGAACCATTCGTTGACTTCGCCGAAGGCTCCGATGATGTTGCCTTGGGCGAGCGCCGCCGCTGCCTGTTGGAGCACCGTCGGCAGTTCCGCCAGGGCCGCCTGCAGGGCTTCCCCTGAACCGTTGCCCGCCGCACCGATGCGATCCAGATAGCCGGGGATGTTCGCCAGTGCACCGAGCACGCGTGCTGGATTCGTGACGTTTCCGAGCACCGCGCCGAATTGGGCCTGCACCGCCGGGTTTGACAGGGCGGCCGTCAACTTGTTCCCGGCCAGTGAGATGGACTCCACCAGCGACGTCTGGGTCGGTGTCGTGGTCGCGATGGTCTGGAAGGTGTTCGCGAAAGTCTGCTGCCAGACCGTGAGCGGGTTGTCGAACGCCGACAGGTTCACAGCCTCCATCGAGGACGGCGACGCCACGTGCACTTCGGGCAGCGTCGGCGTGACCAGAGCCGGAGTGACGGCCACGGCGGCGGCGGTGGTCATGGCCACGCCGGCGGCGAGGAACTTTCCTCGGTGAGAACGCGCGGATGCGCGCCCGCTCTCCGTGATCGACGCGACGTTTCCAGCGATGTGCATTGGGCGAACCCCCTGTGAGAAACCTGTGAATGAGCTATGTGCCCGCTGAACGTAGCGAAATGAAGGCAAAATCACAATAGGTTCGCCTTGCCTTAGTAACCACAGCCTCACCTATCCAGGTCCGCGCGGTCGAATGCGGACCTCGGATCCGATGCCGTGGAGTCGCGGCGCCTCTGAGGCCCGAGGAAAGGTCATCGGACACTCCACCTGCGGGTTTGTGTACGACAGGCTCTTCCCGGCGTGCAGGAACGGCCCCTGTGGAACGCGCTACCGATAGGTGTACAGTATGCGCATACACCGGTGCTTACCGATCTGAGGAGGACCCTGGGTGACCGCTTCTGACCGTGTGATGGAGCCAGCGGAGCCTGCGGGGGCCGACCTCAACCCGGCCGTGCTCTATGAGGTTCGCGACTCCGGGGTGGCGGTCCTGACCTTCAACCGGCCCGAGCGGATGAACGCGTGGGGCAACGCGCTGTCGACGGGCTTCTATAGGCGCATCGAGGATGCCGAGGCGGATCCCCAGGTGCGCGTCATCGTCGTCACCGGCAGCGGTCGGGCCTTCTGCGCGGGTGCCGACATGGGCAACCTGGACTCCATCTCGTCGACCACCGTCGAGTCGGCGAACAAGACCGATATCAGCGCGATGGTCGCCGCCAAGCATCCGTACTTCCTCACCCAGCTGAGCAAGCCGGTGATCGTCGCGATCAACGGTGCGATCGCCGGGATGGGGTTGTCCCAGGCGCTGATGGCCGACATCCGGTTCGCCGCCGCCGGTGCGAAGTTCACCACCTCGTTCGCGCGGCGCGGCCTGATCGCCGAGTACGGAATCTCCTGGATTCTGCCGCGTCTGGTCGGCTGGGGTGCCGCGACCGAACTCCTGCTGTCGGGCCGCACGTTCTTCGCCGACGAGGCCGCCGAACTGGGCCTGGTCACCAAGGTGCTGCCGAAGGAAGAGCTCATGGCGCACGTCCTGGACTACGCCGACGAGATGGCTCGCAACTGTTCGCCGACGTCGTTGGCGGTGATGAAGAAGCAGCTGTACGCGGACGCCGACATGCACCTTGTCGAAACCAGCAACAAGGCCGAGAAGCTCATGCACGATTCGATGCAGCGGACCGATTTCATCGAGGGCATCACGGCGTTCTTCGAGAAACGCACCCCGAACTTTCCGCCTCTGGCGGGCGAAGCAGCAGCCGAGAATTGAGAGGACATCCGCGATGACAACGCTGGAGAGGCCAGTGCCGGCCAAACTCGATTATCAGGCGGTCGACGTCGACAACCATTACTACGAGCCGACCGACGCCTTCACGCGGCACCTGCCCAAGGAATTCCGAAGCCGCGGTGTGCAGATGGTGCAGGACGGCAAGCGCACGCTGGCGGTGTTCGGTGGCGTGGTCAACCATTTCATCCCCAACCCGACGTTCGACCCGATCATCGAGCCCGGATGTCTGGACCTGCTGTTCCGCGGCGAGATTCCCGAGGGGGTCAACCCGGCCTCGCTCATGAAGGTGGACCGGTTGGCCGACCATCCCGAGTACCAGAACCGTGATGCCCGGGTGAAGATCCTGGACCAGCAGAACCTCGAAACCGTGTTCATGCTCCCGACATTCGCGTGTGGCGTAGAGGAGGGACTCAAGCACGACATCCCGGCCACCATGGCCTCGATCCACGCGTTCAACCTGTGGCTCGACGAGGACTGGGGTTTAGACCGGCCGGACCATCGCATCCTCGCCGCGCCCATCATCTCGTTGGCCGACCCGGAGAAGGCCGTCGAGGAGGTCGAGTTCGTCCTGTCCCGCAACGCGAAGCTGGTGTGCGTGCGGCCCGCGCCGGTGCCGGGCGCCGTCAGGCCGCGCTCGCTCGGTGATCCGGCGCACGACCCGGTGTGGGCGCGACTGGCCGAAGCCGGCGTCCCGGTGGTCTTCCACCTGTCCGACTCCGGTTACATGGCGATCCCCGCGTTGTGGGGTGGCAGCGGTGTCTTCAAGGGATTCGGCAAGCGTGATCCGCTCGACATGGTGATCATGGACGACCGTGCCATCCACGACACCATCGCCGCGATGATCGTGCACCAGGTGTTCACCCGACATCCCAAGCTCAAGGTGGTGAGCATCGAGAACGGCTCGTACTTTGTGTACCGGCTGATCAAGCGGCTCAAGAAGTCCGCCAACAACGCGCCGTACCACTACAAAGAGGATCCGGTGGAGCAGTTGCGCAACAACGTCTGGATCGCGCCGTACTACGAAGACGATGTGAAGCTGCTCGCCGACACCATCGGCGTGGACAAGATCCTGTTCGGGTCGGATTGGCCGCACGGTGAGGGGTTGGCGGACCCGACGTCGTTCACCGCCGACATCCCTCAGTTCCCGGAGTTCAGCTACCAGGACACCCGGATGGTCATGCGCGACAACGCATTGACGCTCCTGAGCGCTCACAAGCCCGGCGCCTGAGTCCTGCCCATGGGTGAATGGACGCTCGGTGCGGTGCTCGACGCCATCGCCGACGTGGTGCCGGACCGCACGATGACGGTGTGCGGGTCGCGCCGCAGCACCTATGCCGAGACGGCGCAACGTACCCGCCAGCTGGCGAACTGGCTGGCGGACAAGGGCTTCGGCGCTCACCGTGAGCGCAGCGAGCTGAACAACTGGGAATGCGGCCAGGATCGAGTCGCGCTGGTCATGCATAACGACCTCTACCCGGACATGGTGCTGGCGTGCCTGAAGGCCCGGGTCGTCCCCGTGAACGTGAACTACAACTACACCCCACGTGAGGTCGCCGAACTCTTCGATTACCTGAAACCCCGAGGGGTCATCTACCACCGGGCGCTCGGAGCCAAGTTCGCCGACGTGCTGCCGAGGGGGGCCGAACTGCTGCTTTCGATCGACGACGGCAGCAGCCTGCCCGAACTGCCCGGCGCGGTCACCCTCGACGAGGCCGTCGCGGCCGGGTCCGACGAGGGCGTGATCGCGTCGTCTCCGGACGACCTGATCATGGTGTGCACCGGCGGCACCACGGGGCGCCCCAAGGGCGTGCTGTGGCGACAGGCCGACATGTACGTCGCGTCGATGAACGGCGCCGACCACGGACTCGTCAGCGAAATCCACGACAAGGTACAGAATCTCGGTGCCCCGTGGTTCGCCGTGTCACCGCTGATGCACGCCGCGGGCCTGTGGACCGCCTTCTCCGCGGTGCTCAACGGCCAGACCGTGGTCCTGCACGACACGTCCCGGCGGTTCAACCCCAGCGAGGTGCTGCAGACCGCGGAGCGTGAGAAGGTCGGGCTCATGACGATGGTCGGCGACGCCTACGCCGGCCCCATCGCCGAGGAACTCGGCAACCGCAGGTACGACCTGACGTCACTGTTCGCGATCGGGACAGGCGGGGCCGGAACCAATCTCAAGAACCAGCAGGCCCTGCTCGAGCACCTGCCGCAGATCACGCTGATCAACGGCTACGGATCCTCGGAGACCGGCAACATGGGCTTCGGCCACAACCAGCGCGGCAACCACACCGACACCTTCATGTTCCGTGAGGGCGGTCTGGTGCTGTCCGAGGACTACACCCGGTTCCTCGACCCCGGCGAGGAAGAGATCGGCTGGGTTGCCCGGACAGGACGAATTCCGTTGGGATACTTCGAGGATGCGGCGGGAACAGCGAAGACCTTCCCGGAGGTGGCGGGTGTCCGGGTGGTCATCTCGGGCGACCGCGCCTCCGTCGAGTCGGACGGGGCGCTTCGGCTCTACGGGCGTGACTCCCTGGTGGTCAACACCGGCGGTGAGAAGGTCTTCGTCGAAGAGGTCGAGGAGATCCTGCGGGCGCACTCCGATCTCGCCGACGCGCTGGTGGTCGGCAGGCCCAGCGAGCGGTGGGGTGAGGAGGTGGTCGCGCTGGTGTCGCTGCGCGACGGCGCATCCGTGACCGCCGACGACGTGTCCGCGGTGCTGGCCGACGTGTGCGCACAGCGTCTGGCCCGGTTCAAGGTGCCCAAACAGTTCATCGTCGTCGATCAGGTGCGCCGTCTCGGCAACGGAAAGGCCGACTACCGGTGGGCCAAAGAACAGGCAGTGCAGAACACGTCGGCCCTGGTGACATCCGAGCCGACCCGAATCGAGGGGTGAGATGACGCAGGGCGAACCGGGTGGACGGGTCATCGACTGTCTGGTCAACGTGCATTTCGGGGAGACCGAGGTGCAACCGCAGTTCATGACGAAGGTCCGCGACGACTACTTCAAGGGGCCGGCGTCGATGTTCGATCCCGTCGACCTCTCTGAGTTGATCGACGAGATGGACGAGCATGGCGTGAGCCGCGCGATCCTGATGGACAACCTGGCCAAGCCGTCGGTCACGGCCCGCAAGTTCGTCGAGGCCAAACCTGAACGCTTCGCCCTGGCCATGGGTGGGGTGAATCTGTTGCGTCCGGTCGCGTCGCTGCGGGAGCTCACCGCCATCGCCGCCGACCTGCCGGTGTCCTATGCGGTTGTCGGGCCGAGCTTCTGGGGTGACGGCCAGTATCCGCCGAGTGACGCGGTGTACTACCCGCTCTACGCCAAGTGCGCCGAACTGGGACTTCCGCTGTGCGTCAACACCGGAATCCCCGGCCCGCCCATTCCGGGTGAGGTGCAGAACCCCATCCACCTCGACCGGGTCTGCGTGCGTTTCCCGGAACTCAAGCTGTGCATGATCCACGGAGCTGATCCCTGGTGGGACATCGCGATCCGGATGCTGATCAAGTACCAGAACCTACGCCTGATGACCTCGGCGTGGTCCCCCAAGCGACTCCCCGAGGAACTGCTGCACTTCATGCGCACCCGTGGCGCAGGCAAGGTCATCTTCGCCTCCGACTGGCCGGTGCTGCGGCAGCACCGCGTGGTCCCCGAAGCCAAGGCCCTCGACCTTCCGCCCGAGGTGCTGGACAACTACCTCTACCGCAACGCCGAACAGTTCTTCTTCGAGAGCCAGGAGCAGTGACCCGGATGGACCGTTACGAATTGCGCAGGCTGGACTACAGCCTCAGCGAGGATCACAAGGATCTGCAGGCCGCCTACCGGCAGTTCTTCGACACACACTGCTCGATCGAAGTGGTGTGGGCGGCCGAGGAGTCCGGTTACGACAAGAGCCTGTGGGAGCGCTTGTGCGCGATGGGCGCAAGCACCATGGCCCTCGACGAGTCCGTCGGCGGTGACGGCGCGACACTGGTGGACCTCACGCTGGTGGCCGAGGAGTTGGGACGCGCCGTGGCGCCCGTACCGTGGATCGACCACGTGTGCGCGACCCGACTGTGGGCGCGGCTCGGTGGCGTCGACCCCGAGGCGGTCGAAGGCACCCAACTGCTCGGATTCGACTCCCGGGTGGAGGCGACGCCCGGCAGGCGCCTGATCGCCTCGGCCGCCGTGGCCGACCGCATCATCGTGCGCGACGGGGACGACGTCGTGGCCCTGAGCTATGACGCCCGTCCCGAACGCGTGGCCAACCTCGGTCGTCTGCCGATGGCGTGGGTGGACCCGGACAGCGCAGACCAGCGCACGGTGCTGGCGTCGGGTCCCGAGGCTGTCGCCGAATACGCACGAGCGCTGGATGAATGGCGCGTGCTGACCGCCGCGGCGCTGACCGGGCTCGTCGAGCAGACCATGACGATCGCGGCCGAGTTCGCCAAATCCCGCTACACACTCGGTGTTCCGATCGCCACGCTGCAGGCCATCTCGCATCCCCTGGCCAACATGGCGATCGTCGTTCAGGGTGGTCGTAACCTCGCGCACCGCGCCGCGTGGTTCCTCGACAACGAACCCACCGAGCGCCCCGAACTTGCCGGTTCGGCCTTCGTCTTCATGGCAGAGGAGGCGCCCAAGGCCGCGACCATGGCCGTTCACATCCAGGGTGGTCTCGGCGTGTCGACCGAGGCCGCCGCGACGGCGTACCTGGTGCGGGCCCGCGGTTGGGCATTGGCCGGCGGTGACCCAGCGGACACGGCCAAGCAGATCGGCCGCATCGTGGCAGACCGCGAAGCTCAGTCGGCGTAAAGGGATACAACACAATGGATTTCACACAGGTTGAGCTCAACGACGACGATCAGGCGTTCCGGGAGGAGGTGCGCGGATTCCTGGCCGAGCACGTCACCGACGAGGTTCGTCGTCGCGACCGGGAGACCGGTGACAACTTCGACGAGGGTGTGCACCTTGCGATCGGGGCAGCGGGTTACCTCGAGAAGGAGTGGAAGGCCGAGGGTGACGGCGGGTTCACGCGTGTCCGCCGCAGGATCTGGGAACTCGAGAAGCGCCGGGCCCACGTGCCCTGGGTGACGTGGGGCACCACGTCACTGGTGGCGCGGTCCGTGCTGGCCTTCGGCAAGCCCGAGCTGGTCGACGAGGTCATGCCCAAGGTGTTCAGCGGGCACGTCCGGATGTGTCTGGGCTACACCGAACCCGAGGGCGGATCCGACATCGCGACCTGTAAGACCCGCGCGGTGCGCGACGGCGGCCAGTGGATTATCAATGGCGCGAAGATGTTCACCACCGGCGCGCACAACTGCCAGTACGTCTTCCTGATCACCAACACCGACCCGCAGGCGCCGAAGCACAAGAGCCTCAGCATGTTCCTGGTGCCGTTGGACCTTCCGGGCATCGAGATCCAGGGCATCCGCACGGTCGACGGCGACCGCACCAACATCGTCTACTACAGCGATGTTCGCGTGGACGACAAGTATCTGCTGGGCGATGCCAACAACGGGTGGGCCGTCCTGCGCGGACCGTTGGACGCCGAGCACGGCGCGGTGGCCTCGGCGCCGGACGGTCTGCAGGACGTCGCGATCATGGCGCATCAGGCCGGCTTCATGTCCGCCGCACTTGACGCCGTGGCGGCGACCACCACGACACCGGACGGTGCGGGCAGGCGCCGGATCGACGACGACTCGGTGGCCTATCGCCTGGGACGAAGCGCGGCACGCCTGGAGGCCTCGCTGTCGACCCCGAGCATCTTCGGGCGGGTGTCGCAGGCGCAGACCATGCGCGACATCGGACCGGACCTCATGGACATCGCCGGGCCCGCGTCGGTGCTGCCCATCGAGACCGACGGGGCCGAAGATCACGGAACCTCGGAGTATCTGTACCGATTCGCTCCGCTGGCCGGCATCTACGGCGGCACGCTTGAGGTGTTCCGCAACATGATCGCGCAGCATGTGCTGGGTCTCGGCAAGCCGAACTACTCGCCACCGAAGGCCAAGGTGTCGTAGGGGTACCAGAAGCGCCGAGACTGCGGGGACTGCGAGAAATCATTAGAGATTTCGCAGTCCCCGCAGTCTCGATGTGCAGGGGTAGGGGGAGCGATCAGGCGATCGCGCCGGCCTCCTTGAGTTCGGCGATGCGATCCCAGTCGATGCCAAGCTCCATCAACACCAGTTCGGTGTGCTCGGAGGCCTGCGGCGCGCGCGTCGTCTCCAGCGGTTCGTGGTTGAACTGCACGGGCCCGCGGACCACCTTGAACGGTTCGCCGCCGTCGGACGCCTCGACCTCGACGACCATGTCGTTGGCGATGGCCTGCTCATCGGTGCCGAGGTCGACCAGGCTCTGGAACGGCGCCCACTGCCCGCGCATCGACTTCAGGTGCTGACGCCAGTATTCGAACGGCTTGCTGCTGATGGCCTCGGCGATCAGCTTGCTGGCGGCCTCGGCGTTCTGGATCAGCGGCATGACGTCGTTGAAGCGGGGATCGTCGTTGAGTTCGGGCAGGCCCAGATGCTCGAACGTGTCCCGGATGTAGCCCGTCGGGCTCACGATGCACAGGTTGATGGTGCCGCCGTCGGAGGTCATGTAGTTGGCCATGAGCGGGTTGACCGAACCGACGTCGCCGGGCATCAGCGACCGCATGGTCTCGCCGGTCTCCATGCCCTGGGTGACGCTGGCGCCCGCGGCCCACCACGCGGTGGACAGCAGCGACACGTCGATCTCGGCGGTCTCCCCGGTGCGTTCCCGGTGGAACAGTGCGGCCGAGATGCCGCCCGCGATGTTCATGCCGCCGATCGAGTCGCCGAATGCCGGAATGCCCTGCGACAGCGCGCCGCCGATGGCTTCGGGCGTCAACGCATGCCCGACGCCGCTGCGGGTCCAGAAGGCCGTGCCGTCGAAACCGCCGGTGTCCCGCTCGGGTCCCTTGTCGCCGTAGGCGCTGCCGCGGGCGTAGATGATGTTCGGGTTGACGGCGCGGATGTGCTCGACGTCGAACTTGTTCTTCTGCCGCTGCGAGGGCATGTAGTTGGTCAGGAAGACGTCCGCGGTCTTGGCGATCTCGTACAGGACCTCCTGCCCACCGGGGGTGGAGACGTCGATGCCGACACTGCGCTTGCCGCGGTTGGGGTGCTCGATGAGCGGATGGCGCTGCGGGTCGAGCTGGAACCCGCCCATGTTGATGAAGCCGCGTTGGGTGTCGCCGCGGACGGGGTGCTCGACCTTGATGACGTCGGCGCCCCAGTCGGCGAGGATTGCTCCCGCCGCAGGAACGAACGTGAACTGTGCGACTTCGAGGACCCGCACACCTTCCATCGGCTTGAGCACAACAACCCTCTCTTCGGTTTCGTCGGAGCCAACCGGTCAGCCCGGATGCCCGATGGTCTTGATCTCGAGGTACTCCTTGAAGCCCTCGTCGCCGTTACGACGTCCCAGCCCGCTCTGTTTGGTGCCGCCGAACGGACTGGTGATGCCGAAGTGGCTTCGACCATTGACCGTGACGTTACCGGTGCGCAGTCGTTGAGCGATACGAAATGCGCGTTGAGTGTCAACCCCGGTCACCTCGCCGGAGAGGCCGTAGATCGAGTTGTTGGCGATTGCCACAGCCTCGTCCTCGGTGTCGTAGGGGATGACGGTGAGCACGGGTCCGAAGATCTCCTCCTGCGCGATCTGCGAGTTGGGATCGACGTCGGCCAGCAGCGTGGGCGCGGTGAAGTACCCGACCGGCAGGTGTTCGGGGATGCCGCCGCCGGTGACCAACCGTGCCCCGGAGTCGACGCCGCTGCGGATCAGGCCCAGCACCTTCTGGCGCTGGGTCTCACTGATCTGCGGGCCCTGCAGCACGCTGGGATCCCACGGATCGCCCACCGAGGACGCCTCCATGCTGGCCTTGAGGATCTCGATGCCCTCGTCGTAGCGGCTGCGGGGCAACAGGATTCGGCTGGCCATGATGCAGGCCTGACCGGACATGACACAGGCGACCATGGCCGCCATCGGCAGGCACTTCTCGAATTTCGCGTCGTCGAGCACGACGTGGGCGGACTTGCCGCCGAGTTCCATCATGGTGCGCTTCACGGTCGGGGCCGCGGCCGCCAGGATGGCGCGCCCGGTCGCGGTGGATCCGGTGAAGGTGATCATGTCCACGCGTGGGTCGGCCGACAGTGCCGCGCCGACCTCGTTGGCGTTGGAGGTGACGACGTTGAGGACGCCGGCGGGGATGTCGGTCTCCTCAGCGACGATGCGCCCGTACTCGCTGCCCGACCAGGGGGTCAGCTGGGCGGGTTTGAGCACGACGGTGTTGCCCGCCATGAGCGCGGGCACGGTCTCGGCGATGTTGAGGTAGAACGGCACATTCCACGGTGTGATGGCGCCGACGACGCCGACCGGGTCATAGGCGATGGTGCGCCGCGCGGTGCCCATGGGCGCCTTGTGGACACCGGTGTCGACGAGGTACTCGAAGTCGCGGCCGTAGTCGGCCCAGTGCCTGACCTCTTCGATCGGGTCCTCGATCTGGCTGCCGGTGACGCTGAGGGGGCAGCCGACCTCGGTGACGACAATGCGCCGAAGGCGTTCCTTGTTGCGCTCCAGCGCAGCGTGCAACTGCGACATGCAGTGGTGGCGGAATCCGACGTCGCGCGACCACTCGGTCTCGTCGAACGCCCGCCGGGCCGCGGCGATGGCCCGGTCCATATCGTCCACGGTGCCGTCGGCGGCCTGTCCGACGACCTGCCCGTTGCCGGGATGCTCGACGTCGAACAGGGCACCGGAGTCGGTGTGCCGCAGTTCGCCGTCGATGAACATGCGCTGCTCACCGGCGAGAATGCCGGTGTCACTGGCGGTTTGGGTCATCTCAACGTCCCGGTGCGACCAGTTGGGGCGGGTGGACGGCGTCCGGGTCCGGGTTTGCGATGGGCAGACCCATGAACCGGCGGGCGTTGTCACCCATGAAGTCATAGGTGCGCCGGGTGTCCATGCCCTCGGCGTACTTCCAGAAACCCTTGGGTTCCGCCAAGCCCTCCGGATGCGGATAGTCCGAGCCGAACAGCACCTTGTCCCAACCGACGGTGTTGACGACGTCGGCCACGCAGCCCTCCCAGAAGGGGCTGACCCAGATGTTGCGGCGGAAGACGTCGTGCGGATGCTCGGGGAAGTTCTGTGGCATCTTCCTCTGCAGGTCCTCGAAGTCGTTGAACAGCGGGAAGATCCACGAACTGCCGTTCTCGACGCTGGCGATCCGCAGTTTCGGGAACCGGGTCAGGGTGCCGTGGCAGATCAGCGCCGTGATCATGTCCGAGATCTCGCGGTGGCCCAGCACCATCCAGCGGAATGCGCTCTGGGTCATGAAGTTCTGGGTGTGCGCCGGTTCCCACTTGTTGACGTACTCATCCAGCGGCGGGTAGCTGGCGTGCAGCACGATCGGCAGGCCTGCGGCCTCGACATCGCGCCAGAACGGGTCGAACTCCGGCAGGCCCGGTGAGCGCCAGCCGTGCAGGCCGTTGACCGGGCCGGGCTTGATCAGCGCCACCTTGGCGCCGTTGTCGAGGAGGTATTCGAGTTCACGCTGGGCGGCGTCGACCTCGGAGAGGTTGATGATCGGGGTCGAGAACACCCGGTCGGCGTAGTTGAAGCTCCAGTGTTCGAGGATCCACTGGTTGAGCGCGTGCACGATGGCCAGCGTGAGTTGTGGATCGTCGGCGCTGGAGTGCTCCACCAGCGAGCCCAGGGTGGGGTAGTTGAGCGCCTCGACGACACCCTGGCGGTCGAGTTCTGCGACGCGGTCCTCGGGATTGCGGGTGGCCGCGGGCGCCTCGATGGCCTTGCCCTGCATCTCCCGCAGGGTCAGACCCTCGACGTTCTCGCCGGCGAAGAACTTCTCGTGCGCGCCCGGTGCGGCGACCCGCTCGAAGGTGGGGTTTGGGATGAAGTCGGTGACCCGGTTGTTGATCACCACGCGGGTCTGCCTGCCGAATTGGGCGTACTGCACCGCGTGGCGATACCGCTCGGGGAGGAACTTGGTCAACGCCTCCGCGGTCTCGTACATGTGCTGGTCGGCATCGAAGATCGGTGCGTCCCGGAAGGATTCTGCGGCGTGGGTCATTGGGTCGCCTTCCTCTCGCGAGCAGACAGGAAATCGCGTGAAATCCAGTGAAATCGTGCGAGTTTCTGTCTGCTCGGCGTGGTCATCAGGTGGTCAGGACGGTCGCCGCGGCCGTGCCCGGCGCACCGTAGAGCTGGGTGAATCCGACCTTGGGGGAGCCGGGTACCTGACGGTCGCCGGCCTGGCCACGCAGCTGCCGGACGATCTCGTGGATCTGCCGGAGCCCGGACGCGCCGATGGGCTCGCCGTTGGCGATCAGTCCGCCGTCGGTGTTGATCGGCATCGAGCCGCCGATCTCGGTGGCGCCGTCGGCGAGCAGCTTCTCCTGGTCGCCGTCGGCGCAGAAGCCGCACTCGGCCATGTGGATGATCTCGGCACCCGCGTCGGTGTCCTGCAACTGGATGACGTCGACGTCCTCCGGGCTCACTCCGGCCCTCTCGAACGCCGCGCGTGCGGCGTACACCGTCGGGGCCACGTCCTCGTCGACGGGCGCGAAGGTGGTGTTGACCTCGTAGGCGCCGTAGCTGCGGGTGCGGACCTCCACAGCCTTGAGGTAGATGGGCTTGTCGATGTAGCGGTGGGCGATGTCGGCGCGGCACATCACGACCGCGGCCGCGCCCTCGTCGGGTGCGCAGAACATGTACTGCGTCAGCGGGTAGTTGAGCATGGGCGACGCGAGGATGTCAGCTTCTGATATCTCCTTGCGCCGGAACGCGTTCGGGTTCAGCACGCCGTTGCGGAAGTTCTTGTTGGCCACCTTCGCCAGGGTGGCCTGCGAGATCCCGTGGTCGTGCAGGTAGCGGTTGGCCTTCATCCCGAAGAACTGCGTGGTGAGGTACTGCCCGTTCTGGGCGTACCAGCGGGGCATCCCGACCAGTGCGGGGTCCTCGGTGAACGCGCCCTTGGGGTGCTTGTCGAGGCCGACCGCGATCCCGATGTCGTAGTCGCCGAGTCGGATGCCGTCGGCGCACGCCTTGGCGGCGCTGGCGGCCGTCGCGCACGCGTTGAACACATTGGTGAAGGGGATGCCGGTCAGGCCGACCATGCCGACGATGGCGTCCGGGTTGGCGACTGTCCAACTGCCGCCGGTGGCCGCCTGGACGTCACTCCATTCGATGCCCGCATCCGCGACCGCGGCGAGGATGGCGTCGACGCCCATCTGCATCGCGGTCTTGCCCTCGAACCGACCGAAGGGATGCAACCCGACGCCGATGATCGCCACTTCGTTCACTGGATGTCCCCTTCTGCAGGCCGTGGGCGGGGCCTGACGATATGGCTGTTCGACCGTCCAACGGTAACGATTACAGTATCTTATCTAGTGCCTCGTGACGACGGCAGGGAGGCGCGGTGCGGGTGAGCGTCGCGCTGGACTGACCGGGGATGGGGCCGAGGTCTCGCGCCCGCGCCCGACCAAGATACTGTAACCTTTACCGTTGAGCGCCCAGCATGGCGGGCGGTGGGAAGGGCTGGGAGGCTGCCGATGAGCACGCAGGAACTGGCCGCCGACGGCGCGGCGTGGGATCACCGCGCCGAACTGGAGACGCTGCTGCAGCACCAGCGTGCGGCGTTCGTCGCGCAGGGCCCACCGGACCTGGACGTTCGCCTGAACCGCATCGACCGGCTGTCGGCCCTCGTACTGGACAACACCGACGCCTTCGTCACGGCCATGGACGCCGACTTCGGTACGCGGTCCCGTGCGGCGTCGTTGTTCACCGAGGTTGTCGGAATCATCCCGGTCATCGAGCACACCAGACGCCATGTAGCGCAGTGGATGAAGTCCACCAAGCTGTTGCGCGCGGCCCGCGCGCTGGGATTGCGGGCCGATGTGCAGCCCACTCCACTCGGGGTGGTCGGCGTCATCGGCCCGTGGAACTTCCCGCTCAACCTTGTGGTGCTGCCCGCCGCGGCGGCCTTCGCCGCGGGCAACCGCGTCATGATCAAGATGTCGGAGATCACCCCGCGCACCGCCGAACTCATGAAGGACCTCGCGCCGAAGTACTTCGACTCGACCGAACTCGCGGTCGTCACGGGTGGACCAGAGGTGGCCGCCACCTTCAGCGCGCTGCCGTTCGACCACCTCTTTTTCACCGGGTCACCCGAGGTGGGCAAGCTGGTGCAGCAGGCCGCGGCGCAGAACCTCGTGCCGGTGACACTCGAACTCGGCGGTAAGAACCCCGTCGTCGTGGCACCCGATCAGGGACACGTCGACATCACGCGGGCCGCGGCCCGCATCGCCGCGGCCCGGATGGTCAACGGCGGTCAGGTGTGCGTGTGCCCCGACTACGTGCTCGTCCCCGACGGTGCCGTCGAGGTGTTCATCGACCAGGCGCGCCGCACGCTCGAGGGGATGTTCCCCAGCATTCTGGACAACGACGACTACTGCTCGTGCGTCAACGAACCGAACTTCGACCGGGTGCTGGCACTGCTCGACGACGCGCGGGCCAAGGGTGCCGACGTGGTGTCGGTGGCGCCGGCGGGTGAACCGCTTCCGGACCGCGCCACGCGAAAGATCGCGCCCACCATCGTGCGCGGGGTGACGGGGGACATGCGCATCGCGCACGAGGAGATCTTCGGCCCGGTCCTTGTGGTGCTGGGGTACTCGAATCTCGACGACGCCATCGCGTGCATCAACGAAAGGCCCGCGCCGCTGGTCGCCTACTGGTACGGGCCGGGCAATGACGATTTCCGGAACTTCGTGCAGCGCACCCGAAGTGGTGGAGTTGCGCGCAATGACTTCGCCGCGCAGATGATTCCGTCGGCGGCGCCGTTCGGTGGCGTGGGCCGCAGTGGGATGGGTGCCTATCACGGCAAGGCCGGGTTCGACGCCTTCAGCCATTACCGCACAGTGGTCGGATCGGATCTGCCGTTCAGCATCACAGGATCGGCGTCACCGCCGTTCCGCACACCGATGAAGCTCTATGCCGACGCGACACTGCGCTTGGCCCGCAACCGAACTCACCGCCGAATCGAGAGATCCCGATCAGCCAGAATCGCAGGAGTGCAGCAATGACCACGGCAACGGTGGTGTTCGACCCGTTCTCCGAGGAGTTCTTCACCAGCCCCTACGAGACGTACCGCAGGATGCGTGCGGAGGCGCCGGTCTACTACAGCGAGCAGTACGACTTCTACGCGTTGACCCGGCATGGCGATGTCGCGGCGGCGTTCAAGGACTACGAGACCTACTCGTCGGCCTATGGGGTGGATCTGGCGCAGGTCCGCAAAGGCCATGTCACCGAGCACGGTTCGATCATCGCGATGGATCCGCCCGCTCATCGCCGGATGCGCAGTCTGCTGAACAAGGTCTTCACGCCGCGGGCCATCGAGGCCAGGCGGGGCCTGGTCGAGGAGTGCGTCGGAAAGTTCCTGTCGAAGGTCGACCCCGACGGATTCGACTTCGTGCAGGACTTCTCGGCATTGTTCCCCGTCGACGTCATGACCGCCATGCAGGGTGTGCCCGACGAGGACCGTCAGCAGATCCGGTTGTGGATCGATGATTTCCTGCATCGCGAACCCGGCGAGGTCGAGATGAGCGAGGACGGCCTGAAGTCCGCGATCAACATGTCGGTCTACTACTACAAGCTCATCAAGGCGCGCCGCGACGATCTGGGCGAGGACCTCCTGAGCAGGCTGATCGAGGCCGAGATCGAACGTGACAACGGTGAGATGGAGCCGCTGAACAATCTTGAGATCACCGAGTTCGCAACGTTGTTGGGCGGTGCCGGCGCCGAGACCGTGACCAAGCTGCTGGGCAACGCTGCAGTGGTCTTCGGCCGGAATCCCGATCAGTGGCAGAAGCTGCTCGACGATCGCAGCAGGATCCCGGCGGCGGTCGAGGAGCTGCTCCGCTACGAGGCTCCGGCGCAGTACAACGTGCGCTGCTCGCTGCGAGAGGTGACGCTGCACGGCGTGACCATCCCGGCGGGCAAGCCGGTGTTCCTGGTGGGCGGATCGGCCAATCGCGATCCCGAGGCGTGGACCGATCCCGACCGCTTCGACGTCGACCGCGATCGCACCCAGGCACAGAACCTCGGCCTGGGATACGGCATCCACAGCTGCTTGGGTGCCGCCCTGGCCCGGATGGAGAGCGCGATCGCACTGGACCGCATTCTCGACTTCATGCCCCGCTTCGAGGTCGACTGGGAGGGATGCCGGCGGGTTAACATGCAGAATGTCGCGGGATGGAGCAACGTCCCGGTGCGGGTGCTGCGGTAGCGGGGCTCAGCCCTGCTCGGCCTGCTGCTTGGCCCAGCGATAGTCGGCCTTGCCTGCGGGACTGCGTTCGATCTTCGGTCTGAACACCACAGCTTTGGGCAGCTTGTACCGCGCGAGCGTCGCGGCGGCGTGGGTGATGAGTGTGTCGGCGTCGGCCCGAGCGTCAGGTTCCAGCGCTACGACCGCGACCACCTCCTGGCCCCAGCGTTCGCTGGATCGGCCGGCCACAAGCACGTCGGCGACCGCTGGGTGCGACGCCAGCGCAGTCTCCACCTCTTCGGCGAACACCTTCTCGCCACCGGTGTTGATGGTCACCGAATCTCGGCCCAACAGATGAATGGTGCCGTCGGCCAGCAGCTCGGCCCGGTCACCCGGAACCGAATAGCGGACACCCTCGATGACGGGGAAGGTCCGCGCGGTCTTCTCGGGATCGCCCTTGTAGCCCAAGGGAACTGGGCCGCGCTGGGCCAGCCATCCGTTGCCGTCGTGCCCGGGTTCCAGCACGGTGCTGAGATCCTCGGCGACGACGCACGTGTCGGGGCCGGGATTGAACGTCCCGGTGGACACCGCGCCGGTCGCCGACATGTGAGTCATCTGTGCGCCGGTCTCCGACGACCCGACTCCGTCGACGACGATGAGGCCGGGTTTGGCGTCGATCAGCCTCTGCTTGGCAGTGGGAGTCAGCAGCGCACCGCCATTGGCGATGACGTTCAGCGACGACGCGTCGGCGCCGTGTTCGATGGCCTCCGCCAGGGGGCGGGCCATCGCATCGCCCACGACCGTCACGACGCCCGCCTGGTGTTTCGCGATGTCGGCGAGCACCGCGTCGGCGTCGAATCGGTTGGCGTTCTCGGCGAACAGCACTGTCTGGCCCGTGGTCAGCGCGGTCATCACACCCCACTGTGCCGCGCCGTGCATCAACGGCGGCAGGATCATCAGCGTCATCCCGGGGTTCGACTGGGCCTTCTCGACGAGTTCCTCGATGGATTCGGCGGTGTGTCCGCTGTAGAGGTCGCGCCCACCGAAGGATGCGACGAAGATGTCGTGCTGGCGCCACAGCACGCCCTTGGGCATGCCGGTGGTGCCGCCGGTGTACAGCACGTACAGGTCGTCGGGGTCAGCCGGGGGAAGCTCCGCGCCGTTGCCGCCGGCCCGCAGCGCCTCCTCGTAATCGACTGCACCGTCGAGCAGTTCGTTACCTGACGCGTCGGCGATCTGGATCAGTACCCGCAGGTCCGGCAGGTCGGGCAGGATCTCGGCGACGCGCGGGGCGAACTCCGCGTGATACAGCAGGGCGGTCGCGCCGGCGTCGGCCAGCAGGTACTGGAGTTCGGTCCTCACGTAGCGGTAGTTGACGTTGAACGGCGCGACGCGCGCCCTGAACGCGCCCAGCATGCCCTCGACATACTCGGGGCCGTTGAAGGCGTAGATGCCCAGCAGATCCTGGCCCGTCTCGTGACCCGCGAGTTGGGCCCGCGGCGTGTGGCAGCCCAGACCCTGCGAGCGCAGAAACCTGGCGAGACGCGTTGAGCGGTCGACGACCTCGGCATGGGTGTACCGGCGGTCCCCCTGGATGATCAGGGTGCGATCGGGGAGGGCCGCGGCGACGGCGTCGGCCACTGCGGGGACGGTGAATTGCATCAGCACTCCTGCCAAGTCTGGATCAGGTCATCGGTCGTGGTCACGGTGGTCAGCAGCGACAGCGTGTTGTCGATGATCGCGGAGGCGTAGTCGCTCGGGATTCCTGCGACCGCATCCCGCGGCAGCACCACGCGGTATCCCGCGTTGACGGCGTCGAACACGAGGTTGGGGATCGCGACGTTCAGGGAGACACCAACTGCGACGATCGTCTGCACGCCGAGGTTGCGCAGCACCGCGTCGAGGTCGGTGCCGCCCATTGGGCCCAGGCCATGCCAGCGGCGCAGCACCAGATCGTCTGGCTCCGGGCCGAATTCGGGCAGCAGGCTCGCGCCCTCACTGCCCGGGGTGATGTCCACGTCGCGCCGTCCGACGGAGAACAGCCGGGCATTGTGGTTCGATCCCCGGCCGTCGGGGCGTCTCTGCACCAGGCAGTGCACCACGTCGACGCCAGCGGTGCGGGCCGCGGGCAGCAGGCGAGCGATGCTCGGGAGTGCCTCGCGGCGGGCTTCCTCGGCGAGCGCGGCCAGACCGGCCCGAGGCCCCACCACCGCACCCTGCAGTTCCTGGGTGACGACGGCGGTGTGGGCAGGCGCGACGAGTTCGGCCAGCGTCGGGCGGCTCACCGCTGGGTTCACGCGCGCACGGCGTCGACGGGCGGCACCTCGTAGAACCTCTGAGCCCACTTGCGCATGGCCATATAGGGTTTCGCGTCGATCTTGGCCAGAGGCGGGTTCTCGATGTACTTCTGGTGCTCCCAGATGTCGACGTCCTCCCACACCGTCTTGAGGAACTGACGCTCGACCTTCGCCCGCACCTCGGCCGGTGGGATGTCGGAGGTCTCGCCGGGAACCTTCGGCCACCAGATCGAATAGAACATGTCCGACACCTCGTCGTCGACGGGGGTGCACGCGAAGATCAACCGATGGTTCGACGAGCCCTCAAAAGCACTCATCGCGAAGCCCAGACCGCTGAAGTGGCTGTGGATCTTGAGCGCCATCCTGTCCGTGCCGGGGTGCCGGGCGTCGGGCCATCCGGTGAGGAACCGCCACTCCTCATCGACGTGCTCCCAGTGCAGGCACACCGGGGTGACGGACGCTCCATGCACGTACCGGAAATGTGAACTGTCCGGGCCGTTCTCGGCCACGATCTGCGGATGCACGTGGATGCCGTCGGCGCGGCTGGAGAACTCGGGATAAGGGCGGTAGTAGGCGTTCGGGTCCGTCTCGAACTGGGGGAACTTCAAGAAGATGTCCGGTAGTTCCCACTGCGGGGGCTCGCCGTCCGGCTGGTACCACATGAAGATGCAGCCGTACTGCTCCTGCACCGGGTAGGACCGGAGGCGCAGTCCGCGGTTCGGCTGGTCGGGCTGGTACGGGATGTAGGTGTTGTTGCCCTCCGGGCCCCAGCGCCACCCGTGGAACGGGCATTCGATGCAGTCGCCGACGACCTTGCCGCCGTGTCCGATGTGGGCGCCCAGATGCTTGCAGTGCGCCTCAAGGACGTGCAACTGACCGGACTCGTCGCGATAGGCGGCCAGGTCCTCACCGAAGTACTTGAGCGCCTTGACGGCTCCGACCTCGAATTCCGCCGACCAGCCGATCATGAACCACCCGGTGACTTTCCAGGTGAACGGCACCTTCATCTTTGCCGCCCTTTCTCGCCTCACAACGTTATGGAATACATTACAGTAGCGGTTTCGGGCGGGATGTTGAACCGGCGCGTTCTCCACCGTCGGCCACTGATCGCGCACAAGGAGGCGTCCTGCATGAGCGACATCCGATATGACGCGATCGTGATGGGCGCCGGGTTCTCCGGGCTTTACATGCTGCACCGCCTGCGGGAACTGGGGATCTCGGTGCTGGCGCTTGAGGCGGCCGAGGGTGTGGGGGGCACGTGGCTGTTCAACAGGTACCCCGGTGCGCGATGCGACATCGAGAGCATCGAGTACTCCTACAGCTTCTCCGACGAGATTCAGCAGGAGTGGGACTGGTCCGAGACCATGCCGGCTCAGCCGGAGATCGAGGCCTATCTGAACTTCGTCGCGGACAGGCTCGACCTGCGGCGCGACATCCGGTTCAACACCCGGGTCACGGCCATGACGTTCGACGCGGACGACGCGGCCTGGACGTTGAGCACCGACACGGGTGAGCGGTTCGTCGCCTCATTCGTGGTGGCCGCCACTGGAATCCTGTCGGTCCCGCTCGAACCCGACATTCCCGGTATGGACAGCTTTGACGGCGCCTCGCTGTACACCAGCTGCTGGCCGGAGTCCGGTCATCCGTTGGCCGGCAAGCGGGTTGGGGTGATCGGCACCGGATCCACCGGGGTGCAGTTGATTCCCGTCGTCGCACGGGAAGCCGGACACCTCACGGTCTTCCAGCGCTCGGCGGCCTTCACTCTGCCGTGGGACGTGCGCAGCCTGGATTCGGCGGAACTCGCCGAACTCAAGGCCGCATACCCCGAGATCCGCGCCGCCCAGCGGGAGCACCCCGTCGGGGCGGCGCGGTTGAGTGCCTTCTCCCTGCTGTTGGACATGCTGGTCCAGCCGCCGATCAAGTCGGCATCGCGGGAGGACCAGCTGCGGGCGATCGACGAACGAGGCGTCATGGGAGCGCTGAACTGGGGCGATATCTTCTTCGACATCGAGGCCAATCGGATGGCGGCCGCCCTCTACGGCGAGGCCGTGGCCCGGATCGTCAAGGATCCCGACACCGCCGCGGCGCTGGTGCCCAGCCACCCGTTCGGCTGTAAGCGGCCGATCATCGACCAGGGCTACTACGAGACGTACAACCGTGACAACGTCACGCTGGCGGATCTGCGCAGAGGTCCGATCCGCGAGATCACGCCCACCGGGATCGCCACCGAACAGCGCCACCACGACCTGGACGTCATCATCTACGCCACCGGTTTCGACGCCATGATCGGCGCGCTGAGCCGCATCGACGTCAAGGGACGCGACGGCAGGACGTTGCGCGAGGTCTGGGACGCCGAGGGGCCGACGTCGTATCTGGGCCTGCAGGTCGCCGGGTTCCCCAATCTGTTCATCGTCCAGGCGCCCGGAAGTCCCTCGGCCGCGACCAATTTCATCGCCGCTCTGGAGCAGCACGTCGAGTGGATCGGCGACACCATCGGCCATCTGCTGGCAGGGGGATACCGCACCATGGAGGCCACCTTGGACGCGCAGCGCGAGTGGATTGAGCACACCACGTCATTGGTGGAGCCGACGGTGCTGGCGCATCCGAGCTGCAACTCCTGGTACAACGGTGCCAACGTGCCCGGTAAGAAGCGCCGGTACATGGCCTACACCGCAGGCATTCCCGAGTACCGCCGTCGATGCGACGAGATCGCGGCGTCCGGCTACCCGGGCTTCGTGCTGGCGTGAGTGTGACCGGGATGCGGCCTCAGGAGCGGGTACGGCAGATCGCGCGGGAACTGTCCGGGGTGCTGCCGCGCTCGGTGGGCGCGCTCACCGGAGATGGTGACTGGTCGGCCTGGTCCCCGCGTGGCCTCCGCCAACTGGGCGAGGTGGCACTCGACGAGTTGGTGGTCACCGGGATGACGTTGACCGCGTCGCCTCCGGCGCTGCACAGCGAGGCCAGTGGCTACGCGGCGGTGGCCGACACGTTGTCCGGGCTCTCTGTTGCGGAGGCCTATCCCACTCCGGAAAAGTTGCAGGTCAAGAAGAGTCGACGGCGACTCGCCGGGCAGCTCGCCTTCGAGGAGATCACCTACGAGCACGACCCTCGGCTGCCGGACTGCCTGTCGCAGTACGGCGCCCCCGCCCCCGCGGTGTGCAACGTCGTGCGGCATCGCGGCGGATCTCGGCCCTGGCTGATCTGGGTGCACGGTGCCGGGCAGGGCGGGCTGTCCGACTTCGCGGTGGCCAGGATCGGCCGAATTCATCACCGCCTGGGCTACAACATCGCGATGCCGATCCAGCCCGGACACGGCATCAGGCGTCGATGGTTTCCGACCTACCCCGACACCGACCCGGTGTCCAACGTCGCGGGCATGATGCGCGCGGTCTCTGAGGTGCGGGCCGTGGTCAGATGGGTGCAACCGCAGGCCAGCACGACCGTGCTGTCGGGGCTGTCGCTGGGCAGTGGGGTCACCGCTCTGGTCGCGGCACTGGAGCCTGGACTGGACGGGGTCGCGCTGTACACACCGATCCTGGGACTCAACGGCATGATCGCCAACCATCTGCATCGCTGGGGCGGGGCGGCCGACGCCGTCAGCGCGGTGCTGGCCTCGGCGGAGGTGGCTGCGCTGACCGCGGTGATCGACCCGCTGGCCAACCCGCCGCTGGTGCCGCCAGAGCACCGGTTGATCGTCGGAGCCTGGAACGACCAGATGGCGATGCGTGCACCGGCATTGGCGATGCATGAGCGCTGGGGCGGCAGGCTGCACTGGCACGACGGCGGCCATGTGGGGCACCTGTTCTCGGGTCGAGTGCAGGCCGTGACCGAGGCGTTCCTCCGCGACGTGGCGAGCCAGGGGTGGTTCGAATGAGGACTGCGCGTGAAGTGGTGGAGTTGTACAACCTCGAATTGTGGAACAACCAGCGCTATGACCTGGTGGACGAGATCATCGCCGACACCATGGTCCGCCATGAGGTCGGGGAATCGCACACGCTGTCTCGCGCCGATGCCCGTAAGCGGGTCGAGGACATGTGGGAGCAGTTCGAGAGTCTCACGTTCGTACTGAACAGCGTGATCGCCGACGAGGACGGACAGCACGTCGCGATCGTCTACGACTCGACGATCAGCGCCAAGGACGGTTCCGAGTTCAAGATCGCCAGCATCGAGGTGTTCAAGGTGGTCGACGGGCGGATCACCGATGTGTGGAACTGCGGGTACGGCCAGGGAGTCTGGAGCTGACTCCGGGTTCCTGACAACTGGAGCCCCGAGTGCCGTTGAATGCCGTAGGGGGACTGACGAAGTGTGTGGAGAGGATCTGACGATGACCGATCGAGTGCTCGATGAGTTGGGCTACTACCTGCTGGCCGGTGCCGGCGGAGAGGGGCCCGCGACGCTCATGGACGAGGCGCGCCGGGGTGAAGAACTGGGCTTCGGCACAGCATTCATCTCGGAGCGCTGGAACGTCAAGGAGGCCTCGTCGTTGACCGGCGCGGCGTGTGCCGTCACATCGCGTATGCAGATCGCCACCGCCGCGACCAACCACAACACCCGGCACCCGCTGATCACCGGATCATGGGCGACCACCATGCACCGCCTCTCGCGCGGGCGTTTCACCCTGGGGATCGGGCGCGGGATTGCCGCGATATACAAGGCGTTCGGTATCTCGGCGGTGACCACCGCGCAGATGGAGGACTTCGCGCAGGTGATGCGGCGCCTGTGGCACGGCGAGCTGATCTTCAACCACGACGGGCCCATCGGGAAGTACCCGGTGCTGTTCCTGGATCCCGACTTCAATGAGGACATCAGGTTGGCCTTGGTGGCCTTCGGTCCCGAAACCCTCAAACTCGGCGGCCGGGCCTTCGACGACGTCATCCTGCACACCTACTTCACTCCCGAAACGCTGCAGCGGTGTGTCAAAACCGTCAAGGAGGCCGCCGAGCAGGCTGGCCGCGACCCCGACTCGGTGAAGGTCTGGTCCTGCTTCGCCACCGTCGGTGATCACCTGCCCGAGGAGCTTCGGCTGAAGAAGACCGTCGCCCGCCTGGCCACCTATCTGCAGGGATACGGAGACCTGCTGGTGTCGACCAACAATTGGGATCCGGCTGTGCTGGAACGCTTCCGGGCCGACTCAGTGGTGACCTCCATCCCCGGAGGCATCGACCACAAGGCGTCCGCCGAGCAGATCGAGCACATCGCGACACTGCTGCCCGACGAGTGGTTGGAGATCGCGGCCACCGGCAGCCCGCAGCAGTGCGCCGAGCGTGTGCGCAAGGAATTCGACTACGGCGCCGACGCGGTCATCATGCACGGCGCCACACCCGACGAACTGGAACCCATCGTGGCGGCGTATCGCGCCGTCGAGTGACGTGAGTGCGCGAAATTGCCGGGAATCTCGTCAGATCGCCTGCAATTTCGCACACCCGACGCGTCCTCGGTGCGGGCCGACGTTCTCGCATTGAGCACGTCGCTTGTTGCTGTTGCTGTTGCAGAGCGAGGCGGAGGTGGGGCCGATGGGTGTTCAGCAGGCGCGCCAACTGACGCGCGGGCCAGTCCAGCGGGTCGACGAGCTTCTCGCTGATGTGGTGCGGACGGTCGAGCACTTCCGACGGGCCTGAAAGGGTCTCACGAGCGTCCGGTTTTGTACGCCGACATCGGCGCGTCACCGTACAGACACGGCCCGTCGCCGAGAGCAAAGACGGCGTGTCACTGTACAGACACGGCCCGTCGCCGAAGTCAGACGCGGCGCCAGATCAGCGTGCTGTGCGTGGTGTTGCCGGTCTGGTCGGTCATCGAGGCCGAGAGCGTCAGGGTGTCACCGTCGATGCGGGCGTGCCGCACCTGGGGCGAGAGAAGAAGCTCCGGCATAGTCGACATCACCACGTCGTGGCGCACAGTGCCCGCGGCCTCGTCGACGTGGAAACGACCACCGTAGGCGATGTACTGCCCGATGTCGGACTCTCCGTCGCCGGGAGCCAACTGTGCCGACATGCAGCCGTCGGCGGTGTACAGGATGAGCCCGCGGGGCCTGCGGCCCAACGGCTCTCGGGTCCCGCCATCGTCGGTGGCGTGGAACGACTCCAGGGCCCAACCGCCCAGAAGCGCATCTCGTATGGTCATGGAACGCCTCGATTCAGGGCAGGATCGCGGTGCGCGTCACTGGTTCCGCGGGCACGGCCCGGCTGTGCATGGCCCGCACCAGCGTTGTCAGAAGTGCGTCTCGGGTTTCGCGGGGATCGATGAGTTCGTCGAAACTGAGTTTCGCAGCGGACCGGAACGACGCCTGCGTCTCGGCCTCGTGCAGCTTCTCCGACGCCTCAGCGTCCACCTTGGCCGCCCGGGTCAGCGCCGCTGCGCTCATGGCGCCCAGGGTCGAGCCCGGGTAGCCGAACGTGGCCACCTGATCGTCGAAACCCAACAGCGACATCACCATCGAGCCGAACCCGTAGGCCTTACGCAGGGTGAGGTGGAGTTTGAGCGTGCTGGCCATGGTCTGCGCGGCGAACATGCGTGCGCCCGCGCGCAGCACGCCGCTTCGTTCGGACCTGCTGCCCGGGAGCATGCCGGGATTGTCGGACAGGAAGACGATCGGCAGGTGGAACGAGTCCGCGACCATGATGAAGTGCGCGGCCTTGTCGGCGGCGTCGGCGTCGATGGACCCGGCCATCACCATCGGCTGATTGGCGACCACGGCCACCGGATGTCCGCCGAGATGTGCCAGTGCGCAGACGATTCCACGACCGAATCCAGGCTGCACCTCGAACCAGTCGGGGTCGTCGAACACCACGTCGATCACCTTGCGGATGTCATAGACGCGGCGATTGTCTCGCGGAATGATGTCGAGCAGTTCGGGTGTGGACCGCGGTCCAGTCGAGGCATCGGCAGGCCGGGTCGGCGGATAACTCCACGAGGTGGGTGGGAAGTAGGACAGATAACGCCGGATGTCGGCCAGCGCGGCCTCGTCGTCGGGAGCGACATTGTGGATGACGCCGCTGGATATCGCCACGTCGGGGCCGCCGAGGTCCTCCTTTGAAATATCCTCTCCGGTGGACTCTTTCACCACGGGCGGGCCCGCGGTGAAGATGGCCGCGCCCGCAGTCATGATGCGGAAGTCGCACACCGGCGCCACGAGCGCGCCGTGACCCGCCGACGGACCCAGGATGGCCGCCACCGTCGGGACTATGCCCGAACAGCGCGCCTGGGCGATCAGGTCGATGGGTGCGCGTCCGCCCCCATGCTTGCCGGGACGGAACCCGGCCCCCTCCAGCAGCATCACCAGCGGAATGCGGTTGCGCAGCGCCAGTTCGGCGATTCGGTGCCGTTTCGAGTTGCTGCCCGTGCCGATGGTGCCCGCCATCGTCGTGAAGTCCTCGGCACCGACCATGACAGGTGTTCCGTCGATCTCCCCGGACCCTGTGACGATGCCGTCCGCTGGGACGTCGCCCCCGACGAGGGTTCCGATCTCGCGGAAGCTGCCCGGGTCGAGAAGTGCGTCGATGCGGGCGCGGGCATCGAGTCTGCCCGCGCCGCGATGCTTGGCCAGGCGTTCGGGACCGCCCATGGCGTAGGAGCGTTCGCGACGGAGCTTCAGGTCGGCCAGCGTGTCTTTCCAGTCGGGCCGTTCCGCGTCTGCCATACGTCTCCTCGGGTGGTCGACGGCACGATCCTAACGCTCAACGCAGAAGCGTTGACCATACCGAATCACTTACTGTAGCTTCACCGGCATGGTCGGGACGTTGAAGATCGACCGCGGTATCCCCGGCCGGTTGGACGGCGCAGGCGCCTCGGCCCGAGCGCACGAAGAGGCCGGCTATGACGGCTGCTGGACGGGCGAGATCAACCACGATCCATTCCTGTCGATGCTGTTGGCCGCGGAGTACACGACGTCGATCGAGTTGGGCACCAGCATCGCGGTCGCGTTCGCCCGCACCCCGATGACGGTGGCGCAGTCCGCCTGGGATCTGCAGTCGTATTCACGGGGCCGATTCATCCTGGGCCTGGGCACACAGATCCAGCCGCACATCGAGAAACGGTTCTCGATGCCGTGGAGTCATCCGGTGCGCCGCATGGCGGAATTCATTGCGGCGCTGCGGGAGATCTGGCGGTGCTGGCACACCGGCGACAGGCTGAGCTTCTCCGGCGAGTTTTACACCCACAAGCTCATGACGCCGATGTTCACGCCGGAACCGTCAGACTTCCCGGATCCCAAGGTGTTCGTCGCGGCCGTTGGCGAGGCGATGACCGAGATGTGCGGGCGCACCGCCGACGGCCTGCTGGTGCACGCCTTCACGACGCGGCGCTACCTCGACGAGGTCACCATTCCCGCCCTTCAACGCGGGCTCGCGCGGGAGTCGCGGGACCGGGCCGACATCGAGGTCTCGAGTCCGGTGTTCGTGGTGACGGGACGCGACGAGGACGAGATGTCGACCTCCGCGGCGGCGTTCCGTAAGCAGATCGCGTTCTATGCGTCGACGCCGGCGTATCGCCGGGTGCTCGACCTGCACGGGTGGGGTGAGCTTCAGCCCGAATTGCGCCGGCTGTCCATCGAGGGCGAATGGGATGCGATGTCCGCGCTCATCGACGACGAGATTCTGGGCGCGTTCGCGGTGATGGCCCCCCTCGACCAGGTCGCGGCGGCCCTGGCTAAGCGGTGCGCCGGCGTGATCGACCGCGTGCTTCCCGGATTTCCCGCGGGCACACCGGAACCCGTGATCGCCACGGTGCTCGACGAGGTGCGCACCGCCCGCCGGCTGTTCCTGGACTTCGACGCGACCGCGCGCAGGGCCTATGCGGAGCGTGTGGAGGCCGCGACAGGCGTGCTCGACGAGGCTCAGCAGACCTGAGGTCCCAATACTGAAGGCATTACGGGAACTGCTACTGTGACTTCGAACAGTGACCGGTGTCACCGTGATGAGGCGGGAGCAGTGATGAGTAATCCGGTGGTCGAGTCCCCAGGGGCGATGCTGGCCGACCCGAAGGCCTACACCGACGAGGCCAGGCTGCATGCGGGTCTCGCGCAGCTTCGGGCCACGGCACCGGTGTCGTGGGTCGAGGTGGACAACTATGCGCCGTTCTGGGCCATCACCAAGCACGCCGACATCATGGAGATCGAGCGGGCCAACGACATCTTCACCAACGCGCCCCGCCCGGTGCTGGTCACCCGGGAGGGCGATGAACAGCAGGCCGCTGTCGGCGTCCGCACGCTGATCCACACCGACGATCCGCTGCATCGCGATCTGCGGGCGATCGGAGCCAACTGGTTTCGGCCCAAGGCCATGCGTGCGTTGAAGGACCGTGCTGATGAACTTGCCAAGAGGTTCGTCGACCAGATGATCGCGGTGGGCCCGGAATGCGACTTCGTGCAGCAGGTCGCGGCCAACTATCCGCTCTACATGATCATGAGCCTGCTCGGGGTTCCCGAGCAGGACTTCACCTCGATGTTGACCTGGACGCAGGAACTGTTCGGCAATGACGACGACGAGTTCCAGCGCGGTGAGACCAAAGAAGAACAGATGGTGTCGCTGCTTGAGATGTTCCAGTACTTCACCGAATTGACGGCATCGCGCCGGGCGGACCCCACCGACGACCTGGCCTCGACGATTGCGAACGCCACCATCAACGGTGAGCCGCTGTCCGACATCGACACGGTGTCCTACTACCTGATCGTCGCTGCCGCCGGGCATGACACCACCAGTGCCGCCATATCCGGGGGCATGCTGGCCCTGCTGGAACATCCCGCCGAGCTGGCCCGCCTGCAGAACGATCCCGGTCTGATGCCGCTGGCCGTGGAGGAGATGATCCGCTGGTCCACGCCGGTCAAGGAGTTCATGCGCACGGCGCAGCAGGACTACGAGATTCGTGGTGTGCGCATCGCCAAGGGCGAGTCGGTGCTGCTGTCCTACGTGTCGGGCAACCGGGACGAGGACGTCTTCGACGAACCGTTCACGTTCGACATCGGCCGAGACCCCAACAAGCACATCGCGTTTGGGTACGGCGTGCATTTCTGTCTGGGTGCGGCGCTGGCTCGGCTCGAGGTCAACAGCTTCTTCTCCGAGCTTCTGCCGCGGTTGAAGTCGGTGGAACTCGCAGGTACACCGCAGCAGATGGCGACGACGTTCGTCGGCGGCCTCAAGCACCTGCCTATCCGCTACGAGCTCTCCTGACACAAAGGCGGCCAACCCGGTTGGGTTGACCGCCTTTGTCGTCTGACCGTCAGCGCGGGGCCGAGTTGGCCTTCGCCGCCGCGGTGAGCGCATCGAGACTGTGCTTGTCGCCGCGACTCTCGTGATGGGAGAGGGCGCGGATGGACACATCGTGGCCTTCGACGCTGCCGCGCAGGGCGCCGACGGTGGCCTGGTCTTTGGGGATGTGTGTGAACGGGTCGAAGTGGTAGAGCCGCATGGCGTTCTCGTGGGTGATCTTGTTGATCTCGTCGTCGGTGACGTCATAGGTGTCAAACACCGCCATGAGCTCCTCGGGGGCGCCGGGCCACATCGAATCGCTGTGCGGGTAGTCCATCTCCCAGCAGATGTTGTCCACCCCGATCAGATGCCGGTTCTTCACCCCGACCGGATCAGAGATGAAACACGTCATGAAATGCTCCCGGAACACCTCCGAGGGCAGCTTCCCGCCGAAGTCCTGATGCGTCCACGTCGAATGCATCTCATAGGTGCGGTCCACCCGATCCAGGAAATACGGAATCCAGCCCGTCCCACCCTCACTCAACGCGATCTTGAGATCCGGGAACTCCTTGATCGGCGCCGACCACAACAGATCGGCGGCGGCTTGGACGATGTTCATCGGCTGCAGCGTGATCATCACGTCCATCGGCGCATCCGGGGCGGTGATCGCCAACTTGCCCGAGGACCCGATGTGCACGTTCATCACCGTGTCGGTCTCCACCAGCGCCTCCCACAACGGCCGCCAGTACTCCAGATCATGGAACGACGGATACCCCAAAGTGGAGGGGTTCTCGGTGAAGGTCAGCGAATGCACGCCCTTGCGGTTGACCCGGCGCACCTCATCGGCGCACAACTGCGGATCCCAGATCGCCGGGATCGCCATCGGAATGAACCGCCCCGGATGCGACCCGCACCACTCGTCGATGTGCCAGTCGTTGTAGGCCTGCACCAACGCCAACGAGAACTCCGCATCCTCGGTGGCGAACAACCGTGCCGCGAACCCGGGGAACGACGGGAAGTTCATCGTCGCCAATACCCCACCGGCACTCATGTCCTTGACCCGCTCGGCCGGGTCATAACAACCCGGGCGGATCTCATCGAGGCCCTGCGGTTCCAGCCCGTACTCCTCCTTCGGCCGGCCCGCCACCGCATTCAAGGCGACATTCGGAATCACCACATCCCGGAACTGCCAGGTGTCCGACCCGTCGGCGTTGTGCACCAACCGCGGCGCCTCATCGACATACTTGGCCGGCAGATGATTGGCGAACATGTCCGGCGGCTCAATGATGTGATCATCCACGCTGATCAGAATCATGTCGTCCTTGTGCACTGGCATCCTCCCGATAGGCATACGGTAGGCACCACGATACTGAGGAAGCGGTCAGGGCGAGGCCGAGTTCGGCGAAGTGAACGGCTGAATCAGGCGGTGAGCAGTGGCGCGAGCCAGGTCAGTTCGCCGGGCAATTGAGCGCTCCAGAAACCCCCGTCGTGCCCGCCCGGGGAGAACCCGCCCGCAGGCGGGGTGGCCAACTGGCCGATGAACTCCTGCGTCGCGCCGTAGAAGGGATCGCTGGTGCCACAGTCGATCCGGATCGGAATCGAATTCAACGCGGGCATGCCGAACACGTTGTTTGCGGCGAAGTCCTCGGGGCCGTCGAACGCGCCCGGGGCGGAGGCTCCGGACGACAGCCACAGTGCCGGACTGACGGCCACAATCGCGGCCGTGCGGGCCGGGCCCAACCGGCCGCCGAGCAGCAGGGCGCCGTAGCCGCCCATCGACCAGCCCAGAAACGCGACCCGCGACGTGTCCAGGCCCTGTGAATCCAGCATGGGGAGCAGTTCGTCGAGCACCATCGCGCCCGAATCCTCACCCGATGCCCGCCTGTGCCAGTAGCTTCCGCCCCCGTCAACGGCGACCACGGCGAACGGTGGCAGGCCCGCTTCGACGGCCTGGGCCAAGCCCTGCTCGACTCCGCCGGCCATCACCGCGGCGGCGTCGCTGCCTTTGCCATGCAGCGCGATCACCGGGCGAAGCGTGGACGTTTGGCCGGGCGGCCGCGCGATGGCCCAGTTGGTCGCGACACCGCCGCGGGCGGCGGACACGAACGATCCGGTGCTCATCGTGGGCGCCGCCAAAGGCGGACTCAGCGGGGCAACTGGGGCCAAAGGGGCTGGTGGTGCAACAGGAGTGGCGGTGGAGGGCTGTGTGCTCAGAACGCCGGATGCGGCATAGGCGCCCGCCGCGCCGGCGGCCGCACCCATCGCGAGACGCAGGACGGCGCGGCGGCTGAGGTCTGCCATACCGGCCATCCTGCCATCGCGCAGGGGTTTGCCCGAAAACGCCCAGCGTGCCCTGGTGACTGGCAGCATGCTCATTGTGACGGCAGCGGTGACTCCGAAAGGAGAACGTCGGCGGTGCGCTTTGGTCAGCGCCGCCGCCGATCTGCTGTCCGAAGGGGGATTCGAAGCAGTCCGGCACCGCGCCGTCGCCCGGCGTGCCGGCCTGCCGCTCGCATCGACCACCTACTACTTCTCCTCGCTGGACGACCTGATCGCCGCGGCGGTCGAGTTCATCGGCATGCGGGAGGCCGCGCAGCTGCGGACTCGCGTGGCCGGGTTGTCGAAGCGGCGCCGCGGTGCCGAGACGACGGCCGAGGTGCTCGTCGAACTGCTGGTCGATCACGAGGGCCTCGACACCGTCGCCTACGAGCAGTTGATCTCCCGCTATGAGCGGTACATCGCGTGCGCGCGCCAGCCCGCACTGCGAGACATCCAGCGCAGGATGCTGCAGCAGCGGACCGAGGCCGTGGGCGAGGCCGTCGAGCGTTCTGGACGCTCGGCGCGGCCCGAACTGATTTCAGCTCTGGTGTGCGCCGTCGATGGTGCCGTGGTGTCCGCGCTCATCGACGACTCGAGTTCGCCGCAGGAGACCGCACGGGCCACCCTCATCGACGTCATTGACGTGTTGGCGCCCTATGAGAGGCGCGCGCTGCCGGTGTGAGCCGAGTCCGGCACGGGTTGCTGGCGACTCGCCGGTTTGGGGCATTGATCCCGCATCGCGCGCGTCCGAGGCACATGATGGAGTCACCGCCAAGCCAGGGGAGGCAGCATGACGGAGCCCGAGACAGCGACCGAACAGCCCGCGCTCAAGCGGGTCATGGGTCCGGGGCTGCTGCTGCTGTTCATCGTCGGCGACATCCTCGGCACCGGTATCTACGCGCTGACGGGCGACGTGGCCGCGGAAGTGGGCGGGGCCGCGTGGCTGCCGTTCCTGGTGGCGTTCCTGATCGCGACCGTCACGGCCTTCAGCTACCTCGAACTGGTCACCAAATACCCTCAGGCCGCGGGTGCGGCGCTGTACGCGCACAAGGCTTTCGGCGTGCAGTTCGTGACGTTCCTGGTGGCGTTCATCGTGATGTGCTCGGGGATCACTTCGGCGTCGACCGCGTCGAGGTTCTTCGCGGCGAACTTCTTCGTGGCCTTCGACTTCGACTGGGGCAAAACGGGTGTCGTCGTCGTGGCCCTGGCGTTCATGGCCCTGCTGGCGATCGTGAACTTCCGCGGCGTCGGAGAGAGCGTCCGGCTCAACGTCGTGCTGACGATGGTCGAGATCACCGGTCTGCTGCTGGTGATCTTCGTCGGGTTGTGGGCGTTCACCGGGAGCGGCGCGGACGTCGACTTCTCCCGGGTGGTCGCATTCGAGACCACGTCCGAGAAGAACGTCTTCGTCGCCGTGACCACCGCGACGTCCCTGGCGTTCTTCGCCATGGTGGGCTTCGAGGACTCGGTCAACATGGCCGAGGAGACCAAGGACCCCGTCAAGATCTTCCCCAAAGTGCTGCTGACCGGTTTGGGCATAGCAGGTTTCGTCTACGTGCTCGTGGCTGTGGTCGCGGTGGCGCTGGTACCGGTCGGCACGTTGGAGGCCAGTGACACGCCCCTGGTCGAGGTCGTCAAGGCGGGCGCACCGGGCCTACCGATCGAGACGATCCTTCCCTTCATCTCGATGTTCGCCGTCGCCAACACCGCACTGATCAACATGCTCATGGCCAGTCGTCTCATCTACGGGATGGCGCGCCAGCATGTCCTGCCGGCGGCGTTCGGCGTGGTGCACCCGACGCGGCGGTCTCCGTGGGTCGCGATCATCTTCACCACGCTGGTCGCCTTCGGATTGATCTTCTACGTCACCGCTTTCGCCAACAGCAAGGCGATCTCGGTGCTGGGCGGCACCACGTCGCTGCTGCTGCTCACGGTGTTCGCGATGGTCAACATCGCGGTGCTGGTGCTGCGACGGGATGTGAAGGCTGTCGGGGGGAACTTCACCACGCCGACCGTGCTGCCGATCGTCGGATTCCTGACGTCGCTGTATCTGGTGACGCCGTTGTCGGGACGTCCTGCGCAGCAGTACATCCTGGCCGCGGTGCTGGTCGCGATCGGAATCGCGCTGTTCTTCCTCACGATGGCGATCAACAGGCAACTCGGCATCAAGTCCCCCGGCATCGTCGACCCCACCCATCTGGGGGAGGCGCCGGACTGACGCCCTAACGCGTCAACCCGGCCTCACGCAGTCGCTCGAGCCTGGCCTCCAGCAGTGCGACGCGATGGGCGTTCCCGGACAGTTCGAGGTAGCGGCGGCCGAACGCCGCCAGCAGGACGTCGTCCAGGCGCCGGACCGCGCCAGCCGGATACCGGTAGGCCAGCGCGGTGTTCACCGCGGCGCCGTCCACGTCGGCCAGGGCCGACTCAAGGTCGTCGAGTGAGTCGACGCCCAACTCCACCAGCAGCCCCGAGATCCAGCCGTAGTGGTCAGTGCGCGACCATCCGGCGTCGGGGAACCTGTTGCCCAGGTGTGTCGCCAGCACCGCGGTCGGGATACGCGGGTCGCTCGTCTCCTCGGCGACCCGGTCGGCGAGCGGCGCGGCGCGCAGGCGTTCCCGGATCGCGGAGAACTCCCGATCGGCCAGTTCCAGCAGACCCGCGGCCAGCGTGAAGCGGCGGTCGAGGTCGGGGGCGTCCTCCTCGGGGATGGACCCCTTGTATCGGACATCATGCTCGAACTCCGCCCACGCGTGCTGCAGGATCGTGCGGACCTGCACCGAGGCCGGCTGCTGCTCACCCTCGAGTGCGACGAGCAGATGCCGGCTGGCATAACCCCATCGGCCCTCGCTGGCCGTCTCCAAGCCCATGTCGCGATCGTCGAGCATGCGCATCTCCTCGCCGAGGAGATTGGCCACGGCTGTGACGTCATCGCGCAGGTAGGTGATGACCCGCAGCCCCACCTGATCGGTGATCTCGGACAGCGGATCGGTGTAGAGGCGACGGCCGTCGATGCTGCGCTCGGCCTTGGCCGCGAACGATGCGACGGTCTTGGTCCGCCCCGTGACGCTGACGTAGTTGATGCCGGCGTCGTCGAGCAGGGTGGAGACGTGCTCGAGGTAGCGCTGCGTGGTGTCCTTGAGCGTGGGAACCCGCTGCGCGTACTCCGCGATCGCGTCGAGCACGGCCGGAGGTGTGGCCTCGCGCGGGGCAGGCTCGAGGTCGGGCGGCAGGGTCGGGGTGACGATGTAGCCGGTCTGGCCGTCTCCGTAGGTCGTCACGTCCTCGGGGCGCATCGTCGCGTACATGGCCACGTACGCGCACACCACCGCGTCGACGGGATCCTCGGCGCGGCGCAGTTCGCTCTTGCGTTCGGCGGTTTCGACCGTCTCGCGCAGTTCGGCCCACTGCTCGTTGTCGGTCACCCGAAGCGGCGGATCCCGGCGCGCGAGGTGCTCGACGTGGTCCATCAGGAGCAGCAGTTCGGCGCGCAACTGTGCGACGCTGCGGCCGGGTTTGGCCTTGTACTTGAGCGTGCGGCCGAGCCGGAAGAGGGCGATCGTCGCCGGGTGGGGGTACACCTCGATGGCGCGCCGGTCCGACGTCGAATCGGGGTCGATGTCCAGTCCGAGGTCCTGGGCGATGCGGGCGCCGCGTGGGGTGCCCGCGAACTCCGGCTTGCTGGTGTTGGCCGGATGCGCACCGGCCTGGAACCGGCCGAAGTCCGCGTTCAACTGCTTCTCGCAGGGCCTCTGGCCCGTCGGGTTGACCACGATCAGCGGCGCGTCCACCGCGACCACGCACGGGCCGGACACGTAGGGCTGCAACGCGGCATGGATGCTGGCGTCGTCCTGGGCGGCGCCCAGACAGACCAGTCGCGCGGTTGCGCCGTCCACCACCGCGATCCCGGTGGGCTTGCGCTGTCCCCAGGCCAGATCCAGTCCGACGAAGTGCATCGGTCTACTCTGCACCACCGGGCCGATAGGCTGTGTATTCGTGAGTATTCCCAATGTCTTGGCGGCGCGCTATGCCAGCGCGGAAATGGTCGCCATCTGGTCGCCCGAAGCCAAGATCGTCGCCGAGCGTCGGCTGTGGCTCGCCGTTCTGCGAGCGCAGGCTGAACTGGGCATCGCGGTCCCGGATGGTGTCGTCGCCGACTACGAGCGCGTGCTGGAGAACGTCGACCTGGCGTCGATCGCCGCGCGCGAGCGGGTGACGCGCCACGACGTCAAGGCCCGAATCGAGGAGTTCAACGCGCTGGCCGGGCACGAGCACGTGCACAAGGGCATGACCAGCCGTGACCTCACCGAGAACGTCGAGCAGTTGCAGATCCGGCAGTCGCTGGAATTGGTGTTCGCCCACGGCGTCGCCGTCGCGGCCCGGCTGGCCGACCACGCCGTGACCTACCGGGATCAGGTGATGGCGGGGCGGTCCCACAACGTCGCGGCGCAGGCCACGACGCTGGGCAAGCGGTTCGCCTCGGCCGCGCAGGAGACGCTGATCGCACTGCAGCGGGTCCGCGAACTGCTCGACCGCTACCCGCTGCGCGGCATCAAGGGCCCGATGGGTACGGCGCAGGACATGCTCGACCTGTTCGACGGGGACTCCGCCCGGTTGGCTGAACTGGAGTCCCGTGTCGCAGGGTTCCTCGGGTTCTCGACGGTGTTCGACAGCGTCGGCCAGGTGTACCCCCGCTCGCTGGACCACGACGTGCTCTCGGCGCTGGTGCAGGTCGGTGCGGGCCCGTCGTCGTTCGCGCACACCGTGCGCCTGATGGCCGGCCATGAGCTGGTGACCGAGGGTTTCGCGCCGGGGCAGGTGGGCTCGTCGGCCATGCCGCACAAGATGAACACGCGCTCGTGCGAACGGGTCAACGGCCTGCAGGTGGTGCTGCGCGGCTACGCGTCGATGGCCGCCGAACTGGCTGGCGCGCAGTGGAACGAGGGCGACGTGTTCTGCTCGGTGGTGCGCCGCGTCGCGCTGCCGGACGCCTTCTTCGCCATCGACGGACAGACCGAGACGTTCCTGACCGTGCTCGACGAGTTCGGCGCCTACCCGGCCGTCATCCAGCGCGAGTTGGACCGGTACCTGCCGTTCCTGGCAACCACGCGGATCCTGATGGCCGCGGTGCGCGCGGGTGTGGGCCGGGAGACCGCCCACGAGGTGATCAAGGAGCACGCCGTGGCCGTCGCGCTGGCGATGCGCGAGCAGGGCCGCGAACCCGATCTCCTGGACCGGTTGGCCGCCGACTCGCGATTGCCGCTCGATCGTGCCGCCCTGGATGCCGCGCTGGCCGACAAGTCGGCGTTCACGGGTGCGGCCGCGGATCAGGTCGACGCCGTGGTGTCCAAAGTCGAAGAGTTGGTGCGCCAGCACCCCGAGGCCGCGAAGTACACCCCGGGCGCGATCCTCTAGTAGACGTGTTCACCGCGGAGATCGACCTCACCGATCTGGACAACTTCTCGGCCGGGTTCCCGCATGACCTGTTCGACCTGCACCGTCGCGCCGCGCCGGTGTTCTGGCACGAGGCAAGCGAGCACACGCCGGACGGCGAGGGGTTCTGGTCGGTGGCCACACACGCCGAAACCCTTGCGGTGCTGCGTGATCCGGTGACCTTCTCGTCCGTCACCGGCGGCGCACGGCCCTTCGGCGGCACCCTGCTGCAGGACCTGGCGGTGGCCGGTCAGGTGCTCAACATGATGGACGACCCGCGGCACGCCGAGGTCCGGCGGCTGGTCAGCTCCGGGCTGACGCCGCGGATGATCGCCCGGGTTGAGGACGACCTGCGCATGCGGACCCGCAGACTGCTCGACGACGTGGCGCCCGGCGAACCGCTGGACTTCCTGGTTGAGGTCGCCGCCGAACTGCCGATGCAGATGATCTGCATTCTGCTGGGAGTGCCCGAGTCGGAGCGGCACTGGCTGTTCGAGGCCATTGAACCGCAGTTCGACTTCGGCAGGGCCCGGAGCGCTTCGGTGGGGCAGTTGACCGCCGAGGAGGCCGGCTCTCGGATGTACACCTACGGCCAGGAGTTGATCGCCGCCAAGCGGGCCCAGCCGACCGACGACATGCTCTCGGTGGTGGCCAACGCCGTGGATCCCGAGTTGTCGGACCTGGAGCTCTACCTGTTCTTCAGCCTGCTGTTCAGTGCGGGCGCCGAAACCACCCGCAACGCCGTGGCGGGCGGCCTGCTGGCATTGATCGAGCATCCCGATCAGTACGCGCTGGTGCGCTCGGATCCCGGCCTGCTGCCGTCGGCGATCGAGGAGATGCTGCGCTGGACCTCGCCGTCACCATCGAAGCGTCGTACCGCCACCAGGGCGGTGTCGCTGGGCGGGTGTGCGATCGAGGCCGGGCAGAAGGTGCAGATCTGGGAGGGGTCGGCCAACCGCGATCCGCTGGTGTTCGACGAGCCCGAGCGGTTCGACGTGACCCGAAAGCCCAACCCGCACCTGGGTTTCGGCTACGGCGTGCACTACTGCCTCGGCGCGAATCTTGCGCGGTTGGAGCTGCGGGTGCTGTTCGACGAACTGCTCACGCGGTACTCGGCGGCGCGGCTGACCGGGCCCGTCGAATGGACTCGCAGCAATCGACACACCGGGATGCGGCACCTCTACGTCGCGTTCTCCGTGTGAGCGCCGAGATCGACACCAGGGCTGTGGAACCGCGCTCGCTCACAGCCCTGGTGTCGATCTCGGCGGCTCATGGCATGGGGTGGCGGCGCAGGCCCGCCGAGCGCAGTTCGAGGTTGGCCAGGCCGCGCACCGCGATCGGATCCTCCCGTCGCCACGCGCCGACAGGATCGACGCTCACCGCAGTCAGCTTGCGCAACGGGCGGTTCGCCAGCGCCCGCAGGGCCAGCAGCTGCTCGCCGGCCGGAGTCGCGGCCAGCGCGATCGCCGTCCACTTGCGTCGGAAGAACCGGATGCGCAGGTACAGCCACGGCCCCGCGACCGCGAGGATCGGCGTCGCGGCGACCGCGATCGCCAGCACCCAGGCCAGCCAGGTCGCGGTGCTGTTGAGGCTGCTGCCCGCGCCGGCCAGATCGAGCGCGGCCTCGCTCGCGGCGTTCAGCGGCTTGCTCAGGTCGTCGCCGATCCACGGGACGCCGTCGACGCTGCCGCCCGCGGACTTGAGGTTCTCCGAGATCCCGTTGGCGCCGTCCTCGACCTGGCGACCGACGCCCGCGATGGCGGAGACCGCGGCGTGCACCGCGACGCCGACCAGCACCCAGATGACGATCCAGCCGATCACCACGACGTCGCTGAGGAACTGCATCAGGAATCGGTGCGGTCGGGTGGCGTAGGGGACATACCGGGAAGTCATGCTCTCGATCCCAACACGTCGGGCTCGTCGCCGTGGGGCATCCCGATAGGCTGGGCCGATGCGACCGACCCTGTCCGACTATCAGCACCTGTCCAGCGGCAAGGTCCGCGAGCTCTACCGCATTGACGACGACACCCTGCTGTTCGTGGCCTCGGACCGGATATCCGCCTACGACTTCATCCTGGACTCGGAGATCCCTGACAAGGGCCGCATCCTCACCGCGATGAGCGTGTTCTTCTTCGACCTGATCGACGCGCCGAACCACCTCGCCGGCCCGCCCGACGACCCGCGCATCCCCGACGAAGTGCTGGGCCGCGCGCTCGTGGTGCAGAGCCTGGACATGGTCCCGGTGGAATGCGTCGCGCGCGGCTACCTGACCGGTTCGGGTCTGCTGGACTACCAGCGCACCGGCGAGGTGTGCGGCATCGCGCTGCCGACCGGGCTGGGTGAGGCCAGCAGGTTCGACGAGCCGATCTTCACCCCGGCGACCAAGGCCGAGATCGGTGAGCACGACGAGAACGTGGACTTCGCCGCCGTGGTCGGCCTCGTCGGTGCCGAGCGCGCCGAGCAGTTGCGGGACGAGACGCTGCGGATCTATAAGCAGGCCGCCGACCACGCGCTGACCAAGGGCGTCATCATCGCCGACACCAAGTTCGAGTTCGGCGTCGACGGCGACGGCGACCTGCGGTTGGCCGACGAGGTCTTCACGCCCGACTCGTCGCGGTACTGGCCCGCCGACACCTACAAGCAGGGTGTGGTGCAGCCCAGCTTCGACAAGCAGTTCGTGCGCAACTGGCTGACGTCGCCGGAGTCCGGATGGGACCGCTCGGGAGAGGCGCCGCCGCCACCGCTGCCACCGGAGATCGTCGAGGCCACCCGCGCGCGCTACATCGAAGCCTACGAACGGATCTCAGGACTGCGGTTCAACGACTGGATCGGACCGACCTCATGAGCGACGCACTGACCCCGCCGGTGGCCAACCGAGTCGACAGCCCTCGCGAGTTCCACGGCGACGTGTTCAACGACCCCTACGAGTGGCTGCGGGACAAGTCGTCTCCCGAGGTGATCAGCCACCTCGAAGCCGAGAACGCCTACGCCGATGCCGTGACCGCATCGCAGGAGCCCCTGCGGCAGAGGATCTTCGACGAGATCAAGGCCAGGACCAAGGAGACCGATCTCTCGGTCCCGACCCGTCGCGGCGACTACTGGTACTACGGCCGCAGCTTCGAGGGCAAGCAGTACGGCGTGCACTGCCGATGCCTGGTGCGGGATCCCAGCGACTGGAGTCCGCCGGTGTTCGATGAGCACACCGAGGTCCCCGGCGAAGAGGTGCTCCTCGACGAGAACGTCGAAGCCGACGGGCACGACTTCTTCTCCCTGGGGGCGGCGACCGTGAGCCCCGACGCCGAGATCCTGGCGTATTCGACCGACACCGTCGGCGACGAGCGGTACACGTTGCGGTTCAAGAACTTACGCACCGGAGAGATGTACCCCGACGAGATCACCGGCATCGGTGGCGGCGCGACCTGGGCGGCCGACAGTCGGACCATCTACTACACCACCGTCGACGAGGCGTGGCGGCCCGACACCGTCTGGCGGCACCGCCTCGGCAGCGGACTGCCCGGCGAGAAGGTCTATCACGAACCGGACGAACGGTTCTGGCTCGGCGTCGGGCGAACCCGCAGCGACGCCTACGTGATGATCGCGGCCGGGTCCAGCATCACCTCCGAGGTCTTCGTCGCCGACGCGTCCGACTCCGCCGCCGAGTTCACCAGCGTGCTGCCCCGCCGAGAAGGCGTGGAGTACTCGGTGGAGCATGCGGTCGTCGGTGGCCAGGACCGGTTCCTGATCCTGCACAACGACGGCGCGGTGAACTTCACCCTGGTCGAGGCGCCTGTCAGCGATCCGACCGACCAGCGCACCCTGATCCCGCATGACGACGAGGTGCGCATCGAGGGTGTCGACGCCTTCGCCGACCACCTCGTGGTCAGCTACCGCCGCGCCGCGCTGCCGCGAATCCAGTTGTGGCCCATCACCGCTGACGGCCAGTACGGCACCGTCGAGGAGATCGCGTTCGAGTCCGAGCTCATGTCCTCGGGCCTGGCGGCCAACCCCAACTGGGAGTCACCGCGCCTGCGGGTGGCCGCGACGTCGTTCGTCATCCCCGTGCGGATCTACGATCTGGACCTCGTCACCGGGGAACGGGTCCTGCTGCGCGAACAGCCTGTGCTCGGCGACTACCGGCCGGAGGACTACGAGGAACGCCGGGACTGGGCGACGGCACCCGACGGGGTCAAGATCCCGGTGTCGCTGGTGTACCGCAAGGGAATCGAATTCCCTGCCCCCACACTGATCTACGGCTACGGAGCATACGAAGCCTGCGAGGATCCCCGGTTCTCGATCGCGCGGCTTTCGCTGCTCGACCGGGGTGTGGCATTCGCGGTGGCGCACGTTCGCGGCGGCGGTGAACTCGGGCGGTTGTGGTACGAGCACGGCAAGTTGATGGAGAAGAAGAACACCTTCACCGACTTCATCGCCGCGGCCGAGCATCTGGTCGACGAGGGGGTCACACGACCTCAGAACCTGGTGGCCCTCGGGGGCAGCGCGGGCGGTCTGCTGATGGGCGCGGTCGCCAACATGGCACCGCACCTGTTCGCGGGCATCCTGGCGCAGGTTCCGTTCGTCGACCCGTTGACCAGCATCCTGGACCCGTCCCTGCCGCTGACCATCACCGAATGGGACGAATGGGGAGATCCGCTGCACAACAGCGACGTCTACGCCTACATGAAGTCCTACTCGCCGTATGAGAACGTCGCGGCCAAGGACTATCCGGCGATCCTGGCGATGACGTCACTGAACGACACCCGCGTGCTGTACGTCGAGCCGGCCAAATGGGTTGCCGCCCTGCGGTACACCAAGACCGACGACCATCCGGTCCTGCTCAAGACCCAGATGACCGCGGGGCATGGCGGCATCAGCGGTCGGTACGAGCGCTGGAAGGAGGTGGCCTTCCAGTACGCCTGGCTGCTGGCCACCGCCGATCCCGAACGCTACGGCGCCGGGCAGGTCGGCGACCTGCTCTCCTGACGCCGGGTGCTAGCGTCGCGCCATGAGCCTGAACGACATTGAGTTGACCACTCTCGACGGACGGGCGACCTCGCTCGCCGAGTACACCGATGGTGCCGTGCTGATCGTCAACGTGGCATCCAAGTGCGGCCTCACACCGCAGTACGCCGCGTTGGAGCAGTTGGCCCGCGACTACGGCGACCGGGGACTGACGGTGCTCGGGGTGCCGTGCAACCAGTTCATGGGGCAGGAGCCCGGCACGGCCGAGGAGATTCAGACGTTCTGCTCGACCACCTACGGCGTCACCTTCCCGCTGCTGGCCAAGACTGACGTCAACGGACCGGACCGGCACCCGCTGTACGCCGAACTGACGCAGACCGCCGACGCCGACGGCGAAGCCGGTGACGTGCAGTGGAACTTCGAGAAGTTCCTGCTGGCCCCGGGTGGGACCGTGGTCAACCGATTCCGGCCGCGCACGGTTCCGGATGCCCCCGAGGTCGTCGCCGCGGTCGAGAGCGTGCTGCCCCACTAGCCGAATCGCCACCTGCAGTCCGGGTGTTCGACACCGTCTGGACACCTCGGATTGCGATCCTGGTGGAGTGCCTGGGAAGTTGACGGTCTCCGTCTCGGCGATCGGTGCGCACACTCTGGACGCCGCGCACGCGTTCGCTGCCGAACTCGCCGCGCGCGGCGTGCCGGTGTCCCTTCTGGTGGCCCCCAGACTCAAGGACGGGTACCGCCTCGACGCCGACGCTGCCACGGTCGACTGGCTCCGTGTGCGCCGCGAATCCGGGGACAGCCTTGTACTGCACGGCTATGACGAAGCTGCGACGAAACGCCGCAGGGCCGAGTTCGCGGTGCTGCCCGCGCACGAGGCCAACCTGCGGTTGATGGCCGCCGACCGGGTGCTCGACCACCTCGGCCTACGGACCCGGCTGTTCGCCGCACCGCGCTGGTCAGTCTCGGATGGTGTGCGCAGTATGCTGCCGCGCAACGGATTCCGCCTTCTGATCGGCCCCGACAGCGTCACCGATCTGGTGCGCGGAACGGTCGAACGGGCCCGTGTGCTCGGCATCGGCGAGGCGTTTCTGGCCGAGGCGTGGTGGTGCCGCACTCTGGTGCTGTCGGCCGAGCGGACCGCACGCCGCGGTGGGACTGTGCGCCTGGCGGTCTCGGCGCGGCACCTGCGCAGGCCCGGGCCTCGTCAAGCCGCACTGGACGTCGTCGACCTGGCCCTGCTGCACGGTTGCCTGCCCACCGTCTACCAGTGGGACAGCCCACCGCGTCTGAATCGAGTCGCCTGACGCCGACTGGCCGCTAGCCTAGGCGGCATGGACGCTGACGTCATCGTGGTCGGGGCTGGTCTGGCAGGTCTGGTCGCCACCTGCGAACTGGTGGAACGGGGCCGACGAGTCCTGGTCGTCGATCAGGAGAACAGTGCCAACATCGGCGGTCAGGCGTTCTGGTCGTTCGGCGGGTTGTTCTTCGTCGACAGTCCCGAGCAGCGACGCATGGGCATCCACGACAGCCATGAGTTGGCGCTGCAGGACTGGTTGGGCACCGCGGCGTTCGACCGCCCCGAGGACCATTGGCCGCAACAGTGGGCGCACGCCTACGTCGACTTCGCCTCCGGGGAGAAGCGGACCTGGCTCAAGGAGCGCGGCCTGAAGATCTTCCCGTTGGTGGGGTGGGCCGAACGTGGGGGATACGACGCCCGCGGGCACGGGAACTCGGTGCCGCGATTCCACATCACGTGGGGTACGGGACCGGCGCTGGTCGACGTCTTCGCACGGCGGGTCAGGGAGCACTCCCTGGTGCGGTTCGCGCACCGCCATCAGGTCGACGAACTGATCGTCGAAGGTGGGGCGATCACCGGGGTGCGGGGGACTGTGCTGGAGCCCAGCTCTGCGGCCCGAGGCGTGGCGTCGTCGCGGAAAGCTGTCGGGGAATTCGAGTTCCGGGCCTCGGCGGTGATCGTCACGAGTGGGGGCATCGGGGGCAACCCGGAACTGGTGCGGAAGAATTGGCCGGCGCGGATGGGGCGTGTTCCCGAGCAGATGCTGGCCGGGGTGCCGGCCCACGTCGACGGGCGGATGATCGCGATCACCGAATCGGCGGGCGGGCGGGTGATCAACCGCGACCGGATGTGGCACTACACCGAGGGCATCACGAACTACGACCCGATCTGGCCCAACCACGGCATCCGCATCCTGCCTGGACCGTCGTCGCTGTGGCTGGACGCGACCGGCAGGCGACTGCCCGGCCCGCTGTACCCGGGATTCGACACCCTCGGCACGCTGGAGCACATCACCAAGACCGGTCAGGACTACACGTGGTTCATCCTCAACGCCCGGATCATCGCCAAGGAGTTCGGCCTGTCGGGGCAGGAGCAGAACCCCGACCTGACTGAACGCAGTGTGCGGCAACTGTTGTCCCGCGTGCGGTCTGGCGCTCCGGGCCCGGTGCAGGCCTTCGTCGATCGCGGCCCCGACTTCGTCCACCACACCACGTTGCGCGGCCTGGTGGAGGCGATGAACCGCCTGCCCGATGTGGTCGCGTTGGACTACGCCACGGTTGAGGCCGAGGTGACGGCGCGGGACCGCGAGGTGGCGAATTCGTTCAGCAAGGACGGGCAGATCACCGCGATCCACGGTGCACGGGCCTATCTGCCGGACCGGGTGTCACGGGTGGTGGCACCACATCGGCTGACCGATCCCAAGGCGGGTCCGATGATCGCGGTCAAGCTGCACATCCTGACGCGGAAGACGCTGGGCGGTTTGGAGACTGATCTCGATTCGCGCGTTCTTGGCAGCGCCGGCGATCCCGTGCCGGGGTTGTACGCCGCAGGTGAGGTTGCCGGCTTCGGCGGTGGTGGCGTGCACGGATATCGGGCGCTCGAGGGCACATTCCTGGGCGGGTGCATCTTCTCGGGGCGGGCCGCGGGCCGGGGTGCGGCGCGCGACATCGGCTAGCGGGGTTGGGGTGATCACCCCGGTCGCGCCGACGATTCTGTGCGGAATTGCATGCTTTCCAGCCGATTTAGCTGCAATTCCGCACATAACATGCGAGAAGGGGGTGAGGCGAGCAGGTGCCCGAGGCGAGAAGGGGTGGCCAGCTAGAACGTGATCCGCAACCGCTCCCAGCCACGCACCGTCGACGTCGGCGCCAACTGCGCGCTGTCGTAATCGATGCCCCACTCAGGCCAGCGGTTGAGCAGTTCATCGAGCGCGACCCGGCCTTCGAGCCTCGCCAGGTTGGCGCCCAGGCAGTAGTGCAGACCCTTGCCGAAGGTCACGTGGCTGATGTTGTCGCGGTTGATGTCGAAGCGGTCCGGATCGGCGTAGCGACGGGGGTCACGGTTGGCCGCCCCGAACAGCAGCAGCATCGCACTGCCCGCGGGGACGGTGGTGCCGTAGCACTCGAAATCGCGTGCCATGTAACGGGCCACGTGTGGGCCTGTCGGCTCGAAGCGCAGCGTCTCATCGATCGCGCGGTTGAGCAGTGAGCGGTCCTCGGCGATCTGCCGACGCTGGTCGGGGTGTTCGGCCAGCACCTTGGCCAGCCAACCGATCAGTCGTCCGGTGGTCTCATTGCCGGCACCCGCGACCACCTGCGTGTAGTGCAGCACCTCCTTGCGGGTCAGCTTGCGCTCGGTGCCGGTCTCGTCGGTGAACTCGACGTTGAGCAGGGCCGTCATCAGGTCGTCGGACGGATTCTTGGACCTCCACTCCACGTAGTCGGCGTAGATGCGGCCATCGGCGATCTTGTCGGCGCGAGCGACCTTCATCGGCGCCCCAGGCTTGGTCCGCAGGTTCGCGTCGTTGGCGTCGCGGACCGAGATCTGTTCGGACTCGGGGATTCCCAGCAGCATGCCGATCACCCGCATGGGCATCATCGAGGCCAGATCGGCGATGATGTCGAAGCCGTCGGTGCCGACGTGCGGATCCAGGCAGCCGATGCAGAACTGTCGGATCTGATCCTCGATCGCGGCCATCCGGCGCGGCGTGAACACCCGGGACATCAACCCGCGCAGCATCGTGTGGGTCGGCGGGTCCTCGAACATCATCACGCCCTTGGGCATGTCGAACTCGGATTTCACCAGTTCGAGGATGTCGCTCCGGGAGTTCGAGAACGTCTCCCAGTCGCCCAAGGCCTTCTCGACGTCGGAGTGCCGCGAGAGGGCCCAGAAGTCGTAGCGCTCGTTGTAGTAGAGCGGCGACTCCTCACGCAGCCGCGCGTAGGTCGGGTAGGGGTCGGCGACGATGCCGACGTCATAGGGGTCGTAATAGACTGCGGTGCTGGTCATTTCAGCAGGCTCCCGGCGTCGATAGGCAGCGTCACGCCGGTCACGTACCGGGCCTCGTCGGACGCCAGGAACAGCACCGCGTTGCTGATGTCCACCGGTTGCACCCACGGGATCGGCATGACGTGGAAGGACTGGCAGATGGGCGCGAGGTCGTCCGGGCCCGGGTTCTCCAGGTCGGGCCGAAACAGGCGGTAGGTCTCCTCGTTCATCAACAGTGGGGTGTTCACGTGGGTGGGGTGCACGGTGTTGACGCGGATCATGTGCTGCCCGAGTTCGACGGCCAGGGTGCGCATGATCCCGACGACGCCGTGCTTGGCCGCGACGTAGTGACCGACCTGCGGGTAGGCCTTGGTGCCGCCCACCGAACTGGTGATGATGATCGACCCGCCTCGGCCCGCGGCGATGAGGTGCGGGATCGCGGCCTTCGCGGTCTTCCAGACGCCCGTGAGGTTGACGTCGATGGTCTCCTGCCAGCGCGGTTCGGCCATCTTGTGCAGCTTGACGCCCGTGGTGCCGATGCCCGCGTTGGCGACCACGACGTCGAGTCCGCCCAACTGCTCGACGCCGCTGTCGACCGCGTCCGCCAGCGCCTCGAACTCGCGGACATCGACCTGCGCGGTGACCACGCGTCGGCCCAGATCCTTGATCAGGCCCGCGGTTTCGGCCAGATCCTCGACCGTGGCGGCCGGTGCGGTCGAGTCAGGGAAACCGCGACAGATGTCGACCGCGATGATGTCGGCGCCCTCCTCGGCCAGGCGTACCGCGTGGCTGCGGCCCTGCCCCCGGGCGGCCCCCGTCACCAGGGCGATCTTGCCGTCGACTCGTCCCGCCATTGCGCCTCCGAACGTCGTGCTGAGCAGTCGCACAACTTTAGCGGCGCGCGGGTGTCGCTAAAGCGAAATCGACTGTTCTTCGGTGAGCACCCGGAAATCGGTGTCGGTCATCTCGGACAGGCGGCCGTAGTAGATTCCGCGGGCCTCCGGCGCGACGATGCCCTGGTGGATCGGCACCGCGTGGGTGGGTGCGACGGCCCGGAGGAACTCGACGGCCTCGGAGATCTTCATCCACGGCGCCGCGGCGGGCGTGGCGAGCACGTCGACCGGTTCGTCGGGCACGAACAGGGCGTCGCCGGGGTGCATCAGGCGGGCGGGGTGCTCCCCGTCGCCGACGAGATAGGAGATGTTGTCGATGACGGGGATCTCGGGGTGGATCACCGCGTGGCGACCACCGACGCCGCGGATGGCGAGGCTCCCGACGGACAACTGGTCACCGACGTGGACGGCCTTCCACTCGCCCCCGAGTTGTGCCGCCGTCTGCGGGTCGGCGTACAGCGCGGCCTGGGGGTTGGCTTCGACGAGTGCCGGCAGGCGAGCCGGATCGGCGTGGTCGGGGTGCTGGTGGGTGATCAGGATGGCCGAGAGCCCGGTGATCCCCTCGAAGCCGTGCGAGAAGTTGCCCGGGTCGAACAGAATCGTCGTGTCGTCGAAGCTCGCCAGCAGGCACGAATGCCCGAAATGGGTCAGTTCCATGCGTACGATTGTGCGCGCAGCGGGCGTCCGGGTGGGGGAGGAACCGAGTGCTTCGTGTGTTCTTGGCCGGCGTGCTGGGTGCCGGGCTGATCGCGGTGCCGGCCGCGCGCTCCGACCCGCAGACCTGCCCCCCGACCTGCGACCGAATCCCCGCGGCGGCGTGGATCGAACCCTGGGCCATCCCGATGAACACCACGCACCACTGGCCCCGCCCGGCGCAGGTGGCCGTGCCGGTGCCCGCTCCGCGGTTCAAGTTCGAGGAGATCTGCGCCACGCCGCCACCGCGCGACGATCCCCGTTCCTTCGCGGTCGCCGCCCGTGCCGCGGTGGCCTCGCCGCCCGGTCGCTGGAATCTGCAGGCGCAGGTGCTGCACTGGCGCGGTGACACCGGGCAGGGCGGCGCGTGGGCGATGCAGGTCCACGACGCGGCCGTGGCCGCGTTGCGGTCGTGTCAGGTCAGCGCGCCGCAGTACTCGCCGACGCTCACCACCGCCGACGACGGCCGATTTGCCGCGGTGATCAGCGGCCCGCACGTCGTGCATCAGTACCTGATCGCCGATCCGTTCAACAGCAGCGTCAGCGAGCTTGTGCTCTGGACCACTCCGGGGCCCGACGTCGCGTGGCCCCTGGTGCCCGACGACCGTGTGCTCGATGCCCTCGAGGCGGCGCTGTGCGGGGCCTACCTGGCGTCGTGTGGGTAGAGTTGACCCGTCATTGACTGAGGAACGACAGGAGTCGCGCGTGGCCCGGGTGGTTGTGCACGTGATGCCCAAGGCCGAGATTCTCGACCCGCAGGGACAGGCGATTGTCGGCGCGCTGGGCCGGTTGGGCCACAACGGTGTGTCGGATGTCCGCCAAGGCAAGCGTTTTGAACTCGAGGTGGACGACAGCGTCGACGACGACACGCTCGCCGAGATCGCCGAGTCACTGCTGGCCAACACGGTCATCGAGGACTGGACGGTCACGCGGGAGGCGCAGTGACTCGCGTCGGTGTGATCACATTCCCCGGCACGCTCGACGACATCGACGCCGCGCGTGCGGCGCGGGCCGTGGGTGCCGAGTCGGTCAGCCTCTGGCACGCCGACGCCGACCTCAAGGGCGTCGATGCGGTGATCGTGCCCGGCGGGTTCTCCTACGGCGACTACCTGCGGGCCGGCGCGATCGCCCGGTTCGCCCCCGTGATGGGTGAGGTGGTGGCCGCGGCCAACCGCGGACTTCCGGTGCTGGGCATCTGCAACGGCTTCCAGGTGCTGTGCGAGGCCGGCCTGCTGCCCGGGGCACTGACCCGAAACATCGGTCTGCACTTCGTCTGTCGCGATGTGTGGCTGCGCGTGGATGCGACGTCGACGGCGTGGAGTTCGCGCTACGAACCCGGCGCCGAGATCCTGGTGCCGCTGAAGTCCGGCGAGGGCCGCTACGTCGCGAGCGACGCGGTGCTCGACGAACTCGAGGGCGAGGGCCGTGTGGTGTTCCGCTACGTGGAGAACCTCAACGGCTCGCAGCGCGACATCGCCGGCATCAGTTCGGCCAACGGTCGGGTGGTCGGTCTCATGCCGCACCCCGAGCACGCCACCGAGGCGCTGACCGGACCGTCGGACGACGGTCTGGGAATCTTCTACTCCGCGTTGGACGCTGTCCTGGCGGCCTGAGGCAGGTTCGCCCGGATCTCGATGTCGCGCGATTCGGCGGACTCGGGGTCGTCCGACGTCACACACACCCGCACCGCGCGCCCGTCGCCGTCGACGAAGTTCAGCGGGCCCCCGTCGGGTTGCAGGTGCTTGTCACCCCATTGAATGAGCGCCAGCAGGATCGGCAGCAGTTCCTCGCCGGCTGAGGTCAGCACGTACTCGTCGCGCACCCTGGCGCCGGGTTCCTGATACGGCGCGCGGGCGACGATGCCTGCCGCCTCGAGTTGCCGCAGCGCGCGGGAGACCGCGGGCGCGGATGCGCCGATCCGGTCGGTGAAGTCCTCGAACCGCCTGGTCCCGTAGAGACATTCCCGGACCACCAGGAAGGCCGTCTTGGTGCTCAGCAGGTCGAGCACCTTCGCGGCTGAACAGGCGTCGGTGCGCCACCGGCTGCGGTCCTGCAGGCGCCCCTCGAAGGTCATGGCCATCCACCCAGTGTAACTAACGCTTGCATTACTCAGGTGAACATGCCTAGCATGACCTGACTAACGTAGGAATTACTCAGATGGGAGCAGGGGCATGGTGGCTGTCGAAGACAGTGTGGTGGTGGTGACCGGAGGGCGGCGCGGACTGGGCGCCGCGATCGTCGACGAACTGCTGCGCCGCGGCGCACGCAAGGTGTACGCCACGGCGCGGGAGGACTATGTCGACGAAAGGCCGAACGTGGTCACCCGTCGACTCGAGGTGACGTCGGAGCGGTCGATCGCCGAACTGGCCGCCGCGGCAACCGACGCCGAGATCGTGATCAACAACGCGGGCATCCTGCTTCCCGGCGCACTGCTCACGGCCGAGATGAACGACGTCTCAACCACATTCGACGTCAACGTGTTCGGGCCGCTGCGGGTCACCCGGGCGTTCGCACCCATCCTGGCGAGCCATGGTGGCGGGGCGGTCGTCAACGTGCACTCGGTGCTGGCCTGGCTCGGCGGCAGCGGCGCCTACGGCGCGTCCAAGGCGGCGATCTGGTCGGTCACCAACTCACTGCGGACCGAACTCGCCGAACAGCGCACCCAGGTGCTCGGTGTGCACGCGGGTTTCATCGACACCGACATGGTCTCGGCGATCCCGCTGCCCAAGACCGCCCCGGCCGACGTCGCCCAACGCATCCTCGACGCCCTCGAGGCCGGCGCCAACGAGGTGCTCACCGACGACGCCACCGCACAGGCCAAGGCGGCCCTGTCCGGGCCCGTCGAGAACCTGACCTTCGCCCTGTCCCACTGACCGAGGAGACCCGACATGCCACTGTGGACCATCCACCACACCCCGGGTGTCTTCACCGACGCCGACAAGAAGGAACTGTCCGAACGCATCACCGACCGCTACGCCGAGGCCGGCCTGCCGCGGTTCTACGTCGTGACGGTCTTCAACGAGATCCCGCACGGCGACATGTATGTCGGCGGGGTCGCACCCACCGCCGGAGTTCGTGTGGTCATCGACCACATCGCGCGCCGTGCCGCCGACCAGGCGCACCGGCACGGGATCGCGCGCTGGGTCCACGCGATCCTGGACCCGTACCTGAGCCGGCATCCGGACCTGCACTCGGAGTTCCACATCGACGAGACCAGTGAGGACCTCTGGATGATCAACGGCCTGATCCCGCCACCGGCGCGCTCAGAGGCCGAGCAGCGCTGGGTGCGGGAGAACGCCGTCAGCCCGTACTAGGGGCTCAGCGCCACCGACGCCTCGGCGGTGTAGCACAGGAACGTCAGCGTCTCCTCCAGATACAGCTGCACCGTCTCGGCGTCGTGCGACAGGTAGCCGATGCTGACGTCGGTGCCCAACTGCAGGTCGAAATCGCCTCCGCGGGTGGACAACACGAACGCGCCGTCGATGGCGGGCGCCCAGATGATGTCACCGTCGACAAGCCTGTTGATGTGCTCACGGATCGGATAGCCGTGCGCGGTGGTCTCGCTGACCTGCGTGTAGATGTCGGCCGACAGCAGCACCGAGTATGGTCCGTCGACACCGGCCAACCGAAGCTCGCTCAGGGCTTGGGCGATGACGTCGGGGATCTCGCGCGGGTCCTCCGGGATCGCGAGGGCGGGGTTGGAACTGCACTTGCGGATGCCGCCGATCGAGGCCGCCTCGTATCCCTCGAAGATCGCGCGATCCTCGACGAACGCCAGCTTCTTCGCGGCATCCTTGACCGGATCCCAGTCCGAGTCCTGCGACCCGCGCTCGACGTCGTCGATGTCGATCCGCTTGACGGTGAACGGAACCCGCAACCGCACCAGTGGGCGGGCCTCACGCAGATGCGCGACCACACCGTCGGACGGCGAGGCGACATCGAGCAGATGGCCCGTGCTGATGCCCGCGGTCACGGGGCCGCCGGGCTCGCTGACGTCCACGACGCGTCGGCCCGCCACATGGCGTTTGAAGGTGCGTGTCGCCTCCAATTCGATCTCTGCCCAAGCGGCGTCGGTGACCGGAGCCAGTTCGCGGTACAGGTTGTTCATTGAGGTTGTCCTTTCAGGCTGCCGATCGCCAACGAGCCGTCGTGGCGGGGAAGCGTCTGCGGTGCCGAATCCTCTTCATTCGCCGCCTCATCGGGCACCGGCGGGGGGTCGTCGAGGAAGTCGATCGAGGGGACGAAGAACATCCCGCCGGTCTTCGCGGTCGAGAAGTCCAGGATGCGGTCGGTGTTGCCCGGCGGGTTGCCGATGAACATGTTGCGCAGCATCTTCTCGGTGACATCCGGGTCAGCGGAGTAGGCGATGTAGTACGTCCCGGAGTCGCCGTCGCCCAGCGTGCCGAACGGCATGTTGGCGCGCACGATGTCGAGTTCGTTGCCGTCCTCGTCCACCAGGGTGTTCAGGGCCACATGGGAATTGGCCGGCTTGACGGCGTCATCGAGTTCGATGTCCTCGAGCTTGGTCCGGCCGATCACGAGTTCCTGCTCGGTGACACTCAGCGCGTTCCACGCCGCCATGTCGTGCGTGTAGCGCTGCACGTGCACATAGCTTCCGCCGGGGAAGTCCGCGAAATCCGGGTGGCCCTCGCCGATCTGGACGGCCTCGACGGCGTCGGCCCCGTCCGGGTTCTCGGTGCCGTCGACGAAGCCCAGCAGATCCCGCTGCTCATAGAACTTGAACCCGTGCACCTCGTCGACCACGGTGACCGCACCGGACATGGAGTCGAGGATCCGTCCGCCCAGTTCGTAACAGACGTCCATGGATTCCGCCCGGATGTGGAAGAGCAGGTCCCCCGGAGTGGAGGGCGCCTGGTGGCGACCGCCGTCGAGTGCGACGAAGGGATGCAGCTTGGCCGGGCGCGGTCCGGCGAACAACCGGTCCCAGGCCGCAGAACCGATGCCGGCCACCACATTCAGGTGCGCCTGCGGGGTGCGGAAGCCGACCGCCCGCACCAGGCCGGAGATTCCGGTCAGCGCGTCATGCACCCGTGCCGCGGCGTCGTCGCCGTCGTCGATGGTCGCGACGAGGAAGATGGCGGCGGGGGTCAGTGGCGTGAGGATCGGTTGGGGTCTGCCGGTGGCCACCCGTTGACATTAATGCCCTCAGGCGCTCGACAATGTGCCGACTGCGCGGATTTGCCTGGTTTTCGGCCGAGAACGCGACAATTCCGCACACTCGGCGGCCGCTGAGAGGTGGCGGCAGGCGACAATGGCAGCCATGTCTGCCAGCGCATCGGGCCTCTGCGAGTTCATCGACGCCTCGCCGTCGCCGTTCCACGTCTGCCGCACGGTCGCCGCGGCCCTGAGCGACGCCGGGTACATCGAACTCGAGGAGACCGACGCCTGGCCGGACTCGGGCCGCTTCTTCACAGTGCGCGCCGGATCGCTGGTGGCCTGGGACAGCAGCGGGGCTCCCGGCGGCGCGTTCCGCGTGGTCGGCGGGCACACCGACAGCCCCAACCTGCGGGTCAAGCAGCACCCCGACCGCGCGGTCGCGGGGTGGCAGATGGTGGCGCTGCAGCCCTACGGCGGGGCCTGGCTGAACTCCTGGCTGGACCGCGAACTGGGGATCAGCGGACGGCTCTCGGTGCGGTCCGGGTCGGGGCTGCGGCATTCGCTCGTGCGCATCGACGACCCGGTGCTGCGCGTGCCCCAACTGGCGATCCACCTGTCGGAGGACCGCGCGGGAGTCAAGCTGGACCCGCAGCGACACGTCAACGCGGTGTGGGCGGTGGGTGAGAGACCCGGATCGTTCCTGAGTGTCGTCGCCGACGCCGCCGGGGTCGACGCCGACGACGTCCTGGGCTTCGACCTGATGACGCACGACCTGACGCCCTCGGCGGTGTGGGGACCCGGCGCGGAGTTCGTCAGCGCGCCCCGACTGGACAACCAGACCACCTGCTACGCGGGAGTGCAGGCCCTGCTGGACGCACCCGCCGGGGAGTACGTGCCCGTGCTGGCACTGTTCGACCACGAAGAGGTGGGTTCGACCTCCGACCACGGGGCCCAGTCCGACCTACTGATCACGACCCTGGAGCGCATCGTGCTGGCCGCGGGCGGCAGCCGCGAGGACTTCCTGCGACGCGTCGCGGGGTCGATGGTGGCCTCCGGCGACATGGCGCACGCCACGCATCCCAACTACCCGGACCGGCACGAGCCCGGCCATCTGATCGAGGTCAACGGCGGCCCGGTGCTCAAGGTGCAGCCCAACCTGCGCTACGCCACCGACGGTCGGACGGCCGCGGCCTTCGAGTTGGCGTGCCGTCAGGCCGGTGTGCCGCTGCAGCGCTACGAACACCGCGCCGACCTGCCCTGCGGTTCCACCATCGGGCCCATGACCTCGGCCCGCACCGGCATCCCCACGGTCGATGTCGGGGCCCCGCAGCTGGCCATGCACTCCGCGCGTGAGCTGATGGGCGCGCACGACGTCGCGACGTACGCGGCTGCGCTGCGGGCCTTCCTGGCGCCCGCCTGAAACGCATCGCGGTCTGTCGGAGCCTTGGACTAGCGTCGCGGGCATGACTCTGAGTGTGGCGATGGTGACAGTGGACACGCACGATCCCGACCGGCTCGCGGCGTGGTGGGCCGAGGCGGTGGGCGGCACCACGTCGCCCGTGATGCCGGGCGAGTTCGTCACGGTGACGCTGCCGGACGGCGGCAACCTGGGATTCCAGCGCGTCGACGACCCGACGCCGGGGAAGAACCGGGTGCACGTGGACTTCACCGATGACGACATCGACGCCGCGGTGGCGCGGTTGGTGTCCCTGGGGGCGGTGGAGAAGGCCCGACAGAGCTTCGGCGACGAGTTCGCATGGGTGGTGCTGGAGGATCCCGACGGCAACGCGTTCTGTGTGGCGGCGGGGCACTGACCTGCATCCGGCGCTGCCGAAGCGGGGAGAAACGCCCTGCTCGCCAGCGCTTACTAGACTGTCTGCGTGACCAGCCCCGAAGTTGACACCGTCGAACGTGCCGCCGCCAGCCCCGACCAGCCGCAGCCGTTCCGTGAACTGGGGCTCAAGGACGACGAGTACGAGCGCATCCGCGAGATCCTCGGCCGTCGTCCCACCGACGCCGAACTCGCGATGTACTCGGTGATGTGGAGCGAGCACTGCTCCTACAAGTCCTCCAAGGTGCACCTGCGCTACTTCGGTGAGACCACCACGGACGAGATGCGCGCGGGCATGCTGGCCGGCATCGGCGAGAACGCCGGCGTGGTCGACATCGGCGACGGCTGGGCCGTGACGTTCAAGGTCGAGTCGCACAACCACCCGTCCTACGTCGAGCCCTACCAGGGCGCGGCCACCGGCGTCGGCGGCATCGTGCGCGACATCATGGCGATGGGCGCGCGCCCGGTGGCGGTGATGGACCAGCTGCGGTTCGGCGCGGCCGACGCTCCCGACACCCGTCGGGTGGTCGACGGTGTGGTCCGCGGCGTCGGTGGTTACGGCAACTCCCTGGGCCTGCCGAACATCGGCGGCGAGACCGTCTTCGATGCGAGCTACGCGGGCAACCCTCTGGTCAACGCGCTGTGCCTTGGTGTGCTGCGCAAGGAGGATCTGCATCTGGCGTTCGCGTCGGGCACCGGCAACAAGATCATCCTGTTCGGCGCGCGCACCGGCCTCGACGGCATCGGTGGCGTCAGCGTGCTGGCCTCGGACACCTTCTCGGGCGACGAGTCGGGATCGGGACGCAAGAAGCTCCCGTCAGTGCAGGTCGGTGACCCGTTCATGGAGAAGGTGCTCATCGAGTGCTGCCTCGAGCTGTACGCCGCCGACCTGGTGGTCGGCATCCAGGACCTGGGTGGAGCCGGATTGTCCTGCGCCACTTCCGAACTCGCATCGGCGGGCGACGGCGGCATGGCCATCGAGCTGGACAAGGTGCCGCTGCGCGCGGCCAACATGACGCCGGCCGAGGTGCTCTCCAGTGAGTCCCAGGAGCGCATGTGCGCCGTGGTGACTCCGGAGAACGTCGAGAAGTTCATGGCCGTCTGTCGCAAGTGGGATGTGCTGGCCACCGTGATCGGTGAGGTCACCGACGGCGACCGCCTTGTCATCACGTGGAACGGCGACACCGTCGTCGATGTGCCCCCGCGCACCGTCGCGCACGAGGGTCCCGTCTATGAGCGTCCCGTTCAGCGTCCGGAAAGCCAGGACGCCCTGATCGCCGACAGTTCCAAGACCCTGCCGCGGCCCAGTACGGGTGACGAACTTCGTGAGACCCTGCTGGCGCTGCTGGGCAGCCCGCACCTGTGCAGTCGGGCCTTCATCACCGAGCAGTACGACCGCTACGTGCGGGGCAACACCGTCCTTGCCGAACATGCCGACGGCGGCGTGCTGCGCATCGACGAGGAGACCGGGCGCGGTGTCGCGGTATCGACAGACGCCTCCGGGCGCTACACCCAACTCGACCCGTACACCGGCGCGCAGTTGGCGCTCGCCGAGGCGTACCGCAACGTCGCCGTCACCGGGGCGACCCCGGTCGCGGTGACCAACTGTCTGAACTTCGGCTCCCCCGAAGACCCGGGTGTGATGTGGCAGTTCTCGCAGGCCGTCCGCGGTCTCGCCGACGGCTGTGCGGCGCTGGGGATTCCGGTCACCGGCGGCAACGTCAGCTTCTACAACCAGACCGGGTCCACCGCGATCCTGCCGACACCCGTCGTGGGTGTGCTCGGGGTCATCGACGACGTCACCCGGCGGATCCCGACCGGGTTCGGCACCGAACCCGGGGAGACGGTCTTCGTCCTCGGCGACACCCGCGACGAGTTCGACGGGTCGATCTGGGCGCAGGTCACCGCCGACCACCTGGGTGGCGTGCCGCCGAAGGTGGATCTGGCCCGCGAGCAACTGCTGGCCGAGGTGTTGACCGCGGCGTCGCGTGACGGCCTGATCTCGGCCGCCCACGACCTGTCGGAGGGCGGCCTGATCCAGGCGGTCGTCGAGTCCGCGATCGCAGGCGAAACCGGTTTCCGCCTGCTGCTTCCCGAGGGCGCCGATCCATTCGTCACGCTGTTCTCCGAATCGGCCGGGCGGGTCCTGGTCGCGGTGCCGCGCACCGAGGAGAGCAGATTCCGGGCGATGTGCGAAGCGCGCGACCTGCCGGCCACCCGGATCGGCGTGGTCGACCAGGGATCCGACGATGACGGGCCCGCGATCGAGGTGCAGGGGCTGTTCACAGTGTCACTCGACGAGGTCCGCGCGACGTGGGAGGGCGTGCTCCCGAAACTGTTCGGGTGACCTTGACGCCATGACCGCGACGGGCGAGCGCACGGCTCCGCACCCGCTCCTGCTGTGGGCGTGGGGCCTGCTTCGCCTCGACTTCGTCGGTGTCGTGTTCGGTGCGCTGTTCTTCTGCCTGTCGATGACTCCGTCGCTGCTGCCGCGCAGTTGGGAGTTCGCCGGGCTGATCGGCGGCGTCAACGCCGCAATCGGCTACGGGGTCGGCGTCCTCGTCGGAAAGATTGTCCGGCACTTCGCGTTACGCAATCGCGATTGGTGGCCTCCGTCGAAGACGGTGCTGTGGCGGCTCAAGATCGTCAGCGTGGTCACCGCGATCGGTGCGAGCCTGCTCATGGTGGCGCCCGCCGCGGCCTGGCAGCGTCAGGTGGCGGCGGTGATGGGCATGGAGGGCCCGGCGACGCTGGGGTACTACCGCACCCTGCTGCTGGCACTCGCGGTCGGCGGTGCGCTGATCGCGGCCTCGCGCGTGATCCTGGACCTGATCAGACTGGTCGCACGATTCCTGAAGCGGCGTTGGCAGATCAACGACGAGGTCGCGCTGTTCATCGGCACCGCGGTGGTGGTGATGCTGGTGGTCATGCTGATCAACGGTGTGCTCTACCGCGGGTTCCTGGCCGGAGCTTCTCGGGTCTTCCAACCGCAGAACGCCGCCACCCGAGAAGGTGTCGTGGCGCCGACCCAACCCGAAAGGTCGGGCAGCCCAGAATCATTCGCGCCGTGGGACACGCTCGGCTTCCAGGGCCGCAACTTCGTCGCGACCGGTCCCAGCGTCGAGGAACTGACCCGCGTCAACGGCAGGCCCGCCAAGGAGCCGATCCGGGTCTACGCGGGCCTGCAGACCGCCGACACCGACGAGGGCCGGCTTGCGGTGCTGCTCAGCGAACTTCAGCGGACCCGGGCGTTCGAGCGCAAGGCCCTGATCATCGTGCCCACCACCGGAACCGGATGGGTCAATCCCGTCGCCGCGCGCTCGGTCGAGATGCTCTACAACGGCGACACCGCGATCGTCGCTCTGCAGTACTCCTATCTGCCCAGTTGGATCTCGTTCGTCGGTGACCAGGAGAAGTCCGTCACTTCAGGACGCATGCTGATCGACGCCGTGCAGGGACGGTGGGCCACGCTGCCGCCGGATCGCCGGCCCAAACTCATGCTGTACGGCGAGAGCCTGGGTTCGATGGCGGGCCAGGGGGCGTTCGGATTCCTGCCCGACGTGTCGCTGATGGGTTTCGACTCGGTGCTCTGGGTCGGACCGCCGCAGGCCAGCACGCTGTGGCGCGCACTCATCGAACGGCGTGACCCTGGCACCACGGAGGTCTCACCGCGTTACGACAACGGGCGCACGGTGCGCTTCTCGCAGGGGGCCGACGCGGAGGAGATCGCCCGCGACACCGCGGACCCGTGGGAGGGGACGCGCGTGCTCTTCCTGCAGCACGCGTCCGATCCGATCGTGTGGTGGTCACCGGACCTGATGTTCTCGCGGCCCGACTGGCTCATCGAACCGCCGGGCCGGGACCGCACCGCAGCCATGCGGTGGTATCCCTTCGTGACGTTCTCTCAGGTGGGCGCCGACATCTTCAACGCAGCGGGAGTGCCTGGGGGACATGGCCACAACTACGGGCATTACGTGCTCGACGGCTGGGTGGCGGTAGCGCCGCCCGACGGGTGGACCCCCGCCGACACCGAGCGCATTCGGAACGCCCTGGACAAGGCCGCGGCCGAGGACGGGCCGGAGACCTGATGTCCGGCGATCAGCGCGGCGCAAAGGCTGCCGCGGTGGGCCTGGGTACGGCGCTGGTCGTGTGGAGCACGACGGCCGGTCTGCAGATTCCGGGCCGGCGCCATCCGCTGATCCAGGCCGCGCTCGGCACGGCGCTGGCGCTGAGCGTGCATGCGCCTCTTGGGGTGCGTGGCGCAGCGCTGCGCAGCGGTGTGCGCTGGGGCGCGCTGGGTGCCGCTGTCGTGACCGCCGGTGTCGCCGCGACCACTGCGGTCCCGATCATCCAGGCCGGGATGGCGGCGCGCGATCTGCCGACGCCGCAGTGGAAATGGCTGGTTTACGAGATTCCGCTCGGCACAGTGTGGTCGGAGGAGTCCGCCTACCGGGCCGCGCTGGGCACGCTGGCAGAGGTCGGGTTCGGCCCACGGGCGGGCAGACTGCTGCAGGCCACGGCGTTCGGCCTGTCGCACGTCGTCGATGCGCGCGGTGCGGGGGAACCGGTGCTGGGCACCGTCCTGGTGACGGGGGTGGCCGGATGGGTGTTCGGGTGGTTGGCGCACCGATCGGGCAGCGTCGTCGCGTCGGCGTTGACTCATCTGGCGATCAACGAGGCGGGCGCCGTCGCCGCCGGATGGGTGCAGCGCCGGGCGGTCTGACTTCAGACGTCACGGCTGTCGAATTGCAGCAGATGCGGTTCGGTCTCCAAGTCGTCGATGCCGAAACTGATGATCCGCCGCGGCGTGATTCGGATGATCGCGGTGTCCAGCGCGTCGCCGTTGGGTTCCACAGTGGGGGAGCGGGTTTCGGCCTGCTCGGCGGTGCCGCGGATCTCCAGGCAGCGCACCCGCCACGGGTCGCGCGAGGCGATATCGTCGACGACGAACGCCACGGCGCTGTGGTGCTCGAGGTTTCGGTACTTGCGGCTTTTCGACATGCTGTACCCGTGGATGTCGATGGTGCCCAACTCGGCGTTGTAGGTGAAGCCGACCGGACTGTTCTGCAGTGTGCCGTCGGGGGCGATCGTCGCCAATCGGCCCAGCGCGACGTTCGCCATGTAGTCGATCTCGTGCTGTTTGAAGGTCATAATCGCCACGCTATGACCTGAACTTTGGTTGAGGTCAATGGGTCACGGATTGATGGTGTACTCGCCGACCTGGCGGCCCCACACGTAATCGACGAACATCGGTTGTCCGAGTTCGAGGTGGTTGTAGGGCGCGATGCTCGCCCCGGTGTCCACGACGAGATAGGGCGCAGGCCAGAGTTCTCGGGTGATGGACTGCCAGCAACCCGGCCGCCCGCCCGGCCCGCCTTGGGCGTTGATCCTCGGCAGGTTGTCGGGGTAGATGTAGGGCGGTTCGGCGCCGTTGACCCCGCCCCCGCTGACGCTGCTCAACGAGTAGCCGTTCGAGCCGAGAGCGCCTGCGACGCGGGGAGCCACCTGCGCGTAGTTGCGGATCGTGCAGAACAGGGACGGGCTGTGCCGGTCCAGCACGGTGGACGTGGAGACGAGGTCGGCGGCCGAGCGCAGCAGGTAGGGGGCGGTGTGGTCGAACACGTCGGCGGCCGTGCTGCCGAACCCGATCGAGGCCAGCAGGGCCGCATCGAGCGCCCCGCGCAGTCGATGCACCGAACCCGCGGTGGTGGCCGCGTCGGCCAGGGCGTCCCACAACTGCGGTCCGGAGGCCGTGTAGACATCGGCCAATTCAGCCAATCGGACGGTGTCGTAACGAAGTTGGGGCAGTCGAGGGATCACGGCGTCGAAAGCCTGATTGGCCGACGCCCAGGTCTGCGGCCAGGGGGACCGTTGACCGGTCAGGGCGTCGGCGAGCGCCGACAGTGTGGTGTTGAGCCGCACCGGATCGACCTGCTCGGCGATCGACATGATGGTCTCGAACAGTGTGTTGAACTCGGTGGTCACAGCACTGACGCGGATCACCTCTGTGGGCGAGATCGGTTGCGGTGAAGGATCTTCCGGCGAGGTGAACGACACATACTTGTTGCCGAAGACCGTCGTGGCGGTGATGTCCACGCGAGCGTTGGACGGCACGATGCGGGCGTAGCGGGGCACCACGGCGAGGGTCAGCTGGGCCATGGTGTTGCCCTCGACGTCAACGGCGTCCACCGCGGAGACCCGGCCGATGTCCACGCCATTGAGGGTGACCTTCGCGCCCGGATCCATCACCAGTCCGGCGCGGTCGGCATGCAGACGCAACTGGGTCGTGGGTGTGAACGCACCGCGAAACTGGCCGTAGGTGATTCCGACGGCCCCCACCATCAGCAACAACAGCACCGCGCCCGCTGCCCGGCGCCGAGCCCCGTCCATCGTCTGAGAACCTAGGGTATGGCCGCCCGTCGCACCGCTGATCCGGCAAAGACGCGCGCCGCGGTGGCGGCACTGGCCCCGTGGCTGCGCGACGAGAACACAACCGCGCCGGCGCGCACCGAACTCGCCGAGGCCGTGCGCCTGACCGCGCGAACCCTGGCCGCGGACGCCCCTGGAGCGTCCGTCGAGGTCCGCGTCCCGCCGTTCGTGGCGGTGCAGTGCATCGAAGGCCCGCGGCACACGCGGGGCACCCCGCCGAACGTCGTGGAGACCGACGCCCGCACCTGGCTGGGTCTGGTGACGGGGCTGCTGACGGTCGACGACGCGGTCGCGACGGGCCGGTTGACGCTCTCGGGTGCGCGTGCGGGCGAGGTGGCCGCCTGGCTCCCGTTGCTCCCGGGTGTGCTCAGCGGAAGTACGGATACTCCTGCACCCAGTTGAACCCTCGGTTGAGCAGGGTGAAGTCGGTGGGGTCGGTGCGGAGGAGATTGATCCGAACGGGCCGGCCGGCCAGTTCACCCTCCAGGCGCAGCCCGTCGCCGCCATCCCGCGTGAACGCGAACGTCGCGGCGGTCTCCGGCGCGGTGATCGTGAGGGTGTGCGCCTGTGGGTCCACTTCGGCCGGAACCGTCACCAGCCTGCCGTCGACGCGCTGAATGGTCGCCGCGCCAGCGGTGTCGATGGCCAGACGTCCCCAGCGGTGCTCGTCGGTGGCCAGCGGTGGGACCGCCGCGCCGTCGCGCTCGAACTCGGTGACGTTCCAGATCCCGTGCAGCGGTGGTTCCGGGCTGCCGCCGCCGTACTCGCGCCACGCGGTCCAACTGGTGAACGCCGATCCCACGAGCATCCATGCGCCGAGCAGCACCTGCGCCGTCACCGCGATGTGGTTGGCCCGGCCGGAGTCGAACAGCGCCGGCTGCGTCGGCGGTTCGGTGGCCCGGTGCAGCACCAGGAAGTCGACCAGCCGGCGGATCTGCGGAGCCAGCAGCACCAGGGCCAGCGCCAGCAGGTGAAACGACAGGATCTTCACCGGGACGTCGAACGTCATGTTCAAGACGAACACCTGGCCCATGCAGGCCGCGCTGACCAGCGCTCCCAGCGTCGCGGTGCGCGGTGCGAACAGCAGCAGGCCGCCCAGCACCTCGGCCGCACCGAGCAGCATCTCGTACGGGTGGGACGAGCCGACCTGCAGCCAGAGCACCGACGCTGGGCTGAAATCGCCGTAGGGCTGGAGCAGCGCGCTCAGTGGTGGCGCGGGCATCTGGGTCGGGATCAGCTTGGCCATGCCGTAGAACAGCATCTGCCCGCCCAGGCACAGCCGCAGAAAGGTCAGGAACCATGCCTGCAGGCGCGGGTACGCACGCCTGCGCCGGTCCAGGACGCTCCACACCGCGGTCGCCACCACCGCCACCACCAGCAGGCAGAACGCCATCACCCAGATCGCGGCCTGGTCACCGCTGCCCGAATCGAGGTGCAGTTCGGCCTCGACACCGAAGACCGTGCGGCCGACCCAGCCGAAGACTGGCGCCAGCGTCGCCATCTGCCAGAGGACGGCACCGTCGGGCAGCCAGTGCGAGATCGGGCCGGTGAATGCGTAGGAGATCTGGGCGAAGAGCAGGCAGAACAGTCCGAAGTAAACGACACAGAAGCGGAACGCGAGGCGCGTGATTGGGTGCCAGGAGGGTGCGGCGCCGTCGTCATCGGTCGTGATCTGCTTCACGTCGTCGGTGTCGACCGCACTCACTGCGCCCCCTCGGTTCGGTTTCGGTGGTCGCCAGCCGATGCTACCCGGAGGGCTGATGCGAACCGGGTCTCAGTTCTCTGAATGCGCTGTGCAGCAAGGTATCTGGTGGGATTCGCCTGCGTGCGGCGTCGTATTCGTGGCGGACTGTGTCATATTCACGGCGATGTGAGATTGGCCACCGAGGGCACGCATCGGGCGCAAATTTGGTTGCACGTGGACGTCGCGGTCGTGAACTGGCCGTAGACTTGAGCCTTGTCACCAACCCCCTCGTCAGGGAGCAGCCCGCAAACGTGACCGAACAACCGATCGACCTCGAGAATTCCCCCCGTGAAGAATGCGGCGTGTTCGGAGTCTGGGCACCCAGCGAGGATGTCGCCAAGCTGACCTATTACGGCCTCTATGCGCTGCAGCATCGCGGCCAGGAGGCCGCAGGCATTGCGGTGGCCGACGGCACGCAGGTTCTGGTCTTCAAGGATCTCGGCCTGGTCAGCCAGGTATTCGATGAGCAGACTCTGGCCGCCATGCAGGGCCATGTCGCCATCGGGCACTGTCGCTACTCGACCACGGGTTCGACCACCTGGGAGAACGCGCAACCGGTGTTCCGCAACACCACCGCGGGCACCGGCGTCGCACTCGGGCACAACGGCAACCTCGTCAACACCACAGAGCTGGCCGCACGCGCTCGCGAGGCGGGCGTGATGGGAAGCGCCGGCACCCCGTCGGCGACCACCGACTCCGACATCCTCGGCGCGCTGCTCGCGCACGGCGCCGCGGATTCGAGCCTCGAACAGGCCGCCCTGGAACTGCTGCCGACCGTCCGTGGCGCGTTCTGCCTGACCTTCATGGACGAGAACACCCTGTACGCGGCGCGCGACCCCTACGGCGTGCGCCCGCTGTCGCTGGGACGCCTGGATCGCGGCTGGGTGGTGGCCTCGGAGACCGCGGCACTCGACATCGTCGGTGCGTCCTTTGTCCGCGACATCGAACCCGGTGAACTGCTGGCCATCGACGCCGACGGCGTTCGGTCCACCCGCTTCGCCAACCCCACCCCCAAAGGCTGCGTCTTCGAGTACGTCTACCTCGCCCGCCCCGACAGCACGCTGGTCGGGCGGTCGGTGCACTCCACCCGCGTGGACATCGGCCGGCGCCTGGCCCGCGAGATGCCGGTCGACGCCGACCTGGTGATCGGGGTCCCGGAATCCGGCACCCCGGCCGCCGTGGGCTACGCGCAGGAGTCGGGCATCCCGTTCGGACAGGGCCTGATGAAGAACGCCTACGTCGGGCGCACGTTCATCCAGCCCTCGCAGACCATTCGCCAACTGGGCATCCGGCTCAAGCTCAATCCGCTGCGCGAGATGATCCGCGGCAAGCGGCTCGTGGTGGTGGACGACTCGATCGTGCGTGGCAACACCCAGCGCGCCCTGATCCGGATGCTGCGTGAGGCGGGTGCCGTCGAGGTGCACGTCCGCATCGCCTCCCCGCCGGTGAAATGGCCCTGCTTCTACGGCATCGACTTCGCCTCACCGGCCGAACTGATCGCCAACGCGGCCAACGCCGAGGGCACTCAGGACGACATGATCGACGCCGTGCGGCACGCGATCGGCTCCGACTCGTTGGGCTACATCTCGCTGGACGGCATGATCAGCGCCACCGAGCAGCCCGCAACCCGCCTGTGCTGCGCCTGCTTCGACGGCGTCTACCCGATCGAACTTCCCAGTGAGACTGCGTTGGGCAAGAACGTCATCGAACACATGCTCTCGAATGCCGCACGCACCGGCGGAGCGCCGGTTAGCGTTGGGCAATCCGACAACGACAACGCTTCTGCACTGCGGCGCCCGTAACCCGGCGGGTAGCCGCGGTTGTCCTCACCGCGCTGCTGGCCGGTGGTTGTGGGCTGGGGCGCCCCAACGACGCCGTCAGTGGTGAGTACCTGACCGTCGGCACCACCGACAAGGTCGCGACGTTGGATCCGGCGGGGTCCTACGACAACGGGTCCTTCCAGGTGATGAACCAGGTCTACGGGTTCCTGATGAACTTCGTGCCCGGCACGGGTGAACTCAAGACCGACCTCGCCGAGCACTGTGAGTTCTCCGCGCCGACGGTCTACACCTGCGTGCTGAAGCCAAACCTCAAGTTCGCCAACGGCAACGAGCTGACATCCTCGGACGTGAAGTTCTCGTTCGACCGCGAGAACGTCATCAACGACCCCAACGGTCCGCAGTCGCTGCTGGCCAACCTCGCTCACATCGCGACCCCGGACCCGCTCACGGTGGCGTTCACGTTGAAGCTGCCCAACGACCAGACGTTTCCTCAGGTGCTCGCGACCAACGCCGGGCCGGTGGTCGACGAAGAGGTGTTCCCGCCGGATGGGCTGTTGGACGACAACGCGATCGCTGAGGCTGAACCCTTCGCCGGGCCGTTCACCATGACGACCCACCGCAAGAATGAACTCATCGGACTCAAGGCCAACACCGAATACCGCGGCCTGCTGGGCGAGCCGAAAACCCAACTGGTGGGCCTGAAGTACTACGCCAACAGCGACAACCTGAAACTCGACATCGCCAACCGTGCCATCGACGTGGCGTGGCGCAGCCTGTCTCCCACCGACATCGAGGGCCTGCGCAGAAACCCGAACCTCGTGGTGCACGAAGGTCCCGGCGGTGAACTGCGCTACATCGGGTTCAACATGGTGACCATGCCGGGATCCACCCCGGAGCAGAAGCTCGCCGTCCGTCAGGCGGTCGCATCGTCGATCAACCGCGAGGCGCTGTCCCGAGATGTCTACAAGGGCACCTACTCACCGGCGTATTCCGTTGTGCCGGAGAGCATCGCGGGCGCCAACGAAGCGTTCAAGGACATCTACGGCGAGAAACCCGACGTGGCCAAGGCGCGGCAGTACCTGGAACGCGCCGGTCTCCCCATCCCGGTTCGGCTCAACCTGCAGTACAACCCCGACCACTACGGCGTCTCCTCGTCGGAGGAGTACGCGGCGATCAAAGGCCAGTTGGATGCCACGGGCCTGTTCGACGTGAACCTGCAGTCCACCGAATGGGTCACCTACACCAAGGAGCGCGTCGCCGACGCGTACCCCCTGTACCAGCTCGGCTGGTTTCCCGACTTCCCGGACGCCGACAACTACCTGACCCCGTTCTTTCTGCCGGACAACTTCGTGGGCAACCACTTCGAGGACGATGAGATCACGAAGTTGATCACGGAGGAGGCCACCGAAGCCGACCCGGGGCGACGCACGGCGATGATCGGGCGGATCCAGGATCTGATGGCAAGCAGCCACATCTCCACTCTTCCGCTGCTCACCGGGAAGCAGATTGCTGTGGCGGGCAAGGACATCGACGGTGTGCTGCTCGACAAGTCGTTCAAGTTCCAGTTCACGCCGCTGAGGAAAGTCTCATGACCGTCACCGTGGACACCGGTCCCAGCGCGGCCCCGGACCCGGCGACTCGCCGCGGTGGGCAGTCCCGGTTCGGCGCGTTGTCGCGCTACCTCGGGGTGCGGGCCCTGCTGATCATCCCGACCGCGTGGTTCCTGGTGACACTGGTGTTCTTCCTGATGCGCGGCATCGGTGACCCGATCACCGCGGCGGCGGGCGGACGCCTGACCCCGGCGCAGATCGCCGAACGCAAGGCCGAAGCCGGATTCGATCGTCCGCTGCTGACGCAGTACTGGGAGTACATCGCGGGCCTGTTCCGCGGTGACTTCGGCACCACGCTGACGGACCGCAGGCCGATCACCGACATCCTGTTGGTCAACGGCGCCGCCACTCTGGAGCTGGCGTTCTGGTCGCTGCTGATCGCCTTGGCTCTGGGAATTCCCTTGGGGCTCTTCGCCGCCACCCACCGGGATCGGTGGGCCGACGTGAGCCTGCGGCTGCTCGCGGTGCTTTTCTACGCCGCTCCGGTGTTCTTCGTCGGCATGCTGGGAAAGCTGCTGTTCTCGGTCAAGCTCGGCTGGCTGCCCGCATCGGGGCGGTCGAGCGCCTCCACGGAGATCGCGCTGTCGGAGGTGCGACCGCAGACCAACATCATGATCGTCGACGCGATCCTCTACGGCGACTCGACCTACATCATCGACGTGCTGTTGCACGCGATCCTGCCGGCGCTGGCGCTCGGACTGCTGACGGCCGGGGTGTTCCTGCGGTTGGTTCGCGTCAACATGCTCCAGACGCTGCGGTCCGGATACGTCGACGCCGCCAAGGCCCGCGGCCTGTCCCCGGGCGTGGTCACCCGCAGGCACGCGTTCCGCAACGCGCTGGTGCCAGTGGTGACCGTGATGGGCATGCAGGTCGCGCTACTGCTCGGCGGCGCGGTGCTCACCGAGACCACGTTCGAGTGGAACGGCCTGGGACTGCAGTTGGCGCATTATCTTTCGGCGCGGGACTTCGTTGCGGTACAGGGCATCGTGACCATCATCGCGCTGATCGTCGCGGTGATGAGTTTCGTGATCGACCTGGCGGTGGCGTTGATCGACCCGAGAGTGCGGTTCTAGTCATGACACAGGCGGCCGGAATCGAGACCATCGTCGTCGGGATCCCCAAGCGGCGGTCCTTCCCGGGCCTGGGCCTGCTGCGGTCGACGCACGGGCTGCAGCGCGCGACGCTCATCGCGGGCCTCGTGCTGGTGGCGGCCTTCATCCTGATCGCGATCTTCGCGCCGCTGCTCGCGCGTTACGGATTCGCCCAGACCGGCGCCGACGGCGTCGAATTCGCCCGCCAGCAGGCCCCTTCGGCGGAACACTGGTTCGGCACCTCGGTGCGAGGCGAGGACGTGTACTCCCGCGTGATCTACGGTGCCCGCACAGCGCTGATGGTGATCGTGCTGTCCCTGGTGATCTCGTTGGTGGTCGGGGTGGTGCTGGGCCTGGTGTCCGGCTACCTGTCGGGATGGCTGGACCGGGTTCTGGTCCTGGTGATGGACGCGCTGTATGCCATGCCTTCGCTGCTGCTGGCGATCGTGGTGTCGGTGGTGCTGGCGGCCGGGCAGTCGGGCACCGTGGGCGGCATCCTGTCCGCGTCGGTGGCCATCATGGCGGTCTTCGTACCGCAGTACTTCCGCGTGGTGCGGAACGCGACCGTGGCGATCAAGGGCGAACCGTTCGTCGACGCGGCGCGTGTGACGGGTGCCAGTACGTCGCGAATCCTGTTCCGGCACATTCTGTCCAACGTGACGTCCTCGCTGCCGGTGATCATCACGCTCAACGGGGCCGAGGCGATCCTGACGCTGGCAGGCCTGGGCTTCCTCGGTTTCGGGATCGAGCCGACCCAGGCCGCCGAATGGGGATACGACCTCAACAAGGCGCTGTCAGACATCTCCAACGGCATCTGGTGGACGGCCGTGTTCCCCGGCGCGGCCATCGTGCTGGTGGTGCTCGGCATGACCCTGGTCGGTGAGAGCGTCAACGAGGCTCTGAACCCGCTGCTGCGCACCCGCCGGTCGGAGGGCAGATGACCGAAACCACTCAGTCCGCACCGGCGCTGTCGTTCCAGAGACTGTCGGTCAGCTTTGCGACCGACGCAGGTTCCGTCCGCGCCGTCGACGAGGTGTCGTTCGACGTCCAACCCGGCGAAGTGCTTGCGGTGGTGGGGGAGTCGGGCTCGGGGAAGTCAGTGTCATCGCGGGCCGCGATCGGTCTGCTGCCCGACACCGCTCGGGTCAGTGGCACCGTGCTGCTGGGGGACCGCGACGTCGCCACGCTGTCGGACAAACAGTTCACGGCGTTGCGCGGCAAGGACATCGCGATGGTGTTCCAGGAACCGGGCGCCGCACTGGATCCGCTGTTCACGGTGGGCTACCAGGTCAGTGAGGCCGTACGTGCGCACTCGGACATGAATCGCCGGGAGGCCCGGGAACGCGCGATCGAACTGCTGCGCCTGGTCCGTCTGCCCGACCCCGAACATCGCTACGACTACTACCCGCACCAGTTGTCCGGCGGCCAGAAACAGCGCGTGGTGATCGCCACCGCGATCGCATGCGACCCCGCCGTGATCATCGCCGACGAGCCGACCACGGCCCTTGACGTCACGGTGCAGGCCGAGATCCTCGAACTGCTGCGCGACCTGCGTGACCGGATGGGCAGTGCGATAGTCCTGATCACCCACAACATGGGCGTGGTGGCCGACCTGGCCGACCGGGTGGTGGTGATGAACGCCGGCAGGGTGGTCGAGATCGCCTCGGTGGAGAAGCTTTTCGACGAACCGGAGGCCGATTACACGCGCACGCTGCTCGACGCCGTGCCCCATCTGGGGCAGGGGCACACCGGGAAGGCCGCGACGGACGAGGACGCCCCGGTGGTGCTGGAGGTCAGCGGACTGACCGTGCAGTTCCCCGGCCCAATCGGCGGCGCGCCGTTCAAAGCAGTCGATAACGTCAGCCTGACGGTGGCGCGCGGGCGAACCCTGGGTCTGGTGGGTGAATCGGGTTCGGGCAAGTCGACGATCGGCCGCTGTGTCGCGGCGCTGCAGAAGCCGACGTCGGGCACGGTCACGATCCTCGGTCAGGAGATCACGGGTCTGAGCCAGCGCGCACTGCGGCCCGTGCGAGGCAGGTTCGGGTTCGTCTTCCAGGACCCCGCGACGTCACTGAATCCTCGCCTGCGCGTGGGTGACTGCGTCGCCGAACCCCTGTTGGTGCACAAGGTCGCCAAGGGCGAGAAGCTGCGGACGCGGGTGACCGAACTGCTCGATGCGGTAAGGCTGCCCAAGGACACCGCTGAGCGCTACCCGCACGAACTCTCCGGCGGCCAGCGTCAGCGCGCCAACCTGGCCCGGGCCCTGGCGCTTGGACCGGACCTGCTGGTCGCCGACGAACCGACCAGCGCACTCGACGTGTCCGTGCAGGCCTCGGTGCTGGACCTCTTCGAGGAACTGCAGCGGGAGTGGCAGTTCGCCTGCCTGTTCATCAGCCACGACCTCGCGGTCGTCGACCGACTGGCCGATGAGATCGCGGTGCTGCGCGACGGGGTGCTGCAGGAGGTCGGCACCCCCGACGCCATCCTGCGCAACCCGCAGACCGAGTACACCAGGCGACTGGTGGCCGCCGTGCCGGTGCCCGACCCGGCCGAGCAGCGCCGACGACGCGAGGCGTCGGCCGGGTTGTTCGACTGACTCAGTGGGTTTTCACCGACGGCTCACCCGACGCGAGCAGCGCCGAGATGCGTCGGTGCAGCAGGCGGCGCCGGAACGGCCACACCGTGGCGGCGTAGACCTGCCCCAGTAGCCCGCGGGGGACCAGGACGCTGCGGTGTCCCACCGCGGCGCGTCCGCCCTCGCCGGAGGCCGTGCTCAGTTCGAGCCGCACCTGTCCCATCGGCTGGCGGGCGCCGAGCACCAGCGTGCCCTCGGGCCCGTTCGCGACGGTTCGCCAGCCGCGTCCGACGCCCTGGCTCACCCGGCGCAACGCGGACGTGGTGTCGGTTCGGGTGGCGGTCGAGTGGGTCGCGACCCGCGCGTGCGCGCCCGACCATGTGGGATCACTGGGCAGCGGGTCGGCGGGGTCGGCCGACCACGCCGGTTCGAGGTCCGCGCGGGTCTGCTGGGCGAGCGCGCGCTCGACCGCGTCGCGGTAGCCGGTGAGCCCGCCGGGCCGCGGCGGGATCACGGCGTCGATGTCGTGCTCATCGCAGACCGCGTCACAGTGCAGTGACTCCACCAGCGGACGCGCCAACCCCGACGGGATGGGCGTGACCAACCCGACCCACCAACTGGCGATCGTCGGCGTCAGCCACGGCAGCACCAGGATCCGGCGCCGCCGCAGCCGGGCCACCTCCGCGTAGACCTGCATCATGTCGCCGTACCGCAGCACGTCGGGGCCGCCGACGTCCCACGCGCGGGTCTGTGGGAACGGGGCCGTCGCGGACTGCGCCAGATAGTGCAGTACGTCGCTCACCGAGATGGGCTGAATCTTGTTGTGCACCCATTTCGGTGTCGTCATCACCGGCAGTCGGTCGGTGAGGTGGCGAATCATCTCGAACGACGCCGATCCCGCGCCGACCACGACGCCGGCCTGCAGCACCACGGTCTCCACGCCTGAGGCCATCAGCGTCTCGCCGACCAGCGTGCGGGACTCCAGATGCGGCGACAGATTCGCATCGCAGGGATGCAGGCCACCCAGATAGACGATGCGGGCGACGCCCATCTCCTTCGCGGCCGCCGCGACGTTGCCTGCCGCCGTCCGCTCGGCGTCCGCGAAGTCCGAAGCCGTGCCCATCGAGTGGACCAGGTAGTACAGGACGTCGACGCCGTCGAAGGCCTCCCGCAGCGACTCGGGCTCGGCGAGATCTCCACGCACCACCTCCACGTCGTCGCGCCACGGCACCGCCGAGAGCTTGTCGGGGTTGCGCACCAGCGTGCGCACCTGATGGCCCTCGGCGAGCAGCACCGGCGTCAACCGGCTGCCGATGTAGCCGGTGGCACCGGTGACCAGACAGCGAGACAGAGCCGTCTCCTTCCCTTCGTCGACCCATATGTGATTCGGAGCCGCGCCGCGTTCGGATTGCCCGAACCAGCGCGCAGGAAACGATCGCGTGGGGTCCGCGTGGCCTCGGTGTCAAGGTCCGGCTGTCGAGCCACCGCGCCGACCGGTAGATTGAGGCGCGATGACCGATCGTGCTGAAGACCCCGTTGTTCCTGCCATCTCGTACGCGTCGGCCGGGGTCGACATCGAAGCGGGCGATCGTGCTGTGGAACTGTTCAAGCCGCTCGCGGCGAAGGCGACCCGGCCCGAGGTCCGTGGTGGCCTCGGCGGCTTCGCGGGCCTGTTCGCCCTGCGCAGTGGCTACCGTGAGCCCCTTTTGGCCTCGTCGACGGACGGCGTGGGCACCAAGCTCGCCGTCGCACAGGCCATGGACAAACACGACACCGTCGGCCTCGACCTGGTCGCGATGGTGGTCGACGACCTCGTGGTCTGTGGTGCCGAGCCGCTGTTCCTGCAGGACTACATCGCCGTGGGCCGCACGGTCCCCGAGCGGGTGCAGGCCATCGTGGCCGGCATCGCCGAGGGATGTGTGCAGGCCGGGTGTGCTCTGCTGGGCGGCGAGACGGCCGAACATCCCGGGCTGATGGAGCCCGACCACTACGACATCTCCGCCACGGGCGTCGGCGTCGTCGAGGCCGACAACGTGCTGGGCCCCGACCGCGTCCGTCCCGGCGACGTGATCATCGCGATGGGGTCCTCAGGCCTGCACTCCAACGGCTATTCACTGGCCCGCAAGGTGCTGCTCGAGATTGACCGGATGAACCTGGCCGGCCACGTCGAGGAGTTCGGCCGCACGCTCGGTGAAGAACTCCTGGAGCCAACCCGGATCTACGCCAAGGACTGCCTGGCCCTGGCGGCCGAGACTCAGGTCCGCACGTTCTGCCACGTCACCGGCGGCGGGCTCGCGGGCAACCTGGAACGCGTCATGCCTCCGGGCCTGGTGGCCGAGCTTGATCGCGGCACCTGGACGCCCGCACCGGTGTTCGGGATGATCGCGCAGCGCGGACGGATCGAGCGCGCCGAGATGGAGAAGACGTTCAACATGGGCGTCGGCATGGTGGCCGTCGTCGCGCCGGAGGACACCGACCGCGCGTTGGCCATCCTGACCGCCCGCCATCTGAACTGCTGGACGCTCGGCACTGTCAACAAGGGCACCAAGGACGGCGAGCGCGCCACGCTGGTGGGCCGCCACCCGCGGTTCTAGACACCCGCAGTTCTAGACACCCGCTGTGCTCGGCATCCGCGGTCGGTCAACACCCGCTGTGCTCGGCATCCGCGGGTCGGTCAATCTGCGCGCGGGGTTCTAAGCGAAAGTGAACCGGACGTCAGCACCCAGTCGGCTGGACCGACCGACCGTGGTGCGCTGAGGTGCCGAGGGGTGTGGAAACGGGACAGTTAGCGGCGCCAGCTGTCCTCGTCATCCCTCCAAGAATCGTCGGCTAACCCGTCGTCGAGCGCGTTGTTACCGCTCTCCGACCCGGCCAGCTCGCGCTGAAGCCGCTCAAAATCGGTTTGTGGAGAGCTGTACTTAAGCTCTCGTGCAACCTTGGTCTGCTTTGCCTTAGCCCGGCCGCGGCCCATGGGGGAACCCCCTCGCGCAATAACGGAGCGGCCCGAAATCAGGCGGCTCCGATCTGTGTCTGTTTATTGTCCTGCGACCACTTTACCGTGCCCTGTGGTCGTCCGCTGGCAGGCCCGGGCGCGGCGGGCGTCACACCTGGTCCTCACTGGCCCCGCGAACGCCCCTGAAGCTGGTTGATGGCCGCCCGACCGGCCCCGATGCCGTCGGCCGGGGGCAGGGAGTCGGCGTCGATGGCGGCCGCCACCTCGACGTCACCGCCGGTGGTCAGAGGTGTCTCGGCCGGAAGTCCCCGTTTGAGCAGTGCCAGGGCGATCGCACCCTCGTCGACGTGGTCGACCACGGTGCCCAGCCGTCCGACCGCGCGTCCGCCCGCAAGCAGGGGATCGCCGGTTGCCGGACGATCGGCTTCCCCGTCGAGGTGGAGCAGGGCCAGCATCCGCGGCGGCTTGCCGAGGTTGTGCACGCGGGCCACCGTCTCCTGTCCGCGGTAGCACCCCTTGTCCAGGTGCACGGCGCCCGTCCCGGGGCCGCCGATCCAGCCGACCTCGTGCGGGATGGTCCGTTCGTCGGTGTCGACGCCGAGTCTGGGGCGTACGGCGGCCACGCGGTGCGCCTCGTAGGCCCACACACCCGCCGGGCGCACCCCGGCGTCGCCCAGACGGGCCAGCCAGTCCGCTTTGGCCTCCCGAGGGACCAGCAGATCGATCTCCGGGGGTCCGTCCGGCGTGCTGGGCATCCGACGGACGAAGCCGCCGTCGGCCAGCGGGGTCGCGAACATCACGTCGGGCAGGGCGGGGATCCCAAGGGCCGCCAGCACGTCGGCGTCGGCCAGCCTGGGACCGATCAGCGACAGCACCGCGAAGTCGGCGGCGGCGGGCTTCACGTCGGCCCAGAACACCATCTTCGTAAGGAAGTTCAGCAGCGGTTGCGCCCGCCAGGGCTCGGTGTCCAGGTGGGTCACCCCGCCGAGCTCAGTCTGGATCCAGTGGTCTTCGACGCGTCCCTGACCGTCCAGGCTCAGGTTCTGCGTGCTGGCCCCGTCGGGCAGTGCGGCCACGTCCTGGCTGGAGATGGTGTGCAGCCAACTCTGCCGTTCGGGGCCGGTGAGCGTGAGGACGCCGCGATGCGAGCGGTCGATCACCACCGCCTCGTGCGCCGCGGCGCGCTGCTCGCCCAGCGGATCGCCGAAATGCCACACGGCGCCCGAGTCGGGACCGTCTTCAGGTGCGGGGACAGCTGACACAGGTCAACTCTACGGACCACCGCCTAGGCTGTGTGCCCATGGCGGTGGTGGTGACTCTCGACGGCGAAGTGCGCGATCCCGACGTGCCCCTGCTGCACGCCGACGATCTGGCCGCGGTGCGCGGGGACGGCGTGTTCGAGACGCTGCTGGTGCGCGAAGGCCGGCCCTGCCTTGCCGAGGCGCACCTGGCGCGCCTGGCGAACTCGGCCGCCATGCTCGACCTGCCCGCGCCCGATCTGGTGGCGTGGCGGGCGGCCATCGACAAGGCCGCTGTCGAATGGTCGGCGCAGACGCAGGATGAGGGGGCACTGCGACTGGTCTACTCGCGCGGTCGCGAAAGCCTGTCCCTGCCGACGGCCTATGTGACTGTGAATCCCCTGGCGAAGCGCGTGTACGCCGCGCGGCGCGCGGGGGTGAAGGCCGTGCTGCTCGACCGGGGGCTGCCCGTCGCGGGAACCGACTCGATGCCCTGGCTGCTGGCGGGCGCCAAGACGCTGTCGTACGCCGTGAACATGGCCGCACTGCGGCACGCGGCGACGCTGGGTGCCGACGAGGTGATCTTCGTCAGCTCCGACGGCTACATCCTCGAAGGACCGCGATCGACCGTGGTGATCGCCACCGACATCGACGGCAAGCCCGGGTTCCTGACACCGCCGCCGTGGTATCCGATCCTGCGAGGCACCACCCAGCAGGCGTTGTTCGAGGTGGCTCGCGCCGAGGGGTATGACTGCGACCTGCAGCCCCTTCGCCCCGCTGATCTGTTTGCGGCCCAAGGTGTTTGGCTGATCTCGGCGATCACGCTCGGGGCTCGGGTGCATACCCTGGACGGCCAGTCGCTGCCGAGTTCGGGGCTGGCCCGCGAGTTCGCGGGCATGGTCGACCGGGCCATCACCGCTGCGCGCTGAGCGAACGAAAATCCCTTGTACCTCCGGGACTGCGCGAGTACGGTCGGCCGTACACAGGGAAGGAGGTGGTCCGACAAATTGAGTGACGTATGGACATGTGAGGTGGCTGCCCGCTAGCAGCACCAGGCGAGGAAATTCACCTGCGCGCGCTGGCGAATTCCAAGCAGCCACCCGGCCCCCGAGCCCTCGGTCTGTCCAAACCGGAACACGGCTCGGGGGCCGCTCCATGTCTGGGCTCAGTCTCACGACGGGGGTGGGCGCCAGAGACCGGCGGAGTGCCCCCTTGTCCGCGCTCCTATGCGCGAGATCTGCGTCGTGGTCGTGGAAGCCGCCGATTCCGGGGCTCAGGCAGCCATCACGTCGATCTCGCCGATGGCGCCCGGAATCTACGGAGCGGCGGGGCCGGGGCCCAGCGGGCTGCAGGCCTGCATGGCCTTGTCCCAAGTGGCCGGGTCCACACCCGGCGGGGGTCCGGCGGGCGACACCGCGGACTCGTCGATCCCATGCTCATGCAGGCAGTGCGCCAGCGACCCGTGTTCGGACGTGTCTGGGGCGTGACTTGTCTCGGTGGGATCGGCCGGGGTCGGTTCGGACCCACACCCCACGAGCGTCAGCGCAGCGGCGACCCAGCCCGCCGCGAACACACGGGTACGACATGACTGCACAGATATCTCCCTGGTCAGCGCCGGCTCAGCCGACGTATCGAGACAGGCGGGCCGACAGGTGCGGCACCAGACCGCCGTCGGCGTCGACCCGTTCCTCGACGTAGGCCAGGTCGCCGCCGTCGATGATGCCGTACAAACGCTTGGCGCCGCCGACCAGGACCCCGGACTTGCTGCGCGCCAGCGCATCGGTCACCAGTTCCCACGAGGACTGGTTGAGGGGACGGCCGTAGAACAGTTCGATGTAACCCGTGGAATGCGCGAGCAGAAGTTCGATGGCCTGCGACTCGCTGGGGTCGTTCGAGTCGGCGACGAAGCGCCAGTAGCCGGTTTCGCGAAGCGCATGCTCCCGGTAGCCGCCCTCGTCGTCCAGGTGCCAGGACCGGGCTTCCCAGTTCAGGTAGTCGGCACCGTCATGAGAGACGACGATCTGCTGTCCGAAGCGGTAGTCGCCGTGCGGACCTCGGCCCTCGCCCTCACCGCGCCACACGCCGATCAACGGCAGCAGCGCGAGCAGCGCATCGTGCAGATCCGCGCCTTCCCGAAGGTTGGCGGTGTCGGCAGGTGCCGGAAGGTCGTCGAAGACCGGGATGTTGCGCGCCGAGGTGGCCTTGGCGCGTTCGGCCGCAGCGGCGACCGCGCGGTCACCTGAACCAGGGGTCGCGCGGACACCTGAGTCGGGAGTCGCGCGGTCCTCTGAGTCAGCGCGGTCGCCTGAGTCGGGGGTCGCGCCGGGCACGGCGTCGCTGCCGGGCATCAGCCGGTCAGGACTCGTCCGAGATCAGCCGGTACAGCGCGTACAACGCGAACCACGTGATGACCGCGGCGGCCGCGACGAGCATGAATTCGAAGAACAGAACCACAGCGGTGAGTCTAGTTCGTGACGTCTGCGCCAGTCGCGCCGGTCCCCGCTCACGAGTGCGAAATTGCTCACTCGCGGCGGGAACCGGCTTCAAGCGACTAAGCGACCTTGACGTCAACCTCGTGGATGCCGGCGCCGGTGGGGGCCACCACGACATCGCCGTTGCCGACCTTCGACAGGGCCCGCACGCGCCAGGTGCCCGGCGCGGCGAAGAACCGGAAGTCACCGGTGGCAGACGCGACGACCTCAGCGGTGAACTCGTCGGAGGAGTCGAGCAGCCGGACGAACGCGCCGCCCACGGTCTGACCGGCGTCGTCGACCACGCGACCGGTGATCACGGTCTCCTTCTCCAGGTCGACACCTGCGGGCACTGCCTGTCCTTGCTTAGGGGCTGAGCACATGTTTCTTAACTTCCCAACTCGATCGGGGCACCCACCAGGGAGCCGTATTCCGTCCAACTGCCGTCGTAGTTCTTGACGTTCTGGTGGCCCAGAAGTTCCTGCAGCACGAACCAGGTGTGCGACGAGCGCTCACCGATGCGGCAGTACGCGATGGTCTCCTTCTTGCCGTCCAGGCCGGCCTCGGCGTAGAGCTTGGCCAGATCCTCGTCCGACTTGAAGGTGCCGTCCTCGTTGGCCGCCTTGCTCCACGGCACGTTGATGGCCGTCGGGATGTGGCCGGCGCGCTGGCTCTGCTCCTGCGGCAGGTGGGCCGGGGCCAGGATCTTGCCGGAGAACTCGTCGGGAGAGCGCACGTCGACCAGGTTCTTCTCGCCGATGGCCTTGATGACCTCGTCGCGGAACGCACGAATGCTGTTGTCGGGTTCCTTGGCGGAGTAGCTGGTCTGCGGGCGCGAGACGGCATCGGCGGTCAAGGGGCGACCGTCGAGTTCCCACTTCTTGCGACCGCCGTCGAGGAGCTTGACGTTCTCGTGGCCGTAGAGCTTGAAGTACCAGTACGCGTACGCCGCGAACCAGTTGTTGTTGCCGCCGTAGAGAATCACGGTGTCGTCGTTGCTGATGCCGCGCTCGGACAACAGCTTCGAGAACTGCGCGGCGTCGACGAAGTCGCGCTTGACGGGGTCCTGCAGGTCGGTCTTCCAGTCCAACCGGACGGCGCCGGCGATGTGGCCGGTGTCGTAGGCGCTGGTGTCTTCATCGACCTCGACGAAGACAGTGTTCGGCGCCTCGAGATTGCTCTCGGCCCAGTCGGTGGAGACCAGGACATCGGAGCGTGCCATGAAGTGGGTCCTTTCGATTGCGGTGCGTGGGGTTGTTAAGCGGTGACTCGTGTCCGCCGCAGACGAGCGACGAACGGGTAGATCTGGCAGCCGAGGCAGATGCCGAAGGCCGCATTGAGAAACGCCGCGAACAGTGCGAACGCGGTGGCAGTGAGGCCGAGCGGGGCGCTGCCCAGGGCGAAACCGGCGGTGCCGACGACCGCGAAGACGAACCCGACCAACTGGGCGAACTTCAGCGGCGGGATCGGCTCACGTTCGGTCACCGGTCCCAGACGGGGCGCCACCAGGCTGGCGAAGATGCGGCCGAAGGGGTGCCTGCGCGGTCCGAGCGAGGCGCCGACGGCGAAGACCACGGCCTGCACACCCAGCAGCGTCGCCGCGGCCGCCGTGCTGAACGAGGAGATGAGCAGCGTGGCGATCAGGACGGTTGTCGTCACCCAGGCGACGAACCTGGGGCCTCTGACATCGACCTGATCGGGTGTGTTGACGTTCGACATAAAGGTGCTCCTGCTGTGTTGTCTTTGGACTGGGCGCGAACAGGCCACAGAGGCTGCTCGCGGGGTGCGCGCGAAGAGCGCGCAGCGACTCAGCGGCAACAACAACAGCAACAGCCCGCGACGCGGCACAGATCAACTGCGCGGCGCTTGGTGAGCGAAAGCTCAATGCGGGCTGACACGCCGGACAGCTTACCCAATGAGACCGTGATCAGGCCAATAGCGGTTCGAGCGCTGACCGCAGGTCACCGGCATTGGGGACCCCGGTGGTCCGGTAGCGCGGGTGGCCGTCGCGATCGAAAATGATCGTTGTCGGCAGTGACAGCACCGAAAGCCGCCGTGCGGCCTCCGGATTGTCGTCCATATCGATCTCCACATGGGCGACCGACGGCAGTTCGGCGCACACCGTGTCGACGACCCGGCGGACGGCGGCGCAGGGTCCGCACCACGTCGCGCTGAAGTGCAGAACCGTCGGCCCGGTGTCGGACAGGCCCAACCCGGTCGTGTCGACGTTGGCGGCCTTGGCGGCATCACGCAGCATCCCCGAACGCAGCGTGATCAACCGTCCGACGAGATATCCGAGGGCCAGAACGGCGATCACGATGACGATCGTGAGGCCAGCAGATGTGTTCATGATTGTGTGAACTCCGCCAGCGTGATGGTCAATCCCTCGGTGATCCCCTCAATGATCACATCCGATCCGCGGGCACCCTGGCTGGTCGGTGCGACGCCGAACGGCAGGCGCTGGTCGGGCAGGCGGGCCGCGAACGCTGCCAGCACTGCGTCGCGGTTCTCCTCGGGCACCTCCTGATCGGCGGTGCCGGGGCCGGTGAGCACCTCCGTCGGCGTGAACACCAGCGTCGTGCGTTCCGGACCCTCGATCGAGAGGTCCACCGAGACGCTGACCCGCTCTTCCAAGCCGGCCGACTTCGGCGTCGCGGTGAACACCAGGCCCTGGCTGCCCGAGATGCCGGATTCGGTGGTGCCGCCCGTCGCATCGTTGGATTCGCGGGTCGGTGCCTCCACCATCAGGTCCTTGAGTCCCATGAACGCCCCGAGGTGGGCGGAGTCGATGATGATGCGACTCTCAATCTTGCCGATCGGAAGCGGCGCTTCCGGCCTGACCAGCCACGATGCGTCCGTCAACCCGACCGAGTGCATCGTGGCCTCAAGTGAGGCGCGGCCGACGTGCCGGTGCTCGACGTCGTTCGCCTTGATCTCGACCTCGTCGTAGTGGTGACGCATGGCCTGCGGACTGAACGGAAACCCCAGGATGGCCACCGACGGATCCCACTGCAGATGCGCGGCGTTGCGAACCGCGCGGGACAGGCGGTACTCGGCGAGGATCGCAGCTCCGAAGTCCACGGCAATCGCCGCGAGCACGACGGTCAGCACGGCCACAGCGCTCCGGGTCACGAATCTCCGCACGCCGCCATTGTGTCCTACCTGCGCCTCATGGCCGTTCAACAGGGCTGATCGACGGGCGTCAGGTTATCGTTATACGAACCTGGTCGGTAACGACGATGTGTCGGCCATGAATCTAGGGGATCACCCCTGGTCTCTGGAGGCCCTGTTGGAGCTACTGCTACTCACCGTCGACCCACATCCGGAGTCCGTACTTCCGTCGCTGGCTCTGCTGGCCCACAACGTCCGCTCCGCCCCGACCGAAGTGTCCTCGCTGCTCGAGGCCGGAACCGCTGATGTGGCGATCGTCGATGCGCGCACCGATCTCGCGGCCGCCCGCGGCCTCTGTCGACTGCTGGGGACCACCAACACCGGCGTTCCGGTGGTGGCCGTGGTCAACGAGGGCGGCCTGGTCGCCGTGAACGTCGAATGGGGTCTCGACGAGATCCTGCTTCCCAGCACCGGACCCGCCGAGATCGACGCCCGTCTGCGCCTGCTGGTGGGCCGACGCGGCGGTGTGGCGAGCCAGGAGAGTGCGGGCAAGGTCACCCTCGGCGAGTTGGTGATCGACGAGGGCACTTACACCGCCCGCCTGCGGGGTCGCCCGCTCGACCTGACCTACAAAGAGTTCGAACTGCTCAAGTACCTCGCGCAGCATGCCGGCCGGGTGTTCACCCGCGCGCAACTGCTGCAGGAGGTCTGGGGCTATGACTTCTTCGGCGGCACCCGCACCGTCGACGTCCACGTCCGGCGACTGCGCGCGAAGCTCGGCCCCGAATACGAGTCGCTCATCGGCACGGTCCGCAACGTCGGCTACAAGGCCGTCCGGCCCACCCGTGGGCGACCGCCGGTCGCCGATCCCGGTGCTGAGGAGGTCGAGTTCGCCGAACTCGACCAGGACGATCTCATCGCCGACGACGACGCCCTGGCCGCGGATTCCGACGCCTTCGCCGATCCGCTGCACAGCCAGTGACCGAGCTGTCCTGGCGTACCGCACTGACCTCCGAAGAGCAGCTTGCAGTCGCCGAGATTATCAGGGCCGCAACGGAATTCGATGATGTTGTGCCTGTCGGCGAGCAGGTCATCCGGGAACTCGGGCATCAGCGCACCGAGCATCTGCTCGCGCGCGACGACACCGGCGCGCAGATCGGGTACCTCAACCTCACACCCGAGATGGCCGAACTCGTCGTGCATCCGTCCGCGCGCAGGCGCGGTGTGGGTGCTGACCTGATCCGCGCTGCCCTGCAGCGGTCGGACAAGATCCGGTTCTGGGCCCACGGCACGTTGCCCGCCGCCGAGGCCACCGCCCGCGCGGCCGGCCTGGTCGCGGTGCGTCGACTGTTGCAGATGCGGCGCCCCCTGGGTGACCTGCCCGCGGTCGACGACGCCCCGGACACCGAGATCCGCACGTACGCAGGGCCTTCCGACGACGCCGAACTGCTGCGGGTCAACAACGCGGCCTTCTCCTGGCATCCCGAACAGGGCGGATGGACCGAGGCCGACATCGCCGAACGTCGCGACGAGTCGTGGTTCGATCCTGAGGGCCTGTTCCTGGCGTTCGACGCCGGCACCGATCATCTGGTGGGCTTCCACTGGACCAAGGTGCACAAGGATCCGGAGGGCCTCGGCGAGGTCTACGTCGTGGGCGTGGACCCAGAGGCGCAGGGTCGCGGGCTGGGCCGCATCCTGACCGCGGTCGGCATGCGTCACCTCGCGCAGCGCCTGTCGTCGTACCCGGACCCCGTCGTGATGCTCTACGTCGAGTCCGACAACACCGCGGCGGTCCGCACGTATGACCGTTTGGGCTTCACGGTGCACAGCGTCGACACCGCCTACGCACGCGATTAGAGGCTCACAGCCTGCCGCCATCCGGCGTTCACGCAGCTGTTCACTCCACGTTCACCCGCCATCGGGGTTCTGTCCATCACCAGCGCATACGTTGCCGATGAATGGCAACAGCAGGCACTTGTGGCACACAGAAAGTGGGTTCGGTGAAGCGCAACACCATGGGCAGGTCTGTCCTGACTGCGATCTCGGCGACGGCCGTCGCGGGTCTGGCCCTCACGGCATGCGGCAGCGACAACAACACTCCCGCGGGCACGACGGCGACCGGCACGGCGTTGGGTGCGGCCAACTGCGAGGGCAAGAACACCCTCACCGGTGAGGGTTCGACGGCGCAGCAGAACGCCATCGCACTGTTCAACCAGGCGTGGGGGCAGGCCTGCCCGGGCAAGAACCTCGCCTACAACCCCACGGGGTCGGGCGCCGGGCGCGAGCAGTTCATCGCCAAGAACGTCGACTTCGCGGGTTCGGACTCGGCCCTCAAGGACGAGCAGGTCCAACAGGCCGCCGCACGCTGCGGCGACAACCCGGCGTGGAACCTGCCGCTGGTGTTCGGCCCCATCGCCCTGGCCTTCAACGTCGACGGCGTCGACAGGCTCGCGGTCAACGCCGACCTGTTGGCCAAGATCTTCGGTGGCCAGATCACCAGGTGGAACGACCCCGCGATCGCGGCCCTCAACGAGGGCGCGACACTGCCCGACACCCCGATCACGCCGATCTTCCGTTCGGACTCCTCAGGCACCACCGACAACTTCCAGAAGTATCTGGAGACCGCGGCTCCGGAGAGTTGGACCAAGGGAGCGGGCAGCGAGTTCCAGGGTGGTGCCGGCGAGGGCGCGCAGAAGTCGGCGGGCGTCGTGCAGGCCGTGCAGTCCACCCCCGGATCGATCGGTTACGTCGAGAAGGGTTTCGCCGAGCAGGCGGGGGTGCCGTTCGCCCAGATCGACACTGGCAGCGGCGCCGTCGAACTGACCGACGAGTCGGCCGCCAAGGCGATCGACGCGGCCACGTTCGCCGGCGAAGGCCACGATCTGGTGCTCGACCTGGCGTCGCTGTACGGCACCACGGAACCCGGCGCCTATCCGCTGGTCCTGGCCACCTACAACATCGTGTGCTCCAAGGGGTACGACCCCGACACCGCCGCGGCGGTGCGTTCCTTCATGACGGTGGCCGCCAACCAGGGCCAGAGCGGCCTGTCCGCTGCGGGCTACGTTCCGCTGCCGGATAAGTTCAAGGAACGCCTCACCGCGGCAATCGACGCCATTGCGTAGTACCCCCTGCGAATCGGCACGGATGCGGTGAGGATGTATGACCAGATCTACTAGTGACAGGATCGGCGATGGTGTTGCTGTGACGACTCCTAATCCGGCCGATGCAGGCTCCGGAGAGGTCATCGCTTCACCGTTCCCCGAGCCCGAGCCGATCTCGACCGACCCCGGCCGTGGTGCCAGGGTTCGCCTGGGTGACCGAGTCTTCCGCTGGCTGGCGGAGGGCTCGGGCATCCTCATCATCGCGCTGATCGCCGCCATCGGCCTGTTCCTGTTGTGGCGGGCCATCCCGGCGTTGTCCCGCAACGAGGCCAACTTCTTCCTGTACGGCGGAAACTGGGTCACCACCGACACGTCGGCGATGAAATTCGGCATCCTGGATCTGCTTCAGGTGACGGTGTTCGTGTCGGTGTTCGCGTTGATCCTGGCCATGCCGGTGGCGCTGGGAATCGCGGTCTTCCTGACGCAGTACGCACCGCGACGCGTCGCCGGTCCGCTGGCCTATCTCGTGGACCTGCTGGCTGCTGTGCCGTCGATCATCTACGGCGTGTGGGGTCTGTACGTGCTGGCCCCGGTGCTGCAGCCCTTTGCGCTGTGGCTCAACGAATACCTGGGCTGGCTGTTCCTGTTCGCCACGGGCAACGCCTCGGTGGCCGGCGGTGGAACCATCTTCACGGCGGGCATCGTGCTCGCGGTGATGATCCTGCCGATCATCACGGCCGTCACCCGTGAGGTGTTCGTGCAGACTCCGCGTGGGCAGATCGAGGCCGCGCTCGCGCTCGGCGCCACCCGGTGGGAGGTGGTCCGGACGACGGTGCTGCCGTTCGGCATGTCCGGGTACATCAGCGGGGCGATGCTGGGGCTGGGCCGAGCGCTCGGCGAGACCATCGCGCTGCTGATCATCCTGCGCGGCACCCAGAAGGCGTTCGGGTGGTCGCTGTTCGACGCCGGCTACACGTTCGCGAGCAAGATCGCCGCGGCCGCTTCGGAATTCAACGACCAGTACAAGGCAGGCGCTTACATCGCGGCAGGTCTGGTGCTGTTCATCCTGACATTTGTGGTGAACTCACTGGCCCGCGCGGCGGTCGCTGGGAAGGGCAAGTCATGACCAGTTCCGTATTGGACCAACCGGTCAAGGCCCGCACCTTCCAGGGCGTGAGCACGCGCCGCCGGATCACCGACAACGTGGCCACGGTTCTGGTGTCGCTGTCGGTGCTGGTGGCCCTGGTGCCGCTGGTGTGGGTGCTCTACTCGGTGGTTTCCAAGGGCATCGGGGCGGTCACCTCGAGCACGTGGTGGTTCAACTCCCAGTCCGGTATGACGGCGTTCGCCGCGGGCGGCGGCGCGTACCACGCGATCGTGGGCACGCTGCTGCAGGGGCTGGTCTGCGCGGTCATCTCGATCCCGGTCGGGGTGTTCGTCGGGATCTACCTCGTCGAGTACGGCGGCGGCACGCGGATGGGCAGAATCACCACGTTCATGGTCGACATCCTCACGGGCGTCCCCTCGATCGTGGCCGCGCTGTTCATCTACGCGCTGTGGGTTGCCACGTTCGGATTTCAGCGGTCGGGGTTCGCGGTGTCGCTGGCCCTGGTCCTGCTGATGATCCCGGTGATCGTGCGCTCCACCGAGGAGATGCTGCGCATCGTTCCGATGGACCTGCGTGAGGCCAGTTATGCGCTGGGCGTGCCGAAGTGGAAGACCATCGTGCGCATCGTCATTCCCACGGCGCTGTCGGGAATCGTCACCGGCATCATGCTGGCTCTCGCTCGTGTGATGGGGGAGACCGCACCGCTGCTGATCCTGGTGGGTTATGCGCAGGCCATCAACTTCGACATGTTCGGCGGTTTCATGGGTTCGCTGCCGGGCATGATGTACGACCAGACCTCGGCAGGCGCGGGCGCCAATCCGGTGCCCACCGACCGCCTCTGGGGCGCGGCACTGACCCTGATCGTGCTGATCGCCATTCTCAACATCGCGGCCCGCTTCGTCGCGAAATTCTTTGCACCGAAGAAGGTTTAGGAGTCCGTCATGGCAAAACGTCTGGACCTCAAGGACGTCAACATCTATTACGGGTCGTTCCACGCCGTCGCCGACGTCTCGCTGTCGGTGCCGCCGCGCAGCGTCACCGCGTTCATCGGCCCGTCCGGGTGTGGCAAGTCCACGGTGCTGCGCACCCTGAACCGCATGCACGAGGTCATCCCCGGCGCCCGAGTCCAGGGGTCGGTGCTGCTCGACGGCGACGACATCTACGCATCCGGAGTCGATCCGGTCGGCGTGCGCAAGACCATCGGGATGGTCTTCCAGCGGCCGAATCCTTTCCCCACCATGTCGATCCGCGACAACGTGGTCGCAGGTCTGAAGTTGCAGGGGGTGCGCAACCGCAAGACGCTCGACGAGACCGCGGAGCGGTCACTGCGCGGCGCCAACCTGTGGAATGAGGTCAAGGACCGCCTCGACAAGCCGGGCGGCGGGCTGTCCGGCGGTCAGCAGCAGCGCCTGTGCATCGCCCGCGCCATCGCGGTGCAACCCGACGTGCTGCTCATGGATGAACCGTGTTCGGCGCTGGATCCGATCTCGACGCTGGCGATCGAGGATCTGATCGCCCAGTTGAAGCTCGACTTCACCATCGTGATCGTCACCCACAACATGCAGCAGGCCGCGCGCGTCAGCGATCAGACCGCGTTCTTCAACCTCGAGGCCACCGGAAAACCGGGCCGGCTCATCGAGATCGACGACACCGAGAAGATCTTCTCCAACCCCACCCAGAAGGCCACCGAGGACTACATCTCCGGCCGCTTCGGCTGAGTGTCGCCGCGAACGACAGTGGGCCCCTGCTTCCGCAGGGGCCCACTGTCGTGGGGTGGATCAGTGCGCCTTGTACAGGTCGTGCTCCAAGGTGGGATAGCTGCCGGTGACCTGGAAGATGACCCGCCGGGCCACCTCGACGGCATGGTCGGCGAAGCGTTCGTAGAACCGGCCGAGCAGCGTCACGTCGACGGCCGCGGCCACGCCGTGCTTCCACTCCCGGTCCATCAGCACCGAGAAGAGGTGACGGTGCAGATCGTCCATCGCATCGTCCTCTTCGCGGATGCTGGCGGCCTTCTGCGGGTCTCGCGACAGGACCACCTCCTGGGCGCTGTTGCCCAGTTCGACCGCCAACCGGCCCATCTCGGCGAAGTAGCCGTTGACCTCTTCGGGAAGGGCGTGCAGCGGATGACGCCGACGGGCGATCTTGGCCACGTGCAGCGCGAGCGCGCCCATGCGGTCGATGTCGGCGACCATCTGGATCGAGCTGACGATCGCGCGCAGGTCGCCTGCCACGGGGGCCTGCAGCGCCAGCAGCACGAACGCGCTCTCCTCGGCGGTCTCGCTCATCGCCGTGATCTGGTCGTGGTCGGTGATCACCTGCTCCGCGAGAACCAGGTCAGCTTGCAGCAGCGCCTGAGTGGCGCGCTCCATGGCACGTCCGGAGAGTCCGCACATCTCTCCAAGTTGGGCCGTCAGGGCTTCAAGCTGCTCGTGGTAAGCGGTCCGCATGGCTTCCAGCCTACGGTGCGGCCACGGCATTAGACACGATGTGCAGGGTGAACGGCCGATGAATGGCGGGCCGCTACTCGCAGCTGATGTCGGCCCCGTTGGTGACGGTCAGGTCCTCCGGCAGGTGCGTGGGAGTGGACTTGACCCGGTGCACGACGGTCACGGTCCGCTGCGATCCGCTGGGCGGGGGAGGGCTGACGGCGGAGTAGTCGGACCCGAGCACGACCTGGACCTCATCGCCCAGGCCGGTGACCCGCTCGATGCGCGGAGTGCCCAGCGAGGCCGCCACGGTGGCCGCGGCCTGCTCATTTCCGGGCGAGTACTGCACCGTCGTCTCGGTGAGGGCCTCGGGGTAGTCGTCGGGAGTGTCGACGTTATAGCCGTAGCTCTGGAGGTCGTTGCTCGCCGTCGAACCCAGTCCGCTGGTGTCGGTCGAATTCGACACGTGCACGCTGATCTCCTGCGGCTCGGTCGTGATCGCGCTGACCTCTTCGGTGGTCGCGGCCATCTCCTGGACCGGGTCCTCGCCGTCCGCGTTGAGCTCGGAGGTGGCGTCGGTGGTCGTCGTCGCCTCGGTGGTCTCCGTCGTCTCCGCGGCGGTCACCGGGGTGGTCGTCGCGTTCTGGTCGTTCTCACCGGGCAGGGGGTCGTCGTTGATGATCGCGTCGAACAGCGCGCGGATGTCCTCGGTGCGGGGCTGCTCGTTGCCCCACTCGTCGGCGTACCCGGTGGTGGGAACGGTGACAAAGGTGATCCGGCCCGCCGACACGCCCTGCAGTGACTGACCGAGCTCCACGAGGTCCTTGGTGGTCAGGTTGTCGACCGAGCTGTCGTTGATGAACATGTTGACGACGTTGTTGAGCTTGCTGAGCGAGAAGAAGGTCTCCTTGGAGATCAACGACCGCAGCAGCGACGACAGGAACAACTGCTGGCGCTTGATGCGGCCGTAGTCACCGTTGACCTCGGTGGTGACCTGCCGGGCCCGCACATAGTTCAGTGCCGTGGTGCCATCGACCATCTGCCGGCCGGCAACCGGCAGCACCATCCCGAGTTCGTAGTCCTCCAACGGCGTGGTGCTGCACACCTCGACGCCGCCGAGGGCGTCGACCATCTTGGCGAAGCCGGCGAAATCCACGGCCATGAACCGGTTGATCGACAGCCCCGAGATCTTCTGAATCACCTTGACCAGGCACTTGGGCCCGCCGAAAGCGTAGGCGGAGTTCAGCTTCGACTCGGTGTAGACCTCTTCGGGCCCGTAGGTCTCGGTGGTCTCGTCGTAGACGGGGCCGTACTGGCCGGTCGCGGCGTTCCAGGCCTCGCACTGCTGCGGGGTGATGGCCAGGTCACGGGGGAACGACACCGCGACGACGCGCTTACGGTCGGCCGGGATGTTGACCAGGATCACGCTGTCCGACCGTGCGCCGTCGGCGTCCGACGTGCTTCCCGCGCCCATGTCGCTGTTCTGACCGTAGCGGCTGTCGACGCCGACGATCAGGAAGTTCTCATCGCCGAACTGGGCGTTGGGGTCCACGATGTCGCGAGAGTTCAGGTCCAGTGCCGCGACGTTGTTGAGTCGATTGTTCTTCGCCGTCGTCCACTGCCAGGCGCCGCCGGTCAGCACCAGCGCGAGCACCGCGAACATCGCGGCGAGCGAACGGCCCGCCAGCAGGATCGATCGGCGGCCACGCGGCGCGCTCGGCTTCGTCTTCGGCGTGACCGGGGCGTTGTCGGAGAGATCGGGCAGCGGCTCCGCGCCTGCGACCGGGAGGATCGCGGTGGCCGGTTCGTCCTCGACGTCCCGGCGCCGTCGGGGGGCGAGCGCGAACTCGGGGAGTTCGGCCTCGTAGGCCGACACCGTGGGGATGGTCGGCGGGTCGTCCTGATCGTCGAGGTGGCGGGACCTCCCGGCGCTGGACGCTGGTGCGTCGTCCGCATCGTCGTCCGCATCGTCGTCCGCGGGCGTCTGCAGAATCCTGGGGATGTCGCCGGTGACCCTGGCGATCAGGTCGGCGACCGTGATTCCGTCGGTGTGGTTGCCGGTGGGAACGGGTTCCGGTGCGTCGGACGCATCCGATGCGCGTTCCCACGGCGCGGCGTCTGGCTTGGGCCGCGGAGTTCGGGTAAGCCACTGGTTGTCACTGTGCGGGTCGGGCGCACGGTGCTGGCCAGGAGTGGCGCTGTCGCCGTCACTCATGTCCGTATCCGGCCTCCGAATTTCCGTGAGGTCTCACTCAGCGTGCGCGGGCAGCGCCCAATGGGTGCCTGTCGACGCTGACAAACACAAACGTTCCTTATGTCTTTAGCAGTCCAGACCCGCCGCGCGCCACCGGAGCGAACTGGAACAGGTTCACATCGTACTGAGACAACCTGAGACGTCCGATGTCGAGAACGTCTCGATTCAGCCACCGGAGTGCATAGCGTCAGCCCCCTCGGGCACCGTGCAGTCATCGGGGTCATCGAGCCATCCCTCGGGCAGCGAGACCTTGGACGGTGAGCCCTGACGGCCGCGAGGACCGCTGCCCACCTCGGGGAACGGTGCCGACGCCTCAAGGTTGCCCAGCAGTCGGTCGAGTTCGTCCAACGTCTTCACCAGCGCCAGAGCGCGCCGCACATCGGAGCCCGCCGGGAAGCCGTGCAGGTACCAGGCGACGTGCTTGCGGATGTCCCGCATGCCCTTGTCCTCGCCGAAGTGGTCGGCCAGCAGCACGGCATGGCGACGGATGATGTCGGCCACCGCACCGAGGTTGGGTGGGGTGGGCGCAGGCGCTCCCGTGAACGCCGCCGATAACTCGGCGAACAGCCACGGCCGCCCCAGGCAGCCTCGGCCGATCACCACGCCGTCGCAGCCCGTGGCGGCCATCATGGCCAGCGCGTCGCTGGCGTCGAAGATGTCGCCGTTGCCCAACACGGGGATGCTGCGGACGTGCTGTTTGAGCGCTGCGATGCGATCCCAGTCGGCAGCCCCGGAGTAGCGCTGCGCGGCGGTTCGGGCGTGCAGCGCCACGGCCGCGGCGCCCTCCTGCTCAGCGATGCGGCCCGCGTCGAGGAAGGTCAGGTGTTCATCGTCGATGCCCACCCGGAACTTCACCGTCACGGGGATCGTGGTGCCTTCGGTGGCGCGCACCGCGGCCGCCACGATCTGGCCGAACAGCTTTCGCTTGTACGGCAGTGCGGCACCGCCGCCGCGGCGGGTGACTTTGGGGACGGGGCAGCCGAAGTTCATGTCGATGTGGTCGGCGAGGCCCTCGTCAGCAATCATCTTCGCCGCCGCATAGGTGTTTGCCGGGTCGACCGTGTACAGCTGCAGCGACCGGGGTGACTCCTCCGGCGCGAACGTCGTCATGTGCATGGTCACCGGGTGCCGCTCGACGAGCGCGCGGGCGGTCACCATCTCGCAGACGTACAGCCCGCTGACGGTCCCGACCATCTCCTGCTCGAGCTGTCGGCAGAGGGTGCGGAATGCGACATTTGTCACACCGGCCATCGGGGCCAGCACGACGGGGCTGGGCAATGCGAACGGACCGATCCGCAGTGCGGATCGGTCCGAAGGCTGTGCCGCCTGGAGGCGGTCGGTCAGGAGGCCGCTGATGATGTCGACACCAACAGGTTCTTCATGGCCTTCTTCTCGGCCACCTTGCGCTCACGCTCGAGGCGACGCTGCTTGGCGACCTCGAACTTCACGCAGGTGTCCTCGAGCTCCTTGATCAGCTCGCCGAGTTCGTCGCGCAGTCGCGCGCCCTCACCGGAGAAGTCCTCGCGCTCGAAGATGCGCCACTTCTTCAGCACCGGCATCACGACATCGTCGAGGTGGATGCGCGGGTCGTAGACACCGCCGACGGCGATGATGACGGCCTTGCGGCGGAAGTCCGGCACGGTGTACCCGGGCATCTTGAAGTTGGTCAGCACGCGGTGCAGTGAGGTCATCGCCTGGTTGGGGGCGATGTCCAGACCCGCGGCGCTGACGTCGCGGTAGAAGATCATGTGCAGGTTCTCGTCGGCCGACACGCGCTGCAGCAGCTGGTCGGCGACGGGGTCCTTGCAGGCCTTACCGGTGTTGCGGTGCGACACACGGGTGGCCAGCTCCTGGAACGACACGTACATCACCGAGTCGAACAGGCTCTCGGCGAACAGGTCGCCCTGCTGGTTCTGGCCCGGCGAGAAGCCGCGGGTCACCTGCTCCATGCGGGTGATCTCAAGCTCGACCGGGTCGACCGCGCGGGTGGCCAGCAGGTAGTCGCGCAGGGCGATGCCGTGCCGGTTCTCCTCAGCCGTCCAGCGGTTGACCCAGAAGCCCCACGGTCCGTCCATCGAGAAGTTCATCGCGATCTCGCGGTGATACGACGGCAGGTTGTCCTCGGTCAACAGGTTCTGCACCATTGCGGTGCGGGCCACCTCGTCGAGCTTGGACTCGTCGGGGTCCCAGTCCTGGCCGCCGAGGGCGTAGAAGTTCTTGCCGTCCGACCAGGGGATGTAGTCGTGCGGGTTCCAGTCCTTCGTCATCTTCATATGACGGTTGATCTGCTGCTCGACGACAGGCTCGAGCTCGTGAAGAAGTTGCAGGTCGGTCAGGTCTTGCGACACGACACCTCCCATTTATGTGTACCGCGTGGTTGCAGTCAATATATCTGTGTACCGGAGTATCAAACAAGTTCACCCCCGGCATGTCGGCATTGATGCATGGCGCTTCAGGCGCTGTTGGCCCCCATGAGCAGAAGCTCGACGCAGTAGTCGATGAACTGTTCCCTGCTGGCCGCGAGGCGTCCGTTGAGGTAGGCCGAGAACAATGCAGTCAGGCCTCCGATCAGGCTCGTCGCGGTCATGGCCTGCACCACCGGATCGGTGATCGTGGTGAGTTTGCGCTGGAGCAGGTCGATGAAGTTCGGCATCCACTCCGAACCGCAGCGGCTCAGCACCGGTTCGGCCTCCGGAGCCAGCAGCAGGGCACGGCCCCGGACTGGGTCATCGACCATGAGGGCGACGAACTTCTCGACAGCTTCGCGTGCCGACGTGGCGGGCGCGAGTGCGCCCATGGCCTGGGTGCACACCTCGGCGTACGCCGCGCGCACGAAGTCGTCGCGGTCCTCGAAGCTCTCGTAGAAATAGCGTTCGGTGAGTCCGGCGTGTCTGCAGACCGCTCGCACCGTGATGGCCGGTCCGGCGACACCGCCGAGGAGTTGGACGCCCGCGGCGATCAGGGCGTCGCGGCGGCGGGCAGGCCGGTCTCGAAGGGGAACGCCGGCCCAGCGGCTGCTGCGTTGACCGGACGTCACGTCACTCCTAGTATTCACATTGACAACACTTGTAGTCAGATTGTCTGCATCGACTGATCGGAAATTGCGTGACTCAAGATACGACTGACCTCGACCCCGTTGCCAGTACTGAGTTGGCGACAGGCTGCCCGATGTCGGCCACCGGGTACGAAACGCCCCCGACCCCGCTGGGTCCCGACTCTCTGACGTGGAAGTACTTCGGCGACTGGCGCGGCATGCTGCAGGGTCCCTGGGCTGGGTCGATGCAGAACATGCATCCTCAGTTGGGCGCGGCCGTCGAGGAGCATTCGATCTTCTTCCAGGAGCGCTGGCCGCGCCTGCTGCGGTCGTTGTATCCGATCGGCGGCGTGGTGTTCGACACCGACCGCGCCCCGATGACCGGCGCACAGGTGCGCGACTATCACGTCGACATCAAGGGTGTCGACGCTGCGGGGCGCCGCTATCACGCGCTCAATCCCGACGTCTTCTACTGGGCGCACTCGACGTTCTTCGTCGGCACGATCATCGTCGCCGACCGTCTGTGCGGCGGTATCACCGAGGACGAGAAGCGTCAGCTGTTCGAGGAGCACGTCCAGTGGTACTCGATGTACGGCATGAGCATGCGTCCGGTGCCTAAGACATGGGAGGAGTTCCAGGCCTACTGGGACCACATGTGCACCGAGGTTCTTGAGGACAACAAGGCCGCGCGCGACGTGCTGGACCTGACCGAACTGCCCGCGCCGCCATTCGCGGCGTGGATTCCCGACTGGCTGTGGAAAGCGCAACTGAAGCTGCTGGCGCCGTTCTTCGTCTGGTTCACCGTCGGCCTGTACCACCCCGCAGTGCGAAAGCGCATGGGCTACAGCTGGTCGCGGCGTGACGAGTGGCTGCATCGCCGGTTCGGCCAAGCCGTGAACCTCGTGTTCACCCTGCTGCCCAAGCGCAGGCGTATGCATCCCCGGCCCCGCGCCGGATGGGACCGCGCGACCGGCCGCATCCCCGCCGACACGCCGCTGCCCGAGACGCCCGCGCGCAACCTGCCGCCAATCGGGCACCGCGACAACGGCATGCACTACTGCCCCAAGGTGTAGCCCGGCGCGTTGAACGGGCGGCGTCACCCTCTCGTGATCTGATGGGAGCACCGGTGAGTGCAGGGGGTGAGACGAATGACCGCGATGACTGTTGCGTGGGTTTTCGGCCCGTTCCTTGCCCTCGCCTACGCCGTCCTCGTCCTTCGCGGGGCGACGCTCCTGGGCCGGTTCTGGGAGCGCCGTCATCCGTCTGGCGGCCGTCGCTGACCGACGAGACACGGTGACGCACGGTTGGCATCCGGCGAACGGGCCTACGACTACGGTGGAACCCATGTTCGCCCCCGAACTGCTCGGCGGCCGCTACGAGCTGCGGGGAGTCCTCGGGCGTGGCGGCATGGCCGAGGTTCGCGAGGGCTGGGACACCCAGACGGGACAGTCCGTGGCGATCAAGCTGCTCTACCCGGGCTTCGACAACAATCCGGATTACCTGCGCAGATTCTGGTCTGAGGCGCAGTCGGCGGCGGCGCTGCGCCACCCCAACATCGTCACGGTCTACGGCAGCGGCGAACACAACGGCCTGCCATTCATCGTGATGGAACGGCTCCCCGGCAACAGCCTGGCGGACCTGATCGCCCACGGCCCGGTGCCGCCGGACTACGTCCGCAGGATGCTCATCGACGTGTTGTCGGCGCTGTCGACGGCGCACGCGGCCGGCGTCATGCACCGTGACATCAAGCCCGCGAACATCCTCTTCACGCAGACCGGGGACGCTCAGGTGGCCGACTTCGGATTGGCCAAAGGCCCCGACACGCACCGCACCGACACGGGCCAGATCATGGGCACCATGGCCTATATGAGCCCCGAGCGGCTCGCGGGCAATCCCGCGACCGTGGCCGACGATCTGTACGCGGTCGGCGTGGTCGGCTGGGAGGCGCTGACCGGACGCCGGGCGTTCCCCGAGGAGAACCTGGTGGCGCTGGCCAAGGCCATCACCGAGCAGCCACCGCCGCCGGTGTCGGTGCTGCGGCCCGACGTGCCGGTGCAGCTGGCCGCGATCGTCGACCGCGCGATGGCTCGCGACGCGTCGCTGCGCTTCCCAAGCGCCGAGGTGATGCGCGCCGAATTGGCCGACGTGTACGGCGATCCCGTCACCGGACCGATCCCCGTGCCGCAGGCGCCGCAGGCCATGCCGGTCTCGCCGTGGCATCCGATCACCGCGCCGGTGCCGCTGCTCGCGCCGAGGCGTCGCTCGGGCCGGCTCGTGCTGTTGTTGGCGGTGCTGCTGATCGCGCTCATCGTGGGAGTGGTCGCGTTCGTGCTGGGGGCCTCGACGCAGCGCTCCGTCGACATGGGCCGGGCCTCAGTGGCGCCGGTCGATGTCCTCGACGTAGCCGCGGCCGGTGACGTCTTGGCCCCACCAGGCGGCGGTGGCTGATCCGCTGACGAACCCGGCGCCCTGGTACAGCTAGCCAGTCGCGGGCTTGCCATGGCGGGCATCTGCCTCCGCCATCAACAGTGCCTCCGCCTCCCCACGCGGGCAACCCGAACGCAGCAACATGGTCAGCACGACGCGGGCTTTGATACCGGTCAGCTGGCCCGACGGGATGCAGCCGCGCTCAATGAGGTCGAGTTCGGCTCCCGGTGAGGCGTAGGTGTTCTCGAGTACGGCGCCGGCCCTCCCGGTGAGGCGTAGACGACGGGGATGACGCGTGCGACCTCGCCGAGCGCCGCGGCGGTGGCAGTCATGCGGCGTCTTTCTTCCGTAGTTTGTCGGGCGTGATCACCGATTGAGCATTTGTGATCACATCGTGGCGGAATCTGATCACAAACTCCGAGATGGCGCGCGCTGGATGGGGCAGATCACACCGACACGGGTATCGCCGGTGTCGGTGCAGTGCGCACGGCGCGGCGAATTGTTTGCTGCTGGACTGCTCGGCGATGTCGAACCAGTGCAGCGGGGTTGGTGTGGCCTGCCGCAGGCGGGTGGGTGGCGATCAGTGGCACAGGATCAGGTGTTCGCGCAGATCGCAGACCTGCGACGCACGAGCTGATTCACCCGAAGTGTCGCCTATCACAACGGAATTGCCCCGGCTGCGGTACCGGTACGACGCTCGTATCCTCACCGGGACCAGGGACCGCAGTCGCGCATCCGATGTGGCCGCCGAGCCCAGCGGAGTGCGGCGGTGGGCCCAGTGCGCCGCGCCGATCTTCGGGTTGCTGTCGGCGTGCAGGAGCTGGGCGCCGACAGAGGTACCTCACGGGAGGAACGAAGGATGTACGTGCGAAGGGTGGCTGCCTGCGTGTTGGCTCTTGCCGCCGCGGGAATGATCGCCACGGCTCACGAGGCCTCGGCCGGGACCGTGTTCACCATCGGCGGGACCGGTTCAGCGCTGCTCGGCGATCAGGGGCCGTGGCCACTGCCCTACACGCACGGAGCCCCCCAGGTGAATATCGGGTATCCGTCGTCGCCGGTGCACATGGACTGGTCCGTGTCGATGGGCGCTGACATGTTGCAGGCGGAGATGGAGTCGACGCCGGGCCACAAGACGACCGTCGGTGTTTCGCAGGGCGGTTTGGTGATCGCCGAGACGAAACGGCGACTGATGGAGCTTGCGGCGGACGACCGACCCGCCGCCGACGAGCTGACGTTCATTGCTGTTGGGGACCCGTCGAATCCGCACGGTGGGCTGTTTCGTCACCTGGAGCGGGGGTACGTGCTGCCGCTGCTCGGAGTGACGGTCGAGGGGGCACCCGAGACGCCGTGGGACACGATCTACATCACCCGCGAGTACGACGGGTTCGCCGACTTCCCCGACCGGGTCGGCAACGTCGTGGCGGTGGCGAACGCGCTGCTGGGCATTGTGTATGTGCACGCGCAGATGACCTATCCGGAGGTGGATCTCGCCACGGTGCCCGCCGAGGATGTGACGACCTCAACGAACAGTCTCGGCGGTGTCACCACCTCGTACCTGGTGCGCACTGAGCGACTGCCGCTGGTGCAGCCGCTCCGGGACCTCGGGATGTCTGAGGAGGACGTCAAAAGAATTGAGGCACAACTCAAGCCGATCGTAGACGCTGGGTACGTCCGCAACGATGTCCCGCGCACGCCCGCACCAGTTGTCGAATCAGCACCTGCCGTCGAGTCCACGCCCGAGCCTGACCGAGCCGCGCACGCTGACCCCGTCGCCGCGTCGACCGAGCCCAGGCGCAAGCTGCCACGCATCGCCCGCCTCGACCGCATCGCCTCCGATGAGGTGGCATCGAAGCGAAAGCGCATCAGCGCGTCGGGGGTTGGGCGCAGGGATGATGCCCGTACCAGGCAGTCAGTGTCCACACCTACGTCGGCAGAGGCCGACGGCGGTGGCAGGGCGGATAGGTCGCGAACCGGCCGTGACGGGGGAGTCGGCGCCGACAGAGGCGACGAGTAACCACCCGCCGCCCCGTTTCTGTGTGGTGCTCCAGGGCTCGAACCTGGGGCCTCGGATGAAAAGCCCGCTGGCTGACGAGTGCGCTGATTTGTCGTGTCCTCCGCCAAGGTGCATCTGGAGCCGCTAATCTGCGCGAACACGCTCGCTCCACCGAAAGTGGGGTACAGGTCCTCACCTGTTGCGGCCCCGCCGTGGGGCTTTCGCGAAAGGGTGGGCACTTGGGTAAACATCGGGCGAAGCGGAAGGCCCCGGCATGGTTTGCCGGCGGCGTGCTGGGCGCGGGAGCCCTTGCGCTTGCCGGACCCGCCGGCATCGCTTGGGCGGGGCCTGGCGCCGACAACGTGACGTCACCGTTGGACAGCGGCGTGCAGTGTGTCACCGGCGCGGTCGGAATCGGCTGTGACGCACCCGGCAGTCTGAGCGGCCGCAGCGGCGACGTACCAACGCCTTTCGCGCTGGCAACTGCGCTCGATGTCCCGCAGTCCTGTGGATTGATCTGCAATGGTGCCGCCGGTACTGCCGACAACCCCAACGGGCAGAACGGTGGCTGGCTGTTCGGCAACGGCGGAAACGGTTGGAACAGCACCATCGATGGGATGGACGGCGGCAACGGCGGCAAGGGCGGAATCATCGGCAACGGCGGTGCGGGCGGCAGCGGCGGCGTGGGCGCCCACGGCGGTGGCGGCGGCAACGCCGGAATGATCGGCATCGGCGGCAGTGGCGGCAGCGGCGGCGCGGGGGCCGTGGGGGTATCCGCCGTGACTCCAGCTGCGGGGACGGCCGCCGGCGGCAGTACCGGCTTCAGTGGGCGCAACGTGGGCGGCCCCGGCGGCCCCGGGAGCGCGGGGACCCTTGGCCAGATCGGTGGTGATGGCGGGCCGGGCGGTAGCGGCAACGGCGCCGGCGCAATTCTTGAGAACACCGATGCCAGCGGTGGGATCGGCGGTACGGGTGGTGTCGGAGGTGTGGGCATCGACGTCGGCCCGGCCGGCAACGGTGGCACTGCCGGCAACGGTGGACGCGGCGGCAATGGCGGGGTGCTGTTCGGCGCCGGCGGCGCCGGGGGTGCCGGCGGCCAAGGTGGCCAGGGCGGGTCCGGTGGCGCGGGTGCGGCCGGTGGGTTTGGCGGCGAGGGCGGCTACGCCGAAGCGCGTTCGACGTTGCCGGCCGACGCATACGCCGGCACCGGTGGAACCGGCGGTGTCGGGGGTACCGGTGGCACCGGCGGGACGGGCGGCGCCGGAGGTGCCGGCGGCGACGGCGGGAGCGGCGGACTGTTCAGCTCCGGCGGCGCGGCGGGCGCGGGCGGGGCCGGTGGGCAAGGCGGTTCGGGCGGCGTCGGGGGTGACGGTGGTTCCGGCGGCGAGGGCGGAGACGCCTTTTCGATCGCCGTCGGTTCGGGTGAGCGAGCGTACGGCGGCAACGGGGGTGTCGGGGGCGGCGGCGCCGTCGGCGGTTCCGGCGGCAACGGCGGGTCCGGTGGGTCCGCGGGCGCGGCGGGTTCAGGCAAACTATTCGGTAAGAAAGGTTCTGCCGCTGCCGATGGTGTGGGCGGCACCGGCGGAACGGGCGGTGCGGGCGGTGCGGGCGGCACCGGAGGTTCCGGCGGGACCGCCCGTTCGGGCGGGGATGGCCACGCCACGCCGGGTGCATCGGGCGGCACTGGCACGAGGGGCGGCTACGGCAGCACGGGCAACTCGGGTGCTCGCGGCAACAGCGGGGCCGCCGAGACCGCCCGTTCGGGCGGGGATCGCGCCTCCACGCCGGGCGTTTCGAAACGCGGCGGCACGAGGGGCAGCCACGACACCAGCGCCAACTCGAGTCGGCGCGGCGGTTTGTGAGAGGCGTCGCGTACTTGGTGCCCCCACCAGGGCTCGAACCTGGGACCTGCGGATTAAAAGTCCGTAGCTCTACCAACTGAGCTATAGGGGCGCGAGGGAACAGAATAGCCGAAACCCCAAGCCTGTCGGCATGGGCGGGTGCGCCCGACGCCGACTGTGCGGATTTGTCGCTCGCACCGCCGAAATCGCGACCGGTCCGCGCACTCGTCGGCAGGGTTCGGTGCACGCCGTCGAGACCCCCGAAACAGCCCGTATGCATCTGGTTTGGGAATTCTCCGTGCGGTGCCCTAAGCTATCGAAGCTCCCAACGGAAGCGTTGACGAGTACCCCGGAGGAATTCGGATTAGGCCCCCATCGTCTAGTGGCCTAGGACGCCGCCCTTTCACGGCGGTAGCACGGGTTCGAATCCCGTTGGGGGTACGCAACGTGGAAACACGGAGCACAGCAGGAAAGCAAGGCCCTGTGGCGCAGTTGGTTAGCGCGCCGCCCTGTCACGGCGGAGGTCGCGGGTTCGAGTCCCGTCAGGGTCGCCAGAACGGCGAGGCATTCGGTTGCACACCGACCTGGTGCCTTCCGGCCAGGTAGCTCAGTTGGTACGAGCGTCCGCCTGAAAAGCGGAAGGTCGCCGGTTCGATCCCGGCCCTGGCCACCACTGTTTACCTGCATCGACACGGGTCTTGCACTCGGTTGTCAGTTTGATTCGTCCGGTTCTTGTCCGGTCTTCGGTAGATGAATCTCGGTCGCATGAAGTTGATCGAGGTTGGTTGCGACCTGGTCCAGCTCGTCGGCATAGAGGTCGCTGTAGATGTTCGCGGTCACGGTCGGCGTGGAGTGCCCCATGGTCTTCTGGACGTAGCGAAGGTCGGCACCGGATTTTCGAGCCAGGCTGGCGTAGGTGTGGCGGAGACCATGGATGGTTAGTGGCGCCAGGTCGGTCTTCTTGAGGGCTTTGTTCCAGTGCGTGTGGCGACGCCAGTTGTTGGAGCGCAGCATCGCGCCATTGGGTGACGTGACTGCGGGCTCATCAGGTTCCCGGCCGGTGATGCGCCCTTTGAAGATGTCGGCGACGACTTGGGGGAGCGGGACGGTTCGGATGCCGGCGCGGGTCTTGGGCGGCCCGATGACGATGCGGCCTTCGACCTCCGGTGCGGCCCGTCGGACGTAGAGGCGACGGGCGGTCAGATCGATGTCCTTGACCCGGAGGCCGACGAGTTCGGACCAGCGTAGGCCGGTGTAGGCCAGGATGGTCACGACATCGCCCTGATCCCCGCACGCTGTAGCGAGCGTCTGGACTTCCTGTGCGGTCAGGTATCGGTGCCGTTCCCGCTCGGGTATGCGGCCCGCGGAGACGCCGAGGGCCGGGTTGCGGTGGATCCGGCCGTCCTGGTGGGCGACGTCGAGAATCGACCGCAGGAGGCGCAGCGTGGAAACCTTCGCCCACGGGCCAACCGTCAAGCCGTCAACGAACGCCTGGACGTCGGCGCGGGTGATCTCGTCGACGGGCACGTGACCAAAGCGGGGTTTGATGCGCAGTTCCCAGTGCTGGGTGTAGCCGCTCCAGGTCTTGGGCGACACCGCCGGCTTCTTGGAGTCGGAGAACTGCGTCCAGATCCTGCTGAGGGGCGTCCGGCCCAGGCGAGGATCGAACCGCCGTGCGCCCAGCGCCGCTTCATTGTCACGTTCGGACTTGAAGGCCTTCGCCTCGCGCAGCGTCGGGAAGGTCGCGGACGTTTCCACCCAGCCGGATGGGGCGTCCGGGTCACGGATCAGGTAGCGGACTTGGTAGCGGGGCTCCCCGACGGCGTTGAGCCGTTTACGGATGCCGCGCGGAGTGTTGCCGGCCATTACCGACGCACCTGCTTGAGCCAGGACCGGACTTCGGCCGCGTCCCAGCGACGGACCCGCTCCGACAAGGTGTAGCAGGGCGGCCCGATCTGCTCGCCCGTCGTCTCGCGGAGCGCAGCCCACCGGTTGAGCGTCGCGGCAGAGACGCCCAGCAGCGCTGACACCTGATCTGCGGTCAGCAGCTCTGGAAAGCCGCCGGTGGACACGAGCGTTTCCCGGAGACCGTGAATCACCATGACGTCACCTCGCTGCTTGGATTGAGTCGAACCAGTCATTCACTGCGCTGCCCCTCCTGCGGTCCTTGACCTTCCGTATTGCTGTGCAGTGGAGCGGATCTGGTCGTCAGACCAGTAGTCGGATCGGACCTTGGTCGTGTGGCCGTCCTCGGCGATGACGTAGCCGGTGCCGGGTCTGTCGGGGCTGATTCGGTGCGCGGGCGCTTTGTCGGCCATGCCGTCACCGAGGACCATCGTGACTTCCTCGCGGGATCGCAGTCGAAGCGCAATGGTCTGGGTAAACAGGCCTCGCATCGGTAGGACCTCCTTGCGAGGGTCTTGCAGGAACGCGGCGACCACGATGCCCAGTGCTCGACCCTTGGTGAGAATCCGTGACAACGAGGCGGCGGCTTCTTTCCGCAGAGCTGGGTCGCTCATGTAGGCGGTCAGCCCGGCCAGCTCGTCGATCAGCAGCACGACCAGCGGTGAGGCCTTGGTCGGACGGTGCTCGCGTGTGCCGCCGGCCATCTCCTTGCCCCGCTTGTCCATCAGCATCTCCAGCCCAGCAAGGGTTGCCACGGCGTCGGCCTCGGTGGTCGCGATCTTGGTGAATAGCCCTGCACCGATTGATAATTCGATGCCGTACTTCAGGTCGATACCGATGAGATGAACTACTCCGGCGGCGGCGGCAGGACCAAGCCCGCAGGCCATGCCCCAGAAGACGGAACCTTTGCCTGCACCCGAGCAGCCCACGGTAAGGATGTGTCGGCCGCTCAAGGGAAGGATCCAATCGGAACCGTCCTCGCGCCGTCCGAGCGTCACCCGTGTTGTTGTCACCGTCATTGGCGACGCTGCGTGACGTACCGTCGACAACTGCTCCCGCTTGATCAGCTCGATGCGCAGCGTCCCCGGCGAGACGACAACCGCCCGCGCCGAATGTGCGCCGGTAGCATCACGGATCGCAGGGACTGCGCGCTCCAGGTCTTCCACGGTCTGTCCCATCCTTGCCCGCACCGTGAGCCGCAGGGTGGTCTGAGACACCTCTGTTCCCAACAGCTTTGGATGAAACCAGCGGGTCAAAGTGACCTGGTGCCCTTCTTTGTCGCGACGCGTCACCTGTTCGGAGGCGGACAAGCCGCAGCGCTTGCAGAGCCTGCGCCAGGAGATGTACGCCCACAGTCGCCAGCTCAGGAGTGTGGCCGGTGTTGCGAACCGTTCGTCGAAAGTCTCAGGTGAGTGCAGTCGCCCGTAGATGAGGACGGCGGCACTGACTCCCACGATGATCACCGCCCACAGGCCGAGAGTGGTCAGGAAATTCACGGCGTGATCGAGCCGGAACGGGGTGTCAGGATCGAGCTGCGCGTACGGATCGGGATTCATGCCGACTCCCGGTTCGTCGCTACGCTCGTGGACGGCTTGCCCGGTGCTCTCATGTCGGAGGCTCGAAACGACCAGGCGATCCGGGAGAAGTCACCCGATTTCTCAACGTATGGCAGCGCCATGAGCCCGTCGAAAACCACTGGGGTAAAGGGTGTCCCGCTGGAATTGGCGGGCGCGGAGGGCTGCGTCGGTGATGCGAACTTGACCGTCACCGTTCGGCTGCGCTTCGGTGCTGCGGGATCACCGTCGAGCACTTCGACCTGCCACATCGGCAAGCCGGTATCGCGATCCCTTGCCTGCACGCGGTTGTCGCCGGAGGACTTGTCGAAGTCGATCATCGGCGGTATCTCGGATACGAGGAACGCCCCGAGTGAGAACACCTGGTCGTGGCCGATCTGGAGCCATTTGGGGATGGACATTGCTGAGCCTTTCGAGTGGATTGGACTAGATGACTATTCAACCTAGTCGTCTAGAGGAGTAAGTCAAGCGTTCTGGCGCACTTGGTCGTTTTGCGACGTTTCAGCGCGCGGAGAAGTCGTATTCCAGCAGGTAGGCCGATGCCACCTTCACCGTGTCGCACACTTCAACAGCCACGTCGTTGGTGTCGTAGGCCGTCCGAACCACGGTGAGAACCGGCGCCCCTGGTGGAAGTTGCAAGGCGCGGCGTTCGTCGGGGGTGGGCATTCGGGCGCCCACCTCCTCGGTGAATCGGGCCAGGGTGTGGCCGGCCTCTTCGAGGCGCGCGTAAATGCCGCCTGGCCCGGTCTCGGTCTGCTCGATCTTGGTGCCTTTGGCGAAGGTGGCAGGAATGTAGGAGGTCGCCGTTTCGATTGGTTTGCCATCGGCGAGGTAGCGTCGTGAACGAACCACGACTTCATCATCAGAAGTCAGTCGAAGGCGTTCGGCGACAATCGAATCCGGCGTCTCGCGGGACACGGTGATGTTGTCGACCTGAGGTGTATAGCCGGACTTCTCCGCTTCCACGGTGAATGCGGCCTTGCCGCTGGCGCGATGTTGCCGCGCGAAGCGATCGGAGGCGAGTCGGCGAATTGGGGGAGCTGGCCGCACAAACACACCGCGACCGTGCTCGGAGATCACCAGGCCTTCGGCGCGCAGTTCCTGGACTGCCTGGCGGACTGTCATCCGCGCGACGCCGAAATGCTCGATCAGCTCGGCCTCGGAGGGGAGACGTCCGCCAGCTTCTAGCTGGCCAGAGCTGATGGAGTCACGCAACATGCTGGCGATCTGCCGATACGGCGGCTTATCGTCCGCTCGGTCGATCTGGCCAAGTTGCAGCACCTGAGAGCCTTCCCATACATGTCTAGGCGACTAGTCTAGGGGAAACGACACGTCCCCTGTTGCTAATGGAGTCGTCCGCGGAGGAGTCTTGCGCATGGCAGCCACACCAAAACACTCGGTCAGCGTCGCTGGCGTCGTGATCCGCGACGATGGTCGGGTCTTGGTCATCAAGCGCGATGACAACGGGCACTGGGAGGCTCCGGGCGGCGTGCTCGAACTCGACGAATCCTTTGAGGCCGGTGTTCAGCGCGAGGTGCTGGAAGAGACTGGACTTGAGGTCACGGTCGAGCGGCTCACTGGTGTCTACAAGAACCTGACCCACGGAATCGTCGCGTTGGTGTACCGGTGTCGGATCGCCGGGGGAGAAACTCGGGTGACCGAAGAGGCACGTGAAATTTGTTGGATGACTGACGAAGAGGTGCAGGCTGCGATGTCACCCGCCTTCGCCGTACGTGTGCTTGACGCACTAGCTAACTCAGGCCCGCGGTCACGTGCGCACGACGGCGTCGACCTTGTCTAGGTACCGAATCGTATGTTCCCTTTAGTGCCGCGCCTGTTCCATTGGGCACTAACGAAGAACAGATTGTCGGTGGCGCCCCGTCTGAGAGTTACCCCGGCCCTGAGAGCGGGATTCGACAGGTCGACCTACCTCCTGGAATACGCGGTAGCGGATGGCTCAGCCGGAGTTCGCACTCGTGACGCGTCCGCTGATGCGCATCGATGCAAAAGGGTGGTGCTGTGGTTTCGTCACCGCGAGTTGCGGACGAGAACCGATCGGCTTGTTTTAGACGGCAGAACTTCTATTGTTTTACATTATCTCAACTGCTAGTACTGTAGCAACTTAATAGCCGTCAACGGCAGGAATGAGAGGCGATGAATCCGACTAGTCGCGCGAAGTTGGGGGCCTACTTGATGGTAGGAGTCATCTCGTTAATGTTGTTTATTACGGGTACGCAAATGCCGAGCTTAGCAATGCGAGTGATATCTTCCGCGCCATTGGGTGTGACAATACTTTTCGCCGCTTACGATCGTTGGATTTGGCGTTGGCCGGGTTTGGTCCGATTGGCCGGACGCCCGTCGTTAGTCGGAACTTGGTACGGAGCGCTCACCTCGTACCGCTTTGACACTGAGTCCCGACAGCCAGTCGAATCTACGATCGATGTCGCTCTCGCAATCACTCAGACATTCACGAGTACGTCGGTCCGTCTTATGACTGCGCAGAGCGCCTCGCGCTCGGTTACGGCAGATTTCACCAAACGCGCCGAGGAGCCTGACTGCTATACCCTTTACTACACCTACGAGAACACCCCTAGAATCGAACATCGCGACCAGTTGGCCGTCCATCGCGGCACCACAGCCGCTACCGTCTACGGCCCACTGCCGAAACAATTGGAAGCTGAGTACTGGACCAACCGAGATACGAAGGGCAGCATCACGGCTCGTCGCATTTCTAATCGCCGCGCTACGACATTTCAGGAAGCGTGTCAGCTGGAAGCACGGCGCGACGCGGAGGCTAGGAGAGGTGGATGACTGATTGGGAGAATTGGCTGCGCAGCGCAGCGAAACGTCCGAGTGATCATGAGACGTCCAAGCGCGACCGCACAGAGCGCGAGATACGGGATGCACTAGCGAACTATGAGCCGCTTCGTGGCAAGCCTTACAGGGTTTATGCAAAGGGGTCTTATGTTAATAACACGAATGTAAGGCTGAACTTCGATGTGGACATCGCCGTTGAGTATTACGGATATTTCTACTACGATCTCGATTTCGAATTGAAGGGACAGGACAAGTCCGTCGTTGGCATCGTCGACTCTGAGGACCCGTATACGCGCGAAGAATTCAAGGCGGATATTAACGCGGCTTTGCAGCATGCGTTTGGCCGCAATGCGATTTCTGAAGGAGATATCGCTTATCGCGTACGTGAGAATCGGACGACCCTACCTGCGGACGTCGTTCCCTGCTGGGAGTATCGTCGGTACGACGCAATCAATATTTGCCATGTGGGCTCACGTGTGTATCCGACTTCTGGTGGATATAAAGACAACTATCCTGCTATCCAATTGCAGAATGGACGAGCGAAGACACGAGCTACGAACCGGCGGTACAAACGTATGGTGCGAGCACTAAAAAAGCTGCAGACCGTCCTCGCTGAAGCCGACTTGATCGACCATGAAATTCCATCTTATCTTGTCGAATGCATCGTTTACAATGTACCCAATGCGGAGTTTAATCACTCAACCTATCTAGCAGATATGAAGAGCGTCCTTGCTTTTGTCTTCAACGGCACCCTTTCAGGAGGGGGTTCGCCCGATTGGCACGAGGTCCACGAATTACGTTACCTGTTCCGAGGATCCGACTGGGATCGCACGGCGGTCCACGCGTTGTCCGACGCGGCATGGGAATACATCGGTTTCGAGTAATGTGCACCCGTACTTAGTGCCGCGCCTCCACTTCGATTGCGACCAACTGGCACCGGTACGCGTGACACCATTGCACCATGGCGCGCAAGACGATCGAACAGTTCATGTGGGCGTACCAACATATCTTCCGCCGATCGGTGAACTGGGCTCTGAGTCAATCGCTCAACCTAATCGGTGTAGATGCGGCTGAGCCCGAGGTATTTCTCATCGGGACTCTAGTCGACGGCGGCACCCGCCACCCGCTTTGCATCGAGCCCGAGGACGGTCCTATCGTGCCGGCGGATTTCGGTCAGCTCGATGAGCGCGCGTTAACCTTGTATCGCGAGAGTCCCGACAGTCGAATGGCTTTCGGAGATTCACGTCATCACGCGTTGAAGCACAGGGAGTTCCTCGATCGCGCGTACGGCGCTGCGATAAAAGAGGTGTTGGACGTTAAGCTCGCCCTGGACTTTACTGTCAGCTTGCCGACACGTGTCGAAGAGCACCGTGTATTTACTGCTGTCGGCCTGCCGCACTGGGTATTTGACGGCGCGCCACAGTTAACCCATGAGGCAGAGGACAACTATCGCCCCATCACACGCTCGTTGGTTCATGGCGTTGTCGCGGAGGCCCTTAGACAGTGCAGTCTGTCGCTGTATCTTCCCGATCCGTCAGCTATACATGCTGCGCCCCTGGATATCTCGAAGGCCGCCGCCAAGGCCCTAACCGAGTCCGCCGCAAGACTTGCAGGCACCGTAACGGGTGGACAACTGTTCGAAGGATTGAACCGCCTTGCCACCACGCCGTACGAGCGTCGAGTAGGTGTGGGGTCGCTACTGCTCACAGCGCAGACTGTTCAGCACGTGGACTGTTCGTTGAGATTTCGAAAACCTGTACACGTGAACGAAACTCGAGCCCTTCGAAAGCTCTTGGAGACGAGCAGTCGCAACGGCGAGTCATTGCTGACGGACGGTGAAGTCGCTTTCGGACTCGGTCGCCGCAAAGCCAACTACCCGGAGTCGTCGCAATCCGTGTTCCAGCTGGTCGTTGCCGGAAACGGGGCCTGGGAGCTTCTCCACGGTGAGGCGCGCCTCACTGCCGTCGAATTTGGCGAGCCGAGGCTCCCCGTCCAGCAGCTTAGGCCCGAACGGCTCAATGACATGTGCAGCCGCCTCTTCGAGGCCCCTGACAGCCATGCCTTATGGGGGCTGGCGCGCGCCGCGAGCGAAGCCGAGCATGGGACGATGCTTGTCATATCTGACTCTGCTGCTGACGAGGCAACACGGCTCGGAAGTCAAGCCTTTCTTGTCGAACCGACGCAGCTGTCGGCCGCGGGCATCCGACAGGTCACCGCGATCGACGGTGGCGTCCTCGTCGATCCAAGTGGAACGTGTTACGCCATCGGAGTGATCCTTGATGGGATGGCGACAACTCGGGGTGATCGTTCCCGGGGATCGCGTTACAACTCGGCGGTTAGGTACCTAGCATCCGCAAAAGCCCGCGGCGCACACACGGTCATCCTGCTGGTGTCCGAAGATGGGATGATCAACCTATTGCCCGAAATGCCGCCACGTATTTCCCGCTCGGAGCGCGACGCACTAGTGCTCGACTTGCGCGAGGCGGCGGCGCTGGAGCCTGTAAACGCTGAGCGGTTCTACAACGCGTACCGACGTGTAGAGGCAAAGGCGTTTTACCTGTCGCAAGAACAAGTCGATGAGGTCAACTGGCTGATGACGGACCACTGGAAACGGCGTATGGCGGCGGGCGGTGGCATACGCCTTCATGAAAATCCGCTCAGGGTGGATCCGGAGATGAACGAGGAGTACCTCCTTGAATAGCCCTGATTCACGTCGGCCCAGTATGGCGTCACAGCGCACCTGCGCGGTCCCTCCTACGCGCGCGCGGCGATAAGTGCGGCAAGACCCAAGGCTGGTTACGGCTAACTGCTGTAGACGTGGCTTGCTCTAAACTTCGCTTGTCGCTGAACCACTTCTGGTGGCTGAGCGAAGGTGGGGTCAGTTCGTGTAGTTAAAGGGCTGCAGGCCAGCAACTCTCATCAGAGTCATTCGTGCTCCGTAAAACTTACGAAGTACCTGGGCCAAGTCACGGGCTGCATCTGTCAACTGCGAGTGGGATGCGGGGTCGCCCAGCGTGGACAGCGGGGTAAGTCCCTTGGTGTGGTGGGGTTTCGGGGCTGAAGCCGACCAGGCTGGACCATGTCCGGTGTGTCATTAGGGCTTCGGGGTGGGCCATCGCGTAGTGGTCATTGAGTTACCGACCAAAGTGACTCAAGCAAAGGACACACCACGCGATGACCCAGGACCATTCTGCCCTGCTGGCCCAGCTCGATGCGCTCCGCTCCGCTGATGTCGGGGCGGTATTCGCCGAGTTGATCCGCGCCGGCCTGCAGGCGTTGATCGAGGCCGAGGCCACCGAGGCGATCGGCGCCGGCCGCTACCAACGCACCGATGGACGCAGCACTCACCGCAACGGGCATCGACCCAAGACGGTGTCGACCACCGCTGGCGACATCGAGATCCAGATCCCCAAGCTGCGGGCCGGCTCGTTCTTCCCGTCGCTGCTGGAACGGCGCCGCCGCATCGACAAAGCCCTGCACGCGGTGATCATGGAGGCCTACGTGCACGGCGTCTCCACCCGCAGCGTCGATGACCTCGTTACCGCGATGGGTGTCGGTTCGGGTGTCTCGAAGTCGGAGGTCTCGCGCATCTGCGCCGGCCTGGACCGCGAGATCGAAGCTTTCCGTACCCGCAGTCTGACCCACACGTCGTTTCCCTACGTGTTCTGTGACGCCACATTCTGCAAGGTGCGTGTCGGGGCGCATGTGGTCTCCCAAGCCCTGGTGGTGGCCACCGGGGTCTCCATCGAGGGCACCCGCGAGGTGCTGGGCACCGCCGTCGGTGACAGCGAATCCTTTGAGTTCTGGCGCGAGTTCCTCGCCTCGCTCAAAGCCCGCGGCCTGAGCGGCGTGCATCTGGTGATCTCCGATGCCCACGCCGGTCTCAAGGCTGCCGTGGTCCAGCAGTTCGCCGGATCGTCGTGGCAGCGGTGCCGGGTGCACTTCATGCGCAATCTGCACGGCGTGGTGGCCGCCAAACACGCCCCCGCGGTGACCGCGGCGGTCAAGACGATCTTCGCTCACACCGACCCCGCCGACGTTGCCGCCCAGTGGGACCAGGTCGCTGACACGCTGTCGTCGAGCTTTCCGAAAGTGGCGGCGATGATGGATGAGGCCAAGACCGACGTGCTGGCGTTCACCGCGTTCCCGCGCACCCATTGGCAGAAGATCTGGTCGAACAATCCGATCGAGCGGCTCAACAAGGAGATCAAACGCCGCGCCGATGTCGTGGAGATCTTCCCCAACCCCGCGGCGTTCCTGCGCCTGGCCACCGCTGTGGTCATCGAAGCCCACGACGAATGGCAGGTCACCCGCCGCTACCTGTCAGAGGTCTCCATGGCCGAACTGCGCAAAGTCATCGCCACCAAACAGCAAGCAGCCCAACCCGTCGCCGAACCACGTCAAATCGCCTAGCATTCACCATGACTCGTTGATCACTACGCGTGAACCCACGCCGATCCGAAGTCCACCACCCCAAGGGGCACTATCCGACGCTACGACTGCCGAATCGGCTCTAGCAACGCCCAAAGCTTTTCGATCTGAAGTTCTTAGGGTGTACGCATCAGCCGAAAATGCAGGGCGAGGAGCTATGTCGCGGTGATCTCGGTTTCGATCGGGACCTGCAGCTGCGTAGCGATCGGGGTGTAAAGGTCTATGCCCTGTTCCGCTGTTCTCAACGACAGAAGGAGCGCGTACCGGACTGGAAGATCCTTCCGATCGCTCCGGCCGTTGTTCTTCCACCAACCGCCGACTGGGAATACAGCGACTGAGTTGCAGCGCGCCAGCTCACTCCCGGATCCAGTCCACTCGTCCTGGTGGAGCGACCCGAGGTTGCGTTGCTGCTCCCCAAGAAGCCATCGGTCAGTCGTCGTTCCTCCGCCGGCTCCTCCGTCTTCCTGTACCTGCGCATCGCGGTTGATTCGGTTGATGAACTCCTGACGGGTCTCGACTGGGCCCTGGAGGTCGAAACGTAGCGAATGTGAAGGGTAGGCGTACCGGTTGCGCCAGCCTCGACGCGAAGCTGATGGCTCGATGAAGTAGGAAAGGGTGATTCGCAGCCGCACATCTGCGGCGCCGAGTTCTTCAAGGGCCTCGCGTGGCCATGGCAACGTGTGGAGCCGGAATCGTCTCATTTGGAAGGCGGTGCCTTCGAACGGGACGAACTGGTCTTGAGTGACCAGAGTGACCGCCCGTCGCGAAGAGTTCAGCACTGCGTCCTCTGTCGGCACCCCCCAGCCGTAACGCCGCAATTGTTCGAGGCGCTTCTTCTTGCCCTGAGGCGGCTGGATCCGCTGATTCATCGCCGGTGTCCATTCCGCCTCGTGAGTCAACAACCCCCGGATCGACTCAGGCCAGTAGTCGGGGTATCTGCCCATCGCCAGCGCTGCGAGCCGCGCTGCTTGGGCCGTGGCGGCACTGGTTGCATTCGCGGACGTCAGTGCGATGTCGCTTGCATTTCCGGTGGAGCGCAAGGCGAGGATCGGGAGCTTGTCCTCGAACATCTGCGCGCCATCGGTGAGAACGTTTCCTCCTTCCATGCAGATATCCGGCTTGATCGGTGCCTTCTGGTGTCTGAACAGCATTGATGTCCGACTGTGTGGCGACAATTCGCCCGCTTCGGCAAGCGGTTTCCAACCGGCATATTGGGGATGCTGGGGAGTTTTCGTTAGATCCGTATACGCCCCAACTGTCAACGCATTCCACGCCTGTGCAGGATCTTCGATCGCAGACAGATCCGAGTTGTCCAGGTGGTCGGGGCGGTAGGTATCCACATTTCCCGCCGCGACGACGATTAGCCGTGATGCATCGGCGTCCGGCAGTGAGATGAGCCGGAACTGGTCACCGTCACGATCGGAATCAGTGCCAACGGCCAAAGCATCGATCGCAGCCGACCACAAAGTGGGTTCGCCGGGGTTATCCGGCTCGGTGCTGAGGGTCAGCGCGAATACCCGCGGGCGATTGGCGGCAATTTCTGGCAGTGCCACGGCCTGCACAGTCGCACTGCCGTAGTCGATCGGATCCAAGGCTGCTTCGTCCGTGCCGGGCTCCATGCGTACCGATTCGAGGCGATGGCGCAACCGGATAGGGTCACCATTCTGCAGGGCATCATCGAGGTCTCCGAACAGCGCGATACCGGCCATTGATGTGCCGTGCCCGTAGGGATTCACGTCCGTACCCGAAGTGCCGATGACCGTGTGCAAGTCGGCCTCGTCGAGAGATGGTGACAGAAGCACGTGCCGGCGAAACACCCCAGTGTCAAGATGGCAGACCGCCGGTGCATCATCTTCAGCGGCAGTCACGCGCTCAGCGAGTTCGAGGACGTATTCTCCCTGCTCAGGGGCTGAGAGATCCTCGATTGTCTCGATGAACTCGGGCCGTCGGATCTCCGCTAGGGGCACCGCAGTGAACGGCAACGGCTGGAGTTCGGCCCAACTCGCTTCGATCCAAAAGACAGCGCGGTCGCGGAATCTGAACGAACGCGACTGTAATCGGAGTTCGTGTACCGCAGCGTAGCCGTGGAGAGTGTCGACGTGTTCGCTAGCAGTGTCCAGCCAGAGTTCCCACCAATGCCGACCCCGTTGAGGAGGCTCGCCCTCTGAAGTCCAGAGGTCATCCAGAACTGCAGAACGGATGCGGGAGATGTTGGCTACCAGGTCTTGGTTCTTGGGCTGGCCTGTTCTTGTGTTCTCCGCGAGATAGTCCTCGAACAGCTTCATGAATGCTGGGCGGTGTTTGTCCGACACCCACACCGTCGCTCGCTCGGGCTGGGAATCAGTTGCCGGCCGCACCGACAGAAGCAGCCACCTTGGCTGCTTCGGCATCTTCGTATGTCTGGTTAGGCTGTTGAGGGAATCTAGTTTCAGCGGGTACGCAGCGCCTTCCCCCTCAAGCACGATGGTCGTGCCCTGCGCCCTGAGCTCATCGTCAGTGAACTCGGTGGCCATCCGTGCGGCCTCAGAGGCTGTGAACGACTCATCGAGTTCACCATTGAGCACCGCCCCATGGGTAGCGCGATCCACCTTGCGTCGTTTGCTGGGGCCGCCGCCTCCGTTCATGTAACGACTGAAGTCCTCAGAAGCCGCGTATCCCTGAACGTAGAGGTGGTCGTACTGTTCTCCCCCGGCAGTCGAGCTATCCCCTTCAGCCAAGGGTGGCCGCTCGACGAGCCTTCAGCGCCACGATGATGTCCTCTCGCTCCACCTGCGACTCACCACGCATCAGCACAGCTTTGGCCGCCGATTCTGCGGCTTTGACGAGATCAGCATGGCTCAGCCCGTCGGTATATTCGCCGAGTTTGTTCAAATCTGTTTTCGCCGCCAGTGAGCCAAGGCGTCCCCGCATAACCGTGACCGCTTGACGCGCATCGGGCAGCGTGTAGACGAGGACCATATCGAAACGGCGGAACAAGGCCTTGTCCAGGATGGCGCGGTGATTTGTTGCCGCGATAACGATCGACTCCGGGCTTGAATTCTCAAGGAAGACCAGAAATGAGTTGAGTATCCGGCGGGCCTCGCCCACATCGTTCCCCGAACGATCAGCGCCTAACGCATCGAACTCGTCGAATAGGTAGACCGCACGCTCAGCCGCTACGGCATCGAACACGACACGCAACTTCGCAGCAGTCTCACCCATGAACTTGCTAAGTAGGCCATCGAGGCGCACGGTGTACATCGGCAAAGAGAGTTCGGTCGCAAGCACCGATGCTGTCATCGTCTTGCCCGTTCCGGGCGGACCTTCCAGAAGCAGACGATGCGACGGCGCGAACCCATGTTCGAGAAGATTTTTCCTCTGACGCTGCTCTGCAAGGATCTGTTTGATCTGGGCAATGCGCTCGGTCGGGGCAACCAGTTCTCGCAGTTTGACTTGCGGATGCGAGACTTCGACGAGCTCAGCGAGGTCGCCGCGGACACGGGGAAGCGCGGTAACGTTCGCCAAAGGCTTTCGTTCGCGCGACGAGTCCACGGCCTTCTTGATGTTCTCGGCAAGTACGTGATGCCCCTGCCGGGCTTCGCGCGCCGCGATCTGAAGTGCCACGGAGTAGAAGGCTGCATCGTCGCCTGCCGCATGATTTCGAACCATCGCGGTGATGTGCTCACCGAGCCCAGCCATTTCGCCTCCCTCCGTCGCCGCTGATTAACGTGTCTCTGATGGTACGGTCCCACCCGCATCCGACACTTGACGTCGGACGATTCGGGGTAGTCGGGTTCTCGACGGGCCTCCACCTGCCCTTACTCTCTCAAGTGACGTCTTTGCTTCCAATTCGGCAGGCTCAGCCGATGTTCGCCCCCGCTGCAAGCTGCGACGCAAAGGTCGGACCGTGGTTGACGAGTGCATACCCACCAGCGAGGCCGCCTCGGCTGCAAATCGTCCGTCGTCGCCGCGCCTGCCGGTGAACCACGGCGCCGCTTCGATGACCCTTGCGTGGGACCAGACGGATAGCCGTGCGCGGCACTACGGCGGTAGGGAAGCGGCTGGATGAGTCGCCGTACACCGCTTGGCTACGTGACCACCGCCGCATGATCCGGCGGGCAGCGAGGTACGCGTCCTGGGTCACCTCCACGACGGTGACGGCTTTCTTGAGCCCGTACACGCCCCAGAACCGGCCCGGTCCTCGACCCAGCTGCCGCCACAGCTCGGGCACGATGTGCTGATATTCCTTGTCGCCGTCGACGTTTGGTGAGGAATGCTTACTGAAGTAGATCGCCAGCCGCTTCGGGTCGCAGGCCTTCAGTCCGTTACGTATGTCGATGCCAGTCCCGGCGAGCCGGTGCCGGGCCTTCTGCTCAGCGTCGGGGTGGTCGACGACCTGTGCCCACGTCTCGGACAACCATTGAGCGAGCCCCGGCCCGAGCGGCCTGGCGAGATCGGTGGCGCCATCCATAGATGAATGTGTGGAGCGCCGCGTCGCTGAAACTCCAGCTTCCAGATGTAACGGGCGGGTTCACCGTACTCACGTTGGAAGCGCTTGCGCCACAACACCATATGCCGCTTCACGCTAGCTCCATCGGGTGCGACCACTTCCCAGTCGCCAGGGTAGGTGAGCGTGACCATGGCCGGAACGCGGCCGGATTCGACGAGTGGGCTGTAGTCGAGTTCAGCAAAGGTGCGGCACATCGAGGATCGCGATTTCCGGGACCACTCGGTGATGACAGCACCGGTCCCCGGCTGGTCGCGTTCCGTAGGACTCCGTCGTGTCATAGACACGACGGCCCGATGATCGTCCCCGGCAGCGAGATCGTCCTTGACTCGAAGCTCGGCATCGTCAACGTCACGTTGATGATGGCTAACGGCCCGTTCGGCGGTCTTCTCGGCACGAACAGGATTGGTCCAACTGAGTCGCACAACACCAGGGCCTACAGTGATGCGAAACCGTCCGGATTCCGGCTCCACCCCGCGACGGGCAGGGCCAGACGCCCACGGTGGTGCCGGTTCGAACAGCGCTGCGGCTGCGGTGACCATCTCGGGCGTCGGGAACCGCAGCCCCAATGCGTCGATCGCGCGCAGCTCGCCCGTCGAGATCCCGTCGTGCACCGACTCGCGGACATTTTCGGCACATATAACAAGCCCGCCGGCCGCGGCCGGGTTGAGGCCGGGTGCCGCGGTCGATGTCCGGCCGACCGCTGGCGCTCTCCCGCCCTGCGGCCTGGCGGCCTCGGGCGCTCGCGACCTCCCGTCCACCGAGGCACCTGCGGAACCGAGCCCGAACGGCGGTTCATCTGGTGCCGATGAACCGCCCTCCGATGGAGTCGAGTCGGTGGCTGATGATGCGATGCTGGGCATCGGGGTGCCTGCTCCCCGGAGCCGCTGAGTCCGCCCACAACGCATGCGGCGGCACGACCGCTCCTGGTCAGGAGCGCAAGCACCGTGTCCGGTTTATGTCCGTTCGTCGGACAGACCTGATGCGTCAGCGCAGCTCAATGCGGCGCATACGACGCACAGAATCAAATAAACCGCAGGTCAGTGGCTATCCCGTCCGCCTGAAAAGCGGAAGGTCGCCGGTTCGATCCCGGCCCTGGCCACCTTTAAAGCCACCTGCTGACAGGTGGTTTTCCTCGTTTCTGGGGCGCCCCTGTCCAGGCCATCCGCCACATAGTCACCCGGCTTCCTTATTGACTTGACTAGGCCTCAAGGCGACACCGATGTGTCGGGTCTGCGGACCCGCTCCGCGTCCTTCTTTTTCTTCTCCTTCTCCGGGGCCAACTATAGTTGTGTTACTCTAACTTTAGTTGGAGAGGGCACCGATCATGCAGCTGAACAGGCCGTTCGCCACGGTGACGCCGACCCTCGACGGCGACGTGCTCGCCGTCCTGGCGAGTGCAGACGTCCCTTTCACGATCGGCCAGGTCCGGCGCATCCTGACCCATGCGTCGGGGGAGGGCATCCGCAAGGTCCTCAACCGCCTCACCTCACAGGGCGTGGTGCAGCACGACGAGGTGGGCCGGACTCACACCTACCGCCTCAACACCGAGCACCTCGCGGCCGAGCCCATCATGGCGCTGTCGCGGCTGAACTCCACGTTCCTCAGTCGCCTCGAACAGCATCTGGACAGGTGGGGGTCGACGCTGCGCTACGCCGCGGTGTTTGGATCCGCCGCGACTGGGCGCATGAGGCTCGACAGCGACATCGACTTGTTCCTGGTGCGCGCCGCTGGCTCGGGCGACGACGTGGACGACGTGTGGGAGCAGCGGTTGACCGAACTCGCCCGACTGGTCACCGCGTGGACCGGCAATGACGGCCGCATCGTCGAGTACACCGAGGGTGAGTTCCACGCTGCGGCCGCCGCCGGTGAGCCTCTGTTCGATGACGTGTCGAAGCAGGGCCTGACCGTCGCGGGGACAAGGGCTTGGTTCAACGCGCAGCTCCGCTCGGCAAGGAGGTCCTGATGGCGGGGCAACGCAACTGTGACTCCGTGGTCACCGCGGGGCGCCTGTCCAAGGCGAATGAGTTCTTCGCCGCCGCGGAACATCTCGGGGAGGAGATGCCCAACGCCGCCGGGGACCTGTACGTGGACGCGGGTATCGCCGCCTCGGACGTCATCTGCTGCGTGCGCCTCGGCGTGCACTCCAACACCGGCAACCACAGCGAGGCCGTTGCATTGCTCAAGCGGGCGGACGGCGGATCCGAGCGGCACCTGAACACCCTGCTCAACTTGAAGAGCAAGGCTGCCTACACGCATCAGGACGTGACCGCCGCGGAGTTGAAGAAGATGAACCGCGCGGCGGAGCAGTTGGTCGAGGCGGCCAGGCAAGCAGTGGCCGCTCGGGGGTAGTTCGGGGCATTGCGCCGCCGTTCTTGCGGAAGGTCGCCGGTTCGATCCCGGCCTGGCCACCTCACTGGATTCACCCTCTCTTTCTGCCGTCCGCAGTCGGATATCCCGCGGACACACATCCGCGCCTCCCCTTATGAATTCGCGCAATCGGCCGTCGTTAGACGAGTTCTGTTTGCTGCGCTCCTCCACGGCAGGCGCCGATTGTGAATGGCCTGAAACCGTGAAACCCTGAAATGCATTGTGCTGCAGTGGATTCTGTGCTGAAACGATGCGCTGGCGCCAGGCGGCGGACCACGGTTATCTGCCCCCAGTGTCTAGCAGATGACGTCATCAGCAAACAGATTGGGCGGGTTGGCAAATTTGTCGGCCACCGGCGCCTTTCCGAGCGGCGCGTGTGGGAATGCTGTTATTAGCAAACGGAGGTGGCCCGGGCGCGCACAGTGAATGATTGCACACTGGGAAAAATATCCCCCTGCGTGTAAATCGCATCTCACCTGCGGATAGTGCTCCTTCTTAGGTCATGTGACCAACCCTTTCGCCCTGATGGTGTGTCCGAGAAGCCTGACAACATCGGTTGACTTACGCGTCACAGCTATGTTCACTGACAGGCGGACTCGTTCCCTACTCCGGAGTCAGTCCGCGAGTGGGTCGCCGTGGAGAGGAATGCAGGCAACATGTTCAGCTACGACGCGCTGAGGGGGCGTGAACGCAGGGAACTGGTCGAGTTGGCTGCCGAACACACAGGTCGCCTCGACGAGAAGGATGTGGATGGCAAGACGGTCGTGCACTGCGCGGTCGACGCCAACGACGTCGAGGTGGTCGAGGTCCTGCTGGAGTCCGGCGCGGCCATGGAGGCTCGGGACCGCTGGGGCAATACGGCCCTGTGGCGAGCGGTCTACCAACTGCCCGAGAGCGTGGACATGGTGACCGCGCTCCTGGACGCCGGCGCGGACCCCGATGCGGCCAACAACCACGGCGCCACACCCCGACAGTTGGCCGCCAAATACGCCGACGAGTATCCGGCGTTGGGGGAGTTGGTGCGGCGGATGGGCGAATCCGTCGATGTCGGCGACGAGGTCGCCTGATGACGGCCGCCGCGGGAACCACATCCGGCGAGGCGTTGCGCGGACTGATCATCACCGCGCTGGCGGACCGCAGTGAGCCCATCTCGACCAGCGAGCTGCGGCGCAGCCTCGCCGCACAGTTCAACGTCTACGTCATGACCGAGACGATGTACCGAGGCCTCGCCATTCTCGAGCGCCGGGGTCAGGTCGCCAAGCTCGACAACGACGGCCGCCGAGCCAGGTGGGTGTTGCGCGCCGACACCGCGCTGTCCGAACAGGACGTCGTGCCCGCCGTGTCGACGGCACATGCCGCCAGACCACTGCGCAACGCGAGCGACTGCGTCAAACTCGTCGGCCTCGACGGGACCCTGCTGCACATGAACCAGCGCGGCTGCCAGACGCTGGGCCTGCCGCTCGACGAGACCGATTTCGGGATGCCCTGGTTGGAGCTGTTGCCGTCGAGTATCCGCGGCGCGGGGATGCGGGCCCTGCAGACCGCCGCGGGCGGCACCCGCACCGAGTTCATCGGGAAGACCGTCGGTGCCTTCGGCGAGCCCACCTTCTGGCAGAACTCCCTGACTCCGGTCGCCGACGACGACGGACGCGCGGGCGAAATCCTGTGCCTGTCCCGCGACGTCACCGACGCGATCGCCGATCGCGCCACGCGGCGGCTGGGCGCGGCGAAACCCGCCGCTTCGGGGAGCCGCCGTCGTGCTCCTTCGCTTCCGGGCGGGAAGCCCATGATCGAGTTGGCGGGGACATTCCAACAGCGGCTCAACGCGCTCTTCGCGGGCGTGCAGGCGCCGGATCGCGGCGGCTACAGCAACAGCGAGGTGGTCACCGGGCTGGCGGCCAGGGGTGTGCACATCTCGGGTCCCTACCTGTCGCAGCTTCGGGCGGGTCTGCGTGAGCGGCCGTCGGAGTCGATATCGGGGGCGCTGTGCGACTTCTTCGGCGTGCGCGCGGTCTATCTGGCGGCGGAGTATCGGATCAGCGACCTGCCCTACCTGACGCGGTTGATCAGCGACCTCAGATGGCTCGCGTTGGCGCACGACCCCGACGTGCGGCGGCTCACCAGCCTGGTGCTCGATCTCGGTGAGAACCATCGTGAGGAGCTCTTCGGGCATCTCGCTGGACGCGCCGTCGACACGGACATCGCGCAGACGCCCTGACCGGATCCGCGTGGCAAAGCGCGGCGGCGCGTCCTCAAAAGGTGGCCCCTGTGCGACCGTTCCAACTGAACATGCAACAGTAACCCCATGCAGTTCTGGTCCGGCACGGCCTTCCTCCCGACGCGCGACCTGCTCGGCATCGCGCCCCTGCTCGATGAAGCCGGGTTCACCGGCATGTTCACCTCCGACCACCTGATCTACCCGCGACAGCTGAACACGCCCTACCCGCTGACGGGGGACAAGCCGCCGTGGCCGCCAGAGACGGAATGGCCGGACTCCTGGGTGACCATCGGCGCTCTGGCCGCCGTCACCACCCGACTGCGGTTCTCCAACGCGGTGTACATCGTCGGTGCGCGACCGCTCGTGGAGGTCGCGAAACAGGTCGCGACCGCCGCGACGCTGTCCGACGGCAGGGTGGAGCTCGCCATCGGAACCGGTTGGATGCGTGAGGAATTCGAGCTGCTGGGCCAGGACTTCGACAACCGCGGCCCGCGCACCACCGAGATGATCCACGCGCTGCGTGCACTGTGGAAGGGCGGTTGGGTGTCCTGGCAGGGCGAGTACTACTCGGTGCCGGAGATGATGATCGAACCGCATCCACCCGCCCCCGTGCACATCCTGTGCGGCGGCGACTCCGACGTCGCGCTGCGGCGGGCTGCCGAGCACTGCGACGGGTGGGTGGGCCTGGCGTACAAGTGGGACGACGCCGTCTCCGTCGTCGAGCGTCTGCAGAAGTTCAGAACGCAGATCGGCCGCGGGGAGGAGCCCTTCGAGATCGTGCTGTCGCTGCTGCACGCACCGTCGGTGGACCTTTACCGGCGGGCAGAGGACATCGGCATCACCGGCGTGATGTGTGCGCCGTGGCGGGGGGACCGCTACCGCGAGGGAATCGAGAAGTTCGCCGAGGACATCCTGGCAAAGGTTTGACGACACCGTAATCGGGCAACAGTTGAAGCGTCCAACTACATCTGGAGGATCTGATGAACCGCTTCATGGCGATGGTGATCTCGGGCTTCGCGGCCGCGGCTGTGATGACAGGCTGCTCATCGACAGTCATCAACCAGGGCGGCGACACCAAGTGCAAGGACTTCACCTCCGCCGAGGAGAAGACCCAGAACGAGGCCATCACCAAGATGCTCAAGGACGAGGGCAAGAACGAACCGTCCAACATCGAGCTCACCGCCACCCGGACCGCAGTGCAGACCTACTGCCAGACTGTCGGCACCCCGGACGCCACCATCAGTCAGGCCCCGCACCTGTAGACAACGAGACCGGCCGTCATCTCCTGGATGGGGAGATGGCGGCCGGTTTCGTTGTGGGTGGAGTCAGGACGCGTCAGTGTCGGTCGCCGGTCCACTTTGTGTCGCGCCGCCCTCATCGGACCAGTCGGTGCGGTCGCCGTCGGCCTTGGCGGGATCGCTGTCGCCCTTCGCAGGGTCGCTTTCCACGTCGTCGTTGTCCTGCGTCGGTTGAGTCATGCCGACGGACTACCCCGTACCGGGTGATCTCACTCCGCTACCGTGGCCACATGCACGCATTCCGCGCCGCCGTGGAGGCCGGCGACTTCGACGCCCTGCCTGCGCTGCTCGCCGAGGACGTGGTGTTCCGCAGCCCGATCGCGCACAAGCCCTACCACGGTCGCGACACTGTCGCGGTGATCCTGACCGCGGTCGAGAAGGTGTTCAAGGATCTGCGCTACGAACGCGAGATCGGTGCACCGGACGCGGCGGACCGTGCGCTGGTCTTCACCGCCAAGGTCGGCGATCTCGACATCAACGGCTGCGATTTCCTCCACACCGGGCCGGACGGCCTGATCGACGAGTTCACGGTCATGCTGCGCCCCCTCAAAGCCGTCAACGCCTTCGCCGAGCAGATGTCGGTGGAGTTCGCCAAGGCGATGGAACAGGCCGGCAGGTAGTCGCACGCCACAACGCGTAGTTCGCTACGCGTGATCCTCCCGCCCGCACCCGGAACGCTGATGGTGTCAGCACGGCACGGGAGGCGGCCATGGCGAAGATCGGCAACGACCGAATGATCGTGCGGGGTGAGCGGCGGACAGACAACAGTTGGCTGTTCACGATCTGCTACACCGCGCACTTCGCGGAGTCCGACCTCGGCCTGCGCTTCGACGACGCCATCGACATCCGGTGCGTGCACCGCGACGGCGGCCAGTCGCCGCACTACGCCCCGCCGGTGTCGTTCAGGGCGACCGGAACCAGGGTGTTCCGCAAGAAGCGTGTCGTGGTGCGAGGCGAGGACTACGACGCCCGCGCGGGTCTGGACGCGGTGTGTGCGTGGATTCGACTCCACCATGAGGCCCCGGTGCAGACTCAGGGTGTCATCGACGACGAGCAGCCCACCCCACCGCTGGTGCCCAGTGGCGGTGCGCACCACGCGACACCGCGTCGTGCGACGGCTCAGTCACTGCGCTGCTGAAGCTGCTGCACCCAGTCGCGGGGGACGCGTCCACGCGGGCCGGGTGCGGTCTGGTCGGCCGGACGTGACTGTGGCGGCGCCAGTTCCGGACCCGCGTCGTAATCGTCGGTGTCGTAGTTCCAGAACCAGGCCTCGCCCGGCTCGAAGGACCGGATGACCGGGTGGCCGGTGGCCCGCCAGTGTGCCGTCGCATGGCGCATCAGCGAATCGTCGCAGCAGCCGATGTGTCCGCACGCCGCGCAACGGCGCAGATGGAACCACCAACCGCCGGCCGTCTCGCATTCCGCGCACCCGGTACCACTCGGTGTGGCCGACGGATCGATGTGGGCGCCCATGTGCCGACACTACTGCTGCCCAAAGCGTCCGGGTCCACGATCTGTTTCGCTAGGGTTTGCCAATGGCTGTCAAAGATTCGCGTGAAGTGGTGATCGAGGCGACTCCCCAGGAGATCCTGGACGTGATCGCCGATGTCGAGGCGACGCCGACCTGGTCCCCGCAGTTCCAGAAGTCCGAGATCATCGACACGTACGACGACGGTCGCCCGCGCCAGGCCAAGATGACGGTCAAGGCCGCCGGCCTCACCGACGTTCAGGTCATCGAGTACACCTGGACCGACTCCAGCGTGAGTTGGACGCTGGTCTCGGCGGGACAGTTGAAGGCACAGGACGCGACCTACACGTTGACCCCCGACGGCGACAAGACCAAGGTCCGGTTCGACATGGTCGTCGACCCGTCGGTGCCGATCCCCGGCTTCCTGCTCAAACGCACCCTCAAGGGCGGCATGGAAACGGCCACCGACGGGCTGCGCAAGCAGGTACTCAAGGTCAAGAAGAGCTGACGCCGCTGCGGCGGGTCGATGGCACTGCGCGGTCACCGTCGCTACGTTTGAAGCATGGCCGTCCGGGCGTCACGAGAAGCCGTGTTCGACGCCTCGCCGCAGGCGATCCTGGACACGCTCGCCGACATGGACGCACTGCCGTCGTGGTCGAAGCTGCACCGTGACGTCACCGTGCTGGACCGTCACCCCGATGGCCGCCCGCACCACGTGCAGGCGACCATGCGCCTCATGGGCGTCACCGACCGGGAACTCCTTGAGTACCACTGGGGCGAGGACTGGGTGGTCTGGGATGCCAAGGACACGTTCCAGCAGCGCGGGCAGCACGCCGAGTACAACCTGACGCCCGAGGGTGAGATGACGCGCGTGCGGTTCGACATCACCGTGGACCCGTCGGCGCCGGTGCCCAGGTTCCTGCTCAAGCGGGCCAAGTCGATCGTGCTCGACACCGCGATCGATCGACTGCGTAGTCGCGTGACGCGCAACCGCGGCTGACTCGTCGTAAGGTGCGCAGATGCCCCACCCGCATCGGCGTTCCCCGCTGCTCGAAAGGCTTGCGGCCGACCGCGATGCCGGCCAGTCCGACACGGTCCTGACGGAGCTGCGCCGGGTGATTCTCGAAGGCGCGGTACCGCCCGGCACACCGATTCCGCCCGCCGACGTGGCGGAGATCCTCGGCGTCAGCCACATTCCAGTGCGTGAGGCCCTCAAGACGCTGATCGGTGAGGGGCTGGTGGCGCACCGCCAGAACGGCGGCTACTCCGTCGCACAGTTGACCGCGCAGGAGTTGGGCGAGATGTACATCGTGCGTGAGTCGTTGGAGTCCGCGGCCCTGGCCACCGCGGTGCGGCGTGCCACCGACGCCGACCACCACGCCATCAGCGTGCTCAATGATGCATTGGCGCAGGCAGTCTCGGAAAACGACGCGGTCACCTACCATCGTCTGAGCCGACGGTTCCATATGGCGTTGACCCGGCCGTCGGGCATGCACAGGCTGCTGCACATGCTGGAGGTGGCGTGGAACATCACCGAACCCGTGCAGCCCATGGTCCATGTCAGTCGCGCCGACCGCGCGCGGTTGCATGCCGACCACGGTGACATGCTGACGGCCTTTCTAGCCCGCGATGCCGACCGCCTGCTCGCGGTGTCGGAGGAGCATGCGCGTCGCCTCAACGAGGTGATCTCCACGCTGCCCTCGGACTCAGGACTGCTGGCTCCCGAAGATATATTTCGGCCGCAATAGCGGCATATCGCCGACGAAATACGGCGGCAACACCTTCTCCATAGCGTCGCAGCATTCCTGACCTCACTTTCGGAGGAGCGCCGTGACCGAGATTGCAGCACAACAAGAGACGCGGGACCTCCCGCCCGGCGCCACAGCCGGCGCTGACGACATGATCGAGGCCGCGGGCCATCCCATCGGCGGCGGCGTCATCAAGCCGGGTTACGACCCGCGCCTGACCAACGAGGACCTCGCCCCACTGGGCAAACAGAGTTGGTCCTCCTACAACATCTTCGCCTTCTGGATGTCGGACGTGCACAGCGTCGGCGGCTACGTGACGGCGGGCAGCCTGTTCGCACTGGGCCTGGCCAGTTGGCAGGTCCTGGTCGCGCTGCTGGTGGGCATCGTGATCGTCAACTACTTCTGCAACCTGGTCGCCAAACCCAGCCAGGCCGCCGGCGTGCCGTACCCGGTGATCTGCCGGACGGTGTTCGGCGTGCTGGGCGCTAACATCCCGGCGATCATCCGCGGTCTGATCGCGGTGGCGTGGTACGGAATTCAGACCTACCTGGCCTCGGCAGCGCTGGATGTGGTGTTGCTCAAGCTGTTCCCGGGCCTGATGCCCTACGCGCAGGTGGAGCAGTACGGCTTCGCGGGACTGTCGCTGTTGGGCTGGGGCAGCTTCCTGCTGCTGTGGGTGTTGCAGGCCTGTGTGTTCTGGCGCGGCATGGAGTCCATCCGCAAGTTCATCGACTTCTGCGGTCCCGCGGTCTACGTCGTGATGTTCATCCTCTGCGGCTATCTGATCTACAGAGCGGGCTGGGGTGCCATCGATCTCAACCTCGGTGAGGTCACCTACACCGGATGGTCGTCGCTGCCCGTCATGCTCGGCGCGATCGCGCTGGTGGTGTCCTACTTCTCCGGTCCGATGCTTAACTTCGGCGACTTCTCGCGGTACGGCAAGTCGTTCGAGGCCGTCAAGCGCGGCAACTTCCTCGGCCTGCCGGTCAACTTCCTGGTGTTCTCGATTCTGGTGGTCGTCACCGCGTCGCTGACGGTGCCGGTGTTCGGCGAACTGATCACCGACCCGGTGGAGACCGTGGCCCGCATCGACAGCACGTTCGCAATCGTCCTGGGCGCGTTGACGTTCTCGATCGCCACCATCGGCATCAACATCGTCGCCAACTTCATCAGCCCCGCATTCGACTTCTCGAACGTCAGCCCGCAGCGGATCAGTTGGCGTGCAGGCGGCATGATCGCAGCGGTCGGTTCCGTGCTGATCACGCCGTGGAACCTCTACGCCAACCCCGAAGTCATCCACTACACGCTCGAGACCCTGGGCGCGTTCATCGGACCGCTGTTCGGCGTCCTGATCGCGGACTACTACCTGGTGCGGAAGCAGAAGGTGGTGGTCGACGACCTGTTCACCATGAACGAGGACGGAAAGTACTGGTACACCAAGGGTTACAACATGGTCGCGGTGCTCGCCACCGCGGTCGGTGCGATCCTCGCGGTCATTCCGGTACTGCTGGGCGGCACGGTGCCCGGCATGTCCACCGCGGCGCAGTACAGCTGGTTCATCGGGTGCGGCGTGGCCTTCGGCCTGTACTACCTGCTGGCCACGCGGGACAAGCTGGTTGCAGAATCGGTGTCGTGAAACGCATCTGGGTCGTCAATCCGAACACGACCGAGACCATGACGGCCGGGATCGCCCACTGTGCGCAGGCAGTGGCCGGTCCCGGCACCGTGGTCGTCGGTGTCACCTCTCCGTTCGGCCCACCGTCGATCGAGAGCCACTACGACGAGGCGATGAGCGTGCCGGGACTGCTCGACGTGGTGGCGCGCGGCGAGCAGGAGGGCGTCGACGGGTACGTCATCGCCTGCTTCGGTGATCCCGGTCTGGACGCGGCGCGTGAGGTGGCGCGCGGCCCGGTCGTGGGCATCGCCGAGGCCGCGATGCACACCGCCAGTCATCTGGGCCGCGGGTTCAGCGTGGTCACCACGCTGGGACGCACCATCGGGCGGGCGGCTGAACTGTCCGAACGGTATGGCATGGACCGGTTCTGCCGGGGCATCCATGCATGCGAGATCCCGGTGCTCGACCTCGAGACCGACCCGATGGCACGCAAGATCGTCACCGAGGCGTGCCGGGACGCGGTGGAGTCCGACGGTTCCGACGCCGTGGTGCTCGGCTGTGCGGGCATGGCCGAGATGTGCGCCCAGATCGCCGACGACATCGGCGTGCCCGTCGTCGACGGCGTCACGGCGGCCACGCTGACGGTGCAGTCCCTGGTGACGATGGGGCTGGGTACGGGCAAGCGCGGCGAGTACGCCCCGCCGCCACCCAAGCGCTACAGGGAACGCTGACTCGCCGGGTGCACCGAGCGCCAGTGTTCGGCGATCTCGATGCGCCGCGCGACCCACACCCGGTCATGGGCCTGCACGTGGTCCAGGAATCGCTGCAGTGCCGCGGCCCGCGCGGGCCGTCCCACCAACCGGCAGTGCAGGCCCACCGACAGCATCTTCGGCTGTCCGGCAAGGCCTTCGGCGTACAGGACGTCGAAGGCGTCGCGCAGGTGCGCGAAGAACTCCTCGCCGTTGGCGAACCCGGCCGGCGAGGCGAACCGCATGTCGTTGGTGTCCAACGTGTACGGCACCACAAGATGGTCGGTGTCGCGCACGCGGACCCAGTAGGGCAGGTCGTCGGCGTACGAGTCCGAGTCGTAGACGAATCCGCCGTGCTCGACGACGAGATCGCGGGTGCGTGGTGAGTCCCGGCCGGTGTACCAGCCCAGCGGTGCCGCGCCCGTGAGTTCGCGCAGGATCGTGACGGCCTCGGCCATGTGGGCGCGTTCGGTGTCGACGTCGCATCCCTGATAGGACTTCCACCGCAGGCCGTGGCAGGCGATCTCGTGGCCGAGCTCCTGAAACGCCGCCACCGCTTCGGGATTGCGCTGCATGGCCCGTGCGACGGCGAAGATCGTCAGCGGCAGGTCGCGCTGCTCGAAGATCCGCAGCACGCGCCACAGACCGGCGCGTGACCCGTACTCGTAGAGCGACTCCATGCTCATGTGCCGGTCGGGAAAGGCCTCGGCGGGCGTCATCTCCGACAGGAACGTCTCCGACGCCGGATCCCCGTCCAGCACGCTGTTCTCGGCGCCCTCCTCGTAGTTGAGCACGAACTGCACCGCGATCGCGGCGCCGCCCGGCCATTGCGGATCCGGCGGATGCGGGCCGTACCCGACCATGTCCCGCGGGTAGGCGCTCACACGAGGTCTCCGAACAGCCGCAGCCGGGCCAGGCCACCGTCGGGATAGATGTCCAGCCGCGCCTCGTGCACCGCGGCGTCGGAGTTCACCAGCAGGCGATGCCGTGTGTCGGGCTGTAAGTCGGTGCGCGGCAGCAGTTCCACCCACTCGCCGTCGTCGGTCAGGCCACTCAGCGCCGCGGCGCCCGGACTGTTGCCCAGGAAATACGACGTGTCGATCTCGGCCAGTCGGATCCGCCCGCGGCCCGCCAACTGGATGCGCACCCAGTCGTTGGCGTCGTCACGGCGGCGGGCGGTCTCCCACCCGTCACCCATGACCTTGGCGACGCCGGGAAAGATCAGGTTCTGCGGCGAACTGTAGAACCGGTTGGAGCAGTCCAGCACCAGGCCGCCGTTCTCCAGCGCCGTCAGATCCAGCGGGCCCAGACCCAGCAGCGCGGGATCGGGCCGACCCTCGCCGTGCACGCGCAGTCGCGCGACGCCGCCGTCGGGGAAGATCCGAAGGCGCACATGCGTGTAACGCTTCTGGGAGAACACCTCGAAGGGATTTCGGCTGTCGCCGTAGATCTTCGCGCGTTCGACGATCGGCTCCCACCCGGGATGGGCGATCAGGTCCTCGACCGGGGGATAGCCGTCCACCTCGAGCGCGTCGAGGGAGGCCTCCGGCGGGAAGTTCCCCTTGAACCACGCGGTGTCGATCACCACGCCGTGGATCACACCGGGGACACCGAGACGCACGATGGCCTCGTCATAGCCGGGTTCGCGGCGCCGTCGCGTCTCCCATCCGTCGTAGATCTGACCGCGATGGCCGAAGGTCGCGGGTTGGTACTTCGACGGCCCCGGCTTGATCAGGTTCTCCTTCTCGGCGAAGGAGTCGTCGTTGGCCCACAGCACCGCACCTCCCGCCGTGCGCAGCGCCAGGTCGGGGAACCAGCTGAAATCGGGTGGCGAGTCGGTCATGAATGTTTGCGTTCCTTCAGGTTTCGTAGGGTGGACAGGTCGGCGTCGGGCGCGAGTGTGAGCACGTCGTCGGACGTGAACGCCCCGACCGACAGCCCGCGCAGGACCACCGTCGCCAGCGCCTCCGCGGTGGCCGGTTCGTCGACGATCGCACCGCCCCGGCGATCAAGATAGGCCTGTAGTCGCGGTGCCGCGGCGTCGAGGGCCGCACGGAAGAACGTCCCGGTGGCCAGCCAGCGCGTCACCAGATGGCCCGGGTGCATATCCCAGCCCTGGTAGTACCCGCGCTGCAGCGATCGGGTGACCAGGCCGTGGTGGCGGACCAGTGCCGCGCGCACCTGCTGGCCGGTGCCCTCCGGCATGACCTGAGTCGACCCGTCGGCGACGCGCACCCCGGTCTGCGCCGCGGCCGTCATCATCACGGCCTTGGCGTGGTCGGCGATGGGGTGGTCGAGGGCCTGCTGTTGTGGTGAGATTCCGCACGCGGCGCTGTAATCGTATGTGCCGTAGTGCAGTCCAAGGCAGCGTCCTTGGCTGGCGTGCAGGGCGCGGGCCACCGTCGCGGCGCCGTCAGCACCCAGGATGGCCTGCGGGCTCTCAATCTGCAGCTCGAACCGCAGTGCCCCGTCCGGCAGGCCGTGGGCCTGCTCAAGCGCTTCGCACACCCAGACAGCCGCGGTGGCCTGTTGTGTGACACGAAGTTTCGGGACCGTGAACACGAAACCGTCCGGCACACCGCCCGCACCGTCGAGCACCAACTCCAGCGTGCGGATCGCCCGTCGACGTTCGGCCGTGGTTAGTCCCTTGATCCGGACCCCGCTGGTCGGCAGGCCCAGCGCGGCCAGCGTGCGACCCGCCTCGAGCGCGTCGCGGTCCTCGTCGGCGTCGGGGCGCCACCCGTAGCCGTCCTCGAAGTCGAGGCGCAGATCCTGGATCGGGGCCGTGGTAAGGCGTGCCCGCACGTCGTCGACGGCGGCCTCGTCGGCCAACTCCACCAGAAGGTCGCGATGCTGGTCGAGCAGGGCGAGGGCCGCGGCACCCCAGCGGTGAGGGGTGTCGGCGCCCGCGCCGGCCGCGCTGAGGTAGACGGTGTGCACTGGTTGGCCGTCGTCGCCGCCGCCTGGATAGTGCGATGCGAGTTCGGCATCGACCTCGGAAAGAAGATCGTCGATGCGGGCCAGCAGCGCCGGCGCGATCGGGTTGCCGGGTTCTGCCATCTGCCCATCGTCACAGAAGTTGTGGTTCGGTGCGTCTCGACAGGCGCGCAGAAGATGCGATCGCCCTGATTGCTGGGGAAGCTGTCGGCGCCGCTTGTGGTTGGCACAGTCATGCCCACTGGAATCTTTCTCTCCCCGCTGCCCAATGTCGCCAATGTGGTCGACGACGTGATCGACCAGGCCCGCCGGGCCTACGACCTCGGCGTCCGCCAGATCTGGCTGGCCCAGCAGTTGGACACCGATGCGATCACGCTCGCGGCTGTCGTCGGCGCCGCGGTCCCCGGACTCGGCGTCGGCACGTCCGTGGTGCCGATCAACCCTCGCCACCCGCTCATCGTCGCGTCGCTCGCGCAGACCGCGCAGGCCGCGACGCACGGCCACTTCAGCCTCGGCCTGGGTCTGGGTGCGCACGCCATCGAGCAGCGCACCTTCGGCATCGACCCGGCGGGCACGGTCGCACGCCTGCGCGAACACCTGCAGGTGCTGCGTGCGGTGTTCGACGGTGACGATGTCGACGTGCGCGGCGAGCACATCACGGCCGTGCCGGAGTGGCCCGTGCAGGTGGCGGGCGGACACCCGGTGCCGCTGTATGTCGCCGCGATGGGGCCCAAGGCGCTGCAGATCACCGGGGAGCTGGCCGACGGCACACTGCCGTATCTGGCAGGCCCCCGGACGATCAAGGACTTCATCGTGCCGACGATCACGGACGCGGCCACGAAGGCCGGGCGGCCCACCCCGCGCGTCATCGCCGCCGCACCCGTTCTGGTGACCGACGATCGCGATGCCGGACTGGCGGCGGCCCGGGCCGCGCTGAGCTTCTACGACACCATCCCGTCGTATCAGAAGGTCGTCGCGCGGGAGGGCCTGACGTCGGCGGCGGATCTGGCGATCGTCGGATCGCACGACGAGGTGCTCGAGAAGCTGTCGGCCTACCGCGACGCGGGGGCCAGTGACGTCGTCATCTCACCGCTCAAACGGGACAATCCAGTTGAGCTAGAGGCTCTTTGGCGCGTCGCGGCCGCCCTTTAGCACCTCGAGGCGGTTGATCGCCTCGTCCAGGGTGTCGTCGCGTTTGCAGAATGCGAAGCGCACCAGATGGTTCCATTCGGCGAAGTGCGGCCCGTTCGGATCGCAGAACGCCGACAGTGGAATCGCGGCCACCCCCGCGGTGTGCGGCAGTTGCCTGCAGAACTCGGTGCTGTCGTCGTAGCCCAGCGGTCGAGGGTCGGCACACAGGAAGTAGGTGCCCGCGCTCTCGTGCACGTCGAACCCGATGTCGGTCAGGGCGGTGCTGAGCCTGTCCCGTTTGAGCTGCAGCGAGTCACGCAGCCCCCGTACCCACTGGTCTTCGGTGTTGAGCGCATGCGCCACGGCCGGTTGGAACGGCGCACCCCCGACGTAGCTGAGGTACTGCTTGGCGGCGCGCACCCCAGCGATGAGATGCGGTGCACCGCAGGCCCATCCGATCTTCCAACCCGTGCAGTTGAACATCTTGGCAGCGCTCGAGATGGTCACGGTGCGCTCGGCCATGCCCGGATACGAGGCCAGCGGCAGGTGGGTGGTGTCGAACACCAGGTGCTCGTACACCTCGTCGGTGATGACCAGCAGGTCCTTCTCGACGGCCAGCGCCGCAAGTGCTGAGAGCTCTTGGTGGTTCAGCACCGTGCCGCTGGGGTTGTGCGGGGAGTTGACGACGATGGCTTTGGTGCGCGGGCCGACCGTGGCCCGCAGCGCGTCGATGTCGAGGGCGAAACCGCGGCCGTTCGGGACCAGCGGCACCGTCACGCGGTGACAGCCGGCCATGGCGACCACGGGGGAGTAGGAGTCGTAGAACGGTTCGATGAGCACGACCTCTGAGCCGGGCTCGACCAGGCCGATGATGCTGGCCGCGATGGCCTCGGTGGCGCCGACGGTCACCAGCACCTCGGTGTTCGGGTCGTATTCGACGCCGTAGTGCCTGCTGCGCTGCGCGGCGATGGCCTCCCGCAACGGCGCGATACCCAGGCCGGGTGGGTACTGGTTGACGCCCTCGGCGATCGCGTTCTCGGCGATTTTGAGCATCGAGGGCGGGCCGTCCTCGTCGGGGAAGCCCTGGCCGAGGTTGACCGCCCCGATCCGGGCGGCCAGCGCCGACATCTCGGCGAAGATCGTCACCGCATACGGCTGCAACCGCGTCACCGTCATGGTTGCCCACCCTAGTGGCCGACTCCATTGGCGCGAGCAGACATGAACTCGCACGCTGTGGCCGCGATTCGTGCGAGAACATGTCTGCTCGCGGAGGTAGGTGTGCGACTGCCGGCTGGCGGGATCCCGGCCCTGCTCGCACGGCAGGGTCCGCGCGAATCTCAGTCAGTTAGGGATGATTCTGATTTCAGCCACAACTCCGCCGCAATAGGTCATGCAAAATGGCCACGTCTGGGCACAGACTGTTAAAATGCGTTCTGCCAATTGTCTCACTCGGGCTTGTTCGAGGGGGAGAGTCGGCGGTCTGGAAGCGGCCCGTGAGAAATCTCCCAACCAACGGGTTGGGGGAGCCTGCTAGGCTGGCCGCTCAGAGGACTACCCTCCGCGCAGGACTGCGGTCGACGCAGGTCTGCGATAACCAACCTGAACAGGACCTGGAGTATCTACATGTCCGAAGAAGCCTTCATCTACGAGGCCATCCGCACGCCGCGCGGTAAGCAGCGTGGCGGGTCGCTCACCGAGGTCAGGCCGCTGAGCCTGGTCGTCGGCCTCATCGAAGAGATCCGCAGCCGGTTCCCCGGCCTGGACGAGACCCTGATCAGCGACGTCGTCCTGGGCTGCGTCTCACCCGTCGGAGATCAGGGCGGCGACATCGCCCGCACCGCGGTGCTCGCGGCCGGCCTGCCCGACACCACCGGTGGCGTGCAGCTCAACCGCTTCTGCGCCTCGGGCCTGGAAGCCGTCAACATCGCCGCACAGAAGGTCCGCTCCGGCTGGGACGACCTGGTGCTGGCCGGTGGCGTCGAGGTGATGAGCCGCGTCCCGATGGGCTCCGACGGTGGCGCGATGTTCTCCGACACCGCCTTCACCTATGACAACTACATCGCCCCGCAGGGCATCGGCGCCGACCTGATCGCCACCATGGAGGGCTTCTCCCGCGAGGACGTCGACACCTACGCGCTGCGCAGCCAAGAGCGTGCCGCGGCAGCGTGGTCGGGCGGCTACTTCGCCAAGTCCGTCGTCCCGGTCAAGGATCAGAACGGCCTCGTCATTCTCGACCAGGACGAGCACATGCGTCCCGGAACCACCCTCGAGGGCCTGGCCAAGCTGAAGCCCGCCTTCGAGGGAATCGGCGCGATGGGCGGCTTCGACGACGTGGCGCTGCAGAAGTACCACTGGGTCGAGAAGATCAACCACGTCCACCACGGCGGCAACAGCTCGGGCATCGTCGACGGTGCCGCGCTGCTGCTGATCGGCTCCGAGAAGGCAGGCGCCTCGCAGGGTCTGACCCCGCGCGCCCGCGTCGTGGCCACCGCCACCAGCGGTGCCGACGGAACCATCATGCTGACCGGCCCGACGCCCGCCACCCAGAAGGTGCTGGACCGCGCGGGTCTGACGGTCGACGACATCGACCTGTTCGAGCTCAACGAGGCGTTCGCCTCGGTGGTGCTGAAGTTCCAGAAGGACCTCAACATCCCCGACGAGAAGCTCAACGTCAACGGTGGCGCCATCGCGATGGGCCACCCGCTGGGCGCCACCGGCGCCATGATCACCGGAACCATGGTCGACGAGCTCGAGCGGCGCGGCGCCAAGCGTGCGCTGATCACGCTCTGCGTCGGCGGCGGCATGGGCGTGGCCACCATCATCGAGCGCGTGTAGGAAAGAGCAGAAACATGGCAGAGAACACCATCAAGTGGGACAAGGATGCCGACGGCATCGTCACGCTGACGCTGGACGACCCGACCGGCTCGGCCAACGTGATGAACGAGCACTACAAGGAGTCGATGCACAACGCCGTCGAACGACTTGTGGCGGAGAAGGATTCGATCACCGGCGTGGTGATCGCCAGCGCGAAGAAGACCTTCTTCGCCGGCGGTGACCTCAAGGGCATGCTGACCGTCGGCCCCGAGGACGCCGCTGAGTCGTTCGCCGAGGTCGAGTTCATCAAGGCCGACCTGCGCGCGCTCGAGACCCTCGGCGTGCCGGTCGTCTCCGCGATCAACGGTGCGGCCCTCGGCGGCGGCCTGGAGATCGCCCTTGCGACGCATCACCGCATCGCGGCTGATGTCCGCGGCGTGGTCATCGGCCTGCCCGAGGTCACCCTGGGCCTGCTGCCCGGCGGAGGCGGCGTGGCCCGCACCGTGCGCATGTTCGGCATCCAGAAGGCCTTCATGGAGGTCCTGAGCCAGGGCACCCGCTTCTCGCCGGCCAAGGCCAAGGAGATCGGCCTGGTCGACGAACTGGTCGGCAGCGTCGAGGAGCTCATTCCCGCCGCCAAGGCGTGGATCAAGGCCAACCCCGAGTCGCACACCCAGCCGTGGGACGCCAAGGGCTACAAGATGCCCGGCGGCACCCCGTCCAGCCCCGCGCTGGCCGCGGTCCTGCCGTCGTTCCCGGCGCTGCTGCGCAAGCAGCTCAAGGGTGCGCCGATGCCCGCACCGCGTGCCATCCTGGCCGCGGCCATCGAGGGTGCGCAGGTCGACTTCGACACCGCCACCCGCATCGAGAGCCGCTACTTCGTCAGCCTGGTCACGAGCCAGACCGCCAAGAACATGATCCAGGCGTTCTTCCTGGACATGCAGGCCATCAACGGCGGCGCCTCGCGTCCCGACGGCATCGCCAAGCAGGAGATCAAGAAGATCGGCGTGCTGGGCGCGGGCATGATGGGCGCCGGTATCGCCTACGTGTCGGCCAAGGCCGGTTATGACGTCGTGCTCAAGGACGTCACGATCGAGGCCGCCCAGAAGGGCAAGGCGTACTCCGAGGGCATCGAGGCCAAGGCGCTCAAGCGCGGCAAGACCACCGAAGAACGCGCTGCTGCATTGCTTTCCAGGATCCACCCGACCGCCGATGCCGCTGATCTGGCGGGCGTCGACTTCGTGATCGAGGCCGTCTTCGAGAACACCGAACTCAAGCACAAGGTGTTCCAGGAGATCGAGGACATCGTCGAGCCGAACGCGTTGCTGGGCTCGAACACCTCCACCCTGCCGATCACCGGTCTGGCGACCGGCGTGAAGCGCCAGGAGGACTTCATCGGGATCCACTTCTTCTCACCCGTCGACAAGATGCCGCTGGTGGAGATCATCAAGGGCGAGAAGACTTCCGACGAGGCGCTGGCCCGGGTGTTCGACTACACCCTGGCCATCAAGAAGACCCCGATCGTGGTCAACGACAGCCGTGGCTTCTTCACCTCGCGTGTCATCGGCACCTTCGTCAACGAGGCGCTGGCCATGCTGGGCGAGGGTGTCCCCGCCACCACCATCGAGCAGGCGGGCGCGCAGGCCGGGTACCCGGCTGCGCCGCTGCAGCTTTCGGATGAGCTCAACCTCGAGCTCATGCAGAAGATCGCCACCGAGACCCGCAAGGCGACCGAGGCGGCGGGCGGCACCCACGTGGCGCACCCGGCCGAAGAGGTCGTCAACAAGATGATCGAGATCGGTCGTCCGTCGCGGCTCAAGGGCGCCGGGTTCTACGAGTACGTCGACGGCAAGCGGGTCGGCCTGTGGCCGGGCCTGGCGGAGACCTTCAACTCCGGCTCGACCGAGATCCCGCTGCAGGACGCCATCGACCGCATGCTGTTCGCCGAGGCTCTGGAAACCCAGAAGTGCATCGACGAGGGCGTGCTGACCTCGACGGCCGACGCGAACATCGGTTCGATCCTGGGCATCGGCTTCCCGCCGTACACCGGGGGCAGCGCGCAGTTCATCGTGGGCTACCAGGGTGAACTGGGCGTCGGCAAGGAGGCCTTCGTGGCCCGCGCCAAGCAGTTGGCCGAGCGCTACGGCGACCGCTTCAACCCGCCGGCATCGCTGACCAGCTAGTCCGTCCAGCGCGAAGCCCCCGGAATCACAACGATTCCGGGGGCTTCGTCGTCTCTCGATGAGTTCAGGCGGTCTGCCGGGTCTGTACAGGTATGCGGAATGAAGATCTCTGGGCAGTCCTCGACAGCGACGTGGCCACCGGCCGAGTGCCCGGGTATGCCGCGGCCATCCGTCGAGGGGGCCTCGACGAGGTGTACGTCTCGGGCCGGACCTCGTTCGGCGCGGCCGCCTCACCCATCGTGCGAGACACCCCGTTTCGGATCTCGTCGCTGAGCAAGCCGCTCGGCGCCGCGCTCACGCTGGCCCTGATGGACGACGGGGTGCTGCGCCTGGATGACGAAATCCGTTGCTGGCTGCCAGAACTTGCCGATCCGGTCGTACTGGGCCGGGTGGACGGTGCCCTGTCGGACACCGAACCCGCCAACCGGCCCATCACCGTCGCGCACCTGCTGACCATGACCGCCGGGTGGGGTGTGGTGTTCGAACCCTGCCCGCTGCAGTCCGCGATCGACGAGCGCGAGATCGGATCTGGCCCGGTGCCGCCGCAGCTGACCGGCGACGAGTTCATCCGGCGTTTGGCGGAGGTGCCGCTGGCCTTTCATCCCGGCACCGGGTGGCTCTATGACATGCCGTTCAAGGTGCTCAGCGTGCTGCTCGCCCGTGCAACTGAGATGACATTGGCGGAGTTGCTGGCCGACCGGATCACCGGGCCGCTCGGCTTGGCGGACACCGGATTCTGGGTCGAGCAGGCCGACCGGCTGCCGACTCCGTATCGGCCGACCGACGACGGTGTCGAGGCGATCGATTTACCGGCTGGTGCATTCCTGCGACCGCCGCCATTCGAGGATCTCAGCTGCGGATTGGTCTCCTCCGCAACCGATCTGCTGCGCTTCTTCTCGGCGATGGCAGATGGCGGCGGTTCTGTTCTGCGACCCGAAACGGTGCGTCTGATGACCACGGACCAGCTCACCGCCGAGCAGCGCAGGCAGGGCCTGGACATCCTCGGCCCAGGGGTGTCCTGGGGTATGGGCGTGGGTGTTGACGTGGAGTCGGCACGGCCATGGATGCGCCCCGGGCGATGGGGCTGGATCGGCGGCAGCGGGACCACGGGGCACGTGGATCCCGACGGCTCGGTGGCGGTGTTGTTGACCCAACGCGAGCTGGCCGGTGCTCAGGAGGGATTCGACGAGTTCTGGGCGACGAACGCCGCGTGCGCGGACAGGGCACAATAACCCGCGTGACCGAGAGCTTTACCGAAAGGTTCGCGGCTGGTTTGGCGAGCTATGGTGCGGCGCCGTGCATCGAGTTCGAGCGACGGTGGCATTCCGGAGACGAGGTTGCTGAGTACGGCCGCCGGATCGGGGTCTGCCTGGACCGGGCCGGTGTCGCGCGGGACGCTCCGATCGGACTGGTGGTGCGCAACCGCTACCCACACGCCGCCGCGACGATCGGCATGATCGCCGCGGGTCGTCCGGTCGCGATGATCTATTCTTTCCAGTCGCCCGAGGCGATCGCCGCCGACATCGCGCGGCTCGACGCCGCGGCAGTCCTCGCCGACGTCGAGGACTGGACGGACCCGGTGGTGCAGGCCGTGCGCCGCACCGGAGGTGCGGGTGTGGCGCTGTCCCCGGACGGACCGACGGGCGTGACCTCACTCGAGCGTGCCGACAGCACACGGCCACGGGCTGTCCTCGACGGGGCGCTGGCCATCCTCACCAGCGGAACAACCGGTCCGCCAAAGCATTTCGTGATCCGTTCCGAAGTCCTCGAACACACGGTGTACAGCGTGACCGGAGGGCAGGCCGACGCCGACGAGCCGCCGGAGATGTCCTACTGGCCACTCGGCGGAATCGGCGGGGTGTGTCAGCTGGTCACGGGCGTCTACGTCGGCAAGCGCATGGTGCTGCTGGAGCGGTTCAGCGTTGACGAGTGGGTGCGCGTGGTCAAGCGGTACGGTCTGCAGCGCGTCGGCGTGCAACCCGCCGTGGTGCGGATGCTGCTCGACGCCGACGTGCCTGCGGAGGAACTGTCGTCACTGCAGTACGTCATGAGCGCATCGGGACCGCTGGATGTCGCGACCCGCGACGCATTCGAGGCGAAGTATGGCATTCCGGTGCTCACCGCTTACGGCGCAACCGAATTCGCGGGCTCGGTGTGCTCGTGGACTCCCGATCTGTATCGCGAGTTCGGGGCGCACAAGCGGGAGAGTTCGGGGCGCGCCCTGCCGGGAGTGCGGGTGCGAATCGTCGACGCCGACTCGGGTTCGGAACTTCCTGTCGGCGCGCGAGGGATTCTGGAGGCCAAGGTCCCTCTGCTCGGGCCAGACTGGGTGCACACCACCGACGTCGCCTCGATCGACGAGGACGGCTTCATCACGCTGCACGGACGAGCCGACGGTGCGATCAACCGCGGCGGGTTCAAGATCCTGCCGGAAACTGTTCGGAATGCACTGATCTCGCATCCCTGTGTGCGCGATGCCGGCGTGGTGGGGGTTCCGGATCAGCGGCTGGGGCAGGTGCCCTTCGCCGCCGTCGAACCCGTTCCGGGCACGTACCCGGAGGAGGTTGAGCTGATCGCGTATGTCCGGGCCGCGCTGCCCCGCCACCATGTGCCGGTCGCGATCGTCGTCGTCGACGAGCTGCCCCGCACGCCGTCGCTGAAGGTGAGCATCCCCGCGGTGGCGGCGCTGTACGCCGCGACGGAGTGAGTCAGAGCGCGCCGAGGTCCGCGGAGTACCAGCGCTGCGGCTGCAGGCGGATCGCCACCTGCGCGCCGAGTTCCCGGCGCGCGAACTCCAGGTAGTTGTCGGCGGCCGCGCCCGACAGGTACCGGCGCGTCATCTCCTCCAACTGCGCGTCGGTGCCGGGTTCGATCCGGCTCACCGCGCCGTCGACCGTGACGTACCGGACGGTGGGTTCAGCGCGCTGGACCATCAGCGTGAAGAATCCCGTCGCCTCGATCAGGCGCGCCTTGTGGGAGGCGGGTCCGGTGAGGATCCACGGTTCGCCGCCGGGGGAGTACTGATACCAGATCGGCACGGTGAGTGGACCGTGGTTGTCGCCCGCGGCGACGGACAGTGCCGCGATGTGCGGCTCGGCCAGAAACTGTTCGCGTTCTTCTTGGGAAAGAGCCATGAATCCACGCTACGTCCGTGGGACGCTCCGAACGACCTCCTTGCCGACCTGGCCGACGGGACTACAGTCGCATCCATGCGCTTCGGACTGTTCATCCCGCAAGGTTGGCGACTCGATCTGGTTGGCATTGAACCGGCGAAGCAGTGGGAGGTGATGCGTTCCCTCGCGCAGTACGCCGACGACGGATCCGCGTGGGACTCGCTGTGGGTCTACGACCACTTCCACACCGTGCCGGTGCCCACGGCCGAGGCCACCCACGAGGCGTGGTCGCTGATGTCGGCCTACGCCGCCACCACTTCCCGCATCAAGCTGGGCCAGATGTGTACGGCCATGAGCTACCGCAACCCGGCGTACCTGGCCAAGGTGGCCGCGACGGCCGACCTCATCTCCGGCGGCCGGATCCAGATGGGCATCGGTGGCGGTTGGTATGAGCACGAATGGCGGGCCTACGGATACGGATTCCCGTCCGCGGGGGTGCGGTTGGCGCGCCTCGACGAGGGCGTCCAGATCATGCGCGACGCGTGGCGTGACGGCGTGGTGAGCTTCGACGGCAAGCATTATCAGGTCAATGGTGCCATCGTGCAGCCGAAGCCGCTGCAGGACAATGGCATTCCGCTCTGGATCGCCGGCGGTGGGGAGAAGGTCACGCTGCGGATCGCGGCGAAGTATGCGCAGTACACGAACTTCACCTCGGAGCCGGAGGGCTTCGCCCACAAGTCCCGCGTGCTGGCCGACCACTGTGGCGATGTCGGCACCGACTTCGACGCGATCGTGCGGTCGGTGAACATCAACGCCGTCGTCGGCACGTCTGCGGCCGATGTCAAGGATCGGCTGGGCCGCGTGCGGTCGCGGATCACCGACCTGGCGGGCGAACCGGCGGCCGACGCGATGATCGGCTCGATGAATTCCCCGCAGTCCGGCGCCGGCACCCCGGAGCAGCTCGTCGAGACCCTGACCAACCTGCGCGACCTGGGCTGCGAGTACGTCATCTGCTACTTCCCGGAGGCGGCCTACGACCGCTCAGGGATCGAACTGTTTGAGCGCGAGGTCATGCCCGCGCTGCAGTAGGCCTCCTTTTCTCCCGCGAGCGTGCGGGTCGCCGGCCGACACGCCGTCATCCAGCCCGTTTCTGCGCACGCTCGCAATGGGGAGAATGGGGTTTCCACTTTTCGTTAATGCTGTTGTACGATTCCGCAAGCGCATTATTGGTCACGACTGCGGAGGATCGTCCATGCCCCAAAAGGCGCTCGCGCCCGAAATCTCCACCTGGCCCGAAGAGAACCCGCAGCTGATCGGTAGTCAGTGCGGCACCTGCTCGGCCACGGTGTTCCCGGTCCAGGACCACTGCCCCAAGTGCAGCGGTGCCGATATGTCCAACGTGTTGCTGCCGCGGCGCGGCACGGTGATCGCGTGGACCACCCAGGGCTTCGCCCCGGGCGCACCGTACGCGGGCCCCACGGGCAAGGAGTTCGTGCCGTTCGGCGTGGGCCTGGTCCAACTCGGCGACGTGATTCGCGTCGAGGGCCGACTGACCGAGAACGACCCCGCCAAGCTGCAGTTCGGCCAAGAGGTCGAGCTCACGATGATCCCGTTCACGACAGACGACGAGGGCAACGAAGTCGTCACGTTCGCGTTCCAGCCGGTCTGAGGAGGCACCTGCAATGTCCAATGACGTCGCGATCATCGGCGTGGGGTTGCACCCCTTCGGCCGTTTCGACAAGCCCGCAGTTCAGATGGGCGCCGAGGCTATTCGCCTGGCGCTCAAGGACGCCGGTGTCGAGTGGAAGGACATCCAGTTCGGCTTCGGTGGAAGCTACGAGGTGTCCAACCCCGACTCGGTGACCCGCCTCGTCGGCCTGACTGGCATCACGTTCACCAATGTGTTCAACGCGTGCGCCACCTCGGCCAGCGCGATCCAGCAGACCGCTGACACCATCCGCCTCGGCAAGTACGACATCGGCGTCGCGGTGGGTCTGGACAAGCATCCGCGCGGTGCCTTCACCGACGACCCGGCCAAGCTCGCGCTCCCGCAGTGGTACGCCGAGAACGGGCAGTTCGTCACCACCAAGTTCTTCGGGATGAAGGCCAACAAGTACATCCACGACCACAACATCAGCCAGGAGACCCTGGCGCGCGTGGCCAACAAGAACTTCCGCAACGGCGCGAAGAATCCGAATGCGTTCCGTCGCAAGGAGATCTCGGTCGAGGAGATCCTGAACTCGCCGGCGCTGAACTACCCGTTGACGCAGTACATGTTCTGCGCACCCGATGAGGGCGCGGCAGCGGTCATCATGTGCCGCGCTGACATCGCGCACAAGTTCACCGACAAGCCGGTGTTCGTCAAGGCCTCGGAGATCCGGACCCGCACATTCGGTGCGTACGAGGTGCACGCCACGTCGGCTCCGCTGGACGAGGATCCGTCGCCCACGGTGTACGCCGCCAAGGCCGCCTACGAGATCGCAGGCATCGGGCCCGAGGACGTCGACATCGCCCAGTTGCAGGACACCGACGCCGGTGCCGAGGTCATCCACATGGCCGAGACCGGGCTGTGCGCCGACGGTGAGCAGGAGAAGCTGCTGGCCGACGGGGCCACCGAGATCCACGGCTCGATCCCGATCAACACCGACGGCGGCCTGATCGCCAACGGTGAGCCGATCGGCGCCTCGGGTCTGCGGCAGATGCACGAACTGGTGCGCCAGCTTCGTGGTGAGGCCGGCGACCGTCAGGTGCCCGGTTCGCCGCGCGTCGGCCTGGCGCAGGTGTACGGCGCGCCCGGCACCGCATCGGCGACCATCCTCAGCCTGTAGTTCTTCCCCCGCGAGCGGGACCCCAACCGTGTTTGGCGTACCAACGCGCGCGCTCGTCGGACACTGAGCGGACGCTCGCCGCGATGAGTTCTGCGCGCGGCCCCGGTCAGTCTGGGTATGACGACAAAAATCACGCCCTGCTTGTGGTTCGACAAAAACCTCGAAGAGGCCGCTGAGTTCTATGCGTCGGTGTTCCCGAACTCGTCGGTCGGGGAGTTCACCCGCTACACCGACGCCAATCCCGACGTCGCTGGTGAGGTCGCCTACGGACGGTTTGTGCTCGACGGCAACGAGTTCATTGGGATCAACGGTGGCCCGATCTTCCAGTTCACCGAGGCGGTGTCGTTCGAGGTGCGTTGTGCCGACCAGGACGAGGTGGACTACTACTGGTCCAAATTGACCGACGGCGGCCAGGAGTCTCAGTGCGGCTGGCTCAAGGACCGTTTCGGGCTGAGTTGGCAGATCGTGCCGGAGCGGCTCTACGAACTGGTCGAGGATCCGAACCCGGCGAGGGCGACTGCGGCGAATGCGGCGATGTACAAGATGCACAAGATCGTGGTGGCCGAGTTGGAGGCTGCGGTCGCCGGGGTGTGACGCCCTGCCCGCCCTGATGCCGGATGAGGGTCCGCTTTGGTCCGCCCGCGACGGCTGGGGTCCCCCGCGTGCAGGGGCGTCCCCGTACAGACCCGCCGCTCGCGGGGAGAAGCAAGCGCGCTCGCGGGGACAGCTCAGCGGTGGGCGAGCACGTTGACGACCTTGCCCGACGCGTCGGCGAAGAAGAACCGCCGGACGCCCCACTCCTCATCGCTGAGTGGGTGGACGATCTGCAGCCCCGCCGACACCGCCGACTCATGCGCGGCGTCCAATGCCTCAAGACTGTCGACCTCGACCGAGACCACCGGATTGACCTGTGCGGTGGCATCTTTGGTCATCAGGCTGAGCTGGTGCCGGTGCTGATCGTCGGCGAGGGTGACGATCCAGCCGTGGTCCATGACCACCTTGAGTCGCAGCATGTCGGCGTACTGCGCGGTGGCCGCGGGCAGGTCGTCGACGGTGAGGACGGGCACCACCCGACGGACCGTCATATGGCGGGACCGAGCAGGTCGTCGGCGTCCTTGATGATGTAGCCGTACCCCTGCTCGGCGAGGAAGCGCTGCCGGTGCGCCGCGTACTCGGCGTCGAGGGTGTCGCGCGAGACCACTGAGTAGAAGATGGCCCCGCCGCCGTCGGCCTTGGGGCGCAGGAGCCGGCCCAGGCGCTGGGCCTCCTCCTGACGCGAACCGAACGTGCCCGAAACCTGCACCGCCACAGAAGCTTCGGGAAGGTCGATGGAGAAGTTGGCGACCTTGGAGACCACCAGGGTGCGGACCTCACCGCTGCGGAACGCGTCGAACAACGCCTCACGTTCGGCGTTCTTGGTGGACCCCTGGATGACCGGCGCGTCCAACTCGGCGCCGAGCTCCTCCAACTGATCCAGGTAGGCGCCGATGACGAGAGTGGGTTCGTTGGGGTGGTGGTCCAGGATGGACTTCACCACTGCGATCTTGGAATGTGCTGTGGAGCAAAGCTTGTAGCGTTCCTCGGGTTCCGCGATGGCGTAGAGCATCCGCTCGTTCTCGGTGAGCGTGACACGCACCTCGATGCACTCCGCCGGGGCGATCCAGCCCTGGGCCTCGATGTCCTTCCACGGCGCGTCGTAGCGCTTGGGCCCGATCAGGCTGAACACGTCGCCCTCCCGGCCGTCCTCGCGAATCAGCGTGGCGGTCAGGCCCAGGCGGCGGCGGGACTGCAGGTCGGCCGTCATCCGGAACACCGGCGCGGGCAGCAGGTGCACCTCGTCGTAGATGATCAGGCCCCAGTCACGGCTGTCGAACAGTTCGAGGTGCTTGTACTCGCCCTTGGTGCGACGGGTGATGACCTGGTAGGTCGCGATCGTGACCGGGCGAATCTCCTTGCGCTCGCCCGAGTACTCGCCGATCTCCTCCTCGGTGAGCGAGGTCCGGGCGATCAACTCGCGTTTCCACTGCCGACCCGCCACGGTGTTGGTGACCAGGATCAGCGTCGTCGCTCCGGCCTTGGCCATGGCGGCGGCACCGACCAGGGTCTTGCCCGCACCGCAGGGCAGCACCACGACGCCGGAACCGCCGGCCCAGAACGAGTCGGTCGCCATCTGCTGGTAGTCCCGAAGCTCCCAGCCGTCCTGGTCCAGTTCGATCGGATGGGCCTCGCCGTTGACGTAACCCGCGAGGTCCTCCGCGGGCCATCCGATCTTGAGCAGCATCTGCTTGACCCGGCCGCGCTCGGAGGGGTGCACGATGACGGTGTCGTCGTCGATGCGGGCGCCCAGCATCGGCGCGATCTTCTTGTTGCGCAGCACCTCTTCGAGCACCGCACGGTCGAAGCTCACCAGCGTCAGTCCGTGCACCGGGCTCTTGACCAACTGCAGGCGCCCGTAGCGCGCCATGGTGTCGACGATGTCGACCAGCAGCGGTTGCGGCACGGGATAGCGGGAGAAGGACACCAGGGCGTCGACGACCTGCTCGGCGTCGTGGCCGGCCGCGCGGGCGTTCCACAGTGCCAGCGGAGTTATCCGATAGGTGTGCACGTGTTCGGGGGCACGTTCGAGTTCGGCGAACGGCGCGATGGCCGCACGGGCATCGTTGGCCTGCTCATGGTCAACTTCAAGCAGCACCGTCTTGTCGGACTGCACGATCAGGGGTCCGTCAGTCATCTACGCCCCTCCTCTTCATCGTCATTGCGGCGCGCAGCACCGCCGTCGGCGACGTCGGGTATCGGCGTCGCTCTCCATCGCTGCGCACCGTGATCAACGCGCAGGCATCAGTCCATTATTCAGTCTTCGGCCGACACGACCGACGTCACACGGTGGACAGCAAAGTCGCGGACCCGCCCGGCCGCCGAGTCGAACGCGATCAGTTGACCGCCTCGGACGTTGATCGGCGCGACCTTGCGCTGCGTGGACACCCCCGCAGCGTCGGTGTATCCGAGCAGCACCGTGGTCTGCTGCATCGCGGCCTGCTGGAGCAGGGTGATCGTTCGGGCCGGATCGAGCCGACCGCCCGCCGCGGTCGGCAAACTCACCACGCGGCGCAGAACCTCCACGATCGCGGCCAGGTTGTCCCGATTGGGTGTACTCGGCAGCGGACGGAAGAACCGCCGACTGGTGGGTGCGGGCACCCGGGCGCCCCGCGAACGCAGGTCGACGACGGTCCCGGAGGCGTCCTCGGCGGCCGGGGCCAGACCCGCCGACCGCAGGGCGGCCAGGACGTCGGCGATGGGAGCCTGGCTGACCGCGACGGTGGGCGCCAGCAGGCGCAGTTCGAGCGCGGCGACGGCCGGGGACGAGACGGCCTGGGTCAGCAGCGTCGGATCCTCACACCGCACGAACGACGACGCCATGCCGACCCGCAGTTGGCCGTGCCTGCGCGCCACGTCGTCGATCAGGTACGTCAGGCCCTGCGGCACCGGGGTCTTGGAGTGCCTGCTGAAGAACGCGTGCAGTTCGCCAGCCGTACGCCCAGTGTCGAGCGCATTGCGCACCGATGCCTCGCTGATGCGGTAAACCATTGCCGCCCCTGCGGATTCGACCGCCGCGACGGCGCCCAACTCATCGGCGAGGTCGCGGTCCAGGGGGCCGGGCACGATGACGGTCAGATCGGCCTGCAGCAGGAAGTGGTCGATCGGCGCGGGCAGCACCTTGTCCATCGCGGCCGCCGTCGCCTCCGGATCGTGGCGCAGCAAGGTCCGGGCCGGCGTGGTCAGCGCACCGCGGCCCAGCAGGCCCAGCGCGTGCGCCTCCTCGAGCAGTTGGGCGACGGGTTCGGGCTGCAGGCGCGCCGCCCAGCGGGGCCTGCGCCACACCATCGCCGCCGAGGCAGTGGCGGCGTCGACGGCGGTTGCGGGCTTGAACTCGGCCAGCGTGGACAGCAGCAGCCGGCGGTCCAGCGGCGCCGCCGTGGAGTACAACGAATCCGACAGCGCCGCATAGGGTTTGCCGTCCGGTCCGCGGTGCCCGATCAGGCTGGGCCGGGCAGGCAGGTCGAGCCAGGTGGTCGCGAGCAGCTGCCATCGCAGCGCTGTCGGTGTCTCGATGAACCGATCGGCGGCCACGGTCGGCGCCCAGTACGGGCCGCCGCTTCCGTCCTCGGGTTCGGGGTCGGGCAGGCCGCTGGCGATGAGCCCGGCCGCCGAGGCGATCTCCAGGACCAGGCCCAGTCGCGGTTCGCCGATGCCGGTGAGTTTGGTGAGCCGGCGCATGTCGCGGATGCCGAGCCCACCGCTGCGCAGTTCGGGAATGGCGGTGGTGCCCAGCGTCTCGATCAGCACCTCGACCTCGCGCAGCAGGTCGAGGATCGCACCGGCGCCCACGGCGTCGACGTCCTTGACTGACAACGCCGGGGTGGGCTCGGGAAGTGGAGCGGTGAACGCCGAGGGACCGGGCTGTTCGCCGCGCAGCAGTTGGCCGACCTGGCGCGGCAGGATCACGGTGTCGCTGTCGAGTTGCCGCAGCAGTCCGGTCGCGAGCAGTCGCTGCACCGGCCGGTCCGACGGCGTGCCAGGGGCCGCATCGCGCGTGCGCCCGACCGGGGACCCCTCGAGGAGCCGGTCCAGCAGTTCGCGCTGGGGCCCGTCGAGCGCGGCGATGCGCGCGCTGACGTCCTCCGGCGCCAGCGTGGGGTCCTCCAGCACGACCTGGCCGGGATACCAGGGCAGGCCCGCGGCGGCCTCGGCCGCCACGCGCACCGATCCGTCGCCCCACGCGAGCGCGCGGTCCCGCAGGTCTTCGAGCGCGGCCAGGACGGCCCCCTCGGGCGCGCGGTCGCCGATCAGCGCGACCAGCTTGGTGACCGGCACGGGTTCGGTTTCGGCGTGCAGGACGAGCAGCGCGTCGAGCACGGCCAGGCGGAGAAAGTCCAGGTCATCGGTGGCAGCCTTGACCGATTGGCGCGCCTGGGCGCGGGCGGCCAGCGCCGCGATGCTGCCCGGCGGCGGTTGGGCCAGATCCGGCCGCAGCTCCAGCAGCCGGACGAGCCGCTCGTCCGACGAGTCCGCCAACCAGGCGCCCAAAGGGACGCCCGGGGAGTGTTCGGTCATCGGTGACCAGGGTAAAGCAGCCACCGCGGCGCGCCAGTCGACCATCACCTGTCAGAATGACTCTCGTGGCTGACAACGCTGAGAACAACAAGGGCCGCTACGTCGATCCGGGCTGGCCGACCACCGATCCCGACGACCACGCGGTGAGCGAACTCGTCTCCGACCGCACCGGGTCACTGTCGCCGTTCGGCGACATCACCTTCCCGCTGCCGTCCGACGACCTGCCGTATGTCCATCCCGTCACCGTAGTCAACAGGTAACGGTGGTTCGGGGCTCCGACTCCCAGCCGCTGTCACACCTCGACGAGCGGGGCGCGGCCCACATGGTCGACGTCTCGGACAAAGACGTCACCAAGCGCACCGCCGTCGCCTCGGGTGTGCTTCACACCACCGCCGAGGTCGTCGAACTGATCTCGGCTGGCGGGCTGCCCAAGGGCGACGCGCTGGCCACCGCGAGGGTGGCCGGCATCCTGGCCGCCAAGCGCACCAGTGACCTGATCCCGCTGTGTCATCACTTGGCGCTCACCGGTGTCGACATCCAGTTCGACGTCGACGGCGCGGCCGTGCTCGTCACCGCGACGGTCCGGACGACGGATCGGACCGGTGTGGAGATGGAGGCGCTCACCGCCGTCAGCGTTGCCGCGTTGACGCTGTACGACATGATCAAGGCGGTGGATCCCGCCGCCCGCATCGACGACGTCAAGGTACTCAGCAAGGTCGGCGGTCGTACGGGAGAATGGCGTAGGTGACCCGCACTGGCCGAATCATCATCGCTTCCACCCGGGCCTCTGCCGGGGTCTACGACGACCGCAGCGGGCCGCTGATCGCGGAATGGTTTGCCCAGCAGGGTTTTTGCACCCCCGAGGTCGTGGTGGTGCCCGACGGTGATCCGGTCGGACGGGCGCTGCGCATCGCGGTGGCCGACGGAGTGGACCTGGTGATCACCTCTGGCGGTACCGGCATCTCGCCGACCGACGAGACCCCCAAGCAGACCAAGCCGCTGCTGGACTTCGAACTGCCCGGCCTCGCCGAGGCCATCCGGCGCTCGGGGCTTCCCAAGGTGCCGACGGCGATCCTGTCGCGCGGGCTGGCCGGGGTGGCGGGGCAGACCCTGATCGTCAACCTGCCGGGCTCTCCCGGCGGCGTGCGCGACGGCCTGGCGGTGCTCACCGACGTCGTCCACCACGCGATCGACCAACTCGCGGGCAAGGACCATCCACGATGACCGCTGTACTGCGCGCTGCGCTGACCGCAGAGCCCATCCTGCTCGTCGAGCACGAGCAGTTGGTGGCCGACGTCGCCGCGGGTGCGGTGGTTGGTTTCGCCGGTGTGGTGCGCAACCATGACGGCGGCAAAGAGGTGATCCGCCTGGAGTATTCGGCGCATCCGTTGGCCGAGCAGACTATGGCTGATGTCCTGGCCGAGGTGGCCGCCGAATCAGTCGGTGTGCGCGCGATCGCCGCGAGTCATCGGATCGGGGTCCTGCAACTCGGTGACGCGGCGTTGGTCGCGGCCGTGGCCGCCGATCACCGCAAGGCCGCGTTCGAGGCCTGCGCGCTGCTCGTGGACACCGTGAAGGCCCGCCTGCCGGTCTGGAAGCACCAGTTCTTCGCCGACGGCACCGAAGAGTGGGTCAATTCGGCCTGACAGCCCCGAACAACGTCGAAGGCCGGTCTGTTTCACAGACCGGCCTTCGACGTTTCTGAGGAGACTCAGGCGGGCGGCAGAACCGGGGCGCCCGGAGCGGGCTCGACCGGCGCGGGCGCGACCGGCGCGGGCGCGACCGGAGCGGGACCCGCAACCGGAGAATTGGCCGGCGGCTGCGAGGTCATGGGCCGCTGCGCCAGGGCCAGCAGCATGTCGCCGCCGCTGATCTCCTGGGTCTGCACGGCGTGCCACAGTTCCCGCAGGTAGGACACGTTCGGGCCCTGCTGGGGCCCGACGGGAACCTCCGTTGCGCCCGGCGGAAGGTTCTCCGGGCTCGGCAGGTGCGGGACCTCGGCGGGAATGGTCGGAAGCTGGCCGCTCACCAGCTGATTGGCCGCGTCCATCGCCGGTGCGGGCAGGGGGACGTCGTTGAGCGGGGCCAGCGGGTCGGCCGCGGGTGCGGCGACGGGGGCCGGCGGCTGCGCGGGCGGAACCGGCACGGCCGGATCGGCCGGAGTCAGCGGCACGTGCAGCGACCAAACCTGCGGCTGCGGGCCTGCGGCCGGATCGGCGGGCGTCCAGTCGGCCGGGTCCACCACGGGTGCGGCCGGGGCGGGCACCTCGAGGGAGGCCTGCTCGATGACGGCGCCCTCGGGCGGCAGAGGCGCGTCGACGGGGGCCGGTGCCTCCGGTGCGGGCGCGACGAACGAGGCGTCCTGGATCACGGGCTCGACGGGCGGCAGCGCCTCTTCGGGCGCGGGCGGTACGAAGTCGACGGGAACGGCCACGGGCTCGGGGGCCGGCGGCAGAGCCTCGGGGGCCGGCTCGACAACGTCGACCGGGGGAGCCTCGGGCGCCGGGGGCAGTGCCTCGGGTGCCGGGGGAAGCACGTCGACCGGGGGAGCCTCGGGCGCCGGGGGCAGTGCCTCGGGTGCCGGGGGAAGCACGTCGACCGGGGGAGCCTCGGGGGCGGGCGGCAGTGCCTCGGGTGCCGGGGGAAGCACGTCGACCGGGGGAGCCTCGGGGGCCGGGGGCAGAACCTCAGGCGCGGGCGGCGGGCCCTCGGGGGCGGGTGCCTCGAACGCGACAGGCTGACCGGTGACGCCCTCGGCGTCGATCGGTGCGTCCAGCGCCGCAGGCTCGGCGACCACGTTGCGCGGGGTGGCGGAGGACAGGCCGCGGCCGCAGACCGGCCACGCACCCTTGCCCTGGCTGGCCAGAACACGCTCAGCGATGGCGATCTGCTGGTCCTTGGTGGCCAGGTGGGCGGACGGGGCGAACTCGCCGCCGCCGTGGCCCTTCCACGTGCCGGGGGCGAACTGCAGGCCGCCCTGGTAGCCGTTGCCGGTGTTGATCGCCCAGTTGCCGCCGGACTCGCAGCGGGCCACGGTGTCCCATTCGCCGTCGGTGGCGGCGCCAGCCTGGCCGGCGAGGGCAAGACCGCTGCCCCCGATCACAGCGCCGGTGAAGGCGATCTTCGCGACGTTCTTACTCGATTGGGTGGGCTTGCGATGCCGTCCACTCATAAGTCGGTGAAGTCCTCTCGTCATGCGCCTGCGAGGTCAGCTGTCGGGTTCGGGCTGGAGAGGTTGCCCGGCCGGCTCCGCGATCCGGTGGTCCGGAATGCGATGTCGGCTTCACCCCAAGGAGTCGCGTGCGACTCCAGGTCCGATTCGGTGGACCGGTTGGGTCCCCCGCCTCCATCCGTGGTGGTGGTCGGATCCTCTGCCCAACGGATGGAGCTCGGCGCGATAGGAAGAGGAAGGCCTGCCGCTGGGTAAAGCTCGGCTGGCTTGAGAAACGACGGTAACGGGTATGGGGCCTGCCGTCACCTTTTGCGTGGAACGGCGTTTCCGCAGGTGGCAAACCTTAAGAGGGCTCTAAATGCCCAAGAGACTTCGCTGTTCTCCCAGGTCAGTTTTGACACCTCTGGACACGGGCCATTCCGTTACCCGTTCGTTATGTGATATAAATCACTATCATCCGCCGGCGAACGGCGGTAACACGTCGAGGGTCTCTCCCGAGTGCAGTGAGCTGCTCAAATCGCGCACAGCCATGCCGTCTCGCAAATACGAGCAGCGCTGCAGCACCCGAGCCAGATCAGGGTTGCGTGCGCCCAGACGCTCGACCACCTCGGCCACGGTGGTGCCGGGGGGTGTGCTGAGCACCTCCTGCTCGACGCCGGCGGCGGCACTGGCGGCCGCAAAATACCGCACCGTCACGGTCACGCCGAGGTGAGTGTCGGTCATCTCATCCGCCGATCGCGCTCATCGGGCGGTTCGGTTGCACAAAGTCCGGGTCGTTGATGCCGTGGCCTGCGGCTTTCTGCCACATGGTCTGCCGCCAGGACGCCTCGATCTCGGCGTCGTCGGCCCCACGGCGCAGCAGCGCGCGCAGATCGGTCTCCGACGTGGCGAACAGGCAGTTGCGCACCTGGCCGTCGGCGGTCAACCGGGTGCGGTCGCAGGCTGCGCAGAACGCCTTGGTCACCGAAGCGATGACGCCGACGGTCGCGTCGCCGCCGTTGACCCGCCACAGTTGGGCCGGCGCCGACCCGCGGGGCGCCGTATCCGGCGTCAGCGTGAAGTGTCCGCGGAGTGTGGACAGGATGTCGTCGGCCGTCAGCACCTGATCCCGGCGCCAGTGATGCTCGGCGTCCAGCGGCATCTGCTCGATCACACGTAACTGATACCCGTGCTCAAGGCAGAACGTCAGCAGGTCGACGACGTCCTCGCGGCCGGTCGCCGGATCGAGCACGGCGTTGACCTTGATCGGGCCCAGGCCGGCGCGCTGCGCCGCGGCCAAGCCGTCGATGACGTCATCGAGACGGTCCCGTCGGGTGATCGCCGCGAAGCGCGCCGCGTCGACGGTGTCGAGCGAGACGTTCACCCGGTTCAGGCCCGCGTCGACGAGCGCCTGCGCGCGCCGTGCCAGGCCCAGGCCATTGGTGGTCAGCGCGATCTCTGGGCGCGGTCGCAGTGCCGCGGTGGCCGCCACCACCTCCTCCAGGTGCTTGACCACCAGGGGTTCGCCGCCGGTGAAGCGGACGTTGGTGATGCCCAGTCGGGTCACCGCGATGCGCAGCAGTCGGATCAGTTCGGCGGGGGACAACAACTCCTCGCCGGGCAGCCAGTCCAGCCCCTCGGCGGGCATGCAGTAGGTGCAGCGCAGATTGCAGCGGTCCGTCAGCGACACCCGAAGGTCGGTGGCGATGCGCCCGAATGTGTCGACCAACGGGCCGGCCGCGGGGGCCGGACTGGTCACGCGGGACACGGTCGGCAGGCCGAGGGCCGTCACGGTCATGTCGGCAGTCCGATCCGATCCTGGCGGGCCGAGTCCACCGGGACGATGTCCTTGCCCAACGGAACCAGCGAGATCGGGATCATCTTCAGATCGGCCAGCGCCAGCGGGATTCCGATGATCGTCACGGCCATGGCCACGGCGCTCACCAGGTGGCCGAGCGCGAGCCACCAGCCGAACAGGATGATCCAGATGACGTTGCCGACCAGTGCTCCCGGACGGGTGCCGGGCTTGTCGACGATGGTGCGGCCGAAGGGCCACAACGCGTACGACGCGATCCTCAGCGCCGCGAAGCCGAAGGGGATGGTGACGATGAGGACGAAGCAGATCACCGCGGCCAGCAGGTAACCAAGCGCCAGCCAGAGGCCGCCGAAGACCAACCAGATGATGTTGAGAACCAGCCGCATGTCACCTCCAGGGGTATCGCCAGACTACCCAGAGAACTGGGATGCTGGCGCGGGGGCCGCCCGAGTAGGATCAACCTGACTACGCGCCCTGCGCAGGCGGGGCGCTTCGTTTTGTATTGGATAGGTCGGCCTCGCCGACCCGTAGGACAAGCAGGTGAGAGACCAGTGCCTACCGGCAGGGTGAAGTGGTATGACACCGAGAAGGGTTTCGGCTTCCTGTCTCAGGAGGATGGGGAGGACGTCTACGTCCGCTCATCTGCGCTGCCCGCTGGGGTCGAGGGTCTCAAGGCGGGGCAGAAGGTCGAGTTCGGTGTCGCCGCCGGACGGCGCGGCCCACAGGCGCTGAGCCTGAAGCTCATTGACCCGCCGCCCAGCCTGACGCGCACCCGCCGCGAGTCCGCGGGCCCGGCCGAGCACAAGCACACCCCCGACGAACTGCACGGCATGGTCGAGGACATGATCACCCTCCTGGAGGGGACGGTCCAGCCCGAGCTGCGCAAGGGCCGCTACCCCGATCGCAAGGTCGCCCGCCGGGTGTCCGAGGTGGTCAAGGCCGTCGCGCGCGAACTCGACGCCTGACCCCCGCGGGGCGGGCATGCTGTAGTGCATGGCCTCTCCGTCTGATGCCCCTGCGGGCGCGTCCTACGTCGCCACGGGCGGCGAGTTCACCCGCGACACCGACTACATCACCACCCGGATCACGGCCGACGGTCGCGACGGCTACCCGGTTGAGGCCGGACGCTATCGGCTGATCGTGGCCAGGGCGTGCCCGTGGGCCAACCGCGCGATCATCGTGCGACGGCTGCTGGGCCTCGAAGATGTTCTGTCCATAGGGTTCTGCGGGCCGACGCATGACCAGCGCAGCTGGACCTTCGACCTCGATCCCGGCGGCGTGGATCCGGTGCTGGGCATCCCGCGCCTGCGGGACGCCTACCTCAAGCGGTTCCCGGACTACCCGAAGGGCATCACGGTGCCGGCCATCGTCGACGTCCCGACGGGGCAGGTCGTCACCAACGACTTCGCGCAGATCACGCTGGATCTGTCCACGCAGTGGTCGGCGCACCACCGGCCCGGTGCACCGCAGCTGTACCCCGAGCCGCTGCGGGCCGAGATCGACGAGGTGGCCAAGCGGATCTACACCGAGGTCAACAACGGTGTGTACCGGTGCGGGTTCGCCGGCAGCCAGGCCGCCTACGAGGCCGCGTTCGACCGGTTGTTCACCGCGTTGGACTCGGTCTCCGAGCGGTTGTCGACCCAGCGCTACCTCGTCGGCGACACCATCACCGAGGCCGATGTGCGGCTGTTCACCACCCTGGCCCGGTTCGACCCCGTCTACCACGGCCACTTCAAGTGCAATCGGCAGAAGCTCGCGGAGATGCCCGTGCTGTGGGCGTATGCCCGCGACCTGTTCCAGACGCCGGGCTTCGGCGATACCGTCGACTTCGAGCAGATCAAGGCGCACTACTACATCGTGCATTCGGACATCAATCCCAGCCAGATCGTGCCGAAGGGGCCGGATCTCGCGAACTGGCTCACCCCCCACGGCCGGGAAGTGTTGGGCGGCAGGCCCTTCGGTGACGGCACCCCGCCCGGGCCGACGCGCGAGGGGGAGCGGGTCCCGGCTGAACTTCTGCGCTGAGACGCCCACCCTGGGCGGGAAGGTGCGGGTGCCCGCCGCCGTCAGCGCGGTCGGGGCGGAAAGTAGCCTGGACGCATGGCTCTGTTAGGTGCACACGTCGACTCCGCGGATCCGTTGGCCCACGCCGAGGCCGACGGGGCCGAGGCCGTCCAGTTCTTCCTCGGCGATCCGCAGGGCTGGAAGAAACCCGTCGAGCACCCCCACGCCGACGCACTCCGCGCCAGCGATGTGGCGATCTACATCCACTCGCCGTACGTCATCAACGTCGCCTCGACCAACAACCGCATCCGGATCCCCAGTCGCAAGATCCTGCACCAGCATGCCGACGCCGCGGCCGCCATCGGCGCCAAGGGCCTGGTGGTGCACGGCGGTCACGTCACCGCCAAGGACGATCCGGCGACGGGAATCGAGAACTGGCGCAAGCTGTTCGAGCGCGCTGAGGAGCAGGGCGGCTTCCCGCTGCCGATCCTGATCGAGAACACCGCGGGCGGCGACAACGCGATGGCCCGCCGCTTCGACCGGTTGGCGATGCTGTGGGATGCGGTGGGGCAGTACGGCCCCGGTTTCGTCCTGGACACGTGCCACGCGTGGGCCGGCGGCGAGGAGTTGGCCGACATCGTCGACCGGGTCAAGGCCATCACGGGTCGCATCGACCTGGTGCACGCCAACAACTCTCGCGACGGGTTCGACTCGGGAGCCGACCGGCACGCCAACTTCGATGCGGGCACCTTCGACTCGGATCTGATCGCCGCGGTGTGCCGCGACGCCGGATGCGACGTGATCATCGAAACCCCGTCCGACGGCCACGTCGCCGACCTGGAGTTCCTGCGGAGGAGCCTGGCTTAGTCGGCGGCCTTCGGTTGGCGCTGCTCCCAGACGGTGCGCACCGACCATTCGGCGTGCGAGGCCGGCATCTCCTCGCCGTCCACCACGACCAGCGTCGGTAACTCCACGGCCATGCCGAAGAGCCGACCGTGCTGCGGGTCGACGGTCGGGACGGTGACCGCAAGGCGGTCACCGGTCATGACCTGCAGCGACTGCTCGCCGTCCTCGTAGGCCAGCGTCAACCACCACGGCGCCTTCCCGATGGCCGACGGGACCGACAACTGCACGGGGTTCCGGTGGTCGACCGGGAGCTCACCCAGTTCGGTGCCGGGGTCACAGTCGTTGAGGTTCAACGGATTGCAGTACCGGTACGGCTTGACCCGGACCAGCTCGCCATGTGAGTAGACGCTGATCTCAGGCAGCTCATGGCCGCCGCCGCGGGCCAGCGCCCACGCGCCGACACCGGCCCCGGCCGAGGCCAGCACGACGGCCAGGCTGCTGACCACCGCCACAGTTCTTTTCACTCGCGCGTCACCGCCTGGGATCGGGGATGGGGGTCACGGGTGCGTGGCCCCTCCTGCTCGACCATCACGGGGCGGTTGCCACCGAGGCCGGGAATCAAGGACTGGCCGTGGAAGCTCAGCACCGTCTGAGCCAGGCCGGGGATCAGTAGGGCGGTGATCGCGGTGAACCCCACCCACAGTTCGGTGTAGACCAGCACGCCGATCGCGCCGCCGAACACCCAGGCCAACTGCAGCAGCGACTCCGAGCGGCCGAATGCCGAGGCTCGCGACTTCTCGGGCAGATCGTCCTGCAGGGACGCATCCAGGGAGGCCTTGGCGATCGCGCTCGATCCCGAGGTGACCAGAGTGGCGAACGCCGCCACGAACAGGTTGCCGGTCAGCGCGGTCGCCAGCGCGACCGTCGTCACGGCCAGCGCGCAGCGCACCACCAGCACCGAGGGGCGGCCCAGCTTCAGGCGGGCCGCGGTGAAGTTGCCCGCGAAGTTGCCGACGGCGGCGGCCACGCCGATCAGGCCGAGGATGGCCAACTGTTCCAGGCCACTGGCGTCGTGCGACTTGGCCACGAACGCGGGGTAGAGGAACAGGAACCCGACCATCGCCTTGATGGTGCAGTTTCCCCACAGCGACGTGATGATGTTGCGCCCCAGAGGCTGTCGGGGGGCGGCCTTCCGGCCGGTGTCGTGGTCGTGCCGCCGGCGCAGGGTGTCGGAGTCGGACGCGTCGTGGTAACTCAGCGTGGTCGGCACCTCACCCGCCGTCACCTCGACCCAGCGTGGGATCTGCATCGAAAGCCAGGCGCCGGCCAGCGTCACCGCGATGATCACGAACAACGCCCCCGGCAGTCCAAAGAGCCGGGTCATCGCGTACTCGACGCCCGCCGCGATCCCGCCGCCCGCGATGGTTCCGCCGAGCAGGCCGAACACCGTGAGCCGGGAGTTGACGCGAACAAGGTCGATGGACGGCGGCATGACGCGCGGGGTCACCGCGCTGCGCAGCACCGAGAAGGACTTGGACAGCACCATCATTCCCAGGGCACACGGGTAGAGCACCCAGGACGGGAAGCTGCCGGTGGCGCCGTCGTAGTTGGCGATCAGGACGATGGCCAACACTGTGCGCAGCCCGAACGAGGACGCGAGCGCGACCCGTCGGCCGTGCTGAAGGCGGTCCAGCGCCGGGCCGATCAGGGGTGCGATCACCGCGAAGGGTGCGATGGTGATCAACAGGTACAGCGCGACCTTGCTCTTGCTCTCGGCCGTGGCGGCCGCGAAGAACAGGGTGTTGGCCAGTGCGACACCCATCGCGGCATCGACGGCGAAGTTGGCCATCACGGGCCACGTCAGCGCGGTGAGTCCGGACTTGTCGGCGCCGTCGGCGGTGGCGGCCCGGTGTACCAGGCCGTAGATCCGGGACCCCATCTCGCGACTGCGCATCGCCGCGGCACGGGTGACGGTGATGCGGGTGCCCGCCTCGGCGTCCCCGCCGACGCGGCCGTCCTGGGGTGGCGGAACGTCGCGGTCGGACCTGCGGTCGTTGTTCAGGGGAGGCAGGTAGCGGTTGGCGCTGGCGCCGGGATCCGGCGGGTAGTTGGCCATGCCAGGGTGCTCTCTCGTACCCGGGCGACGAGACTGCGGGGTCGGGCGTGACGACCACTCACTGGGTTCATCTCGACGGCGCCCGGACACGACGACAATTCTTCCCTATACCCGCGCACCGGCGCGCTCAGGTGACCGGTGTGGCTGTCGCTTCTGAGCTGAGGCAGTATTGACACCGATGGAAAGCGCCACCGATTACACCGAACAGCCGACTGACGAGTCCCCAGCAACCGTGAGTCAGGCCGGCACCGACGTGCCCGATGAGCTCTCGGCGCTCCTTCTGGGAGCCGTCGATCTGGCTCGTGCCGCTGTCGAGGAGTTGAGCGCTGGCTCGGTCGGCGAGTATCTCGGCGCCAGTCACGAGGACTCCACGTCGGCCACGCATCGGTTCCTGGCCGAACTGACCGGTTACCGCGGATGGCAGTGGGCGGTGGTCGTCGCGGCCTATCCCGGGGCGTCGCACGCCACCGTCAGCGAGGTCGTGTTGGTTCCGGGTCCGACGGCGCTGCTGGCGCCCGAGTGGGTGCCGTGGGAGCAGCGGGTCAGGCCCGGCGACCTCAGCCCCGGCGATCTCCTGGCGCCGCCCGCCGAGGACCCGCGCCTGGTGCCCGGCTTCATGCTCAACGGTGATCCCGACGAGAACCGGGTCGCCGCGGAACTCGGTATCGGCCGCCGTCAGGTCATGAGCGCGTGGGGTCGGGACGACGCCGCGCAGCGCTGGCATGACAGTGACTTCGGTCCGGAGTCGGCGATGGCGCGCTCCACCAAGCGGGCCTGCCGCGACTGCGGTTTCCTGCTGCCGCTGGCCGGTTCGCTGGGCACGATGTTCGGTGTCTGCGGCAACGCGATGGCGGCCGACGGTCACGTGGTCGACTTCGGCTACGGCTGTGGCGCGCATTCGGACACCCCGGCCCCGGCCGGTGCGGGTTCGCCCCTGTTCGATCCGTACGACGACGGTGTGCTCGACGTCGCGGCCAATCCGGTGCCGCAGGCGGCTGCCGAAGCGCCCGAGGCTGAGGACGTGACCGAGGAACCGCTCGCCGAGGAAACCGCTGCCGAAGTGTTGGTCGTGGAACAAGCTGCCGAGGAGCCGGTCGCGGACGAGCCCGCCGCCGAGGGATCGGTGGCTCAAGAAGCCACGGAAGAGCCTGCCGAAGAGCCGGTCGCGGAAGACGCCGCTGCAGAAGAGCCGAAGGCCGAAGAGGTCACGGCCGAAGAGCCTGCCGCCGAGGAACCTGCTACGGAGACGGCCGAAGCACCCGCCGAGGACTAGAAGCCGTCGAGTCCGGTCTGGGCGCCGCGGGCACCGCGCCGCGCGGCGCTGCGCTGCCAGAGGAAGATTGACGTTCCGACCACCCCGGTCCCCAGCCCCGCGATACACACCGGCCGCCAGGTCTCCAGGTCTGCGACGGTGAACGCTGCGATCGTCGCGAGGAGCCACAGCAGTGCCCCGACGGCGATCACGGGCCACGGTTCGAGCCAGGCCCGAGGAAGCGCCGGCGGTTCGGGTGCAGGGCCTCGCTGGTCCGGTTCCGGGGCGTCTGCGGGCACACCACCACGGTAGTCGACCTGGATCAGTGGGGTAGACAGTCGTCTAATTGGCCCCTGGGTAAACAGTGCTGTCGTATTGTTCACTGTGTGAAAGACGTGGAGAGTCGGCTCGCCGGTGACCTCTCGCTTGCCGTGATCCGGCTGTCGAGGCAATTGCGGTTCCGTCGTCCCGACTCGCCGGTGTCGCTGTCGCAGCTTTCTGCACTCGCGACGCTGCAGAAAGAGGGCGCTATGACGCCCGGCGCCTTGGCGATTCGGGAACGTGTGCGGCCGCCGTCGATGACTCGCGTGATCGCCGCGCTCGGGGACATGGGACTGGTGGTGCGCACGCCGCACCCCGTCGACGGCCGGCAGGTGCTGGTGTCGGCCTCCGACGCCGGCGTCGGTCTGCTCGAAGCCGAGCGGCGCGCCAGTCAGGAGTGGCTGCAGCGCAGGCTCGCGACTCTGAATCCCGACGAGCGCGCGACACTGCTTCGCGCGGCTGATCTGATGTCGGCGCTTGTCGACGAAAGCGCGTGACCGCCAACGTCATTGACGTCGATGATCCTCACGACCCGCGGTTGGACGACTTCCGCGACCTGAACTCGGTGGACCGTCGACCAGACCTGCCCAGCGGTCGCGGCCTGGTGATCGCCGAAGGTGTGTTGGTGGTGCAGCGCATGCTCGCCTCCCGGTTCACCCCGCACGCGATGCTGGGCACCGAGCGCCGACTGGCGGAACTCTCCGCTGACCTCGACGGCGTGGCCGCGCCGTACTACCGCGCGAGCGCGGAGGTGATGGCCGACGTGATCGGGTTCCACCTGAATCGCGGGGTGTTGGCCGCCGCGCGTCGGCCAGAGATGCTGACGCTTGAAGAGGTCATCGACGGTGCCCGCACGATCGCCGTGCTCGAGGGCGTCAACGACCACGAGAACCTCGGTTCGATCTTCCGCAACGCTGCGGGACTCGCGGTCGACGCGGTGATCTTCGGTGCCGGATGCGCGGACCCCTTGTACCGTCGCGCGGTGCGCGTCTCGATGGGCCACGCGCTGCTGGTGCCCTTCGCTCGGGCGCAGAACTGGCCGCAGGATCTGAATATTCTGCGCGACAACGGTTTCGAGATCATCGCCATGACACCGGATCCGCGGGCGCTGACGTTGGCGGAGGCACTGGACGTCCGGCGCGACCATCGCGTGGCGTTCATGGTCGGGGCCGAGGGGCCGGGGCTGACCGAGACCGTCATGCGGGCCAGCGACGCGCGCGTGCGCATCCCGATGTCACGCGGCACGGACTCCCTCAACGTCGCCACGGCCGCCGCGTTGGCGTTCTACGAGCGGGCCAGGGACAACGGCTAGATTCGTAGCCGTGACGTTGCGCAGAGAGTCGGAGCCGACGCCGTGGGGCACTGGGCTCACCGTGGCCGCGTTCACGGCCGCGGTCGTCGGTGCGTTGATCGTGGTGTTGGGCCTCGGGCTGATCCGCGTGCATCCGCTGCTCGCGGTGGGCCTGAACCTCGTCGCGGTGGGCGGTCTGGCGCCGACGGTCTGGGGGTGGCGTCGCCTGCCGGTGGCTCGGTGGTTCGTGTTGGGTTCCGGCGTCGGGGTCGCGGGCGGGTGGGTCGTGCTGCTCGCTATGGCCTCATCCGGTCTGGCCTGAGGTCAGCGACCGCTCAGCGGTCGCCGCTGGAGCGCACGCCGAGCAGGACGTCCTCCCAGCCCGGCACCTCGGGCTTGGCGCGCTTGGCGCGGGCCTGACGCTTCTTCGGGGCGGGTGCGGGCGCGGGTGCGGGTTCGGCCTGCGGAGCGGGCGCCGGGGTGTGTGCCGCCGGTGCCGGAGTGTGTGCGACGGGTGCGGTGGGCTCGTCGAAGTCCAGTTGGGCCACCGGCGCCAGCGGGCGCAGCGGTCGGGCGACCCTGGGGTCCACCAGTTCGTGGGCCGCGTCGTCGACGGGTGTGACGGTGCCGCCGTGCGCACCCGGCGCGAACCAGAAGTGCGCGACGTTGTCGGACCGGCCGGCCTGCCAGGCCAACTGCACGGTCCAGCGGCCGTCCTCGTTGCGCCAGGCGTCCCAGGTCGTGGCGTCGGGGTTGAGCCCCCGGGACACCAGGGCCATGGTCACCGACTCCAGCAGGGTCAGCACCGCGGGCCCGTCCGAGAGCACCGGGTGGGCCGCGGTGGCCAACTCGGCGGCACGGGACCGCTCCAAGAGCACGGGGTGGGCGAAGCGCTCGATGCGCGACGGGTCCGCCCCCGAGTACTCGGCGAGCTGTTCGACGGACGCACCCGCACGGATGCGGGCCTGAATCTCCTTGGGACGCAGCACGCTTCTGACCTCGAGTTCGATCTCCGTCTGTCCCGCGCTGGCGGCGTCGCCGCGGACAGCCGCACGAAGACGCTCGTCGACCCGCAGGCGGAACTTCTCGGTGCGCCCTGTGACGTCGTCCTCGCAGATGATGTGTCTGCCGTCGACGTCGAGTCCGACCACCTTCAGATCCCGCATGTCGACCTCCTTGGGGCCACCGTGCCAGGCCCGCCTCAAGCGGACCCTACTGCAGCGGGCACCCGATTATGGGGTGACACGCTGGCCGGATAACGAACGGATTACGGCAGTGGTGTCAGAGGCGTTCGACGACCCAGTCGATGCACGTGGTCAGCGCCGTGACGTCCTCGGGATCGACGGCCGGGAACATCGCCACGCGAAGCTGGTTGCGGCCCAGCTTGCGGTACGGCTCGGTGTCGACGATGCCGTTGGCGCGCAGGATCTTTGCCACCGCGGCGGCGTCGACGTCGTCGTTGAAGTCGATCGTGCCGACGACCTGCGAGCGCAGTGCCGGATCGGCGACGAACGGCGTCGCGAACGACGAGGCCTCGGCCCAGGCGTAGAGGCGCGATGCGGAGTCGGCGGTGCGCTTGACGGCCCAGTCCAGGCCGCCGTTGCCGTTGAGCCAGTTCAACTGCTCGTCCATCAGCACCAGCGTCGCGATCGCGGGCGTGTTGTAGGTCTGGTTCTTGAGGCTGTTGTCGACCGCGATCGGCAGGGACAGGAACTCCGGAACCCACCGGCCCGACGCGGCGATCGCCTCGACGCGGGCCAGCGCGGCCGGCGACATGACCGCGAACCACAGGCCGCCGTCGCTGGCGAAGTTCTTCTGCGGCGCGAAGTAGTAGGTGTCGACGTCGTTGATGTCGACCGGCAGGCCGCCGGCGCCCGAGGTGGCGTCGATGACGACGAGCTTGCCGTCGGAGCCCTCGGGGCGGGTGACGGGCACCGCGACGCCGGTCGAGGTCTCGTTGTGGGCCCAGGCGATCACGTCCACCGACGGGTCGGACTGCGGCGTCGGGGCGCTGCCCGCGTCGGCCTTGACGACGATCGGGTCGCCGACGAACGGGTTCTTGGCGACCGCGGAGGCGAACTTCGCACTGAACTCGCCGTAGGTGAGGTGCAGCGACTTCGATTCGACCAGGCCGAACGCCGCGGCGTCCCAGAACGCGGTGGACCCGCCGTTGCCCAGGATGACCTCATAGCCGTCGGGCACCGAGAACAGTTGCCGCACGCCGTCGCGGACGTGGCCGACCAGGTTCTTCACCGGGGCCTGTCGATGCGAGGTGCCGAAGAGTTCCGCGCCGCGGCTGACCAGTGCCTGCACCTGTTCGGGGCGGACTTTCGACGGGCCGCACCCGAAGCGTCCGTCGGTGGGCTTGAGGTCGGCGGGGATCGTGAGCTGGTCAGCCATGCCATCAAGGGTAATGAGCGGCGCATCCGGGCAGAATGCGGGTTGTGTCGGGGTGACGGCGACCACTCGGCGGCTGACCCGTGCCGGTTGAATCGCCAGGAAACCGGGTATGGAATCTGTGCGATACCTGCGGTACCGTGGTTGGACATCAGACGTACGGATGTAAACCTCTAGGGAGGCTTTCACGATGGCACGTACGCAAGCCCGCACGAAGACGATCCGACGCTGGCGGCGCAACATGGAAGTCGGCGACGACAAGGCCTACGTCGACATGCTCACCACCCTGTCCGAGGGGTCGGTGCGGCGGAACTTCAATCCATACACCGACATCGACTGGGATTCGCCCGAGTTCGCGGTCATCCCCGACGACCCGCGCTGGGTGCTGCCGGGAACCGACCCGCTGGGCCGGCACCCCTGGTACCAGGCGCAACCGCTCGACAAACAGATCGCGATCGGCATGTGGCGTCAGGCCAACGTCGCCAAGGTCGGTCTGCATTTCGAGTCGATCCTCATCCGCGGTCTGATGAACTACGCGTTCTGGGTGCCCAACGGCTCCCCGGAGTACCGCTACTGCCTGCACGAATCGGTCGAAGAGTGCAACCACACGATGATGTTCCAGGAGATGGTCAACCGGATCGGCGCCGACGTGCCGGGTATGCCGCGCATGCTGAAGTGGCTCGCGGCGTTGATCCCGCTGGCCGCCGGACCGGTGCCGATCATGTTCTTCTTCGGTGTGCTGGCCGGTGAGGAACCCATCGACCACACCCAGAAGGCCGTGCTCCGCGAGGGCCGCTCACTGCATCCGATCATGGAACGCGTGATGGCCATCCACGTCGCCGAGGAGGCGCGGCACATCTCGTTCGCTCATGAGTACCTGCGCAAGCGGGTGCCCGGCATGCGGGCGCGCAAGCGGATCTGGCTGTCCCTGCACGTACCGATCATCATGCGAGTGCTGTGCTCGGCGATCCTGAAGCCGCCGCGCAGCTTCTGGAAGGAATTCGACATCCCGAAGTCGGTCAAGCGTGAAGTCTTCTTCCGTTCGCCCGAGTCGCGGCAGATGCTGTCCGATGTGTTCGCGGACGTGCGCATGCTGTGCCACGACACCGGCCTGATGAATCCGGCGGCCAAGCTGATCTGGCGGATCTGCAGGATCGACGGGGCGCCGTCGCGCTACCGCAGCGAACCGCAGCGTGCGCACCTGCCGTCGGCCGCGCCCGAGGCCGTCGCGCGGGTCGCCGAGACGATTCCCGCCTAGCCCGGAGCGCCGATGCCTCACGTCATCACCCAGTCGTGCTGCAGCGACGGGTCCTGCGTCTTCGCGTGCCCGGTGAACTGCATCCACCCCACCCCGGATGAGCCGGGGTTCGCCACGGCCGAGATGCTCTACATCGATCCCGCGGCGTGCGTTGACTGCGGCGCCTGCGTCAGCGCCTGCCCGGTGGGCGCGATCGCACCGGAGACGCAGTTGGCCCCCGAACAGCTTCCGTTCGTCGAACTCAACGCGGCCTTCTATCCCGAGCGACGTCCGGGGGAGAAGGTGCCGCCGACCTCCAAGCTCGCCACGGTGTTGCCCGCGGTGGAAGTCCGCCGCGGTGACACGCCGCTGACCGTGGCGGTCGTCGGGTCGGGGCCGGCCGCGATGTACGCGGCGGACGAACTGCTGACCCAGCCCGGGGTGCGGGTCAACGTCTTCGAGAAGCTGCCGACGCCCTACGGCCTGGTGCGTGCGGGCGTGGCGCCCGACCACCAGAGCACCAAGCGGGTGACCCGGTTGTTCGACCGGATCGCCGCGCACAAGAGGTTCACCTTCTTCCTCAACGTCGAGGTCGGCGCGCACCTGTCGCACGCCGAACTGCTCGAGCATCACCACGCCGTGCTCTACGCCGTCGGCACGCCGAACGACCGTCGCCTCGACATCGCCGGTGCCGACCTGCCCGGCGTGGGCACGGCCACCGAGATGGTGGCGTGGATCAACGGACACCCCGACTTCACCGACCTGCCCGTCGACCTGAGCCATGAGCGCGTGATCCTGATCGGCAACGGCAACGTCGCACTCGACGTGGCGCGGGTGCTCACGGCTGACCCCGACGAGCTGGCGAAGACCGACATCTCCGACCACGCGCTCGCCGCACTGCGCGCCTCCAACGTCCGCGAGGTGGTCATCGCGGCGCGACGAGGTCCGGCACAGTCGGCGTTCACACTCCCCGAACTCATCGGGCTCACGGCCAAGTCCGAGGTGGTCCTCGACGCGTCCGACCACGAACTCGTGCAGCGGGATCTGGCCCGCGACCAGGATGCGTTGACCCGCAACAAGCTTGAGGTGTTGGCCAAACTCGGCAGCGCCGACGGGCCCGCCACGCGCCCGCGCATCCGGCTGGCTTACCAGCTGACGCCGTCGCGGATCGACGGTGAGCAGCGCGCCACCGGTGTGGAGTTCACCGTCACCGACACAGAACAGACCCGCCGTATCGATGCGGGCCTGGTGCTGACGTCGATCGGCTACCGCGGCACGCCGATCCGCGATCTCCCGTTCGACGACACCGCCGCGGTGGTGCCCAACGACGGCGGCCGGGTCGTCGCCCCCGAGACCGGGCGACCGGTCGTCGGCGCCTACGTCGCGGGGTGGATCAAGCGCGGGCCGACGGGGTTCATCGGCACCAACAAGTCCTGTGCGCTGCAGACCGTGCAGCAGTTGGTGACCGACTACAACGCCGGTCTGTTGCGAGATCCGGTGCGGCGCAACGGGGAACTCGCCAAACTCGTCGCCGCGCGTCAACCCGACGTGGTCGACGCCGCGGGCTGGCGGGCCATCGACGCCGCCGAGGTCGCGCGGGGTGGGGGCCTGCGACCCCGGGACAAGTTCACCGCGGTGCCCGACATGCTCGCCGCGGCCCGATCTGCGCCCAAACCGACGATTCGGCAGCGCATCCTGAGCACGCTGACCGCCAGCGGGCACTGACGTACGCTCCGCGGGCTGGCAACCGTACGTGGCTGCGCGCTCGGCGGTGAGTCAGGCGCGCGCCACCCACCGACCGTCGTCGACGCTGACCCGGATCGGATGCGCGAACGCTGCGGAGATGTACTCGGAGGTGATCACCGCGCCTGCTGCGCCATATCCTCGGCCATCGCGCCGTAGTCGACCTCGCGGACGGACTCGGCCAGCGACCACTGGTGTCCGAACGGGTCACGCAGGACGCCGTACCGATCACCCCAGAACTGATCCTCCAACGGGGCGACCACGGTCGCGCCGGCCTCGACGGCCCGCTTGAACCGGGCGTCGACGTCCGGGCCGTGCAGGTGGATCGTCACCGACGCTCCGCCGAGCGCGCTCGGGGTCGAGGACTTGCCGTCGTTGTACTCCGGGAAGTCGTCGTTGAGGAACACCGGGGCGCCGTTGATCCGCACGCAGGCGTGGATGATCTTGCCTTCGGGATGCAGCAGCCTGATCTCCTCGGTGGCGCCGAACGCGTGGGCGTAGAAGTCGATGGCGGCTGCGGCGTCCTCGACGACGAGGTGTGGCACCAGCATGGGGGTGTTGTCGATGGCCATGGCGATCTCCTCAGATGAGTGCGGATGTCACCGGTATGGACCGGACACGGCCGCAGAACTCATCGCGCTCAGACCACCGAGTATCGCGGCGGCAGCGCCGAGCGCCCCGTGAGCGACCGCAGCACCGTCGGGCCGTCCCCGAGCGCCACCGCGATCTGCGCAGCCAACGCCGTCGCCGCCGCCAGCACCTCCGCGGGCGGGGCGAACTCGACGCGGGCGGCCTCGGCGATGTCCAGCCCGTGCACAGCCATCTCGAAGACTCGGGTCGGCAGATAACTGCTCAGCCGGATACCCACCCCGCCGATCACCGTGATCAGCGGGTCGCCGGCCGCGTCGATGTCGTTCAGGGCCTGCTCAACCAGGGCGTCGATGGTGGCCACCGGATCCGCGCCAAGGACCTGCCCAGCCTGCCTGCCGCGTTCGACGATCTGCGCCGGGTCCATACTGGCCGACGCGGCCCGGACGTGGACGTAGTAGCCCGCAGCATCCGCGATGTCCTCGTGGTCGGCGCGCGTCTTCAGGTATTCGCTCACCGTGATCAGCGAGCGCGACGTGTGCCCGACCAGCGACCGCAGATCCCAGTCGCCCAGTCCGGGGCCGGTCCAGGCGGAGTCGGGGACGCGTCGCACCAACTGTGCGAAAGCATGTGCCGCGGAGGCGAACACCTCGGCCGGTGGGGCCGTCACCGGGCGCTGCCGACGGTGTCCCAGCCCTCGACGTCCTGCGGACGCCGCGGCGCCGGACCGACGTAGACGGCCGCGGGACGGACGAGTCGGCCCAGGCGTTTCTGCTCGAGGATGTGGGCGCACCATCCGGCGGTGCGGCCACAGGTGAACATCGCGGGCATCATCTTCGGAGGCACCCCGGCGAAATCAAGGATGACCGCGGCCCAGAACTCGACATTGGTCTCGATCGCCCGGTCGGGCCTGCGCTCTCGCAGTTCGGTCAGTGCGGCCTGCTCCAAGGCGGCCGCCACCTCGTAGCGCGGTGCGCCCAACCGCTTGGCCGTCGCGCGCAGCACGCGGGCACGAGGGTCCTCGGCACGGTAGACCCGGTGCCCGAATCCCATCAGCTTCTCGTTGCGGTCCAGGATGCCCTTGACGACGGCACGCGCGTCGTCGGTGCGCTCGACCTCTTCGATCATCGGCAGCACACGGGCGGGCGCGCCGCCGTGCAGGGGGCCGCTCATGGCGCCCACAGCGCCGGACAGGGCCGCGGCGACATCCGCGCCCGTCGACGCGATCACGCGCGCGGTGAACGTCGAGGCGTTCATCCCGTGCTCGGCGGCCGTCACCCAGTACGCGTCGATGGCCTCGACGTGCCGCGGGTCCGGTTCGCCCTGCCATCGGGTCATGAATCGCGCAGTCACGGTGCGACATTCATCGATCACCCGCTGCGGGACGGCGGGGTGGTGGATGCCGCGCGCCGACTGCGCCACATAGGACAGGGCCATCACCGAGGCCCGGGCCAACTGGTCGCGTGCGGTGGCGTCGTCGATGTCGAGCAGCGGCGCGTATCCCCAGATCGGGGCCAGCATCGCCAGGCCGGCCTGGACGTCGACGCGGACGTCACCGGAGTGGATGGGCAGCGGGAACGGTTCGGCGGGGGTCAGGCTACGACCGAAAGCGCCGTCGACCAGGAGCGCCCACACGTCGCCGAACGTGACGCGGTCAGCGACCAGATCCTCGATGTCGACACCGCGGTATCGAAGTGCACCGCCGTCTTTGTCGGGTTCGGCGATCTCGGTCTCGAATGCGACGACGCCCTCCAGTCCGGGGACGAAATCCTCAGGCACCGTAGTCATGTGCTGATTCTCGCACCAGGGTCCACCGCAGCAGCGGGCAATGGGGGTTCGGGCGTAGCTTAAGGCGGTGTCTGAATCGTGGGATGGGCTTCTGACGTCGATGCGTGTGGAGTACGGCTCGGTGGAAAAGGACGGCAGCGTCGACCTGGACACCGACTGGCTCGGCCCCGACCCGGCAACCGGCTGGCTGGAGCTTCTGCGCACCTGGCTCGCCGAGGCCCAGGGGGCGGGTGTGGCCGAACCCAACGCGATGGTGGTGGCCACGGTGCACGAGGGAAGGCCCGTCACCCGCACGGTGTTGTGCAAGGGCGTGGACGAGACCGGGATCAGCTTCTTCACCAACTACGACTCCGCCAAGGGCGCCGACCTGGCGGTCACGCCGTACGCGTCTGCGACGTTCCCCTGGTACCAGCTGGGGCGGCAGATCCATGTCCGCGGGGCCGTCACCAAGGTGAGCGCCGAGGAGACGGCCGACTACTGGTCGAAACGGCCACGCGGGTCTCAACTGGGCGCGTGGGCGTCGGCGCAGTCGCAGCCCATCGAGTCCCGTGCCGCGCTGCTGAGCCAGTTGGCCGACGTCACCGCACGGTTCGCCGACGACGCCGAGGTGCCCGTGCCGCCGCACTGGGGTGGCTACCGCATCGCACCTGAGGTGGTCGAGTTCTGGCAGGGCCGGGAGAACCGGATTCACAACCGGATCAGGATCACGGGCGGGCGCGTGCAGCGCCTGCAACCGTGAGGCGATTCTTCGCCGACACCACACCCCTGAAACAGCCCGACTTCCGTCGGCTGTGGTGGGCCGGGGTTCCGACCGTGATCGGCGCGAACCTGACGATCTTCGCGGTCCCGGTGCAGCTGTACGTGCTGACCGAGAACTCGGCGTACGTCGGGCTGGCCGGTGCGTTCGCGTTGGTGCCGCTGATCGTGTTCGGGCTGTGGGGCGGTGCGTGGGCCGACGCGATGGACAAGCGCGTGCTGCTGATCATCGCGTCCTGCGGGCTGGCGGGTGCTTCGGTGCTGCTGTGGCTGCAGGCCGCGCTGGGGCTGGACAACGTGTGGCTTGTGCTGTGCCTGCTGGCGGTTCAGCAGGCGTTCTACGCGATCAACTCACCCACGCGGGCCGCCGCCATTCCCCGGATGGTTCCGGACGAGCAGTTGGCCGCGGCCAACTCGCTGAACATGACGGTGACGCAGTTCGGCGCCATCGTGGGTCCGCTGCTTGCCGGACTGATGCTGGCGTGGGTGGACCTGTCGACGCTCTATCTCGTCGATGCGATCACGTGCCTGGCGCCGATTTGGGCGACATGGCGGCTGACGTCCATGCCGCCGACGGAGACGGCCGAGGGCGGGTCCCGCTGGGGTTTCGGCGCGGTGTGGGAGGGCTTCCGGTACCTGGCCGGCAACACCGTCGTGCTGATGTCGTTCGTGGTCGACCTCATCGCGATGATCTTCGGCATGCCGCGGGCGCTGTTCCCGCAGATCGCCCATGAGAGCTTCGGCGGTCCGGTCGACGGCGGCACAACGATGGCGCTGCTGGCCGCAGCGATGTCGATCGGTGCCGTGGCGGGCGGCGTCTTCTCGGGTTGGCTCCCCCGAGTGCGACGGCAGGGGCTCGCGGTGGTGGTGTCGATCGTCGTCTGGGGCGTCGCGATGATCGGGTTCGGCCTGGCATGCGGACTGGCCGGGGGACAGGCCGGCGCACTCCTGATGGTCGCGATCGTCTTCCTGGCGGTCGGTGGTGCGGCCGACATGGTGTCGGCGGCGTTCCGGTCGACGATCCTGCAGCAGGCCGCCTCCGACGAACTCCGGGGCCGCCTGCAGGGTGTCTTCCTCGTCGTGGTGGCCGGGGGACCCCGCGTCGCCGACGTGCTGCACGGTTCGGCGGCGGTGGCCGTCGGCACGGCCGCGGCGGCGGCCGGGGGCGGCGCGCTGGTCGTGATCGGCTTGGTGGTCGCCTCGCTCGCGGTCCCGGCCTTCATCCGCTACCGCGTCAGTGTGGGACTGCCACGCCAAACGCCGGAGACCGACAAAATATGACGGCTGCGAAATGCCCATCGCGGCACTTTGCAGCCATCGCGGCGCCGGCGCCTCTAGCATGCAGCGTGTGGGGAACGCCGCTGGCAGTCTTGGGCTTCGGGAACGAAAGAAACAACGAACGCGCGCGACATTGATCGACGCTGCCGTTCGGCTGTGCCTTGAGCAGGGCTACGGCAACACCACCGTCGAGCAGATCGCGGCCGCGGCGGACGTGTCGCCGCGCACCTTCAGCCGGTACTTCGCCACCAAGGACGCCGTCGTCATGACGCTGCTCGAGGATTTCGTACAGGCCGTGTCCGACGAGCTCGACCGGATTCCCGCCGACGTGCCCGCGCTGGAGGCGCTCAAACGCGCACACATCGGCGTGCTGAACACCGTGCCGTCCGGCGACGTCGAGGGCCTGACGTCGGAGCGCATCGTGCTGATGCTGCGCATCGTCAACTCGACACCCGGCCTCAAGGCCGCCGCCGCCGATTTCCGGCCGCAGGCGACCGCGTTCGTCATGGCAAAGCGGCTCGGTGTCAGCATCGAGGATCGTCGTCTGCACCTGGTGATGACGGTCTGGGCGTCGATCATCCTCACGGCCTGCGGAGACCTCGTCGACGACCGCGACGGGCAGGAACTGGGGCCCGAGCTGATGGTCGAGCGCATCTCGGGGACGTTCGCCGAGTTCACCGAGTTGACCGCGGAACTGCCGCGGAACTGACTCGCGGCGCCCGCCGAACGGTCATTCCGGGGTCGAGAGCAACCCCCCGCAGGCGTAGCGTCAGCGCAGCGACTACCTTTCCTAGGTACAGACAGCACTTGCGGCTGCCGACAAGCGCAGAAGGGGTTCTTGTGGCCGACGATTCAACCCGTGAAACCGCGACTCTGAAGTACCCGGGTGGGGAACTCGACCTGGACATCGTCCCCGCGACGGAGGGTTCCGACGGGATCGCACTGGGGTCGTTGCTCTCCAAGACCGGGTACACGACGTTCGACGGCGGCTTCGTCAACACCGCGTCGACCAAGTCGGCCATCACCTACATCGACGGCGATGCCGGCATCCTGCGCTACCGCGGCTATCCGATCGAGCAGTTGGCCGAGAAGTCGACCTTCATCGAGGTCAGCTACCTGCTGATCTACGGTGAGTTGCCGACCAAGGACCAGCTGGAGAAGTTCACCACCCAGATTCAGCGCCACACGCTGCTGCACGAGGACCTCAAGCGGTTCTTCGACGGCTTCCCGCGCAACGCGCACCCGATGCCCGTGCTCTCCAGCGCGGTCAACGCTCTTTCCGCGTATTACCAGGATTCGCTGGACCCGCTGGACAACAAGCAGGTCGAGCTGTCGACCATCCGCCTGCTGGCCAAGCTGCCGACGATCGCGGCGTACGCCTACAAGAAGTCCGAGGGGCAGCCGTTCCTGTACCCGGACAACTCGCTGACGCTGGTGGAGAACTTCCTGCGGATGACGTTCGGCTTCCCGGCCGAGCCCTACGAGGTCGATCCCGAGATCGTCCGCGCGCTCGACATGCTGCTGATCCTGCACGCCGACCACGAGCAGAACTGCTCGACGTCGACGGTGCGCCTGGTCGGCTCGTCGCAGGCCAACCTGTTCACGTCGATCTCCGGTGGCATCAACGCCCTCTGGGGCCCGCTGCACGGCGGTGCCAACCAGGCCGTGCTCGAGATGCTCGAGAAGATCCGCCAGGGTGACGACGACGTCGCGACCTTCGTCAAGAAGGTCAAGAACCGCGAGGACGGCGTCAAGCTCATGGGCTTCGGTCACCGGGTCTACAAGAACTACGACCCGCGGGCGCGCATCGTCAAGGAGCAGGCCGACAAGATCCTGGGCAAGCTCGGCGGCGACGACGAACTGCTGGACATCGCCAAGCAGCTCGAGGAGATCGCGCTGACCGACGACTTCTTCGTCGAGCGCAAGCTCTACCCGAACGTCGACTACTACACCGGCGTGATCTACCGGGCGATGGGCTTCCCGACCCGCATGTTCACGGTGTTGTTCGCGCTGGGCCGCCTGCCGGGTTGGATCGCGCACTGGCGGGAGATGCACTCCGAGCCCAACAAGATCGGCCGTCCGCGCCAGATCTACACGGGCTACACCGAGCGCGACTACGCCGCCATCAGCACCCGCTGACCTCGCTGCTCTTTCTCGCCCATAACAACGTTTGGGCGAGAAAGTGTGAGTGATTAGCGTCGTTTCGTCGATATCGGCGGGGGTTGGTCCTTGCCAAGCCAACAGTTGTAGTTTCACAATCGTTGTGTGAATGCAACGATCGGTGAGCTCAGCCGCGGCCGGAAGATGGTGATCCTGGCCTCCTGCTGCCTGAGCCTGCTGATCGTGTCGATGGACATGACGATCGTGAATGTCGCGATCCCGTCCATTCGGGCCGACTTCGACGCATCCGCGGCGCATCTGCAGTGGGTCATCGACATCTACACGCTGGTGCTCGCGTCCCTGCTGCTGTTGTCCGGTGCCGCAGGCGACCGCTGGGGCAGACGACGGGTCTTCCAGATCGGTCTGACGGTCTTCGCGTTCGGTTCGCTGCTGTGCTCCCTGGCCCCGAGCATCGAAATGCTGATTGCGGCGCGCTTCGTGCAGGCCGTGGGCGGGTCGATGCTCAATCCGGTGGCGATGTCGATCATCACCCAGGTCTTCACCGATAGGGCCGAACGGGCCCGCGCGATCGGCATCTGGGGCGGGGTGGTCGGCATTTCGATGGCGCTGGGGCCCATCGTCGGCGGGGCGCTGATCGAGTACGTCGGGTGGCGATCGGTGTTCTGGATCAACCTGCCCATCTGCGCACTGGCGATCGTGCTGACCGCGGTGTTCGTGCCCGCGAGCAGATCGTCGACCGTGCGCGACTGGGACCCCATCGGCCAACTGCTGGGTATGGCAACGCTTTTCGGGATGGTCTACGTCCTGATCGAAGGGCCCAGTCACGGTTGGCAGGCGCCGATGACGGTGACGGCCGGCGCCGTCGCCGTGCTCGCCGCCGCGGGTTTTCTGTACTGGGAGGGGCGCCATCACGACCCGTTCATCGACCTCCGTTTCTTCCGCAGCATCCCGTTCGCCTCGGCGACGGTCATCGGGATCTGTGCGTTCGCGGCCTACGGCGCCTTCCTGTTCATGATGTCGCTGTATCTGCAGGGGCACCTGGGTTACACGGCCATGCACACGGGCCTGCTGTACCTGCCGCTGGCGGTCGGCGCGCTGATCTTCTCACCGCTGTCAGGCCGGCTCGTGGCCAGATTCGGCAGCCGCCCTTCACTTCTCGTCGCGGGCACTCTGATCACCGGTGCGACGGTGCTGATGTCGCTGATGACGGCCCACACCCAGACCTGGCAGCTCATCGTGATCTTCGCGGTGTTCGGCGTCGGCTTCAGCATGGTCAACGCACCGATCACCACGGCCGCTGTCAGCGGGATGCCGCTGGACCGGGCAGGGGCGGCCTCAGCCGTCGCGTCGACCAGCAGGCAGGTGGGCGTCAGTCTTGGCGTGGCCCTGTGCGGTTCGGTTGCCGGTCTCGCGATCGCCTCGCCCACAACGAATTTCACCGCCGAATCCCGCCCGCTGTGGGTGATCTGCGCGCTGCTTGGCCTGGTGGTCATCGTCCTGGGCCTCGTCTCGACGTCCCCGCGGGCGCTGCGGTCGGCCGACCGTCTGGCGCCGCTCATCGCCGGACCGCCCGAGCGCCAGAGGAGGGTCGATGCCGGACACCGCTGACGCCGTCTGGCTTGAGATGTCCAAGTTCGTGATCGACAACAAGGACACCTGGAAAAGGGCCGTTGTGGAGCGAACCGGGCTGCCATTCAGCCGAATTCGCATCCTGCGCCGTCTCGTCCGGGAACCGTTGACCGTCAAACAGATCGCGCAGGCCGCCACGGTGGACGCCCCCGCGGCGACGGTGGCGGTCAACGATCTCGAGGAGCGCGGCCTGGTGGTGCGCGAAGTGGACCCCTCGAACCGGCGGTGCAAGGTGGTGTCGCTGACTGGGGAGGGGCGCGCCATGGTGCAGGTCATCGAGGGCATCGACGACCCGGCGCCCGCATCGCTTCGCGCCCTGGACGGCAGCGAACTCACCGCCCTGCGGGACCTGCTCGCGAAACTGCGGGCCTAACCGGGCAGGACGGCCATCGCGGCGTTGTGCCCGCCGATCCCCGACACCGCCCCGCCCCGCAGCGCACCGGAACCGCACATCAGGATGCGCTCGTGCGCGGTGGCCACACCCCAACGCCGCGCCGCGGTGTCCAGTTGATCGTCGTCGCCGGCGAACGGCCAACTGAGCGCGCCGTGGAAGATGTTGCCTGCCGTCATCCCCAGCGTGGCCTCGAGGTCGGCGGTGGTCTTGGCCTCGATGCACGGCTGGCCCTCGCCGTCGAGCATCACCACATCCTGAACAGGTTCGGCAAGAACCGAATTCAACGATCGCAGCACGGCGTCGGTGAGGCGGGTGCGGATGTCGTCGGGATCAGTGCCGACGGTGAGTCCGTGCGGGGTGTGCAGGCCGAACACCGTCAGGGTCTGCGCTCCGGAGGCGCGCAGTTCGGGGGACAGGATGGAGGGGTCGGCCAGCGAATGGCAGTAGATCTCGCACGGAAGAGGATCCGGGATGGCACCGCCGACGGCCTGCTGGTGGGCGGCGTCGAGTTGGGACCAGGTCTCGTTGATGTGGAACGTCCCGCCGAAAGCCTGCTCGGGTGTCACAGAGTCGTCGCGCAGTCGGGGCAGCCTGCGCAACATCAGGTTGACCTTGACCTGGGCGCCGGGCGCGGTGACCGGGACCGCTTCGCCGACAAGTTGCGCAAGCACCGCCGGTGTCACGTTCGCCAGCACATGACCCGCGGCGACGACGTGCTCGCGGCCGTCCTGCCGGTAGCGCACCTCGCCGTCCGGGGTGATCGCGAAAACCTCTGCCCCGGTGACGATGTCGGCGCCGAAGCGGGTGGCGGAAGCGGCCAGTGCGCTGGTGACCGCGCCCATGCCTCCGATCGGCACATCCCAGTCGCCGGTACCGCCGCCCAGCAGGTGGTAGAGCAGGCAGATGTTCTGTCGCAGGCTCGGTTCGCACGTGCGCGCGAATGTTCCGATCAGAGCGTCGGTGGCGACCACGCCCCGAACCACGTCGTTCTCCACCGCAGCCGTGATGGCGTCGGCGATCGGGTGCTCCGTCACCATGTCCCAGGCAAGCGCGGCATCGTTGTCGCCGCTGTCGAGGATCAACTGCCGGGCCTGCGTGCGAGTGCGCAGCGGTTCCAGCAGAGTGGGCCACAGACGTTCGGTGACGATCCCTGCGCGGCGGTAGAACTGGGCGAACCCGGCGGCATCGGCCTCTGCCCCAATAGCCGCGAACGCCGCAGAATCGGGCTCGATCCCGATCAGCAGGCCTGTGCGGCCCTCGGTGGACGGATCGGGGGTGTAGGACGAGTAGCGCCTGCGGGCCAGTTGCAGCGGTGCGCCGAGATCGTCGATGATCTGCCGCGGCAGCAGGCTGACCAGGTACGAGTACCGCGACAAGTGCGCGTCGACTCCCGGGAACGCCTGCGCCGACACCGCGGCCCCGCCGACCTGTGGCTGCCGTTCCAGCACTCGCACCCGTCGACCCGCCCGCGCCAGGTACGCCGCGGCGACCAGCCCGTTGTGGCCGCCGCCGACGACGGCGACGTCGATGGTCTCAGTCATCGCTTCAGTTCTGGTAACGCTCGACTTCGTCGCCGGGGCGCACGCTGGCATCGCCGGGATCCCCTCCGCTGGAGCGGAGCGCGCGACGCTGGCGCAGCAGGTCCCAGCACTGGTCGAGGGCGATCTCGATGTTCCGCAGGCGGTCGTGTTCCTCGGATTCGGTGATCTCGCTCTTCTGCAGGCGCGACCGGAGAGCCTTCTCTTCGGCCACCAATTCGTGAATGCGGGACAGGGTGTCTCTGTCGTCGGATTGGTGCTGTGCAGCCATCTTGCAAGTGTGCCCGATCGAGAGGCCGCGGACTAAGGTCATTGCAATGACGAACAAACCTGAGATCGAGTTCCCCGACGGCCCCGCGCCGGCAGAACTGGTCATCGAAGACCTGGTGGTGGGCGAGGGCGCGGAGGCGGTGCCGGGTGGCACGGTCGAGGTTCATTACGTCGGCGTCGAATATGACACCGGCGAGGAATTCGACAGCTCGTGGGATCGCGGGCAGAGCATCGAGTTCCCGTTGCGCGGGCTGATCCAGGGCTGGCAGGACGGCATTCCCGGAATGAAGGTCGGTGGACGGCGCAAGCTGACCATTCCGCCCGCACAGGCATACGGCCCCGCGGGCGGCGGGCACCGGTTGTCCGGCAAGACGCTGATATTCGTGATCGACCTGCTCGGCACGCGCTAACAGCAAACTGCTTTTCCTCGACGACGGCCGGGGCGGTGATATCCGCCTCGGCCGTCGCTGGCTATTCAGTCAGGGTTTGTGGATCCCGTCCTTCCTGGATGCCGGTGTTCTAGGCTAAAAGTCGTTCACGTGAGCTAACCGAATGCACGACGATGGAGGTCCAATGTCGGATCCCGAAGAAACGCGCACTGTCACAGGGTGGCGAACGGCATCCAGGCTCTACCGTCAGTCCCCGGGAATCGGGTGGTTATTGGCGCTTTTGGCCATTCCGCTGTTGCTCGGACTTCTGGGCTGGGGCCTGCTTGATAAGTCCGCCCAGGACACCGAGGTGTCGCTGCCGAGTACAGCGCCGTCGGTCACAGTCCCACCGGCGAGTGCACCCGAGGTGACGGTGCCGGCCGTGGCCTCAGCGCTGTCGATTCTGCGCAATGGCAATGACATCACCCTCACTGGCGACCTGCCCGATGAGGCCGCCAAGAATGGACTGCTCGATTCACTCCGCGGTGTTTTCGGCCCGGATGTGAATCTGATCGATCAGTTGAACATCAAGGCCGGCGTCGACGCTCCGGACCTCTCCGGTCTGGGCGCGGTGTTCAAGGCTGCGGTCGACATCCCAGACTTCAACTGGAAGCTCGACGGCGACACCATCACCTTGACGGGCACGGCGCCGACCGAAGAGGTCAAGGCGGCAGTCGAGGCGGCCGCCACGTCCGCGTGGCCGAACGTCAAGATCGACAACCAGATTCGCGTCGGTGCTCCGGGTGCCCCCGGTGCAGCCACGCCTGCTCCGGCTTCGCCCGCGCCGGCGCCCGCCGGTGAATGCGCGAACCTGCAGGCCGACATCACCGCGGCACTCAACGCGCCGATCAACTTCCAGACCGACGGTTTCACGCTGACGCCGGGCAGCCAGCAGATGCTGAAGCAGGTGGCGCAGAAGATCACGGCGTGCCCCGAGGTTCGGATCAAGGTCGACGGCTACACCGACAGCAGCGGCAACGACGCCATCAACGTCCCGCTGAGCGGCAACCGCGCCAAGGCCGTGGCGGACTACCTGGTGTCGCAGGGCGTCGGGACCGATCTTGTGACCTCACAGGGACACGGTTCGGCCAACCCGATCGCCAGCAACGACACGGCCGAGGGCAAGGCCAAGAACCGTCGCGTCGAGATCACGGTCAGCTGAGGAGGATTCGACATGGACTTCGTCATTCAATGGCTCTGGTACCTGTTGGCGTTCCTGGTCGGCTCTCTTGTCGCCTGGCTGATCGCCGTCGTCACGATTCGGCGCACCAGCGAGGAGGAGGCGTTCGCCGACCTGCCCGGTTCGCGTCAGATAGGAGAAACACGATGAGCGACGTGAACTGGTGGCTGATGGCCTTGGCGTTCGTGCTCGGCGTGCTGTTGACGCTCGCCTTCATGATCCGCCGGGTCACCCGTGAGGTGCCGATTTACGCCCCGCTGGGTCGCGGCCCGAAGGGTGACGTGGGCGCGCCCACGGTGGATACGTCGGGTGCATCCGAAGCCTCGGGCGCCTCCGGTGCCAAGGCCGCGGGCCTGGCCGCAGGTGCCGGTGCTGGCGTCGCGGGGGCTGCTGCCGCAGCGAAGGCGACCGGGGGCACCGGTGACGTGGAGATCGCCGACGAGGCGCCATTCGGTGCCGGGTCGGTGCGCCTGGCGTCGGGAAGTGCGACGGGCCCGTCGGGGTACACGATCAAGGGCAACGAGGACTCGATGCTCTACCACACCACCGAAAGCCCGTCGTATGAGCAGACCGTCGCCGAGGTCTGGTTCCAGAAGGTCGAGGACGCCGAACGCGCGGGCTTCCAGCGCTGGGATATCCGCAGCCAGGGCAATAAGTAGAACGCCCGCAAAATGTGCGGAATTGCAGGCTATTCGTCGAAAAAGCCTGCAGTTCCGCACAAAACGCTGCGGTGTGACCGCGCTACTGCGTCCTGAGCACAAACCCCACGCCGCGCACGGTGTGCAGCAGACGCGGCGCACCACCGGCCTCAAGCTTGCGCCGCAGGTACCCGATGAACACGTCGACGACGTTGGTGTCGGCCGCGAAGTCGTAGCCCCACACCAGTTCGAGCAGTTGAGCCCGTGAGAGCACCGCGGTCTTGTGCTCAGCGAGCACGGCCAGAAGATCGAACTCACGCTTGGTCAGGTCGACGTCGACACCGTTGACGCGGGCACGGCGGCCCGGGATGTCGACCTCGAGCGGACCGACCGCGATGGTCTCGGACGAGAACGTCGCGGTGGCGCCGCGTCGGCGCAGCAGCGCCCGCACCCGCGCGACGAGTTCGGCAAGTACGAACGGCTTGACGAGGTAGTCGTCGGCTCCGGCTTCCAGGCCGGCGACCCGGTCGTCCACCGAACTGCGGGCCGACAGCACGCAGACCGGCACGTCGTTGTCCATGGCCCGCAGCGCGGTCACCACGCTGACGCCGTCGAGCACGGGCATGTTGATGTCGAGCACGATCGCATCCGGCCGGGTCTCGGTGGCGCTGCGCAGTGCTTCGGCGCCGTCGACCGCGGTCGAGACCTCGAAACCGGAGAGTCGCAGACCGCGCTCAAGGGACGCCAGCACGTCGGCATCGTCATCGACGACCAAGACCCGAGGGGAACCTGCACCACTGTCCATGTCGCCAATCTTGCCTGATCGCTGCCCGCGAACGTGGGAAGCGGTTGACCTCATCAATGGTTGAGGTCTTAGCGTGGCCGTCATGGATCCACGCCAAGCGACGGCCAACCCGGCCTTCAGGACGTATCGCCGCAGGTCGACGGCGATCGGCTGGCGCGGTGAATTTCGGTTGCCCGACGTGCGAGCATCGGAATCAGGGGTCCGGCCATGGCGTTGATGTCGCACGGGTCGGGTAAGTGTGAGAGCACGCATCTGCAATTGAGGAGCGATGAGCCGTTGGCAGCGTCGATAGCACCGCCGCCCGCCCGGATCAGGGGCAGTTCCGACCTGATCCGGCTGCTGCCGTACCTGCTGCCGTACCGGGCCCGCTGGATCACGATGATCGTGGTCGCGCTGGTCAGCCTGGGCGCCACGATCGCGATCCCGCTGATGACCAGGGCCGTCATCGACGGCCCTGTGCGTCATCAGGACCAGCAGGGGCTGTGGATTCTGGGCGCCGCCGCGCTGGGGGTCGGCATCACCGAAGCGGTCCTGTGGTTCATCCGGCGCTGGCTGGTGGCGCGCGCCACGATGGGCGTGGAGGCCGACATCCGCAAGGATCTCTACGCGCGCCTGCAGATCCTGCCGATGTCCTTCCACGGCCGCTGGGAGTCCGGCCAACTGCTGTCCCGCGTCATGAACGACCTGGCGACCATCCGTCGCTTCCTGTCGTTCGGGCTGGTGTTCCTCCTGCTCAACGTCATCCAGATCACCGTGGTGACGGGCATCCTGCTGGCGATGTACTGGCCGCTGGGCGTCGTCGTGGTGGTGTCGATCGTGCCGATCACGTTGACCGTGCTGCATTTCGAGCGGCAGTTCACCCGGTTGTCCCGGCAGGCCCAAGATCAGTCCGGCGTGGTGGCCACCCACGTCGAGGAGGCCGCACTGGGCGTGCGGGTGGTGAAGTCATTCGGCCGCGAGGAGTACGTGTTCGACAGGTTCGACACCGAGGCCACAGCGCTCTACGACCTTCAGGTCCGCAAGGTCGGGGTGTCGGCGCGGTTCTGGACCCTGCTCGAGGTCATCCCCAACCTGACGCTGATCGTGGTGCTCGGATTCGGGGCGTACGCCGCCGGCCACGGCCTGGTGACGATGGGAACCCTGGTCGCGTTCATCACGATGATGCTGTCGCTGGTGTGGCCGATCGCGTCGCTGGGGTTTCTGCTGTCGATGATGCAGGAGTCGATGACGGCGTCCAACCGCATCGCGGAGATCTTCGACGCGCCTCGCGAGATCGAGGACGGACCGATCGCGGACCCGCCGCGGGCCGGCCGGCTGGAACTCGTCGATGTCGGGTTCCGGTTCCCTGGTGCCGCCGAGAGTGCCCTGCGGCACGTCAACCTCACGATCGAACCGGGCGAAACGGTGGCCCTGGTCGGTGCGACCGGGTCGGGCAAGTCCGTCCTGGTGGCGCTGTTGTCCCGCTTGTATGACGTCACCGAGGGCCGAATCCTGCTGGACGGCATCGACATCCGCGACATGACGCTGTCCGCGCTTCGCGGCGCGGTGGCCACGGCGTTCGAAGACCCGACGCTGTTCTCGATGTCGGTGGCCGAGAACCTGCGCCTGGGCCGGTCCGAAGCCAGCGATGAGGACCTCGCCCGCGCCATCGACATCGCCGCGGCCGACTTCGTCTACGACCTGCCCTACGGCCTGGACACCCGGATCGGCGAGCAGGGCATGAGCCTGTCCGGCGGTCAGCGTCAGCGCCTGGCACTGGCCCGGGCCATCCTGGCCGACCCCAAGGTCCTGGTCCTCGACGACACCCTGTCCGCGCTGGACGTGCACACCGAGGCCGAGGTCACCGAGGCCCTGCATCGGGTGCTGGGCGGGGTCACGGGAATCGTTGTCGCGCATCGGGCTTCGACGGTCCTGCTGGCCGACCGGGTCGCGCTGCTGGCCGACGGGCGCATCACCCATGTCGGCACTCACACCCAACTGTTGGCGGAGGTCCCGGAGTACCGGGACCTGCTGGCCGCCGACGACGGGCTCAACGACGACCTCGAATGCGCCACCACCTGGGAGGCCGACGAGGAGTGGAATCGGTTGGGCCGCACATACACCGAACAGAGTCGGGACGAGGAGGTGAGCGATGAGCGAGACAGTCTGGCGCGGCCGGCTGGACGAGAAGGCCGACGATGACCTGCCGATCGACGAGGCGCTGCCGCGGCGGCGCGAGGCACGCGATCTGCTCTACTCACTGCTGACGCCGTTCCGGGCCACCGTCGCGGTGCTGGCCGTGATCGTCGTGGTGGAGAACGCTGCCCGGCTCTCAGTGCCGCTGCTGGTGCAACGCGGTATCGACCGCGGCATCCCACCGATCGCCGAGGGCGGACCGGCGCGCGAACTCATGATGATCGTGGCCGCGCTGTGCGTGGTGGTGTGCGTGCAGGCCGTCAGCCGGATGGTGTTCCTCAAGCGCTCCGGTCAGGTGGGGCAGAAGGTGCTGCTCGAACTGCGGCGCCGCGTGTTCCGCCACTTCGGCCGCCTCGACGTGGCGTTCCACGACCGCTACACCTCCGGTCGCGTGGTCAGCCGCTCGACCAACGACATCGAAGCCATCCAGGAGATGCTGCAGACCGGGTTCGACAGCCTGATCACCGCCGTGCTGACCCTCGGCGGCACCGCGGTCCTGCTGATCGTGCTGGACTGGCGCCTGGGCCTGGTGTGCCTGGTGGCCTTCCCCATCCTGGTTGCGCTCGCGGCCTGGTTCCGCACCGAATCGGCCAAGACCTACCGTGAGGTGCGCGAGAGCGCCGCCCTGGTGATCGTGCAGTTCGTCGAGACCATGACCGGCATCAAGGCCGTGCAGGCCTACCGGCGCGAGGGCCGCAACCAGGAGATCTTCGACGACGTCGCCGACCGCTACCGCGACATCAACGAGAAGACGTTCAAGCTGGTCGCGATCTTCATGCCCGGCGTCAAACTGGTCGGCAACATCACCACGGGCGTGGTGCTGCTCTACGGCGGCTACCGAGTGCTGCACGGCGAAATGACGATCGGCACGCTCACCGCCTTCCTGCTGTATCTGCGGATGTTCTTCGAGCCCATGCAGGAGATCACGCAGTTCTTCAACACCTTCCAGTCCGCCTCCTCGGCACTGGAGAAGCTGGCCGGCGTACTCGCCCAGAAGCCCGCGATCGCCGATCCCGAGCACCCGGAGACGCTCACGACGGTGCGCGGCCAGGTCGAACTCGACCACGTGGGGTTCTCCTACGTGCCCAATCGGCCCGTGCTGCCCGACCTCGACCTCGTGGTGCCCGCGGGTCAGACCGTCGCATTGGTGGGCACCACCGGGGCCGGCAAAACCACCATCGCGAAGCTGATCGCGCGGTTCTACGACCCGACGTCCGGGGTGGTCCGACTCGACGGGATCGACCTGCGGAACCTCCCTCAGGACGAACTGCGCCGCCACGTCGTCATGGTCACGCAGGAGAACTTCATGTTCTCGGGCACTGTCGCCGACAACATCCGCTTCGGCCGCCCCGAGGCCACCGACGCCGAGGTGATCGCCGCGGCCGAGGCCGTCGGAGCCGACCGGTTCATCGCGGCCCTGCCCGACGGCTACGAGACCGACGTGGCCAAGCGCGGTGGTCGGCTGTCGGCCGGACAGCGCCAACTGGTGGCGTTCGCGCGCGCGTTCCTGGCCGATCCTGCGGTGCTGATCCTCGACGAGGCGACGTCCTCACTCGACATCCCCAGCGAGCGGATGGTGCAGCGCGCCTTGAAGACCGTGCTGGCCGATCGCACGGCCCTGGTGATCGCCCACCGGCTTTCGACGGTTGAGATCGCCGACCGTGTGCTGGTGCTTGAGCATGGCCGGATCCTCGAGGACGGCCCACCCGCCGAACTGGTCCGCGGCGACGGGCATTACGCCGCACTGCATGAGGCCTGGGTGCGGTCGCTGGTCTAGGGAATCAGGCGCGCGCGCCGGGCCCGACTGACAGCCTCATGCCGCGTGCTGGTGCCGAGCTTGGCCGCCGCGCTGCGCAGGTAGCTCTTGACGGTCTCGGGCTTGAGCGAGAGGCGTTGGGCGGCTTCCTTGTTGGTGCAGCCCAGCGCCACCTGGGACAGGACGTCGAGTTCCCGTGACGTCAGAGGGACACTGCCCGGCGGATGTTCGGCGGTCAGCAAGTCGGCCAGCCGGCGAAGCTGCCCCTGCAGTGGCGCCGGGGCATCGACGGCAAGGCGGCGAAGTTCGGCGTGCACCTCCCGCACCTGCTCGGGGCGTGCCGCGCCGTCACCGAACTGGGCGGTCTGCGCGTCACGCAACCGAAGCCTGCGGTCGACCTCGTCGCGGATGGTCAGTTCATGGCTCAGTCGGCGCGCCGAGGACAGCATCGCGGCCGCGGTGCGGTCGCCGATCGGTGCCGCGTCGCGGTGGGCGCCGTAGAGCACGGCGCGGGGCCTGCCGTCGACCAGGACGGGCACCGCGAGGATCGAGGTGATGCCCTCGGTGAGCACCGGTTCGTCGTAGTCGTGGGTGATCGCCGAGGCGCGCCGGTAGTCGGGCACCGACAGCGGGCGCCGCGCCACCACGGTCGCCCCGCCGAGTCCGGCGCTGGGCCGCACCGCCAGCCCGCGCATCGCGGCCGTGCGCGTGCCGAGGAACTCGGTCAGCAGCAGGGTGTCCCCGTGCACCTCGCCGCCGAAGGTCAGCGGCAGACCGGTCTCGGTGGCCACCGACCGCAGTTCGGCACGCAGAGCGTCGGCGTCGCGCGGACGCAGCAACCGTTCGACGGGCATCGGATCTACCCTCTTTCGGGGGTGGCGGTGGGGCGGGTGTGACGTAGATCCTATTCCCCATGGGATCGAATACAGATCGCTATCGCAGCGCGCGCGATCAGCTCGTCACTGTTCTCACCGACTACGACAAAGCGGTCGCCACATTCGAGTGGCCCCGTCTGGAGGGCACGTTCAACTGGGCGACCGACTGGTTCGACGTGATCGCCCGCGAGCCCGGTACCGCCGAACGCCTGGCGCTGTGGATCCTCGAAGAGGACGGCAGCGAAACCAAGGTCACGTTCGCGCAGATGGCGAGCCGTTCCGACCAGCTCGCCACGTGGCTGCGCGCCCTCGGCGTAGGCAGGGGCGACCGGGTGATCCTGATGCTGGGCAACCAGGTCGAACTGTGGGAGTCGATGCTCGCGGTCGCCAAACTGGGCGCCGTCGTGATGCCCACGACGGGAGCGCTGGGTCCGGCCGACCTGGCCGACCGGATCAGCCGGGGCGCGGCGCGGTTTGTGATCGCCGACATCGTCGACGCGCCGAAGTTCGACGACGTCGAGGGTGACTACGGACGCATCGTGGTCGGGGGCGACCTGCCGGGGTGGCGGTCCTACGCCGAGTCGGCGGACGTCGAATCCGAGGGCCCGTTCCAGCCGGGCACCGCGGTCGACGACCCTCTGCTCGTGTACTTCACCTCCGGCACCACCAGCCGTCCCAAACTGGTCGAGCACTCCCAGACGAGCTATCCCGTCGGGCATATGTCGACGATGGCCTGGATCGGCGTCCAGCCCGGGGACACCCACCTGGCGATCAGCAGCCCCGGATGGGCCAAGCACGCGTGGAGTTGTTTCTTCGCGCCGTGGATCGCCGAGGCCACGATCTTCGTCTACAACTACGCGCGTTTCGATGCCGCGGCGCTGCTGGACCAGCTCCGCAGGGCCGACGTCAACACGTTCTGTGCTCCTCCGACGGTGTGGCGCATGCTGATTCAGGCCGACCTCGGTGAGCGGCCTGCGGGTCTGCGCGAAATCCTCGGTGCCGGTGAGCCACTCAACCCCGAGGTGATCGGCACCGTCGAGCGGGCCTGGGGGCTGACCATCCGCGACGGGTTCGGCCAGACCGAGACCACGCTGCAGATCGGCAACACCCCGGGACAGCCGGTCAAGGCCGGATCGATGGGCCGGCCGATGCCGGGCGTGCCGGTGATCCTCGTCGACCCGCTGAGCGGTGAGCTCGCCGACGAGGGTGAGATCTGCCTGGACCTCAGCCAGGCTCCGCTCAACCTGATGACGGGTTATCTGGGCGATCCCGAGCGCAACCGGGAGGTGATGGCCGGCGGTCACTACCACACCGGTGACGTCGCCAGCCGTGACGAGGACGGCTACATCACCTACATCGGACGCACCGACGACGTGTTCAAGTCTTCGGACTACAAGGTGTCGCCCTTTGAACTGGAGAGCGTGCTCATCGAGCACCCGGCTGTGGTCGAGGCAGCGGTGGTCCCGCAACCCGACGACACCCGCCTGGCGATTCCGAAGGCCTATGTGACGTTGGCCGAGGGCTGGGCCGACGGCGCCGAGACGGCCCGCGCGATCCTCGAGTACTCGCGCGATCACCTGGCGCCGTACTTGAAGGTGCGTCGCGTCGAGTTCGCCGAGCTGCCGAAGACCGTGTCCGGCAAGATCCGCCGGGTCGAACTGCGCAGACGTGAAGAGGATGCGCACCGGGACGGCACCCCGATCGCCACCGAATACCGCTACGAGGACCTGCTCCGATGAACGCTGTGTCCGAGTCCTACGCCGCGGGCCCCACCGATCGCCCGATTCTCGAGGAGACGGTGGGGGCCAACTTCGAACGTGTCGCGGCTGAGCACCCCGACACCGAAGCCCTTGTCGACGTGGCCGGTGGGCGTCGCTGGACCTACGCCGAACTCGACGACGACATCAACACCACGGCAAAGGCGTTGATGGCCCTCGGCATTCAGCGCGGTGACCGGGTCGGCATCTGGGCGCCGAACGGTCCTGAGTGGGTCATCGTGCAGTTCGCCACGGCGAAGATCGGCGCCATTCTGGTCACGGTCAACCCGGCCTACCGCACCAGCGAACTGGCCTACGTGCTGGGCCAGTCCGGCGTGCGGACGCTGATCTCGGCGGCCGGGTTTCGCGACGCCGACTTCGTGGCAATGGTGGCCGAGGTCAGATCCGACGCGTCCGAGTTGGTCGACGTGGTGTTTCTGGGCACCGACGACTGGTCGAACCTGCGGGCGCGCGCCGACGAGGTCAGTGAGGACCAACTGCGGGCCCGGATGGCGAGCCTGTCGAACCACGATCCGATCAACATCCAGTACACGTCCGGGACAACGGGTTTCCCCAAAGGGGCCACGCTGTCGCACCGCAACATCCTCAACAACGGCTACTTCGTCACTGACCTGATCAAGCTCGACGTGGGGGACCGGTTGTGCATCCCCGTGCCGTTCTACCACTGCTTCGGCATGGTCATGGGCAATCTCGGCTGCACGACCCACGGTGCCACAATCGTGATTCCCGGCCCCGGTTTCGACCCCGGATACACCCTGCATGCGGTCCAGAAAGAAAGGTGCACAGGGGTTTACGGCGTCCCGACGATGTTCATCGCGATGCAGTCGCACCCGTCGTTCGAGAACTTCGATCTGTCCTCGCTGCGGACCGGCATCATGGCGGGCGCGGTGTGCCCAGTCGAGGTGATGAAGCGCTGCGTCGGCGATATGCACATGTCCGAGGTGGCCATCGCCTATGGCATGACCGAGACATCCCCGGTGTCGTGTCAGACCCGCATCGACGACGATCTGGAACGCCGGACCGCCACCATCGGTCGTGCGCACCCGCACGTGGAGATCAAGATCGTCGACCCGGACACCGGTGTCGTCGTGCCGCGAGGCGAACCGGGCGAATTCTGCACCCGCGGTTACTCGGTGATGCTGGGCTACTGGAATGACGAGGCCAAGACGCGCGACGCCGTCGACGCCGACGGGTGGATGCATACCGGGGATCTGGCGGTCATGCGCGAGGACGGCTACTGCACGGTGGTCGGGCGGATCAAGGACATGGTGATCCGCGGCGGCGAGAACATCTATCCGCGTGAGATCGAGGAGTTCCTCTACGCCCACCCCGACGTCGAGGACGCGCAGGTGATCGGTGTTCCCGACGAGAAGTACGGCGAGGAGATCTGCGCCTGGATCCGGATGCGACCGGGGCGTGCCGCGCTCACCGTGGAGTCCTTGCGGGAGTACGCCTCCGCCAAGTTGGCGCACTACAAGATTCCGCGCTACGTGCACGTGGTCGACGAGTTCCCGATGACGGTCACGGGCAAGGTGCGCAAGGTCGAGATGCGCGAGGAGACCGCGCGGATCCTTGGACTCTGACGGTCAGGGCAGTCCCAGCAGGCGGTAGCGCCGCAGCCTGGCCGCCATTCGGTTGGCGTCCGGTGTGTCGGACAGGCGCGCGACCTCGAACCCGATCGCCTGCGCCAAGCGTCTCGTGAACTCCATAGGTTCATCGGCCGCGTCGGGGTGCTCGGGCACGATCACGTCGACGATGCCGTTGCGCAACAGGTCCGCTGACCGAACGCCTTGGGCGGCAGCCAGTTCCGGGGCGTGTGCGGTGTCGCGGAAGACGATCGCACTGGCGCCCTCCGGCGGCAGTGGGGCCAGCCAGCCGTGCAGTGCGGCCAGCACACGATCGGCGGGCACCATCGCCAGCGCGGGACCGCCGCTGCCCTGACCCATCAACACCGAGACCGTCGGGACGTCCAGGGTCACCAATTCGGAGAGGCAGCGGGCGATCTCGCCGGCCAGACCGCCCTCTTCGGCCTCCTCCGACAGCGCTGGGCCCGCGGTGTCGATGACGAGCACGAGTGGCAGCTTCAGGCCCGCGGCCAGCGCCATCCCGCGGCGGGCCTCACGCAGCGCGGCGGGGCCGACCGTGCCGCCGACCACGCGCTGCTGACCCAGCACGACCACCGGTTGGCCGCCGAAGCGCGCGAGCGCCAGCAGCGTCGTCGCACCCTCACCGGCCCCGGTGCCGGACAGCAGGACTCGCTCGGTGGCGCCGTGGCGCAGCAGATGTCCCACGCCGGGCCGGTCGGGTCGCCGCGAGGCCTCAACGGAATCCCAGGCGGGCACGTCGGGGATCGGTTCGTCCGCAAGCGGTGTGGGCGGGGGACCCGGAGGGTCGGCGACGACCTTCAGCGCCCAGTCCAGCGTGCGGCGCAAGCCGTCCAGCGGCACGACACCGTCGATCACGCCGTGGTGGCGCAGGTTCTCGGCGGTCTGCACACCGGACGGGAACGGCTCCCCGTAGAGGTGCTCGTAGACCCGCGGGCCCAGGAACCCGATCAGGGCCTTCGGTTCGGCGATCGTGATGTGCCCCAGTGACCCCCACGACGCGAAGACGCCGCCGGTCGTCGGGTGGCGCAGATAGACCAGGTAGGGCAGGTGGGCGCGCTTGTGCAGGGTGACCGCGGCGGCGATCTTGACCATCTGCAGGAACGCGACGGTGCCCTCCTGCATGCGGGTGCCGCCGGAACTCGGTGACGCCAGCAGCGGTAGATGCAGTTCGGTGGCCCGTTCGACGGCCGCGGTGATGCGCTCGGCGGCGGCCACGCCGATGGACCCGGCCAGGAAATCGAACTCGCAGGCCACGACGGCCACGCGCCGGCCGAACACCGTGCCCTCGCCGGTGACCACGGACTCGTCGAGTCCCGTCGCGGCCCTGGCCGCCGCCAGTTCGTCGGCGTACTGCGCTGACATCGAGACCGCGATCGGCGGGGCGTCCCAGCTGACGAAGGATCCCGGGTCGAGCACCGTGTCGCGAAGTTGGAGGGCGCTGATGCGGCTCACGGGACGAGGGTAGTCGGGGCCTTCTCGGCTTGAGACTGGAGCCGGGGGGTGTCTCTGTTGCCGCGCGTCATCAGTTGGTGACGCCCGAGGAGCCTTGCTGTGCCCCGGTCGCCGCGTCATCAGTTGGTGACGCCGTGGGGAGGAGGGGTGTGGGGGAGAGGAGCGGAGAGGTGGGTGTGTCCCGGTTGCCGCGCGTCACCACTTGTTGACAGCTGCACACGACATCGAAGCTCAGAACCCATATCTGTCGGAGGCTTACCGCACGCTCACCCCATGGCCGAAAAACCATGGTGGGAGACCGACCCGACCATCCTCGAAATCCGGCGGAGATCGGACGAGGAATTGCAGCGACTGGCCGACGCGGCGAGACCGATCGATGACTCCCCGGACCCCGTCCTGCACGAGATCTGGTCCGGTGCGTGCGTCCGCGGCCTGCGTATGGCCAGGGAGAAGCTGGCGGCGGCCCGCGAGGACTACGAGGAGGCCGTGCTCAAAGCCCGGAGGGCGGGCCTGTCGTGGGGCGAGATCGGCGCTGTGCTGGGTGTCTCCCGCCAACAGCTGCATCGCAGATTCCGCGACCGTGACTAGGGTGGGCCCATGATCGGTATCACCCGCGACGACCATGTCATGACGATCGAGTTGCAGCGCCCGGAGCGCCGCAACGCACTCAACAGCGAACTCGTGGACGGCCTGCGTGAGGCCATCCAGCACGCCGGCGAACAGGACATCAGGGCCATCGTCCTGACCGGGCAGGGCACGGTGTTCTGCGCCGGTGCTGACCTGTCCGGCGATGTGTTTGCCGCCGACTTCCCCGACAAAGCGCTGGCGCTGAACCTCGCGATCGACAGGGTGCCCTTCCCCGTCATCGCCGCCATCAATGGCCCGGCCATCGGTGCGGGCCTGCAGTTGGCCATGGTCAGCGACCTGCGGGTGGTGGCACCCGACGCCTTCTTCCAGTTCCCGATCGCCAAGTACGGGCTGGCATTGGACAACTGGAGCATCCGGCGCCTGGCCACCCTTGTGGGTCACGGTCGGGCGCGCGGCATGCTGCTGGGCGCCGAGCGGCTGTCGGCCGACGTGGCGTACCAGACCGGGCTAGCCAACCGCATCGGCACGCTGGAGGACGCGCAGGCCTGGGCCGCCGAGATCGCCGGCTTCGCACCGCTGTCGTTGAAGCACTCCAAGCGCGTCCTCAACGACGACGGCGCCTACTCGCAGGACTGGCCGCCGCTGCACAAGGAGATGTTCGACAAGGCCTGGGCCAGTAAAGACGTGATCGAGGCGCAGGTGGCTCGCATCGAGAAGAGACCCCCCAACTTCGTAGGCGCGTGATGCTCCGCCAGGCCATCCGAGTAGTCGGGGGAACCGCCGCTCTCGCGACGGGTGGCTGGGTGCTGCGTGCCCTGCAGGGCGCCCCGGCCGCGCTCGGCGCCGGACCCGTCGAGATCGCGGGCGTGGCGGGCGGATCGCCCAACTACCGCGAGGGTGTGTTCCACAACCTCGAACCCGCATCGCCGGTCGAACTGACCCGCCAGGAGCAGTGGCGCCTGGTCCACGACATGTTCGGCGGCACGTCGCAGCGCCCCGAGGGCACCATTCCGCTCGTGACGCCCGAGACGGGAAAGCCCGCGGCCGACCTGGCCGTCACCTGGTTCGGACACTCGTCGGCCGTCATCGAGGTCGACGGGTATCGCATCCTCGCCGACCCGGTGTGGAGCGAACGCTGCTCACCGTCGAAGGTCGTCGGCCCCCAGCGACTGCATCCGGTGCCCGCTCCGCTGGAGGCACTGCCCGCGATTGATGCGGTGATCATCAGCCACGACCACTACGACCACTTGGACATCAGCACCGCGCAGCACCTGGCGGGCAGCCAGAACGCGCTGTTCTTCGTGCCGCTGGGCATCGGTGTGCACCTGCGTGGCTGGGGCATCCCGCACGACCGCATCGTCGAACTCGACTGGGGACAGGCCCAGCAGCTCGGTGAGCTGCAGATCGTGTGCACCCCGGCGCGGCACTTCTCGGGCCGGTTCCTGACCCGCAACGCCACGCTGTGGTCGTCGTGGGCCGTCATCGGGCCTCGGCACCGCGCGTTCTTCGGCGGGGACACGGGCTACACCACGAGCTTCGCCGACATCGGCGCCGAATACGGCCCATTCGACCTGACGCTCATGCCCGTCGGCGCCTACCACCCGGGCTGGCCCGACATCCACATGAACCCCGAGGACGCGGTGCGCGCCCACCGTGACGTCACCGACGCGGGCAGTGGGCTGTTCATCCCGATTCACTGGGCCACCTTCCGGCTTGCGCCGCACCCGTGGTCCGAACCGATCGAGCGGATGCTCATCGCGGCCCGCGACGCGCAGGTCGCTGCGGCGGTGCCGCGCCCTGGACAGCGCGTGGATGCGACGGCCCTGATCAGCCCGCCCGACGACGACGTGTGGTGGCAGATCTGACCCCGCCGCCCGCGGCTGGCCTCGGCGAGCAGGTCTAGCCAGCGCGTACCGGGGTGGCCGCTCCCGCGGTCGGCTACCGTTTGCGTCTGTGAAACGAGCCGCGGCCCTTGCCGCACTGGTGGTGTTGCTGGCTGGCTGCCAGTCGCCCAAACGCGACGCCTCTCCGACCCTGTCTGATGTCCCGCCGCCACTGGTTCCGGCGATGGAACTGCCCGCCGCGGCCGTCGACAACGCGGTCGCCCAACTCGACCGGATCGCCGACGAGTTGATGCAGTCCTCGGGCATCCCCGGCATGGCCGTCGCGGTCGTGCACGAGGGCAAGACGGTGTACTCCAAGGGGTTCGGACTCAAAGATGTCCACGCCGGGGACAAGTTGGAGAACCGTGTGCGGTCCGACACGGTGTTCCAACTGGCATCGCTGTCGAAGTCGCTGGCCGCCACGACCGTCGCCGCGCAGGTCGGTGCGGGGTCCGTCGGCTGGGACACGCCGCTGGTCACCCACCTGCCGTGGTTTGCGTTGTCCGACCCCGCGGTGACCAAGATGGTCACGGTCGGCGACATGTTCTCGCACCGGTCGGGCCTGCCCGATCACGCGGGCGACAAACTCGAGGACCTTGGCTACGACCGTCGGTACGTGCTGGAACGCCTGCGCGACCTGCCGTTGGCGCCGTTCCGGGTCTCCTACGCCTACACCAACTTCGGGCTGACCGCCGCGGGGGAGGCCGTCGCCGCGGCAGCCGGCCAGCCGTGGGAGCAGTTGGCCGAGGACGTCCTCTACCAGCCGCTGGGCATGTCGTCGACGAGTTCACGGTTCGCCGACTTCGAAGCGCGGAAGGACAAGGCGCTGGGGCACATCCGCATCGACGACGGGTACGAGCCGCTTTACAAGCGGGACGCCGATCCCGAAGCACCCGCGGGCGGGGTGAGTTCGTCGGTCACCGACCTGACCAAGTGGCTCGCGCTGATCCTGGCCGACGGCCGACACGGCGACGATCAACTGATCCCGGCCGAGGCGCTGCTGCCCGCCGAGACGCCGCAGATCGTGTCGGGTCCGCCGTCGGAGCCGGCCATGCGGACCGGGTTCTACGGATACGGCTTCAACGTCGGCACCACGTCGGCCGCGCGCACTCAACTGAGCCATTCGGGGGCGTTCGAACTGGGCGCGGGCACCAACTTCCTGATCATCCCGTCCGCCGACGTGGCGATCGTCGCCCTGACCAACGCCACCCCGACCGGCGTCCCGGAGACGCTCACCGCGGAGTTCGCCGACCTCGTGCAGTTCGGCGAGGTCCGCGAGGACTGGCGCACGCTCTACAAGAACGCGTTCGCGGAGATCGACGCCCCCGTCGGATCCCTGGTCGGTAAGCCGCGACCGACGGCGCCGACCGCGGCACCGCCGGCGGCAGACCTCGTCGGGGACTACCGGAACGACTTCTGGGGCACGGCCACCGTCAGCGAACGCGACGGAGTGCTGACGCTGGCGTTGGGCCCCAACGCCGAACCGTGGCCACTGACCCACTGGGACGGGGGCGTCTTCACCTTCAGTTTCGTGAGTGAGAACTCACCGCCCGGCAGCATTTCCAAGGCTACGTTCGACGGTGACAAGCTCACGTTGGAGTACTTCGACACCGAGGGCAAGGGAACCTTTACGCGATGACATCTGAAGCGGCGGCGGTCGCACCCCTGTCGGGTCTGACCGATGCCGAGGTGGCCGCTCGGGTCGCCGCGGGCCAGACCAACGACGTGCCCACCAGGGCCGCCCGCAGCGTGTCCGAGATCGTCCGGGCCAACGTGTTCACGCGCATCAACGCCATCCTCGGGGTGCTGTTCGTGATCGTCGCGTCCACCGGATCACTCATCAACGGCCTATTCGGACTGCTGATCATCGCCAACAGCGCCATCGGCATCATCCAGGAGATCCGGGCCAAGCAGACGCTGGACAAACTCGCGATCGTGGGGCAGGCCAAGCCGACGGTGCGCCGCCAGTCCGGGACGTCCCCGCTGCCGCCCAACGAGGTTGTGCTCGACGACGTGATCGAGATCGGCCCCGGCGATCAGATCGTGGTTGATGGCGTGATCCTGGAGGAGGCCAACCTCGAGGTCGACGAGTCCCTGCTCACCGGTGAGGCCGATCCGATCGCCAAGGACGCCGGCGACGCCGTGATGTCGGGCAGTTTCGTGGTGGCCGGCACCGGCGCCTACCGCGCCACCAAGGTTGGGCGCGAGGCCTACGCGGCCAAGCTCGCCGAAGAGGCCAGCAAGTTCACGCTCGTGAAATCCGAACTGCGCAGCGGCATCAACAAGATCCTGCGGTTCATCACCTACCTGCTGTGGCCCGCCGGTCTGCTGACGATCTACACCCAACTCTTCACCACCGACGCCGGTTGGCGGGAGTCGGTGCTGCGCATGGTCGGTGCACTGGTGCCGATGGTCCCCGAGGGCCTGGTGCTCATGACCTCGATCGCGTTCGCGGTGGGCGTGATTCGGTTGGGGCGCAGGCAGTGTCTGGTCAACGAACTGCCCGCGATCGAGGGTCTCGCCCGCGTCGACGTCGTGTGCGCGGACAAGACCGGCACGCTGACCGAGAACGGGATGCGGCTCTCGGAGCTCAAACAGCTTGGCGACGAAGATGTCTCGGAGGTGCTGGCCGCGCTGGCCGCCGATGACCCGCGGCCCAACGCCTCGATGCAGGCCATCGCCGAGGCCTACGGCGACTCGCCCGGGTGGACCGCCACCGCGACGGCACCGTTCAAGTCGGCCACCAAATGGAGTGGCACGTCCTACGGCGAACACGGCAACTGGGTGATCGGCGCCCCCGACGTGCTGCTGGACCCGTCGTCGGCGGCTGCGGAGGATGCCGAGCGCATCGGCGCGCAGGGTCTGCGGGTGCTCATGCTGGGCTCGTCGGACCGGTCGGTCGACGCCCCCGACGCGCCCGGTATGGTCACCCCGGCCGCCCTGGTCGTGCTGGAGCAGAAGGTCCGTCCCGACGCCCGTGAAACGCTGGAATACTTTGCCGATCAACAGGTCTCGGTCAAGGTCATCTCTGGCGACAACGCGGTGTCGGTGGGTGCGGTGGCGGGTTCGCTGGGTCTGCACGGCGAGACGATGGACGCCCGCCGACTGCCCGAGGACACCGGCGAACTGGCCGACACCCTGGAGGAGTACACGACCTTCGGCCGAGTCCGCCCGGACCAGAAGCGCACCATGGTGCACGCCCTGCAATCGCGTGGGCACACCGTGGCCATGACCGGCGACGGCGTCAATGACGTGCTGGCGCTCAAGGATGCCGACATCGGCGTGGCGATGGGGTCGGGCAGCGCCGCCTCGCGGGCCGTGGCCCAGATCGTGTTGTTGGACAACAAGTTCGCCACCCTGCCGTATGTGGTGGGCGAGGGCCGTCGCGTCATCGGCAACATCGAACGAGTCTCCAACCTGTTCCTGACCAAGACCGTGTACTCGGTGTTCCTTGCACTGCTGGTCGGCTTGGTGGGTTTGGGGTCCAAGCTGTTCGGCGGCGACCCCCTGCTGTTCCCGTTCCAGCCCATTCACGTGACCATCGCGGCCTGGTTCACCATCGGCATTCCCGCGTTCATCCTGTCGCTGGCGCCCAATAACGAACGCGCCCACACCGGGTTCGTGAAGCGCGTGATGCTGGCCGCGCTGCCGTCGGGTCTGGTGGTCGGTGTCGCGACGTTCATCTCGTATCTGGCCGCCTACGACGGGCAGTACGCGCCGGCGGTGGCGCAGACCCAGGCCTCGACCGGAGCGCTCATCACACTGCTCATCAGCGCCTGGTGGGTGCTGGCCACAGTGGCCCGCCCCTACGAGTGGTGGCGAGTGCTGCTCGTGGTGTGTTCGGCGCTGGCCTACATCGTGATTTTTTCTCTGCCGCTGGCTCGTGAGTGGTTCATGCTCGACCCGTCGAATATGGCCGTGACCTCCAGGGCTGTGCTCATCGGCCTGGTGGCGGCGGGCCTCATCGAGGCGCTGTGGTGGCTGCAGGGCCGCATCCTGGGCGAGCCGAGGCGGTTGTGGCGAACTTCCTGAGCCGCCAGAATTGCCGAGGGCACGAACGCTGTCCGTGACGAGAGGTGGGGCAATGTCATTCCTGGACAAGGCAAAGGACCTGATCGGCAAGAACACCGAGAAGGTTGAGCAGGCCATCGACAAGGCCGGCGACTTCGTCGACGACAAGACCGGGGGCAAACACTCCGCCACCGTCGACAAGGTGCAGGACGCGGCCAAGAACGCCGCAGAGAAGCTCAAGGACACCCCCGGCAACGACAAGCCGCCCGCCTGACACAATCGCCCTATGGCGAAGCTGTCTCTGTCCGTGGACGTGCCGCTCCCACCCGAGAAGGCGTGGGAGTACGCGTCGGATCTCTCCCGCTTCAAGGAGTGGCTGACCATCCACCGGGTCTGGCGCAGCCCACTGCCCGAGACCCTGGAGAAGGGCACGACGCTCGACTCGATCGTCGAGGTCAAGGGCATGGCCAACCGGGTCAAGTGGACGATCGTGAACTACAAACCGCCGCAGTCGATGACCCTCAACGGGGACGGCCGCGGTGGCGTGAAGATCAAGCTGATCGCCAAGATCAAGCCCGCGGACGACGGGTCGTCGGTGGTCACCTTCGACACGCACCTGGGCGGTCCGGCGCTGTTCGGCCCGATCGGCATGGTGGTCGCGGGCGCGCTCAAGGGCGACATCCGCGAGTCGCTGAACAACTTCGTGAAGGTCTTCGCGAGCTGACCTTTCTTTTCCCGCGAGCGTGCGGGTTGGTACGCAACACGCCGCCCCAACCCGTGCAGAAGCGGCCTCTCGCGCACGTGTGAGGGGCCGCTCGCGGGCAAAACCTCAGGGCAGCGGCACCCGCCACACCAACCGCGCCCCGCCGTCCGGCGTCGCGCCCAGGTGAAGTTCACCGCCGCATTCGGTGGCCCGCACCGCCAGGTTGGCCAGGCCGCTGGGGGTGGTGTGCTCGGGATACCCGTCCCCGTTGTCGACCACGGTGACGGTGAGGTTGTCGTCGACGGCGACGGTGACGGTCACCGTCGATGCGCTGGCATGCCGCACGACGTTGCTCACGGCCTCGCGCACCACGGCCTCGGCGTGGTCGGCCAGCGTCGCCTCGACGACCGACAACGGCCCGCTGACGTGTAGGTTCGGCCGCACCGGGGAATTGGCCGTCATCTGGGCGACGGCCTGTTCGAGCCGTTGCCGAAACCGTGTCACGCTGCCGCCGTGCAGATCGAAGATCGCGGTGCGGATCTCCTGCACCACGTCCTGCAGGTCGTCCAGCGCGGTCGAGATGCGTCGCGCCGTGCCCTCGTCGGTGGTGCGGGCGCCCTGCAGCGACAGGCCCACCGCGAAAAGCCGCTGGATGACGTGGTCGTGCAGATCGCGCGCGATGCGATCCCGGTCCGACAGCACGTCGAGTTCGCGCATCCGTCGTTGCACCGATGCCAGGTGCAGCGCCAGCCCGGCCTGGTCGGCGAACGCGGCCATCATCGGAAGCTGCTCGTCGGTGCATGCGGCGCCGTCGCCGGCCACGCACACGAGCACGCCCGACACCGCGTTGGGCTCGCGCATCGGCAGCACCAGCGCCGTCCCGCCGTTGTCGCCGAGATCGCTGAAAGCCTTGACGCGCAGCGGTTTCTGCATGGAGAACACCTGCCCGACGACGCTGTCCTCCACGTCGACGGAGCGCCCGAGCAGGTCGTCGCGGGTGGCCGCGGTGACGGTCAACTCCCCGGGTTGATCCCCGGGCACCAACAGCGCGCTGTACGAACCATGGATCAGGTTGAGCGCCTCGTCGACGATCTGGCGGTGCACCTGCGCGGGCTCATCACCGGCCAGCAGGTTGGTGCTGATGTCGCGGGTGGCTTCGATCCACTCCTGGCGGGTGCGCGCGGACTGATACAGCCGGGCGTTCTCGATCGCGATGCCCGCGGCGGCCGCCAGGGCCTGCACCAACACCTCGTCGTCCGCGGTGAACTCGGCCGCCCCGGTCTTCTCGGTCAGGTACAGGTTGCCGAACACCTGCTCGCGGATGCGGACCGGTACGCCCAGAAAGCTGTGCATCGGGGGATGGTGCGGCGGAAAACCCACGGCCGCCGGGTGCTGGGAAAGGTCGGGGATCCGGACGGGTTCGGTGGTGCTGAACAGCAGGCCCAGCACGCCCTTGCCCGACGGCAGGGGGCCGATTCGGTGCCGCGTGGCGTCGTCGATGCCTTCGTAGAGGAACCGCTCGAGCAGGTGTTCCGACCCCGTGGGCGCTGCGACACCGAGCGCGCCGTAGCGAGCCCCGACGAGGTTCATCGCGGTGTCGACGATGGTCTGCAGGGCCTGCTCGAGGTCCAACTCCGAGGTGACCGCGAGCATCGCGTCGACCAGGCCGTCACGAACCCGGACGTCGGACTGCTCACTCACGGTTCTGCCGAAGCTCGGCGGCCAGCAGCGCGGCCTGCGTGCGGCGATGCATACCGAGTTTGGCCAACAGCCGCGACACGTAGTTCTTGACGGTCTTCTCCGCCAAGAACATCCGCTCGCCGATCTCGCGGTTGGTCAGGCCCTCGCCCAGCAGTTCCAGCAGCGTGCGTTCGGTGGCGGACAGGTCGTGCAGGCGATCGTCCTCGGTGTCGTCGGCCTTGGTGTTCTCCCGCAGCTTGGACATCAGTGCGGCGGCAGCCCTGTTGTCCAGCAACGACTTTCCGGAACCGACCTCCTTGATGGCCTGTGCAAGCTCCATTCCGCGGATGTCCTTGACGACGTAACCGCTGGCGCCGGCCAGGATCGCGTCGAGCATCGACTGCTCGTCGGTGAACGACGTCAGGATCAGGCAGCGCAGTTCGTCGTGCGCGGCGAGCAGGTCGCGGCACAGGTCGATGCCGTTGCCGTCGGGCAGGCGCACGTCGAGGACCGCGACGTCCGGGCGGGCCGCCGGGATCCGCGACTTCGCCTCGGCCACCGACCCGGCTTCACCGACCACCGTCAGGTCGGGGTCGCCGCTGAGCAGATCGACGAGGCCGCGCCGAACCACCTCGTGGTCGTCGACCAGAAAAACCGAGATCACCGACCCAGATTAGTGCCAGTGCGTGCCGCCGTCGGCCGGGGGACTTTGGTCCCGGATCTCGGGGCATGTCGGCGCGCCGGTTGGGGACCTGCCCATCTGCTGTCGGGCGCCTCGTCGGAGCAGGGTCGAACACGACACGGCAGGCAGTGATCGAAGGGATCGCCATGACAGACACGAGCGCGTTGCAGGACCGCTTCCGGATGAGCCTGCCGGAGACTCGCACCACCCTCGGCCGGGTGGATGCGTGGTGGCGGGCCGCCACCCACCTGGCGCACCGGCTTCCCGGGGGAAGTCGGCCAGCGGTGGCGGCCGCCACGCTCACCTACGCGCACCTGAATCGGATGATCGTGCGCCGTGACGAGCGGATCCGCTTCATCCTCGGAGTGACCGAGGCGGCGCCGGCCCTGGCCGCCGTCGCGCAGATGGAGGGGACGACGACCCCCGGCCGCCTGTGCAAGGCCGCGGCGGATTCCTGCGGTCACAACTTCACGCTGGCCCACGCGATCGGCGCGGTGCTCGGGGAGCCCGGCCTGACCGTCGCGGCGATGGTCGGAGAGGACGAGGCGGTGTCGGCCTGGCCGATCCGCGCGCTGCACGACCCGACCCGTGACGGTGCGGTGCTGCCGATCCTGTACCGGCCGACGATGGATCGCGACGAACTGCGCCGCGTGTTCCGGCCGCGGGGTTGGGAGCCGATCGAGATCGGTGAGGTGGGCTGCATCTCGCACGGCGCGCACTCGGCCGAACTGCACCGGTGCTTCGCCGCGGCGCTGTATGTGGCCCTCGACGAGATCGCCGCGCTCACGGCCGCCGCGGCGGCGGGCGACGCACAACCGCAGGCGCACTGGCCGATGCTGGTGTTGCGCCTGCCCGCCAGCTGGCCACCCGCCGCGGAATCCGATGAGGTCGCCGCGAACTGGTTTGACGCCGACGGCCGTCCGATCCCTGAGATCGCGCAGGCCGCGCCGTCCGGAGATCTGCGGATGAGCGCCGAATGGTGAGGTCAATGGCCTAGGCTCAGCACGTGATTCGTCTGCTGCTGCACGCCCTGGTGTTCCTCGGGTCGTCGACGATCGGGCTGCTGGTCGCGAACTGGCTGGTGCCCGGAGTGGAAGTGCACCTGTCCGGATTCCTGGTCGCGGTCCTGATCTTCGCGGTCGCACAGGCGATCCTGGCGCCGTTCTTCCTGAAGATGGCCAGCCGGTACGCGTCGGCGTTCCTGGGCGGCATCGGCCTGGTGTCCACGCTGGCGGCGCTGATCCTGGCGTCGGTCTTGACCGACGGGCTGACCATCCGGGGCATCGGATCCTGGGTCGCCGGCACCGTCGTGGTGTGGGTGGTGACGGCCATTGCGACGCTGCTGCTGCCGGCGTTGGTGCTCAAGAAGAAGAAGGCGTCCGCCGCCTAACCGTGCATCGTGAAGTCGGCGAAGTCGAAGCCCGGCACCACGACACAACTCACCAGCACGGGTTCGTTGCCCGCCGGTCGTGCCCGCTGCCACTGCCGCGGCGGCACCAGGACCTGCGGGCTCTCACCCGCCGCGAGGTCGCTTCCGAGCAGAATCTCTGTCGCACTGTCCTTTTCGGGCCCGATCTCGAGCACCAACGGCCCCCCGCGATGGAAGAACCAGAGTTCCGCGCTGCGCACCGTGTGCCAGGCTGACTGCTGCCCAGGCATCAGCAGGAACAGGATTGCGGTGCCCGCACTGCGCCCTCCGGTGTAGTCCGTGGGCAGCGCGGTCGGCGGGATGGTCAGATCGCTGCGCCATGTCTCCCGGTACCAACCCCCTTCGGGGTGGGGTCCCAGTCCGAGGTCCTGCGCCCAATCCGGGAGTTCAGTCATCGCCACAGCGTAGAGAAAACCGGTTGCCGCCGGGTCACAACCGCGGCTACCGTGGCCGGCGTGGATGACTCCAAGGCTCCGACCGCGCGCTGAGAGCCTCTTCAGGTTCAGCGCATTCCGTTCGCTGAAACGCCTGGAGGCAACATGTCCGTCATTCTCACTGAACTCGGCTTCACCTGGCCCGACGGGGCCGTCGCACTGCACGGGATCACCGGCACGTTCGGCCCTGGCGCCACGGGCCTCGTCGGTGACAACGGTTCGGGTAAGTCGACGCTGCTGCGTCTGATCGCCGGCGACCTCACCCCCACCTCGGGCAGCATCGGGATCGACGGCGACGTCGGATACCTGCACCAGAACCTGACATTGCACGTCGAGGACACCGCCGCCGACCTGCTCGGTATCTCGAAACTCCTTGCTGCGCTGCGGGCGATCGAGGCCGGACAGACCGCCGAGGTGCTGTTCGACACCGTGGGCGACGACTGGGACGTCGAAGCCCGGGCCCGTGCGCTGCTGGACGAGATCGGTGTGGGCTCAGTGACTCTGGACCGCCGGGTAGGGGAGATGTCGGGTGGGGAGGCGATGCTGGTCGCGCTTGCAGGAGTCCGGTTGCGGCGCACCGCGGTGACGCTGCTCGACGAGCCCACCAACAACCTCGACCGCGCGGCCCGCGCTGCGGTGTACGCGATGGTCGAGCGGTGGCCGGGCGTCGTGATCGTGGTCAGCCACGACACGACGCTGCTGGACCAGCTGTCGAACACCGCCGACATCCATGCCGGCCGGCTGACGGTGTTCGGCGGGCCGTACCAACAGTGGCGCGCGCACCTGCAGGCCGAGCAGGACGCGGCCGTGCAGGCCGCGCGCACCGCCGAACAGGCGGTCAAGGTGGAGAAGCGTCACAGGGTCGAAGCCGAGACCACACTGGCCCGCCGGCTTCGGACGGCGCAGCGCACCCGCGACAGCGTGCCGCGGATCGTCGCGAACATGCGCGCATCGGCGGCGCAGGTGTCGGCGGGCAGGCTGCGCAGCGGTCACGACGACCGGTTGCAGGCCGCCCGGCAGGCCGCCGACGACGCCTCGGCCCGGGTGCGGATCGACGAGCACATCCGGGTCGAACTGCCGGATCCGCAACTTCCCGCGGGCCGGCAGTTGGCCGCGGTCGAGGGCGGCGACGGCACGCTGTACGTCACGGGTCCCGAGCGCATCGCGCTCATCGGTCCCAACGGTGTCGGCAAGACGACGTTCCTCGAAGATCTCATGCGCTCGGACGCCCTGCGCACCGACCGGGTGGGCTTTCTGCCGCAGCGACTCGACGGGCTTGACGACGCGGCGACCGTTCTTGAGACGGTGTGGTCCGCGGCGCCCGACATCGATGCCGAGACCATCCGGGGCCAACTGGCCCGGTTCCTGCTGCGCGGTGACAGCGTGCACCGCACGGTGGGAGGGCTGTCTGGAGGGGAGCGGTTCCGGGTGGCGTTGGCCCGGCTGCTTTTGGCCGAACCGCCGTCGCAGCTGGTGATCCTCGACGAGCCGACCAACAATCTCGACGTCACCAGCGTCGATCAGTTGGTCGACGCGCTCACCGCCTACCGCGGCGCCCTGCTGGTGGTCAGCCACGACGACGCGTTCCTGGCGCGCCTCGGCATCGATCGACTCTGGGAGATGTCGGAGGCCGGGCGGATCCGTGAAACGGATAGGGTCGAACCATGATCCGTATCCGTCCCGGGTGGCTGGTGGCGCTGTGCGCGGGCGTGCTCGCCGTCAGTGTCTGGCTGCCGTGGCTCACGACGTCGGCCAACGGCGGCGGTCGTGTGAGCGCCATCGGCGGTGCCGTCGGCAGCCTGGACCTGCCGCCGAGGTTCGGGGTGGGGCAGCTGATCGTGCTGTTGACCTCGACCCTGGCGGTCGCGGCCGCGATGGCCGCGCGGGGGCTGTCCCAGAAGTGGGCGGCCGTTGTCGCCCTCGCGATTTCGGTGGCCGTGACGGCGTTGACGGTGCTCTACCACCACCTGTTCGTCGGGGGCGATGTGGTCGCCGGCTACGGGTTCTACATCGGTCTGTGCAGTGCCGTTGCCGCGGTGGGGTTTTCGGTCTGGACCCTGATCCAGGCCCTGTCGGCCGGGCGTCGACGGTGACGCGGTTCGTCGAACCGGTCCGCCTGCAGGGGCAGCGGTGGGTGTCGTTGGAGCCGCTGCTCACCGACCACGTCCCGGAGATCGCGACGGCCGCGGCCGACGGTGACAGCGGCAGCCTGTGGTTCACCGCGGCCCCCGGCGAGCGCACCGCCGACGCATGGGTGCAGCGCATGCTCGACCTGCAGGCCGACGGGCACGGCCTGACCTTCGTGGTGCGTCGGCTGTCGGACGGCGCTCTCGTAGGCTCGTCGAGCTATCTCAACGTCGACCCGCCCAACCGCAGGCTCGAGATCGGCGCCACGTGGTACTCGGGTTCGGCCCGCCGCACCGGGGTGAACGCCGAGACCAAGCTCCTGATGCTGCGGCACGCCTTCGAGCAGTTGGACTGTGTGGCAGTCGAATTCCGCACCCACTTCTTCAACCGGACCAGCCGCGCAGCCATCGAGCGACTCGGCGCCAAACAGGATGGCATCCTGCGCAGTCATCAACTGCTGGCCGACGGGTCGCGCCGCGACACCGTGGTGTATTCGATTCTGGACATCGAGTGGCCCGCGGCGCGCAACAACCTGCAGTTCCGCCTGGACCGCCACAGCGACTAGGTCGTGACGGTCTCGACCAGCACGTCGTCACCCGACAGCGCTTTCGCGCACTGATCGCAGGCCACCCGCGCGGTGAACCGCTCACCGCAGGCCCGGTGCGTCAGCACCACCGCGGGCCCCTCCGGTGCGTGGAACCAGTGCTGACCCCACTCCAGCGCCGTGACGAGCACGCCGAAGAACGCCCGGCCCTTATCCGTCAGCAGGTACTCGTCCGACCCCGACAGCACACCGTTGGCGACGAAGGCGCGCAGACGGGCCGAGACGGACGCCGGTGGTGCGCCCAATTGTCTTTGGAAGTCACCGAATCGGCTGGCCCCCAAAAAGGCTGCGATGAGGATGGCCGCCGACCACCGGTTCCCGAACACGCTCATGGTCTCCGGATACAGGCCCGGCGGTCCCGTCGCACCGCCCCTGCGGCGCGTGACGGTGATGGGCGTGGACCGCTCCCAGGAACCACTCGGTCCCCACCGCAACTTGACGTCGGTGTCGGTGCTGGGTGCGGTGCACGCGCCACACGTCAGCAGCGGCGTGAACAGCGCCCCGCACGTGTCGTGCCGCATGGCTGGCAACTGGGCGACGTGGTCGGGCACCCAGCGCCGCTCCCAGTCCCAGATCAGCAGCATCATGGGCCACAGGGCGCGCCCACGCGGCGTTAGCAGGTACTCGGTGCGCGGCGGATTCACCTGGTACTCACGCTGTTCGAGCATCGCCTCGCCGGTCAAGCCCCGCAGTCGCGTGGTCAGCACCGCGTTCGAGATCGGCAGCCTGGCCAGGTACTCGCCGAACCGCGTCGCGCCCAGCAGCGACTGCTGCACGATCAGCAGATTCCACTCGTCGCCGAGCAGTCCGAGCATGCGACTGACGGCGTTGGGCGCACCCGCCTCGAGTTCGGTGCGGACGTGGCCCAGCGTGCTCACTCACATACCGATCGCCGCGGCCGCGGAGTCGTCGGTGCGCCACCGGCGCAGTTCGCCGCCGGCCACCCACGTCGAATGCGTTCCGCTGGAGACCCGTTCGGGCAGCGCCAGCTTGCACACCGGACCGTCGGCCACGCGTGCGGCGTCGAACACCAGGCAGTAGGAGGCGTCGGTGTTCATGTCGGTGGTGATGGTGACCAGGTAGCCGTCGTCCTCGGCGGCCGAGCCGACTCGCGGCGCCATCGCGGTTTCGCTGCCGTACACGCCCTCACCGAACGAGAAACGTTCCTCGGCACCGGTTTTCAGGTCATGTCGCATCAGGCCGTCGAACAGGAACCAACCCGGCTTGCCGGTGGCGGCCCACGCGTAGCGGTAGTCGCGGCCGGTGTGGGCGCCGTTGATCATGCCGAACTCGCTGATCGAGTCGGTCAGTCGCTCCTCGCGGGTCTCGCCCGTGACCAGGTTGAATCGCCACCGGTGCAGTCGGGTCTGCAGACGGTCGAGCGCCAGGAACCGGAACATCTTCTGCCACTTGTCGTCGGTGTCGACGTCCACCGGGGCCGGATCGTCCTCGAAGAACCCGTCGAGCACGATCTCGTCGCCGTCCTCGTAGGCGTTGGTGAAGTGCAGCACGAACGTCGGGTCGGCCTCGAACCACTTGACGTCCCCCGCCCCGCCGCGGCGCGGCACCACGGCGAACCGCGACGGCATGTCGGGGTGGAAGCCCGGCAGGTGGATGTTGGCCTCCAACAGCTTGGGATCCCAGAACAGCGGGAAGTCGTTGAAGATGGCGTAGTTCTCGGTGAACGCCATGTCGTGCGGCAGGCGTGGGCCGGGCAGTTCGATGTCGGCGGTGTGCACCACGGTGTTGGTCTCGTCGACCACGCCGTAGCGCAGGTAGGGCGCCTGCTTGGAGTAGCTGAAGTACAGCAGTTCACCGGTGCGATCGTCGACCTTGGGGTGCGCCGACACGCCCCAGTCTGAGGGGAACCCGCCGTTCCATTCCTCCTTGCCCAGCGTCTCGGCTGTGTACGGGTTCAGCCGGTACAGGTCGCCGCACTGCCAGAAACTGGTGAGCGCGACGCCGCGGTGCACGACGACGTCGGTGCTGGAGGCATCCTTCATCAGAGTCCTTGCGCCCCAACCATAGTCGCGCTTGGCGGCCTGGATGGGCTCGGCAACGCCCGGCCACAGTGCGCCGCCGGCCTCGTTCTCTTCGAGGAACCCATCGGTGCGCACGAACCGGTTGCGGTAGAACGCCTTCCCGTCGCGGAAGCCCACCACGTGCAGCATCCCGTCACCGTCGAACGGGTGGTAGAAGGTCAGCGAAGGATGCAGGGGGTTCTCGGTGTTGCGCAGGTACACGCCGTCGAGGTCGCGGGGGATCTCACCCTCGAGCACCGTCAGATCGTCGGCCTGCCACTCGGTGTTCTGCGGTCGCCACGGCCCGGCGCGGTACGGGTGATCGTCGTCCTCGGGCAGTGTCGACAGAAGCTTGCCGATCACATCGGTGTTCATCTCAGTTCTCTCCTTGGGACACTACGAAACTCACGGTCGTGGCGGTGCTGCCGCCGATGTTCAGGGTCGCGAAACTGCTGGCGTCTTCGACTTGGTAGTCACCCGCCGTGCCGCTGACCTGGCGGCTCGCGTCCAGCAGCATGCGGATACCGGTCGCGCCCACGGGGTGTCCGCCGCCGATCAGTCCGCCGCTGGGGTTGATCGGCAGTCGTCCGCCGATCTCGATCTCGCCGCTCTCGATCGCCTTCCAGGATTCACCGGGTCCGGTCAGGCCGATGTGGTCGATCGCCAGGTACTCGCTGGGCGTGAAGCAGTCGTGCACCTCGAAGCCGCCGAGGTCGTCAAGGGTGACACGGGCGCGGGTCAGCGCGTCCTGCACCGCGTCGCGCACATGCGGAAGCACGTGGGGATCGTCGGCCGAGCGCGTGAGCTTCTGCTGAAGCCCAAGGCCGACGGTGCGATGCCCCCACCCTTCGATGCGGGCCATCGGACGGGCCGACGGGTGGTCGCGCAGCCAGGCGTCGGTGACAAGGACGATGCCGGCGCCGCCGTCGGTCATCTGGCTGCAGTCCAGGCGCCGGATCCGGCCCTCGGTGACGGGGTTGTTGACGTCATCGGCGGTGATCGGGTCGGGGACCACCCAGTCCCGCGTCTGAGCCAGCGGGTTATTGCGCGCATTGGCGAAGTTGAGCGTGGCGATCGCGCGCAGGTGCTGCTCATCGAGGCCATAGCGGCGGTCGTACTCGTCGGCGACCAGGCTGAACATGTACGGCCACATGTAGCTGCAGTCCTGGCCCTCGTGCCCGGTCCAGGCGGCCGCACCGAGATTCGCCGCGCCCACGTCGCCCGGCACGGTCTTCTCCAACTCGACGCCCACGACCAGAGCGATGCCGTAGTTGCCTGCCCGCAGATCGGCGATGGCTGCGAGGGTCGCGACGCTGCCCGAGGCGCAGGCGGCCTCGTGCCGGGTCGCGGGCAGGCCCCACAGGTCGTCGTGCACGGTGGCTGGCATCGCGCCGAGGTGGCCCTGGCTCGCGAACATCTCGCCGAACGCATTCGCGACGTGGATGACCTCGATGTCGGCGGCGTCCACTCGTGATCGCTGCAGCGTGTGCTCGACGATCTCGGAGGTCAGTCCGGCGAAGTCGACGCCTTCGCGACTGAGGTTTCTGGCGAAGTCGCTCTGGTACCCGCCGAGTACCCACACACCCGTCATGCGGTGCGACGGTACTACAACTAACAGAGTGACTCTAGGGGTGTGCCGGATCCCCCGGGGGTTCGGCCCCGCCGGCACTCGGTCTGAACCGGCGGAACCTGGTGGGTGCCCAGGTCGACCTGGACACCCACGTTCTGTCGGCATGCCCACTCGTATGAATGGCAAACGTCGATACCTGGGTTCGCGGTTTGTGTAAGAGTTCTGTGCTGTGGGGAGCGACTCGAGCGATGAACTGGCCGGCCGGATGGCGACGCTGGCCCGTGACCTGGCGGTGCCTCTCGGCGTCGACGAGGTGCTGTTGAACGTCACTAACACCGTGCTCGAGATGATCCCGGGTGCCGAGATCGCGGGCTGCCTGCTGTTCACCAAGGCCGGCAAGTACGAGACGCAGGCCGCCACGTCGGATCTGATGTACGAGTTGGACGCCCTGCAGGTGTCCTACGACGAGGGGCCCTGCGTCGAGGCCGCCGTCGATGAACTCATCGTCCGCACCGACGATTTCGCCGACGAGCAGCGTTGGCCCCGGTACTCCGCCGAGATGGTCAAGCGCGGTCTGCGCAGCGGTCTGTCGTTCAAGCTCTACACCAGCCAGCGCAACGCTGGTGCGCTGAACATCTTCAGTTCGCGACCGCATGCCTTCACCAGCGAGGACGAAGCGGTCGGCCAGGTGTTCGCGGCCCATGCCGCGGCCGCGATCATCGCCAGCAGGCAGGGCGAACAGCTTCAGTCGGCACTGAGCAGCCGAGATGTCATCGGTCAGGCCAAGGGCATCATCATGGAGCGGTTCAACGTCGACTCGGTGCGGGCGTTCGAGATGCTGCGGCAGTTGTCGCAGTCGGCCAACGTCAAGCTTGTCGAGATCGCGCAGCAGGTCATCGACACCAGGGCGAGCTGAGCCGTCACCGCTGACGCGTCTCCGGCACCGCCGTCACCGCCGACGCGTCTCCGGCACCGCCGAGATTGCCTTCAGGGCTGTGCTCCGTGGCGTTCCACGACCCTCACGGCAATCTCGCGGGCAATCTCGCGCGCAGATCTCAGAGCGCGTCGGTGATCTCGTTCTTCAACGCCTCGGCCTGCGTGCCGAACACGGCCTGCACGTTGTTGCCCACCTCGATGACGCCCGCAGCGCCCAGCGCCTTCAACCGGTCCTGATCCACCTTGGTGGGGTCGGCCACCTCCATCCGCAGGCGCGTGATGCAGGCGTCGACGTTGACCAGGTTCTCCCGCCCGCCAAAGGCCGCGATCACCTGCTCGGCCCTGCTGTCGGCGACCACCGCGGTCGCGGACTCGCCGCCGTCGCCGAGATTGGCCCGCTGCTGCGCCTCGAACTCGGCGTCGGGTTCACGGCCGGGGGTGCGCAGATTCCACCGCGTGATCGCGAACCGGAAGATCAGGTAATAGACGACGAAGAACACCGCGCCCATCGCGATCAGCAGGGGGATGTTCTTGGCGGCGGGCGCGGTGCCGTACAGCAGCAGGTCGATGAGTCCGGCGGAGAACGAGAAGCCGAGGTGGATGTCGAGCAGATACGCGATGGCAAGTGACAGTCCGGTCAGCAGAGCGTGAATCACGTAGAGCGGGAACGCCACGAACATGAACGCGAACTCGAGGGGTTCGGTCACGCCCGTCAGGAAGGCCGTCAGGGCGGCCGCCGACAGGATGCCGACCGCGAGCTTGCGCTGTCGCCGGTTGGCCACCTGGATCATCGCCAGCGCCGCGGCGGGCAGGCCGAACATCAGGATCGGGTAGAAGCCCGAGGTCAGCAGGCCTGCGGTCGGGTCACCGGAGGCGAATCGGGTGAGTTCGCCGGTGACCGCGGACCCGTCGGGTGCCTGGTAGTCGCCGTAGATGAACCACACGTACGAGTTGAGGATGTGGTGCAGGCCCATCGGGATCAGCATGCGGTTGGCGAAGCCGTAGACGAACGCGCCCAACGCGCCGGCCCCGCCGATGAAGGAACCCAATCCGGTGAGGAGCATGTCGAACAACGGGTAGCAGTAGCTCATCACGAACGCGATGAACAGCGACGCCAGGGACACCGCGATGGGCACGAACCTGCGGCCGCCGAAGAAGCCGAGGTAGGAGGGCAGTTCGATGGTGTGGTACCGGTCGAACAGCGCTGCGGTCACCAGGCCGATCACGATGCCGCCGAACACGCTGTAGTTGATCATCGCCTGATCGCCGGCCTTGTCGACCTCACCGGCCAGCACAATCGGGGACATGGTGGTGAAGACCGCTTCCATCACCAGGTAGCCGACGACGGCGGCCAGCGCCGTGGAACCGTCTGCCTTCCTTGCGAATCCGATGGCGACGCCGACGGCGAACAGCAGCGGAAGATTCGTGAACAGCGCGCCGCCGGCAGCGCTCATGGCGTCGAAGAACGGCCCGATGACGGGCGTGTCGATGCGGCCCAGCAGGTCGTCCTGCCCGAGGCGCAGCAGGATGCCCGCCGCGGGCAGCACTGCGATGGGCAGCATCAGGCTCTTGCCGAGCCTCTGCAGCACTGCGAAACCGGGAATGTGTAGACCCGATTTCTTCGACGCCCCTTGCGATTTGACGGTGTCGCTCATGTCGAGTGACCTTTCTTTCGCAGTCTTGCGCGCCAACCCTAGCCCGAGTGCATATCCTGAGGCAGGGGATCAGACAAAGGGGTGGCCCATGAGCAGGACGCCGGTGCTCGCCGCGGTCGCGGGGAAGGTGGTGGCGCTGCGTGACGTCGCCGATCCGGTGTTCTCCCAGGGCATGGTCGGGTACGGGGCCGCGATTGATCCGCCGCATGAGGTGGTCGACGCGGTCGCACCGGTCGGTGGGACGCTGCTCAAGCTGATGCCGCACGCCTACGTGATTCTCACCGGCGACGGAGTCGGGGTGCTGGTCCACCTGGGCCTGGACACCGTGCGTCTGGAGGGTGCGGGCTTCACCACGCACGCCACGCAGGGTGACACCGTCACCGCCGGGCAGGCCATCACCACCTACGACGTCCCGTCCGTCGCCGCCGCGGGTATGAATCCCGTTGTACCCGTTGTCATCATGGACGAGCGGGAGCCCACCAACATCGATGTCGCGGTCGGCGCGGGGGAATCGGTGACACCGCACCAGACCCTGTTCACCGCGGAGAGGTGAGGCGGCGGCCGTGGAGGTGGTGATCCTGCCGGACCCGGCCGCGATCGCGTCGCTCGCGGCAGACGCAGTGGGCGCACTGTTGGCCGGGCGCCCGACCGCGGTGCTCGGGCTCGCGACGGGGTCCTCGCCGGTGGCGATCTACGACGAGTTGGCGGCCCGGTATGCCGCGGGCACTCTCAGCTTCGCCGCGGCCCGCGCGTTCACGCTCGACGAGTACGTCGGGCTTCCGGCCGACCATCCCGAGACCTACCGAAACGTGATCGACGCGGTGTTCGTGTCGCGGGTGGATTTCGCGCCCGGTGCCGTGCAGGGGCCAGACGGTCTCGCCGCCGACATTCCCGCCGCGTGCGCGGCCTATGAGGCGGCGATCGCCGACGCCGGTGGCGTGGACCTGCAGATCCTGGGCATCGGAACCGACGGGCACATCGGATTCAACGAACCCGGTTCGTCGTTGGCCTCGCGTACCCGGATCAAGACGCTGGCGCGGCAGACCCGGATCGACAACGCCCGGTTCTTCGACGACGACATCGACGCCGTCCCCACGCACTGTCTGACGCAGGGCCTGGCGACGATCATGGACGCGCGGCACGTCGTGCTCGTGGCCATCGGAGAAAACAAGGCCGAGGCCGTGGAGCACCTTGTCGAGGGGCCGGTCAGCGCGAGATGGCCAGCGACCATCCTGCAGCACCATCGGCATGTGACGGTGCTGCTCGACGAGGATGCCGCGCACCGACTGCAGTTGGCCGACTACTACCGCGAGGCCTATCGCGGCAAGCCGAAGTGGCAGGGGATCTGACGTGTTGATCACCGCGGACGCCGTCGCGACAGGGTGGAAGTTGTTGCGGCCGGGATGGATTGAAGTCTCCGCCAACGGAACGGTGGCAGCCCTGGGTGAGGGGACAGCCCCAGGACCCGGCGGCGTCGACCTCGGTGCGGTGACGGTCGTGCCCGGCTTCGTCGACACCCACGTGCACGGTGGGGGAGGGGCGAGCTTCGCCGACGGCGGCGCTGAGGGTGGCCCCGCCGACACGGCGACGGCCGTGAGGTTTCACCGCAGGTATGGCACCACCACGCTGGTGGCGTCGCTGGTGTCGGCCGGTCCCGACGAAATGCTGCGCGGCGTGGCCGAACTCGCCGACGAAGCCCGTGCCGGGCTGATCGCAGGGGTGCACCTGGAGGGTCCGTGGCTGGCGGTGAAACGTTGTGGGGCGCATGATCCCGCCGTCCTGCGCGACCCTGACCCGGAAGAGGTGGCGCGCCTGCTGAAGGCGGGTGGGGGCACCGTTCGGATGGTGACGGTGGCTCCGGAACGCGACGGTGCCCTGGCGGCCATCGAGCGCATCGTCGACGCCGGCGCCGTGGCCGCGGTCGGGCACACCGAGGCCACCTACGACCAGACCCACGCCGCGATCAGCGCGGGCGTCACCGTGGGAACGCACCTGTTCAACGCGATGCGACCGATTCATCACCGCGAACCCGGGCCGATCATCGCGCTGGTCGAGGATCCGCGGGTCACCGTCGAACTCATCGCCGACGGCGTGCACGTCCTGCCGCCGTTGTACCGCCACATCTCCGACAGTGTGGGACCCAAACGGGTCACGCTGGTGACCGACGCGATGGCCGCGGCCGGCATGGCCGACGGCGCGTACCGATTGGGCCCGCTCGCGGTGGATGTTCGCGGCGGGGTGGCCCATGTGGCGGGTTCTCAGACGATCGCTGGCGGAACCGCCACCATGGACCAGCTGTTCCGCTTTGCGGTGACGCACTGCGGTCTGGCCGGCGACGAGGCCCTGCTCCTCGCGGTGCGCCAGACGTCGATCAATCCGGCGCGTGCGTTGGGGCTACCCGGTCATGGGTTGGTAGTCGGTGCTGACGCTGACCTGGTGGCGCTCGACGCCGACCTCAAGGTGGCGCGAGTGCTTCACCGCGGCAGATGGGTGACCTGACGGTCAGTGCCAGTGGCCGTGCTTCCAGTGGCCCTTGCCCTTACCGCGTGGGCCGTCGTCGTAGACGATCTGGACGCCGGGAACTTCGATGCATGCGCTGGCGTAGCCGTAAGGCCCGGTGACGCACAGGTCAGGATTTGCAGACGCTGGGGCGGGACCCGCGAGGGCAAAGCAAAGGGGTCCCGCTGCGATCATTGCTGTTCCCGTTGCACGGCGAATCAGCTTCTGCGAGTTCACAATAACCTCCGGCTCAAGTCCCCCGACTGAATCGGAAACAGTTCAAGTCCACCATACGTGACGGTGCCGACGACCACGAACCGAGTTTCGCGTGGGCGCGTCAAAGGTCAGAGCCGGTGCATCTCGCGGGCCATCGCGGCGTGCTCGAACACGCGGTCGCGCTGCACGGGGTAGTACCGCCGTTTCCGCTGCTGTCGGCGGTCCGGCGCCGACTTCCACATGGCCCTTTCGGCCGCTCGAATCTCGTCCCACCACCGGCGCAGCAGCCCTGGGAGGGCATGCGTCAGCAGTGCGGGCTTCCCAGTGAGTAGGATTTGGTTCATAATTAGGAAGTTACTACATACTATTTCTGAAGTAAAGACGAAGGGTTATTAAACTCATGGGCATGGCGAAGAGGTCGTATCAGCAGTACTGCGGCATCGCCGCGGCCCTTGACCTGCTCGGGGAGCGCTGGACGCTGCTGATCGTGCGTGACCTGCTGATTGGCCCGAAGCGGTTCACTGACCTGCTCGAGGGCCTCCCGGGCGTGGGTACAGGCCTGCTCAGTCAGCGCCTGCGTGAACTCGAGGAGTCCGGCGTGATCGAGAAGGCCGCACTCCCGCCGCCGGCGGCCTCGACGGTCTACCGCCTCACGCCTGACGGAGAGGGTCTTCGTCCCGCGATGCTGAGCCTGCTGCGCTGGGGATCCCGTCGACTGGGGGAACCGGACCCGGAGCAGCGCATCGACCTCGAGTCGCTGGCTCTGGGCTTCGCCGCGCATTTCGATCCGGACGCGGCCCACGGTGTCGAGGGCGACTACCAGCTGGTGGTCGACGGTCGGCCATTCGGTCTGCGAATCGCCAACCGGCACATCGATGTTCGCGCCGAGACTGTGGAACGTCCGCGTGCGGTTATCACGACGGATACGGCGACCTTGATGGCGATGAACAACCAGGCGCTCACGTTCGGCGAGGCGCTCGAGAAGAACCAGCTGACCGTGTCTGAGGAGGGCGCTGAGGCGGCCTGGCAGTTGATGCGCGCGTTGGCGTTCTGACCTGCGTTTTACGCGCTATCGGCAGATGTGACGCTTGGAGGCGGTCCAGGCCGCGGCGGCCTGCTCTTTGGTGAGCTTGAGGCCTGTGTTGGCGACATCGCTGGGCAACTTCTTCACGACATCGACGTCGTTGGTCGTCGCGCCGTTGGCGACGGCCTGGGCGCGCAGGCTGCACACCGACCGCGCCCACAACTCCAGCGTGGCGTGCCCTTTCTCCGGGATCCCCGCGGCGGTGAGGTCCGCGTAGAACGCGGTGCGATGCACGGGGGACTTAGTCGGTTCTGCGACGATGAACTGCGGTGGTGGCGAATCCATTGACGTCGGCGGTAATTCAATGACTTCGATGGATGAGCGATATGGGCTGCAACCGGCAATGAATAGTGTTGCGGCGGCCGCCAAGATCAACCTTGCGCGGAACATGAATCCCCCTTCCCCCTTGGGCCAGTTTAGTTTTGAGCCCGTCAATATGCTGGGGAACGGCAGTTCCGTGCGTTGACCGGTTCGGTCTGGCAGCACTCGATGGCGTCTCGCCGGAGAAGTGTGTTGTGCAGACTGGCGGCCACGCTCAAATCCCTCGCGCCGTGCCAGGGATCAGCCGAATCAACTGTCAAGCATCAGCTGAAACACTGTCGCCCATCAACCGAAGACGAAATGCCACGTACGCATCAACCGAAGTAATACAACCAAAAAGTGCCCCCGGCAGGATTCGAACCTGCGACACCGGCTTTAGGAGAGCCGTGCTCTATCCCCTGAGCTACGGGGGCGCGCTGGCACAGCGTACCGTCTGCCCGGCCGCCGATCCGAACGGGCACTGCAGGCGCTGGGGAGCCCGGACCGGCGTCAGCGCAGTTCGGCGATCACCTTCGCGAAGAACGCGTCGTCCTTGCTCTGGATCGAGAACGACGAGATGCCGTCCTCGGCGCGCAACTGGCGCAATCGGTCGGCCACGTCGCGCGGTGTCCCCGACAGCACGCCGGGCAGCGCCAGCAATCGCTCGTCGCTCAGCCCCGGAGCATATTGCCTGGTCATCGACAGATCCGGCATCCCGGAGTTGTCCGACGGCATCGCCGTGATCGCGAGGTCGAGCACCAGATCGGCGAACCGCTCCCCGGCGGCCGTGCGCACCAGGTCGATGCGGTCGGTGCCGGTCAGGCCCACGATGTCGGCATGCCGGGCGGCCACCGTCAGCACCTTGTCGCCGCTGCCGGCGATCAGCAGGCGGATGTCGGGGTGGTGCCGACACAGGTGCTCGGCGACGTGCTCGAGGTGCGCGACGCGTGCCCCGGCGCTGGGGAACGGGATCTCGGCGGCCTCGAACTCCTCGCGGACATAGCCCGCGCCCAGGCCGAGGTCGAGCCGACCGTCGCTGAGCGCGTGCACGCCGGCGGCGTCGCGGGCCAGCAGTGCGGGGGAGTAGAACGCCGCGTTCATCACGTACGTGCCGAGCCTGATGGACGACGTCGACTGCGCGACCGCGGCCAGCACCGGGAACGGCGCGGGCGCTCCCAGGTGATCGGGGATGTTCAGCACGTCGAACCCGAGATCCTCATAGCGCCAGGCGGTTTCCTGAAGCTGAGCGCGTGAGCGGGCTGAACGGATACCTACCGCGAAACGAAAGTCACTGGCCATCACGGCCGAATGCTACGCGGGGCCGAGGTTTGGCGATGCGGCAATTGGTGAACCCTGAGCCCATGAGCACAGGAGACAAGTTCAAGAACAAGATCGACGACGTTTCGGGTAAGGCCAAAGAGAAGCTGGGTCAGGCCAGCGGCGACCGCAGCACCGAGAACGAAGGCAAGCTCGACCAGGCCAAGGCCAACATCAAAGATGCTGGCGAGAAGGTGAAAGACGCCTTCAAGCACTGACGGTGTGCCCACTGTCGGGGTAGAGGAGGAGTTCCTGCTCGTCGACCCCGACAGTGGCCAACCGGTACCCCACAACACCGACGTCGCGCACGCTGCCAGCGAGCGCGGCGTCGATCTTCAGCTTGAGCTGACGACGTGCCAGGTCGAGACCGCCACCGGAGTGCTCACGGACCGCGACGACCTGCACGCTGAGATCACCCGGCTGCGCCACGCTGCCGCCCAGGCTGCGCGGCAGTGCGGTGCCCAACTCCTCGCGGTGGCGCTGCCACCGACGATCCCGCGCCACTTCCCGATCACCGACACCCCCAGGTACCACCAGATCGCGGACCGGTTCGGCATGATCGCCCACGAGCAGGGCATCAGCGGATGCCACGTGCACGTCGAGGTGCCCGACCGCGACGCCGCGGTGCGGGTCTGCATGTGGCTTCGGCCGTGGCTGCCGCTGCTGCTGGCGCTGTCGGCGAACTCGGCGATCTACCGGGAAGCCGACAGTGGTTACGCCAGTTGGCGCAGCATCCTGTGGCAGCGCTGGCCCAGCGCCGGGCCGCCGCCCGCCGCAAACTCCGCCGAGGAGTACGACGCGCTGGTCGCGCAGATGGAGGAGTCCGGGGCCATGCTCGACGACGGCATGGTCTATTGGGACGCCCGACCGTCGGCGAAGTTCCCGACCGTCGAGATCCGCGCCGCCGACGTCCCGGCGACCGCGGCCGAGACTGTGCTGCTCGCGATCCTGGCCCGAGCCTGCGTGATGACGGCTTGTGCGCACATCGAACAGGGCAGGCCGGCGCCAGAGATCTCCGAACACGTTCTGCGCGCGGCCTATTGGCGTTGCGCGCGCGACGGCCTGGAGGGCAGGACGCCGGCGATGCTGACCGCATTCGTCGAGGAACTGCGGCCGGCGTTGGAGCAGGCCGGTGACTTCGACTATGCGCAGGCGGAGCTGAAACGCATTGTGCAGGACGGCAACGGCGCGATGCGGCAGCGACGGGCGTGGCGGCGGCGTGGCGACATCCGCGATGTGCTGAAGGCCGCGGCGCAGGCCACACTCGCCTGATCCCGCCGGCGCGAAATTGCATTCAGGGTCGTGATCCTCGGCCTGCAACAGCCCTGAGTGCAATCTCGCGGGCTGAACCAGAACCAGAACCAGAATCAGATCAGCGGCAACTCCGCGAAGACCTCACCCGTCGGCGATGTCGAACCCACTCCCGGCTCCACCGTGAACGCCAAAACAGTCGAGTTCCCCAGGTCAGGCACCACGGCCGTGGTCGACGGTGACACCGTGGCCGAATCCATCGTGCCGGCCGAGGTCGCACCGCCGGAGCCGACCAGCCACATCTGATAGACCGTGCCCTCCTGCGGAGGCGTGACGTCGTTCATCACCAGCACGCCGGCATTGCGTTCGTGCGAGAAGACGAACGTGGCCCTGCCGCCGGTCGGGATGGGGCCTGAGACGGTCTGCACGTCGGGGGCGGCGAAGATCTGCTGGGCCGTCATCGGCTGCGGAGTTCCCCGCAGGACCGCGCTGACACCGACCACACCCAAACCGATCGCGACCACCGCCGCGGCGGCCAGCACCGCTGTGCGCCAACGCCGTTCGGGACGGCCACTGTCGATGAGCCGGACGGGATCCTCGGACGCCGCGGCGAGGATGCGGCCCCGCAATTGCGGTGGTGGTTCCACCGCGGTCGTCGCCGCCACGCGGGCCATGGCTTCTCGGACGGCCCGCACCTCGTCGAAGAACTCGTCGGCGCGCTCGGAGCCGACCAGGGCGGCCTCGATGCGGTCGCGTTCATCGTCGGGCAGTGCGTGCAGTGCATACGGCACTGCAGCGGTCAGGATGTCTTCTGTGCTCGTCATCGTGGTCCCAGGCAGTTGCGCAGGCTGCGCAGTGCGTCTCGCATGCGCGATTTGATGGTCGCCAGGTTGGCCGACAACCGGTCGGACACCTGCACGTAGGTCAACCCGTCGTAGTAGGCGAGTTCGACGCATTCGCGTTGCAGATCGGTCAGGCTGTCCAGGCAGGTCACGACCTGCCTGCGCTCGTCGCGCACCAGCACCGACTCGCTGACGGCATCGACCGGTGGCTCCACCGTGGCCGCGCCGTACCGCGCCTCCCGCTTGCCGCCGGCCTCCTCGCTGCGCACGCGGTCGACCGCGCGGCGATGGGCCAGCGTGAGCAGCCAGGCCAGTGCCGACCCGGACGCGGGGTCGTAGCTGTCGGCGCTGCGCCAGACCTGCAGATAAACCTCCTGCGTGGTCTCCTCGGCGTAGCCGGGGTCCCGCAGGACTCGGGTGATCAGTCCGAACACCCGAGACTTTGTGTCGTCATAGAACGCGGCGAACGCCTCGGCGTCGCGTCGCGCCACCCGGCGCAGCAGTGCGTCCAGGTCACCTGTCACGTCTGAGAGCCTAGCGGGCTGTGAGGCACACGTGGTCATTTAGCCGCGCTTCGGTGGTCGGGGCACAAAAAATGCAGTGCGCGAACAGTATTCGTCGAACCCAGGGCGTCCGGCCATGACCTTCTCGGCCAGTCGCGCGCCGGTGGCGTACACCAGGAAATAGGTCATCAGCGCCGGTGAGAACACCGTGAGAAGCGCCAGGGGGCCGGTGATCGTGATCAACCAGATGCCCCACCAGACACTGGCGTCGCCGAAATAGTTCGGGTGGCGGGTCCACGCCCACAGGCCGCGGTCCATGATCCGGCCCTTGTTGGCGGGGTCGGCCTTGAACTTCTTGAGCTGATGGTCGCCGAGTGCCTCGAACACCACCCCGACGACCCACAGTGCGAGGCCCACGGCCGCGACCGGCCACAGTGCACGCGGTGTCGGTCCGGCGGTCGCCGACACCTGCAACGGCAGCGACACAAACCATGCCGAGACGCCCTGGATGAGGTACACCCGGCGCAGCACGTTGCGCGCCGAATAGTCCTCCCGCAACAGTGCCCGGTAGCGCGGATCCTCACCCTTTCCGGCGGTCTTGCTGTGGATGTGGATCGCCAGACGCAGACCCCAGATCGAGACCAGGGCCAGCAGCAGGATCCGCCGAACCGGGTCACCGTCCCCCAGCACCGCGGCGACGGCCGCCACGGCGACGAACCCCAGGCCCCACGCGACGTCGACGACGTTGGCGCGGTTGATGCGCCGACTGATCGCGAACGTCACCCCGAACACGACGACGATCGCCGCGAGCGAGGCACCCGACACCACCAGAAAGTTCACCACCGGCCTCCAGTCGCCGCAAACGTCCACTGATACACGTCGAGGTACCCCGAGCGGAACCCCGCCTCGGAGTACGCCAGGTACAGCTCCCACATGCGGTGGAACACCTCGTCGAATCCGTGTGCCGCCACGGCGTCCCGGCGTTGTGTGAACCGTTCGCGCCACAGGCGCAGGGTCTCGGCGTAATGCGGACGCAGCGAGCACATGTCGACCGTGCGCAGCGAGGTGTCGCGTTCCGTGATGGACAAGATGGCCTCGGTGGACGGCAGCAGACCGCCCGGGAAGATGTACTTCTGAATCCAGGTGTGCGTGTTGCGGCTGGCCAGCATGCGGGAGTGCGGCATGGTGATCGCCTGGATCGCGACCCGCCCGCCGGGTGCCACGAGGGCGTCGAGGGTGCGAAAGTAGGTGGGCCAGAACTGATATCCGACGGCCTCGATCATCTCGACCGAGATCACCGCGTCGTAGCAGCCCGTGACGTCGCGGTAGTCGCAGAGTTCGATCGAGACCCTGTCGGACAGCCCGGCCGCCGCGACGCGCTGCCGGGCCAGGTGCTGCTGTTCGGCCGACAGCGTCACCGATGTCACGTGCGCGCCGCGGGCCGCCGCGCGCAGGCTGAGTTCACCCCAGCCGGTGCCGATCTCAAGCACTCTGCTGCCCGACGTGACACGCGCGGTGTCGAGCAGTCGGTCGATCTTGCGGTGCTGTGCGGTGGCCAGATCACCCCACTGCGCGGGCAGCGATTCGAACAGCGCGCTCGAGTACGTCATGGTCTCGTCGAGGAACTCGGCGAACAGGTCGTTGGACAGGTCATAGTGCTCGGCGACGTTGCGGCGGGCGTGGTCGCGGCTGTTGTGGTGGGTCTTGGGTTGGCGCACCAGGGCGATGGGCCGCATCCGCTGCAACGACCGCGGCACCAGGTCCGCGACCGACGTCGCGAAGACCGTGAGCACGCCGGCAAGATCGTCTGACGTCCACTCGCCGGCCATATAGGACTCGCCGAACCCGATCAGGCCGCTGCGGCCCACGCGGCGCACCAACCGGTCCGGGTGCAGCAGGCGCAGCGTCGGCAGCGTCGGGTCCGCCGCGCCGATCACGGATCCGTCGGGGTACAGCAGGCGAAGCGGCAACCTGCGTGCCGCGCGCTGCAGCAGGTCGTCGGCGACGCGCCCCGACAACGCCGCGACAGGTCCCGCCGGGACGGTGGCCACGCCCGGCCAGCGGTCGGGGTCGATCGCGGGTTTCGCGGTGCTCGAGAGGTCGATGGTCACGACTGTTGGGCCCTTTCGCGGACGGAAGATGGACGCGGGACGATGGGTACGTGGCGAAGCCAGAGGGTGACGCCTTGAATTCGGATTCCCCACGCGCCCAACAGTGGAGCCAGCGGAGCGGTGATCTGAAGCCAGGCGATGCGCGCGGTGCTGGCCGCGCGGCGCTCTCCGCGCATCGAGGCGACGAACGCGGGTTGGCCGGCGCGGTGCAGCGACACCGTGAGATCCAGGGTTTCGGCGGGCCGGGGCGCGTGGACAAGGTAGTGGCCGTCGACGCCGTTGAACGGCGAGACGTACATGCGTTTGGGCACCACCACGCCGTCGTGGTCGGCGGGAAGCAGGTAGGCATGCCGCTGCCCATAGGTGTTGTGCACTTCGGCGATCACGGCGCGCAGGCGCCCCGCACGGTCGTGGCACCAGAACACGCTCAGCGGATTGAAGACATATCCAAGGACTCGGGCCTGCAGCAGCGCCGTCACCTGCCCGCCGTCGAGGTCGACGCCGTGCTCGGCCAGAAACGCGTCGACGCGGCCACGCAGACTGTCGGGGCCGGACTGGAAGTGGTCGGAGGCCTCGAAGCGCGCGAAAGGCCGCAGCCACCAGGGCAGTTCGGGCTGCCGGTCAATGTCGATGTACCAGCTGTAGCTGCGATGCTCGAAGTGATGATGCACCGGGGCGCGGCGAAGATGCGCGATCCGGGTGCGGTAGATCGCCGGCGTGCTCACAACCGGCTCCCCATGCGCTGCAGGGCCGCGGCGGCCCGCACCCCGGACGCGGCACCGTCCTCGTGGAATCCCCACCCGTGGTATGCGCCCGCGAACGCCACCCGTTCATCGTTGAGTGACGGCAGCCGACCTTGTGCGGCAACCGATTCCAGGGTGTACTGCGGATGGTGGTAGGTCATCTCGGCAAGCACGGTGTCGGGGCTGATCGGTGCGTCCTCGCCCAGGGTCACGTGGAACCGCCGCGGGCCGGACAGTCCCATGAGCCGGCTCACGTCATAGGTGACGATGACCTCGTCGCGCCGGTCGGTCAGAAGATAGTTCCAGGACGCCCGTGCGCGTGGGTGCCTCGGCAACACCGACTCGTCGGTGTGCAGCGTGGCGTGGTTGGTCGAATAGCCGATTGCGCCGAGCACGGCCCTTTCCCATTCCGTGGGCTGATCCAGCAGTGCCAGGGCCTGATCGGGATGGGTCGCGATGACGGCGGCATCGAACTCCTCGGCGCCGAATTGTGCGGTCTGGATCTGTACGCCGAACGTCGTGCGGCGCAACGACTGCACGGGGGTCCCGCGGCGGACCTCGTGCAGGCGGGCCGCGATCGCCTCAACGTAGGTGGCCGACCCGCCGACGACGGTGCGCCAGGTGGGGGACCCGAACACCGTGAGCATGCCGTGGTGCTCGAGGAATACGAACAGGTACTGGGCCGGGTAGTCCAGCGCGGAGTCGGGAGCGCACGACCACACCGCGGCCACCAGGGGCGTCATGAAGTACTCGGTGAAGAACTCCGAAAAGCTGTGCTCTTCCAGGAAGGCGCGCAGTGTCACGTCGGAGGCGGGGCCTTCGTGCAGCAGCGTGCTTGCGGCTCGGTGGAACCGTTTGACCTCGGCCAGCATCCCCAGGTAGCGCCAGCGCACGAGGTTCGACGGCGCGGGGAACAGCCCGCCGAGACCCCGTGCGCCTGCATATTCCAGGCCGGCGGCGTCGGCCCGGACCGACATCGACATGTCGGTGTCGTGGGTGCGCACCTCGAGTTCGTCGAAGATGCGGCAGAGCGTGGGATAGGTGCGTGTGTTGTGCACCAGGAATGCGGAGTCGACGGCCTCGATGACGCCGTCGCCGCGATCGAGGTGGTGCGTGTGCGCGTGCCCGCCGAGACGGTCGTCGCCCTCGAACAGCGTCACGCGATCATGACGGGACAGCGTGTATGCGGCCGTCAGGCCCGCGACCCCACTTCCGATGACGGCGATGGATCGTCCGGTGTTCACATCAGGTGTTCGGAGCCGCGACGCGGATGGATCGGTCGGTGTGAGTGTGTTGGCTCACACCCAGGTCGAGGCGGCGGACGCCAGTCCCTCGACGAGTCGCGACGTCACGACCGGGAGGCCGTCGTCGGCGGCCACCGGGCTCAGCGGGCTGATGCCCCGCACTCGCGGCGACAGTTCGAGTTGGGCCCCGCCGCCGCGCGCGCGGTTGACGGGGTTGTCCGGATGCAGGCCGCGCAGTTCGCGCGGGATCTCCTCGAGGTCGGTGATCACGCGATAGCCCGGCAGGTCCAGGTGGTCGGCGACGTGCGCCGCGAGGTCCCGATTGCCGCCGCCGGCGAGCAGATGGGTGCTCTGCCCCATGCGGCCGTACCCGTGCACCGACACGACGACGTCGACGTGGTCGAGGAACTCCGCGAGCCGAACCGATTCGGCCGGGTCGAACCGCGCCGACGCCAGGTGGTGCGGATAGTCGGTCGGGTGCCGCACGGTGTAGAACGAGGCTCCGGCGGCCTCGGCCGCGCGCTCGGCGATCACATCGGTCATGCGCTCCAGGTCGCCGCCGTGGATCGCCATGAAGCCGAACCGTGATCGCAGCACGTGCTCCTCGTGGACGTGAGGATCGCTCAGCAGGTCCGAAAGCGTCTGTGGCCCTGATGAATCCGGCGCGGGACGATGCGGCCACCCGGCCGGGTCCCAGCGGTGCAGGAAGTCGATCCAACGCTGCGGCAGGTCGTGGTGGCGCGCGGCGTCGATGATGCGTTCCAGATAGCCGGGCCGTGGCGGGCCGGGTTCGACGCGGTGGTCGACGTAGACCCAGACGTCGGCGGGCCCGGTCGGAACGTGCACGGTCAACCGGTCCCGGCGGTAGCGCACCGGCACCCCCTCGGCGCGGTCAAGGGCCGCCAGGTCGGCCTCCGAGATGTCCCACACAATGCCGTGTACCTGCGACCCGCGGAACGGCTCGATGGTGGCCACTCCGCGTTCGTTGATCAGCCAGTCATGGTCGGCCAGCACCGCGGGCCTGGGGTCCTTCGCGTCCGGGCATCGGGCCGTCATCTGTTGCACGGACAGGTTGGACCCGTACGCGAAGTAGCGATGGACGGCCGAGAGGATGCGCTAACCCCTCACCGTCAACCAGATGAGCACCACATTCAGCAGGGTAATCACGCCCGCGACCAGCCACCCGAGGGTTGTGGTGACGCGGTGGTTGACGTCGGCGCCCATCACCGACGAACTGCTGGTCAGACGTATCAGTGGGATCAGCGCGAACGGGATGCCGAACGACAGCACCACCTGGGACAGCACCAGGGCGCGGCTGGGATCGAAGCCGACACCCAGGATGATCAGCGCCGGGATCAGCGTGATGAGGCGCCGCGCGAAGATCGGGATCGACACCTTCAGCAGGCCCTGCATGATCATCGCGCCGGCGTAGGCGCCCACCGACGTCGAGGCCAGACCCGACGCCAGCAGGCCGATCGCGAAGAACAGCGCGACCGTCGGTCCGAGGGTGTCGCGGACCGCGGCATGCGCGCCCTCGATCGAGTCGGTGTCCTCGCGGCCCTGCAGATTGGTCGCGGCCACCAGCAGCATCGCGATGTTGACCGATCCGGCGACCAGCATCGCCAGGGTGACGTCCCACCGCGTCGCCGACAGCAGGCGCCGCCGCAGTGGGCCGGGTTCGGGGTGCCCGTGCCGGTCGCGGGCCAGCCCGCTGTGCAGGTACACCGCGTGCGGCATCACGGTGGCGCCCAGCATGGCCGTCGCCAACAGCACGCTCTCGGCACCGTCGAAGCGGGGGATCAGGCCCGAGGCGACCGACGCCGCGGGCGGTGTCTCGACGAACAGGCTGGTGAGGAACCCGATCGCGATGACCAACAGCAGACCCGAGATTACGTGCTCGAACATCCGTTGGCCGCGCCGGTCCTGCACGAACAGCAGGGCCATCGACACCGCGCCGGTGATCAGGCCACCGACCACCAGCGGAAGGTCGAACAGCAGGTACAGGGCGATCGCCCCGCCGACGACCTCGGCCAGATCCGTGGCCATCGCCACCAGTTCGGCCTGCAGCCAGTACCCGATGCGCGAGCGGCGACGGGTGTGGTCGGCGACGGCCTCGGGCAGCGAGCGCCCGGTGACCAGACCGATCTTCGCGGACAGGTACTGCACCAGGCCCGCCATGATGTTGGCGAGCACGATCACCCACAGCAGCATGAAGCCGTACTGCGCGCCGGCGCTGACGTTCGCCGCGACGTTGCCGGGGTCGACGTAGGCGATCGCGGCAACGAACGCGGGACCCAGCAGATACCAGCTGAACCGCGACGAGGTCTGTTGAGGGAGCCCCACGTGCCCACTCTAAATCCGGGTGGGCGAATCAGAAAGTTAGGGTGCCCGAAAACTCAGGATGTCCCCGCGTGTTGGGCGCGGGGTCATCCTCGGGGGCGGGTCAGAAAACCATCCCGGCGCCGAAGAACGGGTCGCCGTACCAAGGCATGGCGTACACCGAGGGACGAGAGTCGATCTGAACGTTGCCTGGTGACGAGCACACGGTGTTCTGGCCGCCCTGGATGCCGCCGCTGCCGCCGGTGGCCTCGCACGTGGGCGCAGCGACCGCGGCGGGCGCCGCTGCGATGGCAACCGCGGCACCTCCAGCCACCAGGGCGGGGACGATGAAACGCAGCACGCGCATGGGAAGTCCTTTCGTTCGGACAGAGCTTTTCCAGTGTATATCTCAGTGTTGTCAGAGGTCGGGGATGGGAAGGTCAAGGTTGGGAAAGGTGATCCCGCCGTCGACTTCGAGCGTCTTGCCGGTGAGATAACTGCCCGCCGGCGACGCGAGATACACCGCCGCCGCAGCGATGTCGGCGGGATCGCCCAGACGCCGCATCGGCGTGGCCCGCTCCATCGGCTCGCGGAGATCATCGTTGGAGGCCACGACATCCAGCGCCGAGGTCAGGATCGAGCCGGGAGCGATGGCATTGACCCGAATGCGCGGGCACAGATCGAGCGCGGCCAGCCGGGTGTACTGCGCCAGCGCACCTTTGGCGGTCCCGTACGCCGCGAACCCGCGCCCCGCCACCCGGCCCATGGTCGAGGTGATGTTGATGATGCTGCCGCCGCCGGAGTGTTCGAGCATCAGCGGGACGGCGGCCGTCGTCAGGGCATGCGCGGTCAGCACATTGAACGTGAACGCATCCCGCAGGTCCTTGGTCGAGGTGTTCAGCAGCGGAGCCGGCATCGTGCCCCCGACGTTGTTGACCACGACGTCGAGGCGTCCGAACGCCTCGACCGCGGCCTCGGCCAGCGCCGCGGTGGCCTCGGGGTGCGCCAGGTCGCCGACGACGACGTGCGCGCGCCGGCCCAGGGCCCGGATCTGGTCGGCGACCGTGTCGAGTTCGGCCTGGGTGCGTGACGCCACCACCACGTCGGCGCCCACTTCGGCGAATGCCACCGCAATGGCCGCGCCGAGGCCGCGGCCCGCACCGGTGACGACGGCAACCTGATTGTCGAGTCTGAATCTGTCGAGGATCATCGCGCGTCACGCTAGCAAGGCCGGGTAGGTTCACGAACGTGATTCCGGATGGCGCAGATCTCGATCGCGACATTGCGGCCGAGGCGCTCACCGAGCATGCGGTGGCGCCGGGGTCGCCACTGGAGTTGTTGAATCGCTCGGAGAATTCCACCTATCTGCTGACAGACGCCGCGACGGGGGAGCGGTCGGTGGTCCGCGTGCACCGCGGCGGCTACCACGAGCACCGTCAGATCGAATCCGAACTGATGTGGCTGGACGCGCTCAGTGCGGACGGTGTGGTCGCCGTACCGAGACCGTTGGAGGCCGCCGACGGCAGCCGGGTGGTGACGGTCGACGTCGACGGCGCACCGCGCCACGTCGTCAGATTCGAGTGGGTCGCCGGGTCGCATCCGGAGGAGGACGCGCTGGGCGCGGCCGACTTTCATGAGCTCGGCCGGATCACCGCCGTGTTGCACGGGCATTCACGCGAGTGGCCGAAGCCCAGCGGGTTCGACCGGTTCGCCTGGAATTGGCACACCTGCCTGGGCGAGGCGCCGCGGTGGGGCCGCTGGCAGGATTCGGCCGGGGTCGGTGCGGGCGAGCGCACGGTCCTCGACCGGGCACAATCGCTTCTGCGAGACCGCTTGAGCGAGTATGGATCCGGCCACGACCGATTCGGGCTGGTGCACGCCGACCTCCGGTTGGCCAACCTGCTCGTCGACGACGGCAACCTCACGGTGATCGACTTCGACGACAGCGGATTCAGTTGGTTCTTCTACGACTTCGCGGCCGCCGTGTCGTTCATCGAGGATGATCCGGCGCTGCCGCAATGGCAGGACGCCTGGCTGACCGGTTACCGCACCGTGGCGCCCGTGAACCCCGCCGACGAGGAGATGCTGGCGTCGTTGGTGCTGGTGCGACGGCTGATGCTGTTGGCGTGGATGGGCACGCACGACCATGCGCTGGAGGCGCAGACCAAGCTGGCCAGCTACGCCAAGGGCAGCTGTGATCTGGCGGAGGGCTATCTGCGCTCGGGTGGCCGCACGCTCGGGTGAACTTTTGGGGCGTTTCGCGCGTACCCACCTATGTGGACCCTCGAAGCCATACCTTTGACGACATGATCGGATCGGACCCTGGTCCCGGACTTGTCGCCGCGACCGTGGAGTTCCCACCCCACCGCCACAGCCAGGACGAAGTCGTCTCTGCGCTCACCACTTTCGCCGGTGAGGAGTTCACCCGGTTCGCGCGCAACAGCGGCGTCGACGCCCGCAATCTGGCGCTGCCACTGGCGCGGTACGGACAGTTGAGCGGATTCACCGAAGCCAATGACGTGTTCGTCGACGTGGCGGTCGCCCTGGCCGAGCAGGCCCTGGAGAACGCGCTGTCGAAGGCCCGGATCAGACCGGACGAGGTCGACGTCATCTTCTCGACCACGGTCACGGGTCTGGCGGTGCCGACCATCGACGCCAGGCTGGCCGCCCGTGTCGGCCTGCGTGCGGATGTCAAACGCGTCCCCCTGTTCGGTCTGGGATGTGTCGCCGGCGCTGCCGGGGTCGCGCGGATGCACGACTACCTGCGCGCGTTCCCGGACCAGATTGCCGTCCTGGTGGCGGTGGAACTCTGTTCGCTGACCATCCAGCGTGACGACCACTCCATGGCGAACCTGGTGGCGTCGAGCCTCTTCGGCGACGGCGCCGCGGCGGTCGTGGCCGCGGGTGCACAGCGGGGCGCGCCGGGTCCGCAGGTGCTGGCGACCCGGAGCCGGCTCTATCCCGACAGTGAGAGCGTGATGGGCTGGGAGATCGGCACTTCCGGCTTCAAGATCGTGTTGTCGGCCGGGATCCCGGACATCGCCGAGAAGTATCTCGGTGAGGACGTGAATCTGTTCCTGGCCGAATTCGGCCTCACCCCTTCCGATATCGACACCTGGGTGTGTCATCCCGGTGGACCCAAGGTCATCGAGGCCGTGCAGGATGTGCTCGAATTGCCCGCGACCGCGCTGGACCGCACGCGGGAATCGTTGCGTGAGCACGGCAACCTGTCCTCGGTGTCGGTGCTCGACGTGCTGCGCGCCAACCTGGCCGACCCACCACCACCGGGATCGCTGGGCATGATGGTCGCCATGGGCCCCGGCTTCTGCTCCGAACTGGTGCTGCTGCGTTGGTGAACCTCTACTACGTGCTGATCGCGGCCGTCGGCGTCGAGCGACTGGCCGAACTCGTCGTGTCCAAACGCAATGCGCGCTGGGCATTCGAACGCGGCGCCACGGAGTTCGGGCGCCGGCACTATCCGGTGATGGTGGTCCTGCACACGTCCCTGTTGGTGGGCTGCGTGCTCGAGGTGTGGCTGGCGGACCGGCCGTTCCTGCCCTGGCTGGGTTGGCCGATGCTGGCGCTCGTGCTGGCCGCGCAGGTGCTGCGGTGGTGGTGCATCGCGACACTCGGGCCGCGGTGGAACACGCTGGTGATCGTGCTGCCCGGGGAACCCCTGGTGCGGCGCGGGCCCTACCGCTGGATTCACCACCCGAACTATGTGGCCGTGGTGGTCGAGGGCATTGCCCTGCCCCTGGTCCACACCGCCTGGGTGACGGCGCTGTGCTTCACCGTGGCCAACGCGGTGCTGCTCGCCGTCCGGATCCGGGTGGAGAACGCCGCGCTGGGTTACACCGATGCCCGGGTTTGACGCCGACATCCTGGTGGTGGGCGGCGGTCCCGGGGGCCTGGCCACGGCACTGCACGCGCGGGCGCGCGGGCTGTCGGTGATCGTCGCCGAACCCCGGCACTCTCCGATCGACAAGGCCTGCGGTGAGGGCCTGATGCCCGGCGGTCTGCGGGTCCTTGCCGACCTCGGTGTCGATCCGGCCGGGATGCCGTTTCGGGGCATCGCCTACGTCGACCGTGACCGTCGGGTCGAGGCGCGGTTCTCGGGCGGTCCCGGTCGTGGGGTGCGCCGGACCACGCTGCACGCGGCGCTGACCGCGCGTGCGCAAGAGGTTGGCACCGAATGGATTTCGGCCAAGGTCGGGGCGGTGAGCCAGGACGCCGACGGCGTCTCCGCGGCCGGCGTGCGGGCCCGCTACCTCGTCGGTGCGGACGGACTGCATTCCGCGGTGCGCCGTGGGGTCGGCATCGGGGTCAGCGTCGGCCGGCCCCGCCGGGTCGGGCTGAGGTCCCACTACCGTGTGCCCGCGTGGTCGGAGTTCGTCGAGGTGCACTGGTCACCGTACGGCGAGGCCTACGTGACTCCGGTCGAACCGGATCTGGTGGGGGTGGCGATTCTGAGCAGTCACCGCCATGACCTGTCCTGGTTTCCGTGGCTCGAACGCAGGCTGGACGGGGCCGCGCAGGATCGCGAGCGTGGCGCCGGACCGCTGCGCCAGGTCGTGGCACGCCGCGTCGCGGGACGCGTGCTGCTGGTGGGCGACGCCGCCGGTTACGAGGACGCGCTGACCGGCGAGGGCATGAGCCTGGCGGTCAAACAGGCCGGCGCGGCCGTGGCGGCGATTGCGGCGGAGCGTCCCGCCGACTACGAGCGGGACTGGCACCGCATCACCCGGCGGTACCGCTGGCTCACCCGGGCCCTGGTGGTGGGAACGACGCCCGCGGTGGGGCGACGGGTGGTGGTGCCGGCCTCGTCGGCGCTGCCGTTCGTGTTCCGCAGGGCGGTCAACACGCTGGCGACATAGCGGTGCTCAGTCCCGCAGCAGGCCGATCAGTACGGTTTCGGCGTCGCGCAGTGGCTGCACCGAGCGCGCCGCGCGGGCCTGCAGCAGCGCGCCCTCGATCGCGCTGACCACCACCGACGCCTTGACATCGGCGGTCTCGACGGGCGCGCCCGAGTCCACCAGCGCCGCGCTGATCCGGCCACGCAGGGCCGCGAATGCATCGGCCGCTGCCGCGGTGATCGCTGGTTCGTCAGGACTCGCGAGTGCCGCCGCGGCGATCGGGCAACCTGTGCCGAAGTCGGCGGCCTCCAACTCGGCGATCCAGCGTGCGATCATCCCCGACACGATGCCCGCGGGGTCAGTGGTGGCGGCAAGGCGGTCGATCCGGGCCGCGACAATGGCGCCCGCGGTCTCGGTGGCTGTGACCATGAGGTCTTCCTTGCCGCCGGGGAAGTGTTGATAGATCGAATTGCGGGCCGCGGAACTGCGCTTCAGCAGATCCGACAGTCCCGTCGCGTGCACACCGCGTTCCTGCACCATGGTGATCGCGGTGCTGATCAACCGGTCGCGGGGTCCGAGCTTGGTCATTTCTTCGATGCAGCTTTCTTGGCCGGGGCCTTCTTCGCCGCGGTCTGCTTGGCCGGTGCCTTCTTAGCCGCGGTCTTCTTCGCGGGTGCTTTCTTGGCGGGCTTGTCGTCGGAGTCGTCGTGAGAGTCGTCGTCGGAGTCGTCGCCGGTCTGTCCACGTCGCCTCTTGACACTCGCCTCGAGTTTGGCCAGCAGATCCGACACGTCGTCGGACTCGTCGAGTTCGGTGGGCTGCTCCTCGACCGTGAAGGCTTCTCCACCTTCAAGTTTGGCCTCGACCAACTCGCGCAACTGCTCCTGGTAATCGTCGCGGAACTGGTCGGGATTGAAGTCCTCGGACATCGAATCCACAACCTGGCCGGCCATCTTCAGCTCGGCCGGTTTGACCTCGACCTTGGTGTCGAGCACCGGGAAATCGGGATCGCGGATCTCATCGGGCCACAGCAGCGTGTGGATCACCATGACCTCGCGCTTGGAGAAGTCCTTGACCCGCAACGCCGCAAGCCGCGTCTTGTTGCGCAACGCGAAATGCACGATGGCCACGCGGTCGGTGTCCATCAGCGTCTTGGCCAACAGCACGTACGACTTCGACGACTTGGAGTCCGGTTCGAGAAAGTAGCTGCGGTCGTACAGGATCGGGTCCAGCTGGCTGGCTGGAATGAACTCCAGCACCTCGATTTCGCGACTGCGCTCCTCGGGGAGTGTGGCGATGTCCTCGTCGGTGATGACGACGCTCTGCCCGTCGTCGGATTCGAAGGCGCGTGCGATCTCTTTGTATTCGACGACTTCGCCGCACACTTCGCAGACCCGCTTGTACCGGATCCGGCCGTTGTCCTTGGCGTGCACCTGATGGAACTTCAGGTCGTGATCCTCGGTGGCGCTGTAGACCTTGACCGGCACATTGACCAGGCCGAAGGCAATCGAACCCTTCCAAATGGATCGCATCTTCCCAGTATGGACCAACGAGTCCACCAGGTTAGGGGGTTAGCGCGTCCTGTCCCGGGTCCAGGCCGATCGGGGTCTGGGGATTGGCGCCCGGATTGTGGTCGTGGGTGAACACCTGCGACGGCGCTGTTCTGCAGTTGCTGTCCATGGGCGTCTGATCACCCGAGCACCACGGCACGTGGTCGTCGGGATCCGCCGACGCGGGTGCCGCCAGGACGACGGCGGTCGCGGCGACCACCAACCAGGGCGTCCAGCGCGCGTTAGCCATGGTCAAACGCTAGCAAGGTATACGTTTGGCAGGTATGGGTTCCAAGGAGCCGCAGGTCAAGCTCACCAACGCGGACAAGGTGCTGTATCCCGACACCGGGACCACCAAGGGTGAGGTCTTCGACTACTACACGGCGATCGCCGACGTCATGCTGCCGCACATCGTCGGCCGGCCCACCACCCGCAAGCGTTGGCCCAACGGCGTCGGAAAGGCCGACTTCTTCGAGAAGCAGTTGGCCTCCTCGGCGCCGGACTGGCTCAGCCGCGGAAGCGTGACCCACAGCAGTGGCACTACGACGTATCCGATCATCGACACCCCGGCCGGGTTGGCCTGGATCGCGCAGCAGGCCGCTCTTGAGGTGCATGTGCCGCAGTGGCGATTCGTCGACGGCAAGCCGGGGCCCGCGACGCGCCTGGTGTTCGACCTCGACCCCGGTCCCGACGTCCCGATGAAGCAGGTGTGTGACGTCGCCCGTGCGGTGCGTGAACTCATGGACGATCTCGGGCTGCGCACCTTTCCGGTGACCAGCGGCAGCAAGGGGGTGCACCTGTACGTGCCGTTGGACGAGCCCGTCAGTTCACGCGGGGCGGTGGTGCTGGCCAAGCGGGTCGCCCAGCAGTTGGAGCAGTCGATGCCCAAGCAGGTCACGGCGACCATGACCAAGAGCCTGCGGGCCGGAAAGGTCTTCGTGGACTGGAGTCAGAACTCCGGGTCGAAGACCACGATCGCGCCTTACTCGCTGCGCGGGCGCGCGCAGCCCACGGTCGCCGCGCCGCGCAGGTGGGAGGAACTCGACGACCCGGCTCTGGGGCAACTCGGGTATGACGAAGTCCTTGAGCGCGTGGCTCGGGATGGGGATCTGCTCGACGGACTGGACCCGCCGATGGCCGCGTCCGATCGGTTGAGCACCTACCGGTCGATGCGCGACGCCGGCAAGACCCCCGAGCCGGTCCCGAAGGCCAGACCCGCTGTGGGCAAGGACAATACGTTCGTCATCCAGGAACACCACGCGCGGCGCCTGCACTACGATTTCCGGCTGGAACGCGGCGGGGTGCTGGTGTCCTGGGCGATTCCGAAGAACCTGCCGGAGACGCCGTCGGTCAACCATCTGGCGGTGCACACCGAGGATCACCCGTTGGAGTACGCGACGTTTGAGGGTGATATTCCCAAGGGGGAGTACGGCGGCGGCAAGGTCATCGTCTGGGATTCGGGCACATACGACGTCGAGAAGTTCGTGGACCCGGATGACGACGGAAAGGAAAAGGGTGAGGTGATCGTCACCCTGCACGGCGAGAAGGTGACTGGGCGTTACGCGCTGATCCAGACCGACGGCAAGAACTGGCTGGCCCATCGCACCAAGGAGCAGCCCAAGCCGGCGCCCACGGATCTGGCGCCGATGCTGGCGACCCACGGGTCCGTCACGAAACTCAAGGCCTCGCAATGGGCTTTCGAAGGAAAGTGGGACGGCTACCGCCTGCTGTTCGACGCCGACCACGGGGAACTGCAACTGCGATCGCGCAGCGGGCGCGACGTCACGGGTGAGTACCCGCAGTTGGCGGCGATCGCCGCGGACCTCTCCGAGCACCATGTCCTGCTCGACGGCGAGGTGGTCGCCCTGGACTCGTCGGGGGTGCCGAGTTTCGGGGAGATGCAGAACCGCGCCCGCGCCACGCGCATCGAGTTCTGGGCGTTCGACCTGCTGTACCTCGACGGGCGGTCGCTGCTCAACGTCAAGTACCGCGACCGGCGAAAGCTGCTGGAGACACTGGCCACTGACACCGATCTCATTGTCCCCGAACAGCTTCCCGGTGACGGCGCTGAGGCGTTGGCCCACTCGGCAGAACAACGCTGGGAGGGCGTGGTCGCCAAGAAATGGGACTCGACGTATCAGCCCGGGCGGCGGTCGGCGTCCTGGGTCAAGGACAAGAACTGGAACACCCAGGAGGTGGTCATCGGCGGGTGGCGAGTCGGTGAGGGAGGCCGATCCGGCGGTATCGGCGCGCTGCTGATGGGAGTACCGGCTGACCCAGAAAGGGGAGGTCTGGACTTCGTCGGCCGGGTCGGCACCGGATTCAGCGACAAGGAGCTGACCAAGCTCAAGAAGCTGCTGACGCCACTGCGCACCGACGAGACCCCGTTCAACCGGAAGCTGACCGGACCCGACGCGCGGGGCGTCACCTTCGTCGAGCCGACCCTGGTCGGCGAGGTGCGCTATGGCGAGCGGACCTCCGATGGTCGGTTGCGGCATCCGTCGTGGCGTGGGCTGCGGCCGGACAAGTCGCCCGACGAGGTCGAGTGGGAATCATTGCAGTAGGTGCAACATTGCGTCGCCATCTCAGGACGACGTAATCGCAGGCGGCCTGATTAGTCCGAACGTGAACGGTGTTCGGTCACGAAACGACGGATTGAATCATTGACCTCGTCGGGAAATTCGGCCGGCAAAGCGTGTGAGGCTTTGGGCCACAGGTGATATCGCCAGGCGGGAACCACCGATCGCATCCGCGCGATTCCCTTCCCGGAATTGTGAACCGTGTTGCCCGCCAGAAGAACCTGCACTGGAATATCGACTGAACGCAGCACGTGATCGCTGATCAAACGCGATGGCGGAGTTCGCACAGGTGGTGCGAACTCCGCAAATCCGGCCCCGAATAACTCCGCAAGCGCGTGATGACCAGTTATCCAGGCCGCAGCGCGTCGAGCTCGCGCGGAACTGGGGCGTCCTTGAAGCGCAAGACTTACCCAGAACTTTGCAGACAGGCGTGCCACCGTACCGGCCGGATCAACCAGCGTCACAGTCGCCAAACGATGGGGTGCCCGTGCCGCTGTGTGTGTGGCCAGCCAACCGCCGTAGGAATGCCCAACCAGATGGACACCTTGCAGCCCCAGCCCCTCCAATACCGCGTCGATGCAACGCGCGGAGTCTGCCGGGGTGAACATCAACCGAGAACAGGGCGTAAGTCGCATCCTGTATCTCCGTCAGGTCGAGGGGGAGTAGTTCAGTGGGCGAGGGAGTTCGCCATCTCCGCGAGCCCGTCGGCCAGGGTGACGGACGGGGTGTAGCGGAGTTCGCTTCTTGCAGCGGTGATGTCATAACTGCGGTCACGACCCATGAACGTGGTGATCCAATTCGTCAGCATCGGTGGCTCAGGCCGGTGCAACAGGCGTGCCCCCGCATCGAGGAGTGCTCCCAGGGGAGCCGCCAACGCGAACGGCACACTGCGGGCCGCGCTCACGTCGACACCGCGGGTCGCCAGTAGCGGGGTGAAGAGATCGCGGGCCGGCATGGGCGTGCCGTCGGTGACGTAGTACGCGCGACCGGGACGGCCACGGGTGAGTGCGAGTCGGACGGCCTCGGTGAGGTTGTCGACGTGGATGAAGTCGACCGTGTGCCTGCCGTTGTCGATCCAGCTGAACTGGCCGGCTTCCACCGAGGCGACGAATTGGTCCAGGGTGGACATGCCCGCACCCCAAATGAACGGCGGCCGAAGGGCCACCGTCGTCATCGTCGGTGTGACCGCGTTGAGCAGGGTGCGCTCGGTGGCGAGCTTGATGCGGCTGTAGGCGATATTGGGCCGACCTTCATCGGTGTGCTCGTCGACGACCGGCGCGCGCTGGGTGCCGCTGGCCACGCTGGCGGCGCTGATCAGGACGAACCTTGTCACTCCAGACGAGGCGGCGATCTGGTGCAGGGCAACGCTGGGCTCGAGGTTTGTCCGGCGGAAGACGTCGTCGGGACCCCAGAACGCCATGTAGGCAGCGCCATGCACGACGGCGTCGACCCCGTGCAGTGCCGACGTCCACTGCGGCGGCGGATCACAGTTGACCAGGTCCGACAGGTCGCCGAGAACTGGCTCGGCCCCGGCCCTGCGGACGAGGTCGGCGGCGCTGTCCGTGCGGGCGAGTGCCCGCACCTCGTGCCCCGCGCCGACCAGTCGCCTGATCAGGTGCTGCCCGACGAATCCACTGCCACCCGTGACGAAAAGTCTCATCTGCTTCTCCATTCATTCCATATCAAATCATTTGAGATCAAACTATATGAGCGCTGATAGTATTTCGTCAACGTGAAAGAGAAGACGGGTGGACGCGCTGCGTCAGGTGCATCGGCGCAGCGCGCGGGGCGCCTCGCCGATGCGTTCGGACGCGCGGGCAAGTCGGTGGTGCGGGCCTTCGACGACCGCCTGGGGGAACACGGCGTTTCGACTCCGAGATCCAAACTGCTCGCCGAAGTGGCTCGGATGCAGCCGGTCCGGCTCGCGGATCTGGCCCGCGAGGTGGGAATCAGCCAGGGTACGGCGTCCACGCTGGTGGAGGCACTTGTTCGCGACGGACTGGTCGCCCGCGGTGTCGACGACAACGACCGGCGCGCGATCCGCCTGACGACCACGCCCGCAGGGGAGACGCAGGCGCGAAACTGGCTCCGCGACTACGTCGTCGTCGCGGGGGAGATCTTCAGCTGCCTCACCACCGAGGAGCAACGCGAGCTGACCCGACTGCTCGATCGGATCACCGAGTCCCTGGACCCTCCGGCTTAGCTGAGCGGAGATACGCCAGGCCGGGCGAGGAGTGCAGGGACGCATCTGCTGCGGATCAGTCCGTTCGTCACCTGGTCTGCCCTCTCAGCTCACGCCGAGAGGACACTCCGAGCTTGGCGAAGATCTTGCTCATGTGCCATTCGACTGTGCGCGGGCTGATGAACAGGTGGCCGGCGATCTCGGCATTGGTGTAGCCATCGCCCGCCAATCGGGCGATATAGCTTTCCTGTGCCGTCAATGTCACTGTCGATCTGTCGGCCGGCTCCGTTCGCAGCGGCTCGCCCGCGGCTTGGAGTTCGCGGCGCGTCCGCTCGGCGAAGCCGTCGGCCCCCATCTCGGTGAACACCTCGTGAGCGATGCGCAGCTCCTTGCGGGCGTCGGTTCGGCGATTCTGACGCCGCAACCACTCGCCGTAGACGAGGTGCGTGCGAGCGTGGTAGACGACGACGGGACTGCGCTGGAGGTTCGCTATGGCTACTTCGTAGTCGGCTTCGGCGGTGGGACCATCATCAATGAGGGCCCTGGATCGGGCTGCGAGACCCAGTGCACTGTCAGTTCCACTGGCCGCTGCCCGCTCAGCAAGTTCGGCAAGCGCAGCTTCGGCCGCGCTTCGGTGGCCGCTGCGGGTGGCTGCCTCAACCATCTCGACGAGGATGTAGCCGCGCAGTGCGATGTCGTCGTACTCCAATGCCGAGCTACATGCGGCGAATGCCTTGTCATATTGACGAAGTCCGGTGTGGAGGATCGTCGCTGAGAAGTGGGCCACGCCGATGGCGCTACCCTCGCCGCGTTCGGTTGCTTCTTCGATCGTCGCTTGCACCATCTCGCCGCACAGCCGCTCCTGTCCGCGGTATGCGGCGAGATACGCCTCGATGGAGCGGTGGGGCGGCGTGCCCGTCGCTTCGGATATCGACCTGGACTGTTCGAGCAGCGCAGCGGCCCGCGCGAAGTCACCTGAGTTGACACACGCGCCCGAGTTGGTCATAAGAACGCTAGGAAGGAGCGTCAATTCGCCCGCTGCGGTAAGTAGCTCAAGCTGGCGTCGGCTTAGCGCGTTATAGGTGTCTTCATCGAATCGGTCTAGCAAGACGCGTTGAGCGATGGCGTGCCAGCGCGGATCGGCAGTGCCCGCCTCATCGTCTTTCAGGTACGCGGCGATGGCGCGTTTCAGCAGCGGGGCTGCGGCGACGTATCCGTCGGTGAGTCTGGCTACTGTCCCGTCCAGCAATAGGTCGACCGCTCGGGGCGGTCCTGACACGGTTGGGGCGTTGCGCGCCGACTCCGCCACGGCCACCGCAGCGGAGAAACGGCCGACGATCGCGGCCGCCATCAGCGCTTCGAGATAGGTCTCTCGCGCAAGCGCGGGATCCAGCTCGCGCAGTCGTTCGGCTGCCGCCAGCAGTAACGGAGGTGCATCGCTGCCACGGTTGGTGGCGTAGGCGATCTTAGCTCGCACCAGATCAGCTCGCGCACTGAGTAGTTCGTCGTCAGCTCCTGCCACCGCCTCCAGCAGCCGGGCTGCGGCCGCCGGGTCACCTGCGTCCAGCTTGGACAGGGCGGCGGCCAGTGCGCGCTCGGCACGACGGACAGGGTTCGGCGTCAGTTCAACGGCATACGCCAGAAAAGCGGCGGCCGCGGCCGAGCCTCCGCGGCGCCTGGCCCGCTCGGCCGATCGTTCGAGGTCTATGGCGACGGCCTCGTCCGGTGCGTTCGTGGCGTGGGCGCGGTGCCAGACACGATGTTCATCCGCGCCGGCCTCGGGAATCGCCTCGGCCAAAGCGGCGTGTGCTTGCCGCCGCTCCGAAGGGGTGGCACTGCCGTAGACCGCTGAGCGGACCAGAGGATGCCGGAAACGCAGTCTGGTGTCCACGGTGACCAAGCCGCACTGCTCCGCCGGAACACTGGCGTCCGCGTCGATCCCGAGCCGCGCCGCGGCGGCCGCCAACCATGTCGGCTCGCCGGTCGGTTCTGCGGCTGCGATGAGCAGCAGCGTGCGGGTCTGCGGCGGCAGTTCACCCAGCCGCTGTCCGTATGTGTGCTCGATCCGAGCAGCCAGCGGTCTGGCGGACGCCAGCCCGTATCCGCCGGCAAGCCGCGCCGGGGGCAGCGCACGATTCAGTTCGAGCAGCGCCAGCGGATTCCCGTCCGCTTCGGCGAGGATGTTCTCGCGGACGGATTCGTCGAGTCGGACCGGCAGCGTCGCCGAGAGCAGGGCGCGCGCGTCGGCATCGGCGAGGCCGGTGAGGTGCATCTCGGGCAGGGCGGAGAGCTCCGGATCGAACTGCGTGCCGCGGGCCGCGAAGACCATCATGACGGGGTCGGCGGCGAGCCGGCGCCCGGCGAACGCGAGCGCTTGGAGTGAGGCTCGATCAACCCATTGCGCGTCGTCGATGAGGCACATCGTGGGCTGCTCGGCCCCGGCGTCGGCGAGCAGCGACAGCACCGCCAACCCCACCAGGAGGCGATCCGGTGCCGCACCGTCACGGAGGCCGAGTGCTACCTGGAGTGCGTTCTTCTGCGGGTCGGGCAACCGGTCTATATGACTGAGCAACGGGGCACTCAGTTGCTGAACGCCGGCGTAGGCGAGCTCCATCTCTGATTCGGTGCCGCTGAGTGTGATGACGCGCAGATCTGCGGCGTGGTCACGGACATCCTGTAGCAGGGCGGTTTTGCCGATGCCCGCCTCGCCCCGAAGGACCAGAACCGCGCTGCCGCCACCACGGACGCGCTCCAGCAGGTCGGCGAGCTTCTGCTGTTCGACGCGCCGTCCCACCAGCGTGCCGCGTCCAACGTCGCCGACCATTCGGTGATCCTGACATGGCGTCCCGCTCGGGGCAGCCGAAGTGCCCCGCCACGTGGTGTCCCGCGCGGCCACGGGTCTTCGATGACCCGTGGTTGATACGGGGTGGCGATCGCTTTCCGTGGGGTGTGATTTGCCATACGGGTCCGCAGTAATACACGCGAAGGGGTGTGAAGATGGCCGAATCCAAGTCCGTCCACGAGGTGACTTACGACCTGCTCCGGGCACTGGGGTTGACCACGGTGTTCGGCAATCCCGGGTCCACCGAGCAGACCTTCCTGCAGAACTTCCCGGACGACTTCACCTACATCCTGGGGTTGCAGGAAGCGTCGGTGCTGGCGATGGCTGACGGCTTCGCGCAGTCCACCGGCAGGCCCGCACTGGTCAATCTGCACACCGCAGCCGGTACCGGGAATGCGATGGGCAGCCTCGTCGCCGCTTATCGTGCGAATACGCCGTTGATCGTGACGGCCGGTCAGCAGACGCGCGAAATGTCGTTGTGTGACCCGTACCTGAACAACCCCGACTCGACGGTCATGCCGCAGCCGTGGGTGAAATGGGCCTACGAACCTGCGCGCGCCGAGGATGTGCCCGCGGCATTCATGCGGGCCTACGCGGTCGCGATGCAGCCGCCAGCGGGTCCGGTGTTCTTGTCCATACCGCTCGATGACTGGAACAAGCCGGCGCTGGGACCCGCCGTGGTCAGGACGGTCAGCCAGCGTGTCGAGCCAGATAGTGAGCGCCTGCGCGAGTTCGCTTCGCGGATCAGCCGGGCGCAGCGTCCGCTGTTGGTCCTCGGGCCCGAAGTCGATCGCGCCGGCGCCTGGGACGCCGGTGTTGCGTTCGCAGAGAAGCTGCGCGCGCCGGTGCGGGGCGGCCCCTTGGCGCCGCGGTGCTCGTTTCCGGAGGATCACCCCCTGTACGCGGGTCCCCTTCCCCTGACGATCGCCGGTGTCAATCAGGCCGTCACGGGCTACGACCTCGTCATCGTCATCGGCGCGCAGGTGTTCAGTTACTACCCCTATGTCGCGGGCGACTACCTGCCCGAAGGGACCGACCTGCTGCAGATCACCGTCGATCCGCATCTCGCCGCGGTCGCGCCGGTGGGCGACAGCCTGGTCGGTGACATGAACACCGCCTTGGAACAGCTCCTGGATCTCGTGCAGGTACCGTCCGACCGACAGGCACCGCCGGGACTGACCAGAGATTTCAGCGGCGATCTCCCCGTCGCATCCGCGCCGCTGCTGCCCAACGACGTGTACGCGGTGCTGAGCAGGGTCAAACCGGATGACGCGGCCGTCGTCATGGAGTCCACCTCCACTCTGGCGGACCTCATTCAGTGGTGGCCCACCCGGCGCCCGGGCAGCTTCTTTGCCACCGGCAGCGGAGGCATCGGCTGGGGCGTCCCCGCGGCGGTGGGCATTGCGCTCGGCGACCGGGCTCGCGGCGTGAGGCGGACCATCGTCGCCTCTATCGGCGACGGCTCGTTCCAGTACTCGATCCAGGCCATCTGGACCGCTGCGCAGCACAAGCTTCCGATCGTGTTCGTGGTGCAGCGCAACGGCGAATACTGCGTCCTGAAGTCCTTCGCACTGCTCGAAGAGACGCCCAATGTCCCCGGCCTCGACCTCCCGGGTCTGGGCATAGCGGCATTGGCAACCGGTTTCGGGTGCCGGACGGCCACTGTGGGCAGCACAGAAGACCTTGCCCAGGAGTTCAAAGCGGCCCTGGAGGCCGATGGGCCCACCGTTCTCGTCGTACCCACCCAGTCGCACCTACCGGTCCTGGGCTGAACGATGCCGGTCTACACGTGCACCACGGTGCAGTCGACATTGAGCGCCGAGACGAAGGCTGATCTGGCCGCGGAGGTCACCAGGATTCATTCGATGATCAATCACGTGCCCGGTTCGTACGTGAACGTCGTGTTCCACGAACTGCCCGCCGACGCCGTTTTCACCGACGGGCAGCCTGGACGACCGCTCCTGATCAACGGGTGGGTCCGCACCGGCCATCCGGAAGCGCAGAGCAGCCAACTCGTCGCCGAGGTCGCTGCCGCGGCCTCCCGCGTGACCGGCATCCCCGCGAAGCGGATTCTCGTCGTCCTCCAGAACAGCCCGGCGCATCTGGCCATCGAAGGTGGTCGGGTGCTGCCGGCCCCTGGCGAAGAAGAAGCGTGGTTACGAGAAAGTGCAGCTGAAGGAAAGGAAGCCGACTGAAATGTCCACTCCCACTAAGCATCGTCCGACCCCGGACAGTGTCGCCATCAGCCGGTTCGCCACCGCGGCCGCGGCCCATGGCGACGTCACCACCGATGAAGGCGTACTCATCGAACGCGGCCGCGACTACTGGGGCGTCGGGGGAGTTGCGGGCCTGCTGCTGCGCCCGCACGGCCGCGACGACATCGCTGCGATCATGCGACTGGCCGCCGAACACGGCGTCGCAATTGTGCCACGCGGCGGAGCGTCGAACTGCTCAGGCGGGATGATGCCGGCCGCAGGCCGTGTCCTGCTGGATCTCACCGGTCTGAATCAGATCCTCGATATCGATGTCGACAATCGCCGCGCCCGCGTCGAAGCCGGCGTCATAAACTCCGACCTGCAAGCGGCACTGGCTCCGCACGGATTGTGTTTCTCACCCGATCCGGTCTCGGCGCACCTGGCCACCGTCGCAGGGAACATCATCGAAAACGCCGGTGGTCCACACGCGCTGAAGTACGGAGTCACCTACAACCACGTCCTGAGCGTCAACGTCGTTCTGCCCGACGGATCGACCGCCACGTTCAGCGCCGACGACGAAGGTCCCGACCTGCTCGGCGTGTTCATCGGATCGGAGGGCACGCTCGGCATCATCACCGAGGCAACGGTCGCACTGCGCCCGATCGCCGACGTCACGCACAGCCTGATGGGTGCATTCGCCTCAGCAAGGCAGGCCGCTGACACCATCGCCGCGGTCATCGCCACCGGAGTGGTGCCTGCCGCGGTGGAGTGGCTCGACCGGGCGGGTATCGCTGGACTGCAGCAGTTTTACGACACAGGCTATCCGCTGGACGCCGATTCGATCGTGCTCATCGACATCGACGGCACCGCCGCGGAGGTGGCGCGAGATCAGAAGATCGTGCAGCGGGTGCTTGGCGAGAAAGCGACCGAGGTCCGCGTCGCCGAGGACGAGAAAGACCGTGCCGCACTCTGGTACGGCCGCCTCAACGCGCCCAACTCAGTGGTGCAGAGCGGCAAGGGCTTCTTCATCGGTGACGTCACCGTGCCTCGCGATCGGATGCCGCAGATGCAGGAAGCCATCCAGGGCATCGTCGCCCGCCACACCGACGGGCTTCTGTTCATCGCGGTGTGCGGTCACGCCGGTGACGGCGACCTGCACCCCACCACCTTCTACGACAAGGACAATCCACTGGCGGCATCCGCCCTGGATGCCGCCAACAACGAGATCATCGAAGCCGCGCTCGCCCTGGGCGGCACCATCACCGGTGAACACGGTGTCGGCACCGAGAAGATCCAATTCATGACCAAGCGCTTCACACCGGTGGAGATCGCTGCACAACGGTCGATCAAGAAGGCGTTCGATCCGGCCGGGCTGCTCAACCCCGGCATCATGCTGCCCGAGCCATCCCCCGACGAGCCCGACACCAGCGCGTTCGGCGCCGCCGTTCGCGACGCCCTCACCGGAAACACCAGTTTCGACTTGAGAGCTCCGCTCATCGCGGGTGACAACACCGACATCACCATCAACCTCGGCAACCTCAGTCTCGTCGTCGGCGCGGCCACCACGCTCGATGCGCTCAAGGGTCACCTCCGCGAGCACGGCGTCAGCTGTGCCGCGGTCCCCGACACAGGCGGAGAGCGCACCATCGGAGAACTCGTGGCCACCGCCACCGGCTCCGAGCGGGATCACATCAGGCATGCGTTACTCGGCGCCGGCGTCACCATCGTCGACGGGCAGATGCGCGCCCGCTTCGGTGCCGAAACCATGAAAGACGTTGCCGGATACGACACCAAACGGCTGTACATCAGCGGAAGGGGCGCCTTCGGTGCGCTGGAAACCCTGATCTTCAAAATTGTGGTGGAGCGGTAATTCTCGTCCACGTCGACGCGACGGCGCCCGTCGGCGGTGAGCAGCGAGCGGCTTGGGTGGGCGCCTTCGAAACCCTGTCCAGACTCGTGGTGTGTGAGACGATTTCCTCGTGGTGCTTCATCAACAGTGCCTATCCGACCATCACCCCCACGTCGGAACACGCGATGCCTGAGCGCACAGGGGCCCACATCGCAGACTTCGACACGGCACCGATTCTGACGTTGCGCACCGGTCCCGATACGCCGCCGCCCGTCGTTCCCACCGCCGTCGACTCCGGTCAGCAGTGACGACATGACCATCTGGGACCGCCGCCGCAACGCCAAAGCCGAACGCGTACATTCCGGTCGCGCGTACAGCAACGGCAAGGTGGTGGACCCGGCGAAGCTGAAAGACCTTCTGCACCAGGTGATCCGCTCCGGTGACCGAGTCGCACTGGAGGGCGATAACCAGAAGCAGGCCGACTTCTTGTCCCGCACGCTGGCCGATTGCGATCCGGGGCGAATCAACAAACTGCATATGCTGATCTCCTCGGTGTCGCGATCCGAACACCTCGACCTGTTCGAGCGCGGCATCGCCGACAAGCTCGACCTGGCCTACGCCGGGCCGCAGAGCGTGCGCATAGCGCAGATGGTCGAAGACGGCGTCGTCCGCATCGGTGCCATCCACACCTACGTCGAGTTGTATGCGCGTATGTTCGTCGACCTCGCCCCCGACGTGGTCCTGCTGTGCGCAGAACAAGCCGATGCCGACGGCAACCTGTACACCGGCCCCAACACCGAGGACACCCCGACGATCGCCGAGGCCGCCGCCTTCCATGACGGTGTGGTGATTGTGCAGGCCAATGAAATCGTGGACACCGCCACGCTTACCCGAGTCGACATCCCCGGGAGTTGGGTGGACTTCGTGGTGCAGGCCGACCGGCCCTTCTTCCTGGAGCCGCTGTTCACCCGGGATCCGCGCCACATCGGCCCCGTCGAGATCCTCAAGGCCATGATCGCGATCCGCGGAATCTACGAGCGTCACCAGGTGGTCTCACTCAATCACGGCGTCGGATTCGACACCGCCGCAATCGAACTGCTGCTTCCCACCTACGGTGAGAGCCTCGGTCTGAAGGGCCGGATCGCGAGGCACTGGGTGCTCAACCCGCATCCCACCCTGATCCCGGCCATCGAGTCCGGCTGGGTGGAATCCGTCCATTGCTTCGGCGGCGAAGCCGGAATGGACCGCTACACCGCCGCCCGGCCGGACGTGTTCTTCACCGGAGCCGACGGGTCATTGCGCTCGAACCGGGTGCTGGCGCAGCTGGCCGGCCAGTACGCCATCGACATGTTCATCGGTTCCTCGTTGCAGATCGACGCCGTCGCCAACTCCTCCACGGTGACTGACGGCCGGCTCTCCGGTTTTGGCGGCGCCCCGAACATGGGCCACGACCCCCACGGGCGACGACACTCGTCGGCGGCGTGGCTGGACCTCGCGGACGGCGACGGCGCCAGTCGACGCGGCCGCAAGCTGGTGGTGCAGATGGCCCAAACCTTCCGCGCCGGAGGCGTACCCACCTTTGTCGAGACACTCGATGCCGTCGAGGTGGGTAGGCAGGCCGGGATGCCGCTGGCGCCGGTGATGATCTACGGTGACGACGTGTCCCACGTGGTCACCGAGGAGGGCGTCGCCTACCTGTACAAGGCGCACTCACTGGCCGACCGTCGCGCCGCACTGGCCGCGGTTGCCGGCGTGACACCGGTGGGCCGCCGCGCCGACACCCGTCAGGTCGAGGGACTGCGGCGGGACGGACTGGTGGCCTTTCCGGAGGATCTCCACGTCGAGACCCGACTCGCCGAACGCTCTCTGCTCGCCGCCCGCAGCATCGAGGACCTGGTGGCCTGGTCGGGTGGTCTCTACGAACCGCCGTCACAGTTCCGGGACTGGTGACGACGATGCGCACCTCCAGTTCTCTCGCCACGGCACCGCTCACCAGCATTGAGATCGCCGACATGGCCGTTGCCGCGCTGCACGCCGAAGCGGATCTCACCCCGAAACCCGGACTGGTCGATCAACGGGGCCGGGGCGCGCACACGGATATGGACCTGGCGGTGCTGCACGCATCGGCGGACTCGCTGCACCTCGCGTTCGCCGAGTGTGCTTCCGCGGCAACTCAATCACTGGCCGACGACGAATTGCGAGCTCGGTTGGGTGAGATCGGTCGGGCCGGGGAACGGGACATGCTGGCGGTCACCGGTGGTGTGAACACCCACCGCGGTGCGCTGTGGGCGTTGGGGCTGCTCAGTGCAGGAGCAGCTCTCGGCGCCGACGCTGTGGCCGTTGCGGCCCGGCTGGCCGCCATTCCCGATCCGCACGGCCCTTCGACGGCGTCACACGGGGCGCGGGTCCGTCAGCGTTACGGGGTCTCCGGCGCCACAGGTGAAGCACAGGCCGGGTTCCCGCACGTGCGTCTGCACGCGCTGCCGGCGCTGCGGGCCTCCCGTCGATCCGGCGCCGATGAGGGCACCGCGCGGCTGACGGCACTGTTGGCGCTGATGGCGACCCTGGAGGACACCTGCGTCCTGCACCGCGGCGGACCTGACGGCTTGAGTGCGGTGCAGGCCGGAGCGCGGGCAGTGCTCGACGCGGGTGGCATCGGCACACCCGAGGGGCGACATCACTTCACCGCGCTCGACGAATTGTGCTTGTCCGGGCGGCTCTCTCCCGGCGGCAGTGGCGATCTGCTGTCGGCCACTGTGTTTCTCGATGCGCTGGACGCAGAAGGACTGACGCCATGCAGACCCTGACGTACCGATTCCCGGCACAGGAGGCCGCGGCGCATGCGATACACGTCGGTGTTGTCGCGTCGGGAGATCTGGAGATTCTCCTGCAACCGCCCGCACCGGGAGAGCCGACCGACAGTGTCATCGTGCGGGTACGCACGAGTGTCAACGGATTCGACACGGTCTGGCATGACGTGCTGCAGCGGTTCTTCGCGCGGACGCCCCTGGCGGGCAGTTGGGAACTCAACGACTTCGGCGCCACGCCGGGTGTGGTGAACCTGCGGCTGCGCCAGGCCGCGGAAGCGGCGGCATCATGACCGAGGCGACACCATTGGCCGGCCAAACCTGGCAGGAACTCCTGGCGCGGCGGAGCTTCATCGAACTCGACGCGTTGGGCCGGGCGGCCGCACTGCTGGACCCAGGGACGCTGCGGGTCCTATCCGGCCCCTTCGATCGGCTCGAGTCCCCCTGGCTGGAGCCGCAGGGCATCACGCCGCAGGCCGACGATGGCACCGTCATCGCCCGTGGCGCTGTGGACGGCAAGCCTGTCGTCATCGCGGCGATCGAGCAGGGCTTCCTCGGCGGCGGAACGGGCGAGGTGTCCGGCGCCAAGATCTCCCAGGCACTGCTGCTGGCCGCCGCAGACTCCCGGGCGGGCACGCCCACGGCCGCTGTCATCCTGTTCGAGACCGGCGGTGTCCGACTGCAGGAAGCCAACCTCGGTCTCAATGCGGTAGCCGAGATCTGCTCCGCCCTCTTGGATCTGCGCCCGCACGCACCGGTGATCGGGGTGGTGGCGGGAACGGTCGGATCGTTCGGCGGCATGAGCATCGCGGCGGGCCTGTGCACCCGACTGATCGTCACACCGCAAGCTCGCATCGGTCTCAACGGACCCGCGGTGATCGAACAGGAGGGTGGTATCGACGAATTCGATTCGCGTGATCACATTCTCATCTGGGCGATCGATGGGGGCGAGCAACGCCATGCCATCGGACTGGCCGATGATCTGGTGCCCGACGATGCCGACCGGTTGCGTACCGCGGTGATCGACGCGGTCAATGCCGGTGTACCGCGGGCAGGCCACCACCGCAGCGAGCGCCTGGACGTGCTGGCATCGCGGCTGGCCGTTCTGAACCCAGCCGATGCACCGACCCCTCGCGACCTCAGGACCCTCTGGGGAGCCTCCCGCGAGCCGGCTCCGGCTCCGGCCACGGCTCCGGTCGCAGCGCTCGATCCCCCTGCCACCAGGGGCAGAACGTGGCTGGCCGCGCTCAGCGGAACGGCCACTGTCCAACCGGTCATCCCGTCGGTCCTTTCCGCGACCACTGCAGACGCCCGGTACCTCGCCGTCGTTCCCGATCCGGACAACCGGTTCTACCGCGCCCGTGAAGGGCAGGTCGGTGTCACCGAATCGCTGGCCCTGGCACAGGCGGTCCACGACATTGTCCACGGTGACCGGCACGCCCAACACAAGCGGGCCGTCATCGCCATCGTCGACCTGCCCAGTCAGGCCTACGGCCGCTACGAGGAGATGGCCGGACTCCATCAGGCGATGGCGGCGGCCACCGACGCCTACCACCGCGCGCGAGTTGCCGGCCACCCCATTGTTGCTGTCGTCGTCGGCACCGCCCTGTCCGGTGGCTTCCTCACCCACGGCCTGCAGGCGAACCAGATTCTTGCGCTCGATGCGCCGGGTGTCGAGATCCACGCGATGCACAAGGAGGCCGCCGCCAAGATCACCCTGCGTTCGGTCGCCGAACTCGACGAGCTCGCGAAAACCATTGTGCCGATGAGCTACCGGGTCGAGGACTGGGCGAAGCTCGGCTTCTGCGACGGTCTGTTGACGGTCGCCGATGCCGACAACCCCACCCCAGACGATGTCGCCTCGGTCGCCGCCGCGGTCACCGCCGCCATCCAGCGCGCCCGGCGCGGTCCCTTCGACCTGTCCAATCGGCTTGAGTCCGACGCGGCCGTCACCGGCAGGCGCGCCTCACGTGCTGTTCGCGACCTGCTGGCACGGCAGTGGGAAGGCGCTGACTGAGATGGATACCGCACGCCCGCATGACCTGTTGCGACTGTCCGGTGCCACCGCGCTGCCTGCCGACGCTCCCGACTGGGCGGTGCGCGCACTTCGCCTCACCCCGTGGGCGGTGGTCCGGCGCAGCCCGCCGCAGGACGGTTTCATCCCCGTCGGAGTGCGCGGGAGCAGCCGGTCTCGGCGATACGCCACCTACGCGGCAGCGGACGACGTAGACGCGATCAAGAAGCCAGAAGAACTGGTGCACTGCCGATCTGGTCGCAATCTGCCGGCGTGGCGCGCCTTGTGCATGGGCCGTCCTCTCCTGGAATCCACCGGGCTGGCGTGGGGCCCCACAGGCAGCGTCGGCTTCGAACTGGCCACCGGTCGGGCCACCGCGACTCCCGGCAGCGATCTGGATCTCGTGGTTCGTGTCAACGAGCTGCGCGAAGTGCTTCCGCTGCTGACCGCATTGCAGTGCCAGCTCCGGAGACTTCCCGCGCGAGTGGACTGCCAGGTCGAAACCGGCTCTGGCGCTGTGGCTCTCGCTGAATTGGTGAGTAGTCAGACTGATGTCTTGGTGCGCACAGCCAACGGCCCCCGGCTCGTCGCACGCACAGCGCTGTCATGAGCCTGGCGTTTCTGTTCCCTGGGCAGGGCGCCCAACACCCCAACATGCTTCACGAGCTGCCCGCCAGCCCCTCAGTCGCGGCAGTCCTCCAGGAAACAGGTTGCCAGCTGACCGAGCTCGACTCCGAAGCGGCGCTGAAGAGCACGACCAATGTACAGATCGCCATGCTTGTCGCCGGAGTGGCGAGCGCGCGGGCGCTGATCACGGACCACGGCCTGACCCCTCAGTTTGTTGCCGGTCACTCCGTGGGTGCCTTCGCCGCCGCGGTCACCGCGGGAGTCCTCACAACCGCCGAGGCGCTCACGGTTGTGTCACTACGTGGTCGGTTGATGGAAAACGCCTGTGCACAGGGTGTTTGGGGCATGGCCGCGGTGACGGGACTTCCCACCCGTGCCGCGTTCGAGCTGGCGCACCAGATCAGCACGAACCGCGATCCGATCTGGGTCGCCAACATCAACAGCGCCACCCAGACCGTTTTCAGCGGCACCGGATCGGCATTGAAGACGTTGGCCGACGCGGCCAGACGTGCCGGCGCATGGGACTGCGAACGGCTCGACGTGGCCGTCGCCTCACACTGCCCGGCGCAAGCGGACACCGCCCGGCGCATGGCTGCGCACCTGGCGACACTGCCGCGTCGAACACCGACGGCGCGTTATCTCACCAACACGATGGGACGGGCGACGACGTCGGCCGAGGCCGTCCTCGACGATCTGGCGAACGCGGTGGCGCATCCCGTCCGGTGGTACGACGCCACCCGGCTGATGGGCGAACTCGGTGTCACGTGTGCCATCGAAACCGCGCCCGGCCATGTCCTGACCCGACTGATGGCGTCGGCTGTCCCCGCGGTGGTCGCCGTGTCTCTGGAGGACGACGGCTTGTCGAACGCTGCTCGTCGAGTCGAGACCATCCTGCGGGACCATGGGCGGAGGTAGCTCACGGAGTTCGTGCCGCCATTGCCGCAAACAGGGTCGGACGATACGTGCCCGTACGACGAACCAATGCCGCGCGTTGCAGCACATCTCGGCAGGTCAGCCGAGAACGGCCGAACCCCCGATGGCCTGCTGCAGCCCCCGCGTCGCCAACTGGTCGGCCAACTCGTTGTCGGCGATGCCCGAGTGACCCTTGACCCAGAACCACTCGACCTCATGCCGTGCGCAGGCGGCCTGCAGACGCTGCCAGAGATCAACATTCTTCACCGGCTGCTTCGCCGCGGTCAGCCAGCCGTTGCGCTCCCAGCCGAACACCCACTTGGTGATGCCGTTGCGCACATAGGTGCTGTCGGTGTGCAGGTGTACCAGCACCGGCCGGGTCAGCGCTTCGAGCGCCATGATCGGCGCCATCAGTTCCATCCGGTTGTTGCTGGTCTCGCCGGGCTCGCCGCCGAACATCTCGCGTACGTGCTCACGGTGGCGCAGGACCGCGCCCCAGCCGCCGGGTCCGGGGTTGGGTCGGCAGCCGCCATCGGTGTGGATGATGACGGGATGGGTCTCCATGGACTCAGAGAATAGGTGCCGAGATCATTGCCGTCGGTACCGACATTCCGAGAGCGCGATGCTTCAGCGTGGTGATCCGACGTCCGGGCTGTACGGCGTCTTTGACCGGTGTCGTGCGGTCCCCGAAGAACGCCGCGGTCGCCTCCACGTCGCCGACGACGTAGGTGATGCCCCACAGCGTCGACGGGCCGTCCTCGGCCGAATCCGGTGACCCGACCACTTCCAGGATCACCTCGCCGAGGCGGAAGAAGACCTGCTTGACCCGTCGTCCACCCAGTTCGGCCTCGCGTTCCCGGCGCGGGGCGACACCGACCGCCGCGAGGGCGTCGACCGTCCTCCTCAGATGGGGCGACAGCAGGACGACGTGGTCGATGGAGGTCGCACCGTTGGCGTGCGTGGCCGGCGCTGGCGGTGCTGTGGTGGCTCGGGTCGTCCGGACGCCGTCGAGGACGCCGGGGGCGTCTGGTGGCAGGTCCCGCAATGACCAGCCGACGATGCCCTTGCCGGGCTCGCGGCCGAGAAGACGGATGCTCACCGCGCCGATGCGGCAGACCCCGTCCTCCACGGTGAACCCTGCCTGGGCCCACGCTTCCGGCGGGTCGGCGACGTCGAAGGAGTCCACACTGACGGCCATGGGGCTCAGCGTACAAATCCTGTCGGTGCCTGCTCCTAGCTTGGGTGCATGAGGCGGATAGCGGTCCTTCTTCCCACGGCGGATCTGGTGGAGCGGATGATCCGGGACAAACCGGAGTGCTGGACGTGGGCGGTGTTCGCGTCGGTGCTGTTCCAACGCTGGGCGGTGCTGGAGGAGCGCAAGGTGGTGCAGGTGATGAGCACCCCCGTGACGCCGGCGGGTGTGCTGCTTGAGGCTCCTGACGTGGCACGCTTCGTCACAGAGCACATCCGCGGTGCGGAGGTCGCCATCGTGAAGCTCATCGATTGCCTCAACGGTCCCGCGTTCGAGGCGGCCTTCGGTGCTCCCGACAATGAGGACGCGGCGAACGCCGAGGCCATCGTTGCGGCGGCCCATGAGTTCGGCGACTGCTACCAGCAGGTGCTCGAAATCGCTGAGGAGTGCCGAATCTGGTTGACGCCAGGGGAGTTCACCGACCTGCTGGCCGACACCGTGCAGCTGATCAACGGCTTTCTGCAGGACCTGGCTGGCTTCGTCAACGACGTCCTCGCGCGACTGGAGGATCTGCAGAAGCTGGCGATGGTCAACCAGCGCCCGTCGAAGTTCCAGCCCGTACTCCCGCAGATCGTCGTCGACGGGCAGTTGTTGGCATCCATTCAGAAGCGGCTCGACGAGATGGGCTGAGGTGTGCCCTGCGCTCAGGGGGTAGTCCTTTCAAATGCCCGCCTATGAGCGACTTTCGGCGGGCAGCTGAGGGTTCGATGATGATCCGCGGCGTGCGTGTTATGCGGCGGATGGGGACTGCTGCGTTGCTCGAGGCCCAGAGGTAGTCCTCTCATTTGCCCGCCTATGAGCGACTTTTTGCCGGGCGCTTGAGTTGTCGGCCCTTCGTGCCATGGTGCAACATGGCAATTCGACTGCGGGGCACAGAACTCCGCTATGTGCTGACCAGCATTCTCCTACTGTACGGGCCCATGAAGGTCAGCGAACTGGCGGAAGAACTGACGCGTCAGGGTTTCACGGTCGACGGGCGCCCCACCAAAACCGTGTCCGACGCGCTGCGCTGGGAGAGGCGGCGCGGGCGAGTGGTCCGCCTGGGCTGGGGAGGCTACGGTCCTGGCGCCATGCCGCGATCCACTGAATATCGGATCGATCAACGGGTCCTCGCGTTACGCATGGCCGTCCGAAAGTCGCTCTTAGCCGAGCAATTGGAAGGATGGGAGGAGGGGTGGCGTGAGCGGGTTTGAAGTGAGGTCGCCTCGTTCTGCGGCTGCCCCACCCCAAAGTCGCTCGTAGCTGGGCAATTGAGAGAGTCGCCCCTGGACACGGGAGTCAATGCGCCGGGGCGAAGTCTCCTCACCCTTCGCCCGCCCCACCCGAAAGTCGCTCGTAGTCGGGCATTTGAGAGGGGTATCCCCTGGGGCATAGGAGACAGCCCGCCGAGGCGAAGTCTCCTCACCCTTCGCCCGCCCCACCCGAAAGTCGCTCGTAGCCGGGCATTTGAGAGGGGTATCCCAGCGGAGGTCAGCCAGGCCAGCCCCCCCAACCGCGGTCTACTGTCCCAGCACCGTCTTCAGCGCCTCGAGCACCGACGCGTCCTCAATCGTCGACGGCACCGGCTCGTCACGGCCCGCCGCGATGCCCCGCAGCGTTTTGCGCAGAATCTTGCCGGACCGCGTCTTCGGGAGTGCCGGCACCACGTCGACCATCTTGAATGCCGCGACGGCACCGATCTCCTCGCGCACCAACGCGACCAGCTCCGAGGTCAACTCCTGCGGTTCGGCGCCGGCCTTGAGCACCACCAGGCCTCTCGGGGCCTGCCCCTTGATCTCGTCGGGCACGCCGATGACGGCGCACTCAGCCACCGACGGGTGCATCGCCAGCACCTCTTCGATTGCCCCCGTTGACAACCGGTGCCCGGCGACGTTGATGACGTCGTCGGTGCGGCCCATCACGAACAGGTAGCCGTCCGAGTCGAACCGCCCGCCGTCACCGGTCAGGTAGTACCCGGGATGCTCGGACAGATACGACGCTTCGTACCGAGCGTCGGCGTTCCACAGCGTCGGCAGCGTCCCGGGCGGCAACGGCAGCGCGATGCAGATCGAGCCCTCCTCGCCGGGCTCGCAGCGGTACCCGTCGTCGTGCAGGATCTGCACGTCGTACCCGGGCATCGGCTTTGTGGGTGAACCCGCCTTGATCGGAAACTGCTCGACGCCCATGGGATTGGCGGCAATCGCCCATCCGGTCTCGGTCTGCCACCAGTGGTCGACGACGGGCACACCCAGATTGTCGGTGGCCCAGTGATAGGTGTCGGGATCGAGCCGTTCACCCGCCACGAAGAGGTACTTCAGGCTTGAGATGTCATGCTCAGCAAGGTGTTTGGCGGCGGGGTCTTCTTTGCGGATCACCCGGATGGCGGTGGGTGCGGTGAACAGCACTTTGACGCCGTACTCGGCGATCACGCGCCAGAACGCGCCGGGGTCAGGGGTTCCGACGGGCTTACCCTCGTAGAGCACCGTCGTCGCGCCGTACAGCAGTGGCGCGTACACGATGTAGGAGTGGCCGACCACCCAGCCCACGTCGGAGGCCGCCCAGAACACGTCCCCGGGTTCGATGTCGTAGATGTTGCGCATGCTCCACAGCAGCGCCACCGCGTGCCCGCCGTTGTCGCGGACGATGCCCTTGGGCTTGCCCGTCGTCCCGGAGGTGTAGAGCACGTAGAGCGGGTCGGTCGCAGCCACCGGCACGGCCTCGGCGGGCGAAGCCGTCGCCATCACGTGATGCCAGTCCACATCGCGGCCCTCGACCATGTCGCAGCGGTGCCGATCGCGCTGCACCACGACGCAGTGCGCCGGCGGGTGCTCGGACATCGCCACGGCGTCGTCGAGCATCGGTTTGTACTCCACGATGCGGGCGGGCTCGATCCCGCACGACGCGGTGACCACGACGGTGGGTTGCACGTCGTCGATGCGCACGGCGAGTTCGTGCGGCGCGAACCCGCCGAACACCACCGAGTGCACGGCCCCGAGGCGCGCGCAGGCCAGCATGGTGATGACGGCCTCGGGGATCATCGGCATGTAGATGACGACCCGGTCGCCCTTGTTGACCCCGAGGCTGCGCAGCATCCCGGCGCAGCGCGCGGTCTCATCGAGCAGTTCGGCGTAGGTGTAGACCCGCTTTGTCGAGGTGACGGGGGAGTCGTAGATCAGCGCGGCCTGCCCACCGCGACCGGCGGCGACGTGTCGGTCCAGCGCGTTGACGGACGTGTTGAGTTCGGCATCGGGGAACCAGCGGTAGAACGGCGGGTTGGTGTCGTCGAGAATCCGCCGCGGGGCGCGGGTCCACGTCACGGCCTGGGCCGCGTCGGCCCAGAATCCGGCGGGGTCGGTGATGCTCGCGTCGAACACATCTTTGTATGCGCGCATGCGGGCACCTTAGTCCCCGTATTCCCCTATCGTCGGCGGGGTGTCCGCTGAAGTCGAGATCAGGTCCCTGGACGGTACGGAAAATGCGGCGAGCGGCGACATCGCCGTCGTCACGCTGAACCGTCCCGAGAAGCTGAACGCCATCGACGGCGCCCTGATGGCAGGCATGGACGCCGCCCTCGACGAACTCGAATCGGGTCGGTACCGCGCGGCGATCCTGACCGGGGCAGGGCGCGGCTTCTGTGCGGGTGCTGATCTGAGCGGCACCGGCGCGGCGTGGACGGGCAAGGCCAAGACCGCCCTGAAGACCAGCTATGACGGGCAGGTGCGCCTGGCCGACCAGATGACCCGTTTGTACGAACTGCCCGTGCCGGTGATCGCGGCGGTCAACGGAGTCGCGGTCGGTGGCGGCCTGGCGTACGCGCTGCACTGCGACATCCGGATCGCGTCGACAGCCGCACGCTTCGGGTCGGTGTTCATCAAGGCCGGGTTCTCGTCCATGGACATGGGCACCAGCTATCTGCTGCCGCGCATCGTGGGCGCAGGCATCGCCCGCGAACTGATGCTCACCGGCCGCATCATCGATGCCGACGAGGCATACCGAATTCACCTGGCCAACGACCTGACGTCACCCGAGGACCTCATGGCCGTCGCCGAGGCCAAGGCCCGCGAGATCGCGGCCAACAACACCTACGGGGTGTGGCAGACCAAGACCGGGCTCAACACTGCCCTGGACGCGCCGAGCCTGCGTCATGCCAAGGAGATCGAGAACCGCACCCAGGTGCTCAGCACGTTCACGGGCAACTCGGCCGAGGCCGCGATGGCCCTCCGCGAGAAGCGCGCCCCGGTCTGGAACGAGCTGTGATCAGGCGGCTCAGACCCGCGCGATGACCTTCTCCGCGAACTTCTCCAGGTGGCGGATCTTGGTGTCCAGGGGCTCAGGGTCGGGGCCCTGGATGTAGGGGTAGCGGAAGCCGACGATCACGTCGGTGACGCCCTTGTCCTCCAGACGTTTGATGCCGTCGGGCGTGTAGGCGTCGCCGGAGATCACGTGGATCTCGAAATCGTCCTTGGGCTCCTGCTCGGCGCGATACCGGGTGAGCTTGGCCAGCAGTTCGTCGAGTTCCTCGGGCGCACCGCCGCCGTGCATCCACCCGTCGTTGCGGGCGGCGCGACGCAGGGCCGCGTCGGCGTGACCGCCGATCAGGATCGGGATGGGCTTGGTGGGCGCGGGGGTCATCTTGGTCTTGGCGATGTCGTAGAACTCGCCGTGGTACTCGAAGTACTCGCCGGTGGTGAGCCCGCGGATGATGTCGATGCACTCATCCATCCGCTTGCCGCGTTTGGCGAACGGGACGCCCATCAGGTCGTAGTCCTCGGGCCACGGACTGGTGCCCACGCCCAGGCCCAGCCGATTGTTGAACATCGCGGCCAGCGACCCCGCCTGCTTGGCCACCAGGGCCGGCGGCCGGATCGGCAGCTTGAGGACGAAGAAGTTGAACTTCAGCGTCGTCGTCACGGCAGACAGCGCCGCGGTCAGCACGAAGGTCTCGATCATCTCCTTGCCGTCGAGGAACTCCCGGTTCCCGTCGGGGGTGTAGGGATACACCGAATCCGACTCGAACGGGTAGGCGACGCTGTCAGCGATGGTCATCGCGTGGTAGCCGGCGGCCTCGGCCGCCTGGGCCAGCGGGATGTAGTGGGCGGGGTCCGTCATGGCCTCGGCGTAGGTGAACCGCATGCGGAGATACTAGAACACGTTCTAGTTTCCGCGACGGGCTTCGGCCCGATTCAGTCGAGTGCGAACGGCGGGGCGCCGACCCCGGCCACTGTGTAGCCGCCCCACGGCGTCCGCTCGACGACGCGCGCTTGAGCGGAATGGGTGGGCGTCGAAAGCGTAAGTATGCGTTGACCTTTGAGAACATCCTCGGGGATTGCGCCGAAGATCGTGCCCCGCCAGTGGTAGCGGCCGTCGATCGCGTCCAGGTGTCCGGCAAGGCGGGCGTCGACGTCGACGTCGCTGTCGGCGAGCGCGAGTGACGCCGAACCGCGGTAGAGGTCGTCGTGGCCCGGCGTCGATCCGGTCAGGTGGAACCGCCCCCGCGGAGTAGTCCGTCGCCACCACCGCAACGCCACGCGGGACTTGGCCTCGATCCGCGTCGACCCGGACTGTGCCAGCAGGTCGAGGCACTGCCGCACGAAGCGGACCTGCGCCGCGGTGTCGGGGCCGGGAACCCGGAATAGGTTCGGCATACCGTGCACCGCGAGCGTGGCGTCGCTGGACGCACGTGCGTCGATCAGCGTGCGGGCCGTGACGGTGCTGCCGTCGGGGGCGTCGATCGTCCAACTGTCGGTCGCGTTGTCGAAGTGCGCATCGCGCAGTCGGGCGTCGGGCAGCACCACACCGGGAAAGCCCACATCCGTTCCGAGGACGATCGACGTCACAGGAACCCGGCCCGTCGCCACATCCGCCTGCCCACGCGGCCCATCAGTCCGACCTCCTCGAAGAAGGCCGCCAGGGGCGCGAACCCCGAGACGCACTTGGTGTGGAAGTGCGGGTTCCGGCGCGCGACCCTGCGCATCTCCTGGCCGTCCAGGCCCATCCGGCTGTACTGCAGCGGCAGCGTGAACAACATCCGGTAGAACGGCCCGCCCGCACCGTGCAGGTTGGCGATCAAAGCCCGGCGATACCACGGCATCACCGGCACGCTCTTGCGCAGGCCGTCACGCGCGAACTGGATGTGCCGCGCCTCCTCGGTGACGTGGATGCGCATCAGGCGCTGCACGACGGGCTGAAGGTCGGGGTCTTCCAGGATCTGGCGTTGCAGCGAGTCGAAGATCTCCTCACCGACCAGCGCGGCCGTCCACAGCACCGGCCCGCGGAAGACCAGCGGCAGCGAGTTGATGATGATCCGTTGAAACAGCTTGGGCCGCACCGGAATACCACCCACTTTGTCGATCGCCTTGCCGAACATGATCATGTGGCGGGTCTCGTCGCCGAGTTCGGTGAGGGCGTAGTGCGTGCTGTGGGCGGTCGGGTTCTTGTGCATCAGATCGCGCAGCAGCGCCTGATTGAGGATGTTCTCGAACCAGATGCCCGCGGAGAGGATGTTGACCAACTCCTGCCGGGACAGGTCGATCTGCTGTTCGCGGGTCAGGGCGTCCCAGGCCGGCGTGCCGTAGAGCGTGACCATCTCCGGGGGCAGGAAGTACTTGTCCGGGTCCAGTGGTGCGTCCCAGTCGATGTCGACGACGGGCTCGTAGGACTTCTTGACCGACCCCTTGAGGAGGCGTTCGGAGAACTCCTCGCGGTTGGGGGTCGCGGCAGCGGCCCGATTGGGCGTCGACGTGGTCATCAGGGCACACCTTCTGTGTGACGTTCTATGTGACGTGGCTGACAGTGAACGTAAGACGGCCGTCGACACTTGTCAATACCGCCGGTACCGGGTACTTGAAATTGTGATCTGGGATCGCTGCACTAGCCTGCCGATGTGCGCACTATCCACGTCATCGGCATCGGCGCCGGAGATCCCGACTACGTCACGGCGCAGGCGGTCACGGCGCTCAACGACACCGACGTCTTCTTCGCGATGGACAAGGGTGAGGCCAAGTCGGATCTGGTGGCGCTGCGCCGGCAGATCTGTGAGCGCTTCATCGACGGCGACGACTGCCGCTTCGTCGAACTCGCCGATCCCAAGCGGGCCAAGGCCGACGACGGTTCCGGTTACGTGCAGGTGGTGGCCGACTGGCACGAAGCCCGCGCCGCCGTGTGGGCCCGTGCCATCGAAGCCGAACTCGGCCCCGACGGGGTTGGGGCCTTCCTGGCGTGGGGTGACCCGTCGCTCTACGACAGCACGCTGCGCATCCTCGAACTGGTCCGGCGGCACGTCGACATCGAGTACGACGTCGTCCCCGGCATCACGGCCATCCAGGCGCTGACGGCGCGACACCGCATCCCGCTCAACGATGTTGGCGAACCGGTGCTGATCACCACGGGTCGTCAACTGCGGGAGAACGGCCTCGACGGTGCCGCGGTGGTGATGCTCGACGCGGAGTGCTCGTTCATGGAATGCCCGCCGGCGACGCACATCTGGTGGGGCGCCTACCTCGGCACACCCGACGAGTTGTTGGTGGCCGGCACAGTCGGTGAGGTGGGCCGCCGGATCGTGGCGATGCGCGCGGATGCGCGGGCGCGGCACGGCTGGATCATGGACACCTACCTGCTGCGTGCACCCAACTGAGGCTCGTCAGGGATCGCGGTTGGCGCGACCGTTCCCGCTGCTGAACACTCGCCACTGGCGGTCCCAGGCGGCGTAGCGTCGCCGATCCATGTCGGCGCGTAGGACCGCCATCGCGCCCAGGCTGGCGAGAGTCATGCTGGTCCATACCGCGAGCCCAACGCCCAGTCCTGCACTGCCGATCTCTGCGGGGGTTCTCGGCGGATCGGTGATCTGGCCCGCGGAGTCGAGCCAGACGGTGATGCGGTCACCGGGATGATGGTCGGTGTCGAGGCCCCGGATCGTCTCGTTGCGTTCGTTGTAGGCCCACATGAACTTCACGTCGAGATTGCGGGTGAGATGCGGAAGGCGACTGGGCGCACCGTTTCGGACCTGGACCACGGTGGCCTCGACCGTGTTCAGCGACCGGACGTACTCCTGGTTCTGCTCGGCTTGGGCCGCGCTCATGGCGCGACCGGCGAGCATCGCAGTCGGTACGGCCGCGACGAGAAACGCAAGGAGGCAGACCGTGATCAAAGCCTCGAGGCGGTCGTGGCGCCGAACCAGGGTGTTGCGACCCAGCCCGCACAACACCCAGAACCGTCGACGACGCTGCTGCGATTGATTCATGAGCGTTCCCAAAACCCGTGTTACGACTACGTTAACAACTTTGTCGCCTGAGTGCCCGCATTCGAAAGGTGTGACTTAGCTTGCGCGGGGTGCGGGACACGGCAGACTGGAGAGATGCCAGAACTGCCCGAGGTGGAGGCCCTGGCCGACTACCTGCGCCATAACGCGGTGGGACAGACCGTCAGCCGCGTCGACGTCGGCGCGCTGTCGGTGCTCAAGACGTACGACCCCCCGGTGACCGCGCTGACCGGTCAGGCCGTGACGGGCGCCAATCGCTGGGGCAAGTATCTCGGCCTGGAGGTGGGTGAGCTCAACCTGATCACGCACCTGTCCCGGGCGGGCTGGCTGCGCTGGTCGGACAAGCTGAGCCCGACGCCGCTCAAACCCGGCAAGGGCCCGATCGCGCTGCGCGTGCATCTGGAGAACAGCACCGGATTCGACCTCACCGAGGCGGGGACGCAGAAGCGGCTCGCGGTCTGGTTGGTGCGCGACGCCTGGAGCATTCCGCAGATCTCCGCGCTGGGTCCCGACGCGCTCGAACTGACCCCGGAGGATCTGGCGGCCGTGCTCAAGGGCAACACGGGCCGGATCAAGTCGGTGATCACCGATCAGAAGGTGATCGCCGGGATTGGGAACGCCTACAGCGACGAGATCCTGCACGTGGCGAAGCTGTCGCCGTTTGCGACGGCGGGCAAGCTCACCGAGGCGCAGGTGGCCGCGCTGCACGACGCGATGTTCTCGGTGCTCAACGACGCGGTCACCCGGTCCGTGGGCCAGCAGGCGGCAACGCTCAAGGGGGAGAAGCGGTCCGGGCTTCGCGTGCATGCGCGCACCGGTCTGCCGTGCCCGGTGTGCGGGGACACCGTGCGGGAGGTGTCCTTCGCCGACAAGTCCTTCCAGTACTGCCCGACGTGTCAGACCGGCGGCAAGGCTCTCGCTGACCGTCGAATGTCCAAGCTGCTCAAATAGTTCCGCAGTACGAGCCGGTCGCGGCGCCCAGCGCCTGCTGCTGCAGGGTGTCCAGTTGGCGCTCGCCGACCACCTGGGTGACGGCCCGCTGAAGATCAGTTGGGCAGGTGGGTTCCTGCAGTGAATCCCAGTGCAGGGCAATCTGTTCGACCATCGCCCGGGTGCAGCCGTCGATCTGCGTGCGCGAGGCGGCCAGGGCGGCCAGGGCGGTCGGGAGGGCGGGAGTGGCGAGGACAGCCAATGCCAGTGCCAGTGCCAGGCGTTTCATTCGGCCCAGTTCAGCACCGAATCAGCCGTAGTTCAACCGCCGGTCCGCCTGCGCCGACAGCAGGCGGCGCGCCGGGACGGGGTTGTCGTCGCCCTTGACGTCGATCAGCAGCAGCGGTCCCAGGACGGCTTTGTCGGCGACCAGCAGTGCCGTGGCGTTCGACAACAGCACGCCACCGGAAGGCGCCGCGACCTGCATCTTGCGGGCGACGTCGAGGAGGTGGCCGGCCGAACGGTTCTCATCGATCACCACGTCTCCGGAGTTCACCCCGAAGCGGCCCGGGTGCTCGAGGGTCGACTGGATCTCCAGCGCTGCCATACAGGCGCACAGCGCGTGGTCGGCGAGCCGGGTGCGCGCTCCGAACCAGGCGCGGAAGCCGTCCCCGGTGAAGGTGTCGACGGTCCCTCCACAACGGGCCACGATGGCCGCGCACCGGTCGAATCCTGGACCGGCCGCCGTCGTCGGCGCCACGATGTCGCCGCACATCACCGTGACCTGGGTGCGCGTGGCGACTGGGTCCGTCGACAGTCGGACTCCGCATTGGTCGCAGTACTTCGCCGACGGTCGCAGGTCATGACCGCATGCCGAACAATCGCCCATTCGCAGTCCCCCCTGGGATCGACGATGCTGAAAGCCCTCCAAGTATGCCCCGACCTGCCGGGCGAGGGATGGTTCATTCTGTGCCAGGCGGCTCAAGGGGGCGCAGGAGCATGAATTCGCCTTGCGCGTTCAGCTTCTCAAGGACCGCCTTTCGAGCCGTGAACGCGGTCCGGAAGGCATCGGCGTCTCCGGCGGCGTCGGCCAGGATCAACTCGTTCAGGAGCACGCAGTTGTCCAGGGCGAGCAGTTCGGTCTGCTGCGCCACAGCCCGTAGACCGGCGGTGAGCATGGTGGCTTCGTCGATGTCCTCCTCGCGTCCACGGGCCGCGAGCACCTGCACAAGCGTGCTCGCGGTCAATCCCACGAAGGTGAAGTTGGCGTTCTCGAACTGCCGGCCGATCTCATCGCGGATGAGTTCGATTGCGCCGTCGAGATCCCCGTTTCGTGCGGTCGCGATGGCGAGATCGGCTTCGATCGGTCCCGCGGTGATGACGGCGGTCCGGTGTTTGGCGATGACGGCACGCGCCCGCTCCAACAGACGGACTGCCAGGCCACTCGCGGAGGGATCGAGTCGCAGGACCATCAGGGCGTAGGCCCACAGTCCGCAGATGATGCCGAAGTTGTCACCGAACTGTTCTGCTTCGAGCAGAGCCTCCTCGGCGGCGTGAAGGGTGCTGCTTGTGGCCGACTCGACTCCGACGGCCACGAGTCCGCAGTTGAACGCCATCACCATCGCGTATGTCGCGGGATCCAGCGTCCGTGCCTGCTGCAGTCCGACCTGCAGATCACGACGGCCCTGATCGGGGTCGTCGCCGGTGACCAGGTGGGTCAACCCGGCCACCGCATAGGCCCGCGCCGTCGCGCTGCTGACGAGGTCCCCCGCAACGGTGCGCAGGCGTGTGGCAGTCTGCTGCGTCGCGGGATAGTCACACGCCATGAACTGCGCCCACATGACGGTGAAGAGCAGGTCGACCTTCGCAGTGACATCGGTGGGGACGGTGTCGATCATCTCAAGGAGGTCCGCGGCGAGATTGACCGCTTCCATCGGCCTGCCGTAGTTGGTGCACAGTGCCGTCATGCGACCGGCGATTCCGATCATCTGCGATCGGGTGTCGCCGGACTGCGCGGCCAACTCCCGCAACTCGCGGTAGTTCGACTCGGATTCCGGGTCACACCCCAGCATCCATTCGGTCCAGGCCAGCATGGCGCGCGGTGCCGTCTGCAGCATCTGGCGCAGGTCGACGTCGGCCGGCATCTGGTCGGCGAGGTCCCGTGCGTGGGTCCAGCTGGAACGCGCGGCGATGATGTCTCGCGACTGCAGCCATTCCGCGGCACGCATATGCCAGCCGTAGGCGCGCTCCAGATCGCCCGCCGCCTCGAGATGCGCGCCGATCAGCGCCGCGACTTCGTCGGGGTTGGTCTCGTTGGCTGCCTCGATGGCTTCTGCGACGCGGCGGTGCGCATGGGTTCGAACGTCGGTGAGCTGCGACTCGTAGGCGACCGTGCGCACCAGCGGATGTCGAAAGGCGTACCGCGCGTCCGGGACGAATTCGATCTGGTCGATCAGTTCGACCGACACCAGTTCAGCCAGTTGCCCCTGGTCGACATGGGGTAACAGCGCGTTGAGCCAACGAAGTTCGAAACGTGAGCCGATGACGGCCGCGGCGTTGAGGATCGCCTTTCCCTCGGTGGACAACCTGTCGATGCGAGAGGCGAGCACCGCTTGAATCGTTGCCGGTACCGCGATTTCGTCGACGTGGCCTTCACCGCGATAACTTCCTCGGCTGCCGGTCAGCACGTTGCGGCCGACGAGGTCGCGGACGATCTCCTCGACGAAGAACGGGTTGCCGGACGCCGCAGCGGAGACCAGCTCGGCGACACCGGCCAGCGACACGTCGCTTCCGATCAGACCGCGCGCGATTTCGAGTGTCATCGCCTCGTCGAGCGGTTCGAGTGTGACCGCGACCTCCGCGAGATCTCGGATCGTGCCCCGATACTCGGGTCGGTAGCTGACAACGAGCATCGACTCGGTGGCGGAGATGGTCGAGGCGAAGTCGGTCAGCGTCGCATCGCTGGCCGCATCGATCCAGTGCAGGTCTTCGAGGATGAAAAGTGTTCGCAGTGGCCGGAACTCGACGGCCTTGAGCATGGTTTCGACAAGCCACCGTCGCCTGGCATCGAGATTGAGTCCGACGGCTGGGGAATCGCCGACGGCGATTCCGAGAAGCTCGAACAGGATGCCGACGCCCGCCGCGTCGTCGGCGATCGAGGCCGGCAGACGGTGGAGGACCTGCGCGCGGGCGGCATCGTCGTCGAGGCGTGCGATGCCGAACATCGCTCGCAGCATCCGAGCTAAGGCCCACAACGGCACATCGGCGGTGTGGGCATCGCAGCGACCGATCACCACGTCGGCGCCCTGTTCTCCTGCGAACGCTGCGAACTCGCCGATGAGTCGACTCTTGCCCAGTCCGGGAGCGCCCATGATCTCGACCAGACAACCCTTTTCGGCTTCGAAGGCGCCCATCAGCTGGGCCAACTGGCCCGCGCGTCCCACCATCGGTCCTTCGTCGCGACCCACGATCGGCCGCTCGGTGGAGACCGACAACAGTTGTCGGGCCGGTACCAACTCCGTCTCACCCTTGATCGCGACGTGTTGCACCGGACCCAGTTGTGCGGCTCCCTGTGCCAGGACTGCGGTCGATTCGGAGCACAGCACACCGTCTGCCGGGGCGGCCGACTCCATCCGCTGCGCCATTCCGACCGCCTGGCCGATGGCCGTGTAGCTTTCCGGGCCGGAACCGATTTCGCCTGCGACCACGGCGCCGGAGTTCAACCCGATGCGCAGTCGGAGGTCGACACCGTCGCGCTCGCGAACCTCGGCGGCGAGTTCCTTGGCGACGGTCTGGATCTGCAGGGCCGCAATACAGGCGCGCGTGGCGTGGTCTTCGAGCGCGATCGGCGCACCGAACAGCGCCATCAATCCGTCCCCGGTGAACTTGTCGACGGTGCCGCCGTAGCGCTGTACGACAGCGGCCGACCTGTTGAACAGGTTGTGCATCAGATACCGCAACTCTTCGGGGTCAAGGCGTGCCGCAAGTTGCATCGACCCCACGACGTCACAGAACAGCACGGTGACCTGCTTGTGCTCCCCGGCGGCCTCGGTGTGGCTCAAGCGCGCACCGCAGTGCTCGCAGTACCGGGCCGTCGGCCGCAGGCCAGTCACGCCGCAGTTGCGACAGGTCAGCGTCTGTACGTCAGCCATCGCTTCGAAGTGCCCCCTCAGGTATCACGATTATCGCTGCGTTGGGCCGAATGCGCGCTGGTTAAGCTGCCCGAATGACTCGGCAGAAGATTCTGATCACCGGAGCCAGTTCCGGGCTCGGTGCGGGCATGGCGCGCGCGTTCGCGGCCAAGGGGCGTGACCTGGCGCTGTGCGCGCGGCGCACCGACCGTCTGGATGAACTGAAGGCGGAGCTCGAGGCCCGGCATCCCGGCATCACCGTGGCCGTCGCGGCCCTGGACGTCAACGACCACGAGGCCGTGCCCAAGGTCTTCGCCGAATTCTCGGAAAAGTTGGGCGGCATCGACCGCGTGATCGTCAACGCCGGAGTCGGCAAGGGTGCGGTGCTCGGTTCGGGCAAGCTGTGGGCCAACAAGGCCACCATCGAGACCAATCTGGTCGCCGCTCTGGTGCAGATCGAGACCGCGCTGGAGATGTTCCACAAGGCCGGGTCCGGGCACCTCGTGCTGATCTCGTCGGTGCTGGGCAACAAGGGTGTGCCGGGCGTCAAGGCCGCGTATGCCGCCAGCAAGGCCGGCGTCAGTTCGCTGGGGCAGTCGCTGCGCGCCGAGTACGCCAAGGGCCCGATCGCCGTCACTGTGATCGAGCCCGGCTACATCGAATCGGAGATGACGGCCAAGTCGGCGTCGACGATGTTGATGGTGGACAACGAGACCGGCGTGCGGTCGATGGTCGCGGCGATCGAGCGCGAACGCGGAAGGGCAGTGGTGCCGGCCTGGCCGTGGACGGTGTTGGTTGCGCTGATGAAGGCCACGCCGGTGCGCTTCGGCAAGCTGTTCGCTTAGAAGCTGCTCCCGCTTGCTCCCGCTCCGCTTCTGTCGCGCCGAGGGCCGACTTGTTGACGGGTTTTCCCAGTAAGGGCCGTCAACAAGTCGGCCCTCGGCGCGTAAGACCTCAGCCCACCCGGCTCGGGCCTGTTCGGCCGGGCTGGTCTTCGCCTGGCGGCTCAGCCCACCCGGCTCGGGCCTGTTCGGCCGGGCTGGTCTTCGCCTGGCGGCTCAGCCCACCCGGCTCGGGCCTGATTCGGCCGGGCTGGTCTTCGCCTGGCGGCTCAGCCCACCCGGCTCATGCCTGATTCGGCCGGGCTGGTCTTCGCCTGGCGGCTCAGCCCACCCGGCCGCGTTCCGCGCGGTAACGCCGCACCAGCGCATCCGTCGAACTGTCGGACTGCTGCGCGGGTGAGCCGTCGCCGGTGAGCACCGGCAGCAGTGCCTTGGCCTGGGTCTTACCCAGTTCCACACCCCACTGGTCGAACGAGTCGATACCCCAGATCACGCCCTCGGTGAACACCTGGTGCTCGTAGAGCGCGATCAACTGACCGACTACCGACGGCGTGAGCCGGGTGGCCAGGATCGACGTAGACGGCCGGTTGCCGGGCATCACCTTGTGCGGCACCACCTCGGCCGGAGTGCCTTCTGCGGCAATCTCTTTGGCGGTCTTGCCGAAGGCCAGCACCTGCGTCTGGGCGAAGAAGTTGCTCATCAGCAGGTCGTGCATGCTGCCGGTGCCGTCGGCGGTCGGCAGGTCATCGGTGGGCTGGGAGAACCCGATGAAGTCCGCGGGCACCAGGCGTGTCCCCTGGTGCAGCAGTTGGTAGAACGCGTGCTGGCCGTTGGTTCCCGGTTCGCCCCAGAAGATCTCGCCGGTGTCGGTGGACACGGCCGAACCGTCGGCGCGCACCGACTTGCCGTTGGACTCCATGGTCAGCTGCTGCAGATAGGCCGCGAACCGCGACAGGTCATTCGAGTAGGGCAGCACCGCACGGGATTGTGCGCAGAAGAAATTCGAGTACCACAGGCCGATCAGCCCCAGCAGCGCCGGCGCGTTCTCGGCCAGCGGCGCGGTCCGGAAGTGCTCGTCGACAAGATGGAACCCGGACAGGAAGTCGGCGAACGCCTCCCGGCCGATCACCGCCATGACAGACAGGCCGATCGCCGAGTCCACCGAATACCGGCCACCGACCCAGTCCCAGAAGCCGAACATGTTGTCGGTGTTGATGCCGAACTCGTCGACCAGGCGCTTGTTGGTCGACACCGCCACGAAATGCTTGGCCACCGCGGCATCGCCGAGTGCGTCGGTCAGCCAGCGCCGCGCCGCGGTCGCGTTGGTCAGCGTCTCCAACGTCGAGAATGTCTTCGATGCGACGATGAAAAGCGTTGTGGCCGGGTCAAGTCCGTCGAGCGTGGCGACCAGATCGGCGGGGTCGACGTTGGACACGAACCGAGCCGAGATGCCGGCGTCGGCGTAGTGCCGCAACGCGTCGTACACCATCACCGGACCCAGGTCGGAGCCGCCGATGCCGATGTTGACCACGCATCTGATCCGCTGTCCGGTGGCGCCGGTCCAGTCACCGTTGCGCAGACGGTCGGTGAAGTCGCCCATCGCGTCGAGCACCTCGTGGACGTCGGCGACGACGTTCTGGCCATCCACGGTCAACGACGCATCGCGGGGCAGGCGCAGCGCGGTGTGCAGCACCGCGCGGTCCTCGGAGGTGTTGATGTGCTCGCCCGCGAACATCGCGTCGCGGCGCTGCTCGAGGCCCGCGGCGCGAGCCAGGTCCACCAGCAGGCGCAGGGTTTCAGGTGTCACCCGATGCTTGCTGTAGTCGATGTAGAGGTCGCCGACGCTCAGCGTCAACTCCCGACCGCGGTCGGGATCCTCGTTGAAGAGGTCACGCAGATGTCGGTCACCGATCTGATCGTGGTGACGAGCCAGGGCGTTCCAGGCGGGGGACTCGGAGATCGGTGGATAGTCGGCGGCCATGGCTCAAACCTAGTGAATGATGGGGGGATGGACATCGCAAAGCTGTTGTCGACGGTTCCGACGGGTCTCTGGATCGGCGGTGAGGAGCGTGCCGGGTCGTCGACCTTTGACGTGTTGAATCCGGCCACCGATGAGGTCATCACTCAGGTCGCCGATGCCACTGCCGCGGACGGCATCGCCGCTGTCGAGGCCGCGACCGCGGTTCAGGACGAGTGGGCGTCCACGCCGGCGCGTGAGCGTGGCGAGGTTCTGCGCTCGGTGTTCGAGACGATCACCGCACACACCGACGACATCGCCGCGCTGATGACCCTCGAGATGGGCAAGGTGATCGCCGAGAGCAAGGGCGAGGTCAAGTACGGCGCCGAGTTCTTCCGCTGGTTCGCCGAGGAGGCCGTCCGCATCGACGGCCGCTACACCCAGAGTCCCGCGGGCACCGGCCGGATCATCGTGACGAAGGCTCCGGTCGGACTCTGCTACGCGATCACGCCGTGGAATTTCCCGCTGGCCATGGGCACCCGCAAGATCGGCCCGGCCGTCGCCGCGGGGTGCACGATGATCGTCAAGCCGGCGCAGGAGACGCCGCTGACGATGCTGCTGCTGGCCAAGCTCATGGATGAGGCGGGCCTGCCCAAGGGCGTGCTCTCGGTGCTGCCGACGTCCAAGCCCGGCGACCTGACCACGGCCCTGATCGACGACGGCCGGTTGCGCAAGCTGACGTTCACGGGTTCCACCGGAGTCGGCAAGGCACTGGTCAAGCAGTCCGCCGACAAGCTGCTGCGGACGTCGATGGAACTGGGCGGCAACGCGCCGTTCATCGTGTTCGACGACGCCGACGTCGACGCCGCGGTCGAGGGCGCGCTGCTGGCCAAGATGCGCAACGGCGGCGAGGCCTGCACCGCGGCCAACCGGTTCCACGTCGCCAACGCCGTCCGCGAGGAGTTCACCGACAAGCTGGTGAAGCGGATGAGCGAGTTCACGCTGGGCAATGGCCTCGATGAGGGGTCGACGCTGGGCCCGTTGGTCAACGCCAAGCAGGTCGCCACCGTCGCCGACCTGGTGTCCGACGCTGTGGCGCGCGGCGCGACCGTGGCCGTCGGCGGCGTCGCTCCTGGCGGGCCCGGAAACTTCTACCCGGCCACGGTGCTCACCGACGTCGCACCGGACTCACGCATCCTCAAGGAGGAGGTGTTCGGGCCGGTCGCTCCGGTGATCGGGTTCGACACCGAAGAGGAGGGCATCAAGGCCGCCAACGACACCGAGTACGGTCTGGCGTCCTACATCTTCACGCAGTCGCTGGACCGTGCACTGCGGGTCGCCGAGTCCATCGAGTCGGGCATGGTCGGGGTCAACCGCGGGGTGATCTCCGATCCGGCCGCGCCGTTCGGCGGGGTCAAGGAGTCGGGCTTCGGCCGCGAGGGTGGCACCGAGGGCATCGAGGAGTACCTCGACACCAAGTACATCGCCCTGACGAAGTAGTTCTTGACGCCCAAACCGGCATGTGGGCGCGGAAAGTGCCCTTTTCCGCGTCCACATGCCGGTTTCGGCGTCGGAGGGGCAGTCAGAGGGCGGGCGTCGAGCGAGTGGGCTCAGTGCCCGAGGCGACCGCGGCCCATCCGCAGCAGCAGCATCGCCAGGTCCTTGCCTTCCGGCCCCAGCTCGCTGTAGCGCTCGATGACCTTCATCTCGCGGCTGTGCACCAGTCGGGTGCCGCCCGACGCCATTCGCGCCTTGCCGATCGTCTTCGAGACCTCCTGCCGGCGCTTCACCGCGGCCAGGATCTCGGCGTCCAGTCGGTCGATCTCCAGGCGCAACTGATCGATGTCGGGGACCTGATCGGTTTCAGCCACTTTTCGAGTGTGCCACCAACCCTCGTGCCAGGACAAAAGTGTCTGCAGACGGCGGTAGGTTTACAGACGATATGAGCATCAGCACCGAAACCGATCAGCTTCTCGACGGCCTCAACCCCCAGCAGCGCCAAGCCGTGCTGCATGAGGGCACACCTCTGCTGATCGTGGCCGGCGCCGGGTCGGGCAAGACCGCGGTGCTGACCCGCCGCATCGCCTACCTGCTGGCAGCCCGCGATGTCGGTGTCGGGCAGATCCTGGCCATCACCTTCACCAATAAGGCCGCCGCTGAGATGCGGGAACGGGTGGTCCAGCTGATCGGCCCGCGGGCCAGGAACATGTGGGTGTCGACGTTCCACTCGACCTGCGTGCGCATCCTGCGCAACCAGGCGTCGCTGCTTCCGGGGCTCAACTCCAACTTCTCGATCTACGACGCCGACGACTCGCGCCGTCTGCTGATGATGATCGCCAAGGACATGGGCCTCGACGTCAAGCGGTACTCGCCGCGTCTGCTGGCCAACTCGATCTCCAACCTGAAGAACGAACTCGTCGACCCCGAGCAGGCCGTCGCCGAGTTGTCCGACGTCTCCGACGACCTCAACCGCACGGTGGCCACGGTGTACGGGGAGTACCAGCGCAGGCTGCGTGCCGCCAACGCGCTGGACTTCGACGACCTGATCGGTGAGACGGTCGGAATCCTGCAGGCCTTCCCACAGATCGCCCAGTACTACCGGCGACGGTTCCGGCACATCATGGTCGACGAGTACCAGGACACCAACCACGCGCAGTACGTGTTGGTGCGCGAACTGGTGGGCGTTGAGACCACCCCCGACGGCGTGGAACCCGGCGAGTTGTGCGTGGTGGGCGACGCGGATCAGTCCATCTACGCCTTCCGCGGGGCCACGATCCGCAACATCGAGGACTTCGAGCGCGACTTCCCGAGCGCCACGACGATCCTGCTGGAGCAGAACTACCGGTCCACGCAGACCATCCTGAATGCGGCCAACGCCGTCATCGCCCGCAACGCCGGCCGGCGGGAGAAGCGGCTGTGGACCGACTCCGGCGAGGGTGAGCTCATCGTCGGGTACGTCGCCGACAACGAGCACGACGAGGCGCGATTCATCGCGGGTGAGATCGACGCGCTGGCCGACAACGGCGACATCAACTACAGCGACGTCGCGGTGTTCTACCGCACCAACAACAGCTCGCGTGCGCTGGAAGAGATCTTCATCCGATCCGGCATCCCCTACAAAGTCGTTGGGGGAGTCCGCTTTTACGAGCGCAAGGAGATCCGCGACATCGTCGCGTACCTGCGGGTGCTCGACAACCCAGGTGACTCGGTGAGCATGCGCCGCATCCTGAACACCCCGCGTCGCGGCATCGGCGACCGTGCTGAGGCATGCGTCGCGGTCCACGCTGAGAACACCGGCAGCAGCTTCAACGACGCGCTCCAGGCCGCGGCCGAGGGCAGGGTTCCGATGCTCAACTCGCGGTCGGAGAAGGCGATCGCGGCCTTTGTGGAACTGCTCGACAGGTTGCGCGCCAAGCTGGGCGACGAACTGGGCGAACTCGTGGAAGCGGTGCTCGAGCAGACCGGGTACCGGCGTGAACTCGAGGCATCCAGTGACCCACAGGATCTCGCGCGCCTGGACAACCTCAACGAACTCGTCAGCGTCGCACACGAATTCAGCATCGACCGAGCCAACGCCAAGGCACTGGCGGCCGACGACGAGGATGCCCTCGACGAGGACGTCCCCGAGACGGGGATCCTGGCCGAGTTCCTGGAGCGGGTGTCGCTCGTGGCTGACACCGACGAGATCCCCGAACACAGTTCGGGTGTGGTCACTTTGATGACGCTGCACACCGCCAAGGGGCTGGAATTCCCGGTGGTGTTCGTGACCGGCTGGGAGGACGGGATGTTCCCGCATATGCGGGCATTGGGCGATCCCACCGAACTGTCCGAGGAACGACGCCTGGCCTATGTGGGCATCACCCGCGCGCGGCAGCGGCTGTACCTGACCCGGGCCAAGGTCCGGTCATCGTGGGGCCAGCCGATGCTGAATCCGGAATCGCGCTTCCTGCGCGAGATTCCACAGGAGCTCATCGACTGGCGGCGCACCGAGCAGTCCTCGTCTGCGTTCAGTGCTCCGGTCAGCGGAGCGGGTCGCTTCGGCGGTCCGGCCAGGCCGTCGCCCACCCGGCCCGCCGCAGCGCGCAACCGTCCGCTGCTGGTGCTCGCGCCGGGTGACCGCGTCACGCATGACAAGTACGGATTGGGACGCGTCGAAGAGGTCTCCGGCGTGGGGGAGTCGGCCATGTCGCTCATCGACTTCGGCAGCGCGGGCCGCGTCAAGCTCATGCACAATCACGCCCCGGTGAGCAAGCTCTAAACGCTGACCCGGCCCGCCGCGAGCGCAGTGCAGCTGCGCGTCCGAGCGGCGGGCATTGGGAATCAGTCAGACGCCACGGGATCGGCACCAGGCGGCAGTGCTCGGCAGCAGCACCAGCACCGCGGTCGCGATGGGGAAGATCAGTCCCAGGAAACCGAAGACGGACGACGACCCCTGCCCAGCGGCGATATCGGCACCCATCCCTCGGTACATGGCGGACGCGACGACTTCGCTGACGATGCCGAAGACGATCGCAACGCCGCATGAGGCCGCGACGACGATCCGTGCCCACGATCTGCCCGCCGTCAGGAATCCGCCACCGACAAGGAGTCCGGCGCACAGGGCGACGCTGACGAGCAGCGTCAACACCATGACCGCGCCGTACCAGTCCGGAAGATATTGGCTGACAGTGCTATCGGAGGTCAGCGTGAGGGCCACGAGCGAGCCGAAGACGGTGACCACCTGCGCGAGCCCGCCCAGCAGGCTCAGGATGGCGCCGGTGATCGCGGTGCCACCGCTGGGCCGGGCTGGGAACGGTTGCGCTGCTGCGTAAGCCGGGTGGGCCGGGTACGCCGGGTACGCGCGCTGGGCCGGGTAGGGCTGGTGGGCCCGGTACTGCACAGGGTTCTGGTACATGGAACCTCCTCGTACATCGACCGTAACCCGGCCCGGAAGGCCCTTATGACACCAAAATCCAGCGTTTGGTCGCGGGGTGCAGAGCCAGGGCCGCGCTGACGACGGGCAGCACGGGGATCGCATAGACGATCCAGGGGATCTTGGCGCCCGCGATGAACACCCCGACGAACGCGAGCAGGGCGACCACGGCGCCCGCGGCCACCAGCCAGCGGCCCATGATGCGGCGCAGCAGCACCATCACGACTCCCGTGATGGTGCTGGAGGCGAACACGAACGCCAGGAAGGCCACGGCGACGCAGAACAGTCGATCGGTGTCCCACCACCCGATGATGAGGCTCGTCGCGACGACGGAGGTGGCCCACCCGCTGAGCATCGCCACGACACAGGCCGCGACCGCGGTCACCGGACTGGGCGCCTTCTTGGGGCGTGGGCGGGCCGACGGGGTCGGGATGTGCTGGGTGGGGAACGAACCCGTGGGCGCCTGCCCGATCATGCTGGTCTGGGCGTCGTCGGCCCGCGGTACCGCTCCGGTGGCTCCTGTGGGCGCCCGCCGGATGATGCTGGTGTGGGCGTCGTCCGCCTGCGGCAGCGCTCCAGTGTTTCCAGTGGGCACCCGCCGGATGATGCGAGTCTGTTCCCCGGAGGGGGGCTCGTGTGGTGTGGGAGGCGGCTGGGTCACCGGGTCAGCCGGCGTAGCCGCCGACGCTGATGCCGCGCTGGGACAACCACGGCACCGGGTCGATGCGATCCGAGCCGTTGGGCATGACCTCGAAGTGGCAGTGCGGGCCCGTCGAGAAGCCGCGGTTGCCGATGGTGGCGATCTGGTCGCCGGCGAACACGCGCTGGCCGATGCTGACCGTCCAGGTGTTGATGTGGCCGTAGAGGGTCACGGTGCCGTCGGAGTGCCGCAGCTTGACCCAGGCGCCGTAGCCCGCGGTGGGGCCGACGTCGATCACGACACCGTCCGCGACGGCGTAGATCGGGGTGCCGATCGGGCCGGCGAGGTCGACGCCCGCGTGCAGGGCGCCCCAGCGGTAACCGAAGCCGGAGGTGAAGATGCCCTGAGTGGGCTTGGCGAACAGCGGGCGGGCCAGTCGGGCCTCACGCTCGGCGCGCTCCTGCGCGTAGGCGGCGCCCTTGGCGAGTTCCTCGGAGTGCAGGGTGCTGTTGAGCGCGGGCGTCACGCTGACGACCTGCATACCGCGGGCGGTGCCCGTCACGTTGGGGGTGTCGCCCAGCGTCGTGTCGGAGGCCAGCAGGGTCTCGGCCGAGGCCTTGTCCGACGGGTTGACGGCACTGTGCGCGGCCGCGGCGGCGGCTCCCGCGGCCATCGCCGCGATCATCACGCGGCCCTTGAGGGCGCTCGCGGCGGGCTTGCGGTGCTGGGCCCCACTGATCCGCGGGATCACGTCGGTCGCGTCGGGATCGTGGATCACGTTCAGATCCATGCGGCGCATCAGCTGGAACGGCGTCTCTTCGATGTCGGCGAGATCGTCGAGTTCCGGAGCGCGCAGGACGTCGGTCGCGGTGTCGAAGGCGCTGGCCTGAAAGTCGAGGTCATCGAGGCTGCCGAACTCGTTGAACGGCACGATGTCGGTCACTTCATTGGGGTGGAAATCCTGCTCTGCGCGGCGCGCGCTCCTCGACGTTCCCGAGCGTGATGCCGGTGTCGAATGATGCGTTGCCAAAGCTGACGTCCCTTTAATGTCGTGAGTCTCGTGACCAAAGCGTTATCGAAGACCCCAGAGACGTTAACCAAACTCCAATGTTGGTGGCAACCCGTAGAAGTGTTCCTGGGCAGATTGTGATCTCAATCACTATGTGCTCAGTGGTGACATGTGCCACAACAGTAGTAGGCGGTGCGAGCGCGTCGCAGTGAGGTCGATAAGGTGCCCAACGGGCCAAAAACCCCCACAAACAGTCACCGCCGTCATTGCCGATAGACAGACTGCGCGTCAGTTAGGAAGCTCATGGATCTATTCGAGTATCAGGCGAAGGAACTGTTCGCCAAGCACAACGTCCCCACCACTCCGGGACGGGTCACCGATTCCGCCGAAGGCGCCAAGGCGATCGCCGAGGAGATCGGCAAGCCGGTCATGGTCAAGGCGCAGGTCAAGGTCGGCGGCCGCGGTAAGGCCGGCGGCGTGAAGTACGCGGCCACCCCTGAGGACGCCTTCACCCACTCCCAGAACATTCTCGGCCTGGACATCAAGGGCCACGTCGTGAAGAAGCTCCTCGTCGCTGAGGCCAGCGACATCGCCGAGGAGTACTACATCTCCTTCCTGCTCGACCGTTCCAATCGCACCTACCTGGCGATGTGCTCGGTTGAGGGCGGCATGGAGATCGAAGAGGTCGCCGCGACCAAGCCCGAGCGCCTCGCCAAGGTCCCCGTCAACGCCGTCAAGGGTGTCGACCTGGCGTTCGCGCGCTCGATCGCCGAGCAGGGCCACCTGCCAGCGGAGGTGCTCGACGCCGCCGCCGTGACCATCCAGAAGCTCTGGGAGGTCTTCGTCGGTGAGGACGCGACGCTGGTCGAGGTCAACCCGCTGGTGCGCACGCCCGACGATCAGATTCTGGCGCTGGACGGCAAGGTCACCCTGGACGCCAACGCCGACTTCCGTCAGCCGGGTCACGCGGAGTTCGAAGACAAGGACGCCACTGATCCCCTCGAGCTGAAGGCCAAGGAGAACGACCTCAACTACGTCAAGCTCGACGGCGAGGTCGGCATCATCGGTAACGGCGCCGGCCTGGTTATGTCGACGCTGGACGTCGTGGCCTACGCCGGGGAGAAGCACGGCGGCGTGAAGCCGGCCAACTTCCTCGACATCGGCGGTGGCGCCTCGGCCGAGGTGATGGCAGCCGGTCTGGACGTCATCCTCAACGATGCGCAGGTCAAGAGCGTGTTCGTGAACGTGTTCGGCGGCATCACCGCGTGTGACGCGGTCGCCAACGGCATCGTGCAGGCGCTGCAGATCCTCGGTGACGAGGCCAACAAGCCGCTGGTCGTGCGTCTCGACGGCAATAACGTCGAAGAGGGCCGTCGCATCCTGGCCGAGGCCAACCATCCGTTGGTAGTCCAGGCAGAAACCATGGACTCCGGGGCCGACAAGGCCGCCGAGCTGGCGAATAAGTAAGGGAGCCAACAACTTATGTCCATCTTCCTGAACAAGGACTCCAAGGTCATCGTCCAGGGCATCACCGGCGGTGAGGGCACCAAGCACACCAAGCTGATGCTGAAGGCCGGCACCCAGGTCGTCGGCGGCGTCAACGCCCGCAAGGCCGGGACCACCGTGTCGCACGTCGACAAGGACGGCAACGACATCGAACTGCCGGTGTTCGGCACCGTCGCCGAGGCCATCAAGGAGACCGGCGCCGACGTGTCGATCGCCTTCGTGCCGCCGGCGTTCTCCAAGGACGCCATCATCGAGGCCATCGACGCCGAGATCCCGCTTCTCGTGGTCATCACCGAGGGAATCCCGGTGCAGGACAGCGCGTATGCGTGGGCCTACAACGTCGAGAAGGGGCAGAAGACTCGCATCATCGGCCCCAACTGCCCCGGCATCATCACTCCGGGTGAGTCGCTGGTCGGCATCACGCCGAACAACATCACCGGCAAGGGCCCGATCGGTCTGGTGTCGAAGTCCGGCACCCTGACCTACCAGATGATGTACGAGCTGCGCGATCTCGGCTTCTCCACCGCCATCGGTATCGGTGGCGACCCGGTCATCGGCACCACCCACATCGACGCCATCGAGGCGTTCGAGAAGGATCCCGAGACCAAGCTGATCGTGATGATCGGTGAGATCGGCGGCGACGCCGAGGAGAAGGCCGCGGCTTACATCAAGGCCAACGTCACCAAGCCGGTCGTCGGCTACGTCGCCGGCTTCACCGCTCCCGAGGGCAAGACCATGGGCCACGCGGGCGCCATCGTCTCCGACGGTGCGGGCACTGCCGCCGGCAAGCAGGAGGCGCTCGAGGCTGCCGGTGTCGCGGTCGGGAAGACGCCGTCCGAGACCGCCGCCAAGGCGCGCGAGCTCCTCGCGAACCTGTAAGGGTTCACCAAACCCGTTCAGCAGAAACAAAATCGCCCTCAAACCTCGGTTTGGGGGCGATTTTGCTTGGGGGCCTGGGACTGTTGGCTGGGGCCTCAGGCCCGGCCACCGAGATGCTGCGCGAGGAACCGCTCCACCGCGTGATACATGTCGATGCTGTTCTCCGGGTTGACGAAACCGTGCCCCTCGTCGGCCTTGACCATGTACTCAACCTCGACGCCGCGGGCGCGCAGGGCGTCGACCATGTTGTCCGATTCGGCCTGTACCACCCGAGTGTCGTTGGCGCCCTGCACCACAAGCAGCGGGGTGCGGATCCGATCCACCTTGGTGATGGGGGAACGGGCCAACATATCGGCCTCCTGTTCCGGATCCGAAGGATCGCCGACGTAGAGGTGCCAGTTGCTGGCCAGGAACCGGCGGGCGACGTCGGGCAGGGTCCGCAGGAAGTTGGGCAGACTGGAGATCCCGACGTAGTCGATGGCCGCGGCGAACACGTCCGGGGTGAACGTGACGCCGACCAGCGTGGCGTACCCGCCGTAGGACCCGCCGAAGATCGCGACCCGGTCGCGGTCGGCGTACCCCTGCTTGACGGCCCAGTCCACTGCATCGATCAGATCGTCGTGCATCCGGCCGGCGAACTCGCCGATCGCGGCCTGGGTGAAAGACTTGCCAAAACCGGTGGATCCGCGAAAGTTGACCTGCAGCACCGCATATCCGCGATTGGCCAGCAGTTGCACGTCGGGCTGGAAGCCCCAGTAGTCGCGTGCCCACGGACCGCCGTGCACCAGAAGCACCAGCGGCAGATTCTCCGGCGGGACGCCCACCGGCAGCGTCAGATACGAATGCAGGGGCAGTCCGTCGCGCGCGGTGATCGTGACCGGTGTCATCGGAGCCAGCGCGGCAGGATCCAGATGCGGGAACGGCTGGAACAACAACCGGCTCTCACCTGTCGAATGGTCGTAGAAATAGGTGAGGCCCGGATCGCGGTCCTGGGTGAAGCTGACCACCCAACGTTGTCCGCTGTCGTCGCAGGACATTCCGGCGAGGTCACCGTCGGACAGATTCGTCAGTGCGGCCAGAACCTCGGCGAAATCGTCGTCGAGGGCGTGGATCACCTGTCGCTCACCGTAATAGCGGGCACCGATCAGTTCACCGGTCTGCTCGCTGAGGATGAACGGTGACGGCAGCATGATCTGCGCCCCGAGGTCGAAGGTCGGGTGGGTGTCCACCTCGATCTCCTCCCCGGACGCCACGTCGAGGCGGGCCAGTCGCAGGCGTTCGCTGCCCTCGTAGGAGCCCAGCCAGAGGCCGGTGCCGTCTGGGGCGACGGCGACGGGGTAGATGCCGAGTGGGTAGTCCCGGCCCTCGTAGACCTTGATTGGGCGCAGCGACGAGGTGGCAGAATCCCATTGCGAGACCTCGATATCCCCGTCGGCGGTCAGGGTGTTGGTGAACAGGTCACCGCTGGGACCGCTGATCCAACTGATGACGGTGCCGGGATTCTCGGCGAGCAGGGTGAGGTCACCGGTGGCGATGTCGAGTTCGTAGGCGTCCATCAATTCGGCGTTGCGGGCGTTGTGCTGAACGACGGCCTTGCCTGGGCGGCCCTTGAGCAACTCGAACGAGGCCCGTGCTCCCGGAAACGGCGTGAGATCCTCGGCGGGGGCATCCGGGTCGTCGGGATCCACCCGGTAGACGTGCCAGCGCTCGTTGCCGCCCTCGTCCTGCATGTAGAGCAGCCACCGGGAGTCCTGGGTCCAGCTGAAGATGTAGACGCTGCGATCCTCATCCGCAGTGACGCACCGGGGTTCGTCGGTGCCGTCCACACCCTGCACCCAGATGTTCAGCCGGTTCTGCCACGGTGCCAGATAGGCGATTCTGGTTCCGTCCGGTGAGATCGCGGCACCGGCACGCTGGGGCGGGTTGAAGAAGTCCTCCACCGAAATGAGTTGGGGGAGAGGCATGGTGGTCCTTCCGGTTGTGGATGTCGTCGATCGCCGGGCCTGTGGCTACAGGTCCGTTTTGTCGTGTTCAGGTGGTTATCGGGTGACGGGTCCGCCAAGCCGGCCGTTGGTGGCTTCGCGAATGGCGCGGTCGATGAGGGCCAGTGTCTGCTCCGCGGTGACCTTCTTGCCGTCGATGACCACTGCTCGGCTGACGTCCTCGTCGACCACGCGGAACGCGCCGGTGATCGCTGCAGCGCTCAGTCGCACCGTGAGGTCGGATTCGGGTAGGCCCAGGCGGTCGGCGATGACCGGGATGAAGCCCTGTTCCATCTGGTCATGCACCATCAGATACGCAGTGCGCAGGGCGGGTTCGGACGAGGTCATGGTCGCGATGCGCATCGCGCTGATCTCATCTTCGATGTCCTGTGGTGAGAACGGATGCGAAAAGCTGACCACGGCAAGGTGCTCCGAGAGTGACAGCTCATGTGGCCACCGCTGCAGAACGTCGATGAACCGCGCCGTCGACCGCGCGAGCAGTGGTTCGACGCAACTCTCCTTGCAGCGGAAGTACCGCCAGATCGTGCGGGTGGACAGTCCGGCGGCCTCGGCGATGTCGTCGCCGCTGGTGCCGGAGACTCCCCGTTCCCAGAAGAGCGCGCAGGCGTGCCGGGACACCGAGAGACGCGCCTGCTCCTGTTTGTCGCTGATGGCTTCACCTCCTGTCACTTAGTGACATCACCACTGTGTCACTTAGTGACAGGGAGGTCAAGGGCGGGGCCGTGAGCAGGTGCTGCGCAGCCAAGGGTGGGGTCGTGAGCGGCGCGGGATTGCTCGCGAGGTGGGTTGGGGCCGTCCCGGCGTCGACACTTAAACCGTTGCGAAGACGCGCCGGGAAGTGTCGCAGACGTTTAAGTCTCGGCGATGGTTCCAGCGCAGGCCTCGGACAAAGCCCCGGTTGAACCCCCGGCCTCCGGGCCCTGGGCGCACCCCCGGCCTCCGGGCCCCGGTTGAACCCCCGGCCTCCGGGCCCTGGGCGCACCCCCGGCCTCCGGGCCCCGGTTGAACCCCCGGCCTCCTGGCCCCGGTTGAACCCCCGGCCTCCTGGCCCTGGGCGCACCCCCGGCGCCCAGGCCCGAGAACACCCCCGGCCTGCCCTTTTCGCGCCGGATGGACAGTTCGTTTAGCCTGTCAAAATGACTGTGGATCCACGCACGCCCGTCGTCGTCGGCGTCGGTCAGTTCACCGAGCGCATCGAGGACTCGGGCTACCGGGGCATGTCGGCGGTGGAACTGGCCACCGAGGCGGCCCGTGCGGCCCTGGCCGACACCGAGGTCGACGTCGCCGCTGTCGCCGCAGCCATTGACGTGTTCGTGGGCCTGCGGCAGTTCGAGATCTGCACCCCCTTCAGCAGCCCACCCCTGGGCGCCTCCGACAACTACTTGCGGTCGGTCGCGGGCCGAATCGGCGCCGACCCGAAGCGGGCGGTCCTGGAACCACTGGGTGGGCACGGCCCGCAGAAGGTGCTCACCGAGTTCGCCGGCGCCATTGCGGCAGGCGAGGCCGACGTCGTCCTGGTGCTCGGTTCGGAACCCGGTTCGACGACGCGGCACTTCGCCAAACGGGACGACAAGCCCGACTTCACCGAACACGTCGGGGGTCAACTCGAGGACCGCGGTTTCGGATTCGATCAGTACATCAGCGAGTACACCGTCAAGCATGGCCTGACCGGTGCGCCCGTGCAGTACGGCCTCCTGGAGAACGCACGCCGGGCTCGCCTGGGTGTCGGTGCCGCCGACTACCGGCAGCAGATGGCCGAGCTTTTCGCGCCGTTCTCGAAAGTTGCTGCCAAGAACCCCTTCTCGTCGTCTCCGGTGGAGCGCTCGGTCGACGAACTCGTCACCGTCACGGCCGAGAACCGGATGATCTGTGACCCCTATCCGCGCCTGATGGTCGCCCGCGATCAGGTGAACCAGGGTGCGGCAACTCTGGTGATGTCGGTGGACGCGGCGCGGCGCCTCGGTGTGCCCGAGGACAAGTGGGTCTACCTGCATGGCCATGCCGACCTCGTCGAGCAGGAACTGCTGGTCCGAGAAGACCTGGGCGCCAGCGCATCAGCGGAGCTGGCCGTCACGGGCGCGCTGAACATGGCGGGTATCGGCCTCGATGAGATCGCCAGCTTTGATCTCTACAGCTGCTTCCCGTTCCCGGTCTTCGCGGTGTGCGACTCGACCGGACTCGCGGCCGACGACCCGCGTGGGCTGACCCTGACCGGCGGGCTGCCGTACTTCGGAGGGCCAGGAAACAGTTACTCGCTGCACGGCATTGCCGAGACCGTCTCGGAGATGCGTGACCGGCCCGGCCATTTCGGTCTCGTCGGCGCCAACGGCGGTGTGATGAGCAAGTATTCGGCGGGTGTGTACTCCACCGAGCCCGCCGCGTGGAGGGCCGACGACAGCGCGCGACTCCAGGCCCAGATCAACACACTGTCCCAAGTCACCGTCACCCGGGACCTCAACGGCCGCGGCACAATCGAGACGTACTCGGTGCGCTACGACTGGCCCGAGCGCACCGGGATCATCATCGGCAGGGTGGACGCCGACAACAGTCGGTTCATGGCCATCACGACCGACGCCGACCTGCTGGCGCTGATGACCGACGGTGACCCGCTGGGTGCGGCGATCCAGGTGGCCGCCGCCGACGGCGTCAACTCAGCGACGCTGGCGTAACGGGGGACGCAGGGGTCAGAGCGCGGCGAGCTTGCCGGCCAGCCGTTCGACGTAGGCCGCGACCTCGGCCTCCGGCTTGTCGGGCAGGCCGAACAGCACCTCGGTGACCCCGAGATCGCGCCAGTGGGCGAGCTTGTCGGGGTCCGGCTTGAAGTCCAGCGCGACGATCTGCGGTGCGCCGTCGCGACCGGCGCCCGCCCAGGTGTCCTGCAGCAGTTTCACCGGGTCGTCGATGTTGAAGTCGCGCGGCGTGGTGATCCACCCGTCGGCGGACCGGGAGATCCACTTGAAGTTCTTCTCCGTGCCCGCTGCGCCGACGAGCACGGGGATGTGGGACTGCACGGGCTTGGGCCACGCCCAGGACGGGCCGAACTGCACGAATTCGCCGTCGTATTCGGCCTCCTCCTGCGTCCACAGCGCCCGCATCGCCTCGAGGTACTCCCGCAGCATGGTGCGGCGCCGGCCGGGCGGCACCTTGTGGTCGGCCAGTTCGTCGGTGTTCCAACCGAATCCGACGCCCAACGACACCCGCCCGCCGGAGAGGTGGTCCAGCGTCGCGATGGACTTGGCCAGCGTGATGGGGTCGTGCTCGACGGGCAGGGCGACGGCGGTGGACAACCGCACGCGCGACGTGACGGCCGCCGCGGTGCCCAGGGACACCCACGGATCCAGCGTCCGCATGTAGCGATCGTCGGGCAGGCTCTCGTCGCCCGTGGTGGGGTGCGCGGCCTGCCGCTTGATCGGGATGTGGGTGTGCTCAGGCACGTAGAAGGTGGTGAAGCCGTGGTCATCGGCAAGTTTGGCCGCTGCGGCGGGCGCGATGCCCCGGTCGCTGGTGAAGAGCACAAGCCCGAAATCCATGGAGTGAATCTAGAACGTGTTCTAGTTGTTTGACCAGGGGGGTCGGGTATCGGACTACGCATGACCCCGCGCGTCCACCCCGCAAGGAACTGCTGCCCGTGACGTTGGCCGGACCGACCTGCGACGGCGTCGACGTGATCGCCCCGGACTGCCCGATGCCGGAGTTGGCGGTCGGCGACGTGGTGGTCAGCCCGATGAGGGGCGCCTACACCTTCGTCACGTCCTCGCGGTTCAACGGGATCCCCGAGACGCGCATCGTCACGGTGCCGTCGGGGGATTTTCAGCCCCGGCGAATTAAATACGTGACCCGAGGGCGTCCACCGACTGGGATTGCACACCATGACGACCGAACGCATCTCCGACCACGTCAAGTTCGCCTACTGGGTGCCCAACGTCAGCGGCGGTCTGGTCACCAGCGACATCGAGCAGCGCACCGACTGGAACTACGAGTACAACAAGAAACTCGCCCAGACCGCGGAGAACAACGGGTTCGAGTACGCCCTGAGCCAGGTGCGTTACGAGGCCAGCTACGGCGCCGAGTACCAGCACGAGTCGACCAGCTTCTCGCTGGCCCTGCTGCTGGCCACCGAACGCCTGAAGGTCATCGCCGCGGTGCACCCGGGCCTGTGGCAGCCGGCCGTGCTGGCCAAGCTCGGCGCCACCGCCGACCACCTGTCCAACGGGCGGTTCGCCGTCAACGTGGTGTCCGGCTGGTTCAAGGACGAGTTCACCCACCTCGGCGAACCGTGGCTCGAGCATGACGAGCGGTACCGCCGCAGCGCCGAGTTCCTGCAGGTGCTGCGCAAGATCTGGACGGAGGACGACGTCGATTTCCGTGGCGACTTCTACCGCATCCACGACTTCACGCTCAAGCCCAAGCCGCTGAACACGGCCGAGCGCCCCAACCCCGAGTTGTTCCAGGGCGGCAACTCGACGGCGGCCCGTCGCAACGGCGGCCACTACGCCGACTGGTACTTCTCCAACGGCAAGGACTTCGACGGCATCACCGAGCAGGTCGTCGAGGTGCGCGACCACGCGCGCGACGCGGGCCGCGAGGTCAAGTTCGGCCTCAACGGATTCATCATCGCTCGGGACACAGAAAAAGAAGCAAGGGAGACGCTTCGCGAGATCATCGCCAAGGCCAACCGGCCCGCGGTCGAGGGGTTCCGCGGGGCGGTGCAGCAGGCCGGCAACTCGACGAGCGACAAGAAGGGCATGTGGGCCGACTCGTCGTTCGAGGATCTGGTGCAGTACAACGACGGCTTCCGCACCGGCCTGATCGGCACTCCGGAGCAGATCGCCGAGCGCATCGCGGCCTACCGCAAGCGTGGCGTCGACCTGATTCTGGGCGGATTCCTGCATTTCCAGGAGGAGATCGAATACTTCGGCGCCAACGTGCTTCCGCTGGTGCGCGAGATCGAGGCCGCTGAGCTGGGGACGCTCGACGCGCCGGTACTGGCCTCCGTTTAACCGCGTCGGACACGCCGATTGGCGCGTGGCGCCCATCTCAACGTGCGCTAGCGTGGGTGTTCGAATCGTGATCGGTACGCCGGGAGTGCAACGCTGCCCTGCGCGGGCCGGCCGCGGTCCATGGAAGCGTCGCGGGAGGCGACGCCCAACGACACAGGAGAGGTCATGACCTACTCATCCGGCTCACCCGGCGGCTCTGGCTACCAGCCCGCCCAGCCCCCCGGTTCGTACGGCGCCCCGGCGTCCGTCGGCCAGGCGGCTGACGGCGGTCCGAGCAGACTGCCGCAGTACTTGACGATCGCCGTGGTGGCCCTCGGGTTCATCGCCTACCTGGTGACCTTCGGCCCCATGTTCACCCTCAGCACCGAGATGGGCTCGTTCGTGAGCGAAATCTCGGCGACCGGCAGCGGACTGCCGGTCCTCGGCGTACTGACCGCGGCGCTGCTCGCCGCGGTCAGCCTGCTGCCGAAGGCGCACAACTACTACGCGGTCATCGCGGTGCTCGCGACGCTCGGCCTGCTGCTGGCGATCTCCGATCTGATCGGCAAGCCCGAGGGCTTCGCGGTCGGTTGGGCGTTCTGGGTGTTCCTCGCCGCTTCTCTGCTGCAGACCATCGCCGCGATCGGCGCCCTGCTGCTCGAGTCCGGGGTGATCACCCCGCCCGCGCCGCGGCCCAAGTACGACCAGCCCCAGTACGGGCAGTACGGCCCGCCCGGGGGTTACTACGGCCAGCAGCCCGGCGCGCCGGGCCCCGGCCAGGGACAGCGTCCCGGCTACCCGTCGCAGTACGGCGGCGGCTACCCGCAGCAGCAGGGGCCGTCGGCCGGCGGCTACGGAGCACCGCAGGGTGGCGCACAGCAGGGTCCGCCGACTCCGCCGACCGGGTACCCGAGCTTCAGCCCGCCGCCCGCGGTGGGTTCGGCTCAGCCGCCGAGCGGTGGGTACACCCCGGGTGCTCCCACCCAGCAGGCGCCCACGCCGCCCACCGGCCCGACCACGCCCTAGTCGTACTCGTCCGCACCCGGCATCGCCGGGTGCGGACCAGTCGGACGTGAATGCACGACAACCGCACGGCGGGCGCACGACAGGCCCGTGATCTGGTCCGGGTCGCGTTCGGCCCGGCGATCGTCGCGTTAGTGATCATCGCGGCGATCGTTCTCCTGCAACTTCTCATCGCCAACAGCGATATGACCGGCGCGTTCGGCGCCATCGCCAGTATGTGGCTGGGTGTCCACGGGGTGCCCATCTCCATCGGCGGCCGCGAACTCGGCGTGATGCCGCTGTTGCCGATCCTCCTCATGGTGTGGGGTACGGCGCACACCACCGCAGCCGCGGTGCCCGATCGAGGCACCGGCAAGCCGTCCTGGTTCGTCATCCGCTGGGTGGTCGCCTCTGCGCTCGGCGGGCCCATGCTGGTCGCGGCGATCGCCCTGGCGGTCATCCACGACGCAGCGTCGGTCCTCACCGAACTCCAGACGCCCAGTGCGTCCCACGCTTTTGCCGCGGTGCTCGGGGTCCACGCGGCCGGCGCCGCACTCGGCGTCGGCTCCAAGGTGGGGCGCCGCGCCCTGGCGGCCTCGCCGCTGCCGGACTGGCTGGCCGATGCTGGGCGCGCCGCCACGGCCGGTGTGCTGGCCCTGTTCGGTCTCTCGGCCGCTGCCACCACGTTGTCGCTGGTGGTGCACTGGTCGACGATGCACGAGTTGTACGGCATCACCGACTCCCTCTTCGGGCAGTTCAGCCTCACCGTGCTGGCCGTGCTCTACATCCCCAACGTCGTCGTGGGCACCGCCGCGATGGCGGTCGGGTCGTCGGCCCACGTCGGTTTCGCGACCTTCAGTTCGTTCACGGTGTTCGGCGGCGACATCCCCGCGGTGCCGATTCTCGCGGCCGCACCCTCGCCGCCGCTGGGCCCGGTGTGGGTGGCGCTGTTGATCATCGGCGCGGCCTCGGGCGTCGCCCTGGGTCAGCAGTGCGCGCGCCGACCGATGCCGCTGCTTCCCGCGCTGTCCAAGGTCGCCGTCGCCTCGGCTCTGGCGGCCGGCGTGATGGCACTGCTCGGCGCCATGGGCGGGGGAGCACTGGGCAATTTCGGCCACGTCGGGGTGGACCAGGCGACGTTCGGGCCGGCCGTGTTCCTGTGGTTCTTCGTCGTCGGCTCGGTGACCGTGGCGATGGCGGGCGGCCTGACCAAGCGGCCCAAGCCCCCGCCGCGGCCCGAACCCATGCGTGAACTCGAAGCGCGCCAGGAACCGCCGCACGAGGAGGCGCTGTTCACCGACGATGTCGAAACCAACGCCTTCGAACCGCTGTCCGACGAGGACGACGCGGTGACCGAGGCCATCGTCATGCCGCAGCGTTCTGAGGTCCCTCGCGGGCCCGTCGACGACCTGCCCGACGCCGAGGATCTGTGGGAGGTCGACAACGACCGACCCACCGCCCCCGAACCGCCCGAGCGGTCCGACTAAGCTTTCCGCGTGCAGCAACCGCTCCAGATACCTCCCAGCGCGCCGTCCCGGCTGGTCGTGCTGGCTTCGGGTACCGGTTCGCTGTTGGCTTCGCTACTGGAGGTCAGCAACGTCGCCGACGGCGACTATCCGGCGCGTGTGGTGGCCGTGGGGGTGGACCGGGACTGCCGGGCCGCCGAGATCGCGGCCGACGCCGGCATCCCGGCCTTCACGACCCGGCTGCGCGACCATCCCGACCGCGAGGCATGGGACGTCGCCCTCACGGAGGCGGTGCTGATGCACGAACCCGACCTGGTGGTGTCTGCCGGGTTCATGAAGATTCTTGGGCCGAAGTTCCTTTCGACCTTCCCGGGCCGGGTGGTCAACACCCATCCCGCGCTGTTGCCGTCATTCCCGGGCGCGCACGCGGTGCGCGACGCGATGGCCTACGGCGTGCGCGTGACGGGAACGACGGTGCACCTGGTGGACAGCGGTGTCGACACCGGCCCGATCCTGGCGCAGGAGGCGGTCGAGGTGCGCGACGACGACACAGAAGAGACTCTGCACGAACGCATCAAGGTCGTCGAACGACGGCTGCTGGTGGACGTGCTCGCCGCGATGGCAACGCGCGGTGTGATCTGGAACGGACGAAAGGCGACCTTCGGATGAGCGAACGTAAACCGATCCGGCGCGCGTTGATCAGTGTGTACGACAAGACCGGCCTGGCCGAGTTGGCGCGTGGCCTGCACGAAGCCGGCGTGGCGATCGTGTCGACAGGCTCCACCGCGAAAAAGATTGCCGAGCAGGGCATTCCGGTGACCCCCGTCGAGGACGTCACAGGCTTCCCCGAGGTGCTCGACGGCCGAGTCAAGACCCTGCATCCCAAGGTGCACGCCGGTCTGCTGGCTGATCTGCGCAAGCCCGAGCATGCCGCGGCCCTCGAGGAGTTGGGCGTTGAGGCCTTCGAACTCGTCGTGGTCAACCTCTACCCGTTCAGCGAGACCGTCGCCTCGGGCGCCGGTCCGGACGAGTGCGTCGAGCAGATCGACATCGGCGGGCCGTCGATGGTGCGCGCCGCGGCCAAGAACCATCCGAGCGTGGCAGTCGTCGTCGACCCCATCGGGTACGACGGCGTGCTGGCCGCCGTGCGGTCCGGCGGGTTCACCCTCGCCGAGCGGAAGATCCTGGCCTCGTTGGCGTTTCGGCACACCGCCGAGTACGACGTGGCCGTCGCGACCTGGATGGGGTCGACGCTCGCCCCCGAGGAGCCCGCCCAGAAGCTGCCGCAGTGGTTCGGTGGCACCTATCGCCGCACCGCGGTGCTGCGCTACGGCGAGAACCCGCATCAGCAGGCCGCGCTCTACCGCGACAACACCGCGTGGCCGGGCTTGGCGCAGGCCGAGCAGCTGCACGGAAAAGAGATGTCCTACAACAACTTCACCGACTCGGATGCGGCCTGGCGCGCGGCGTTCGATCATGAGGAGACCTGCGTCGCGATCATCAAGCACGCCAACCCGTGCGGTATCGCGATCTCGTCGGTGTCGGTGGCCGACGCGCATCGCAAGGCCCATGAGTGTGATCCGCTGAGCGCATTCGGCGGCGTGATCGCCACCAACTCGACCGTCAGCGTCGAGATGGCCGAGACCGTTTCTGAGATCTTCACCGAGGTGATCATCGCCCCGGCGTATGAGGACGGCGCCGTGGAGATCCTGGCGCGAAAGAAGAACATCCGGATCCTGGTGGCCTCGGAGCCTCTCATCGGGGGCACCGAGTTCCGTCAGGTCAGCGGCGGCCTGCTGGTGCAGACCCGCGACGAGTTCGACGCCGAGGGCGACGACCCGGCCAACTGGACGCTGGCCACCGGTGAACCGGCGGACACGGCCACGCTGGCCGACCTGAAGTTCGCCTGGCGCACCGGACGCGCGGTGAAGTCCAATGCGATCGTGGTGGCCAAGGACGGCGCGACGGTGGGCGTCGGCATGGGACAGGTCAACCGGGTCGACGCGGCCCGTCTGGCGGTGGAGCGTGCCGGTGACCGCACCCAGGGCGCGGTGGCGGCCTCGGATGCGTTCTTCCCGTTCCCCGACGGCTTGGAGGTGCTGACCGCGGCGGGCGTCAAGGCCGTCGTGCACCCCGGAGGTTCGATGCGCGACGAACTGGTGACCGAGGCTGCGGCCAAGGCCGGCATCACGCTGTACCTCACCGGCGCCCGGCACTTCGCGCACTGACGTGACCGAATACCTGGACGCACCCCTGCCCAAGTTCGGCGACTACTCGACGTTGGGCATCGCGCCCGCCGGTGAAGTCGTGATGATCGCGGGCCAGTTGGGCGCCGACGCCGACGGTGAGTTTCCCGCCGACGGCGCCGAGCAGACGAGACTGACGTTCGCCAACATCGGCACCGCGTTGGCGGCCGCTGGGCTGGGCTTCGAGCACGTGGTCGGCTTCCGCACCTATGTGGTCGGCCGCGAGTCGATTCCGGAGTTCGTCGCCGGACGCAGGCAGGTGTACCCGGAGATCTACCCGTCGGGCGTCTACCCGCCGAACACGCTTCTGATCGTCAGCGGCCTCGTGTCGGAGACGGCCAAGGTCGAGATCGAGGCGCTTGCGGTCCGTCCAGCGGCCAACCGATAAGCCTTATTCCGCCGTTCGCATAACGCGCAATTGCGGGGGAGCACATGACCACTCCGCCGACCCGTCGTAGCGTGGAGTGGTGACATCACCAAACGATCAGCCTCGTACTGTCGGTGAGCTGCGTGCCACCGGTCATGAAGAGAAGAGCGTCAAGCAGGAACTCCGCGACAATCTGCTGGCGGCGCTCGCCGACGGAACCGACGTCTGGCCGGGGATCTTCGGCTTCGAAGACACCGTGTTGCCGCAGGTCGAACGCGCGCTGATCGCCGGTCACGACTTCGTTCTCCTCGGTGAGCGCGGTCAGGGCAAGACGCGTCTGCTGCGCTCTCTGGTGGGTCTGCTCGACGAGTGGACGCCGGTGATCGCCGGTTCGGAACTCGGCGAGCACCCCTACAGCCCCATCACGCCCGAGTCGATCCGGCGTGTGGCCGAGTCCGGCGACGATCTGCCCATCGAGTGGCGGCACCGCAGTGAGCGCTACACCGAGAAGCTCGCGACCCCCGACACCAGCGTCGCGGACCTCGTCGGCGACATCGATCCGATCAAGGTCGCCGAGGGACGCAGCCTCGGGGATCCCGAGACCATCGCCTACGGCCTGATCCCGCGCGCCCACCGCGGCATCGTCGCGGTCAACGAGTTGCCCGACCTCGCCGAGCGCATCCAGGTGTCGATGCTCAACGTCATGGAGGAGCGCGACATCCAGGTGCGCGGCTACACGCTGCGCCTTCCGCTGGACGTTCTGGTGGTCGCCAGCGCCAACCCCGAGGACTACACGAACCGTGGCCGGATCATCACTCCGCTCAAGGACCGGTTCGGGGCCGAGATTCGGACCCACTACCCGCTGGAACTCGACGCCGAGGTCGGCGTCATCAGCCAGGAGGCGCACCTGTCGGCCGAGGTGCCGGAGTACCTGCTGCAGATCATCGCGCGGTTCGCGCGTCTGCTGCGCGAGTCCAATTCGGTGGACCAGCGCTCCGGTGTGTCCGCGCGGTTCGCGATCGCGGCCGCCGAGACCGTCGCCGCCTCGGCCCGCCACCGCGGCGCGATCCTGGGTGAGCAGGAACCGGTGGCCCGAGTCGTCGACCTGAGCACCATCATCGACGTGCTTCGCGGCAAGCTGGAGTTCGAATCCGGTGAGGAGGGCCGCGAGCAGGCTGTGCTCGAACACCTTCTTCGCCGGGCCACCGCCGACACCGCGTCGCGTGCGCTCGGCGGGTTGGATGTCGGCCCCCTGGTGGCCGCCGTCGAGGCCGGCTCACCGGTGACCACGGGTGAGCGGGTCAGCGCCAAGGACGTGCTGGCGGCACTGCCGGACCTGCCGGTGCTCGACGAGATCGCGCAGCGCCTGGGCGCGGAGTCCGACGGACAGCGTGCGTCGGCGACCGAGTTGGCGCTCGAGGCGCTGTATCTGGCCAAGCGCATCGACAAGGTGTCCGGTGAAGGCGAAACGGTCTATGGCTGAACGCACCTCGAGATATTCGAGATACACCGGCGGGCCTGACCCGCTGGCGCCCCCGGTCGATCTGCGTGAGGCGTTGGAGCAGATCGGGCAGGACGTCATGGAGGGCTCCTCGCCGCGCCGTGCGCTGCAGGAGATGCTGCGTCGCGGCACCCAGAACATGAAGGGTGCGGACAAGCTGGCCGCTGAGGCCAACCGCCGGCGTCGAGAACTGCTGCAGCGCAACAACCTCGACGGCACCCTGCAGGAGATCAAAAAACTGCTCGACGAGGCGGTGCTCGCCGAGCGCAAGGAGTTGGCGCGCGCGTTGGACGACGACGCGCGGTTCGGTGAACTGCAGTTGGAGTCGCTGTCGCCGTCACCGGCCAAGGCCGTGCAGGAACTCTCCGAGTACGACTGGCGGTCTCAGGAGGCCCGGCAGAAGTACGAGCAGATCAAGGACCTGATGGGTCGCGAGATGCTCGACCAGCGGTTCGCCGGGATGAAGCAGGCCCTGGAGAACGCCACCGACGAGGACCGTCAGCGCGTCAACGACATGCTCGACGACCTGAACAATCTGCTGGACAAGCATGCGGAAGGGAAGGATTCGCAAGCAGACTTTGATGACTTCATGGATAAGCACGGCGAGTTCTTCCCGGAGAACCCGAAGAACATCGACGAGCTTCTCGATTCCCTGGCCCAGCGGGCCGCGGCGGCCCAGCGCTTCCGCAACAGCCTGTCCGAGCAGCAGCGCGCCGAGTTGGATGCGTTGGCGCAGCAGGCTTTCGGATCGCCGTCGCTGATGAATGCGCTGAACCGGCTGGACTCGCACCTGCAGGCCGCGCGTCCCGGCGAGGACTGGGACGGTTCGCAGCGCTTCTCCGGCGACGATCCGATGGGGATGGGCGAGGGTGCCCAGGCGATGGCCGACATCGCCGAACTCGAGCAGTTGGCCGAGCAGTTGTCGCAGTCCTATGCCGGGGCGTCGATGGACGACGTGGACCTCGACATGCTGGCGCGCCAACTGGGCGACGAGGCCGCCGTCAATGCGCGCACCCTGGCTGATCTGGAGCGCGCGCTGATGAACCAGGGCTTCCTGGATCGTGGTTCCGACGGGCAGTGGCGGTTGTCGCCGAAGGCGATGCGTCAGCTTGGGCAGGCCGCGCTTCGTGATGTGGCGCAACAGCTTTCCGGGCGGCACGGTGAGCGCCAGACCCGGCGCGCCGGTGCTGCGGGGGAGTTGACCGGGGCGACGCGGCCCTGGGCGTTCGGCGACACCGAGCCGTGGAACGTCACCCGGACGCTGACCAATGCCGTGCTCCGCACGGCGGCGACCAATGCGGGTCCGATCCGCACGGCGGCGACCAATGCGGGTCCGATCCGCACGGCGGCGACCAACACGGGATCACTGCGCGAGGCCGGGCCCGGGGAGGAGGCTCGGCCCATTCGGATCACGGTCGAGGACGTCGAGGTGTCCGAGACCGAGACGCGGACCCAGGCTGCCGTCGCGCTGTTGGTGGACACGTCGTTCTCCATGGTGATGGAGAACCGATGGCTGCCGATGAAGCGCACCGCCTTGGCGCTCAACCATCTGGTGAGCACCCGGTTCCGTTCAGATGACCTGCAGATCATCGCGTTTGGTCGCTACGCCAGGACCGTGACGGCGGCCGAGCTGACCGGTTTGGAAGGCGTGTATGAGCAGGGCACCAACCTGCATCACGCCCTGGCGCTGGCGACCCGGCATCTGCGCCGGCATCCCAATGCCCAGCCCGTCGTGCTGATCGTCACCGACGGTGAGCCCACCGCGCATCTGGAGGATTACGGCGGTGACCAGGGGGCGTCGGTGTTCTTCGACTATCCGCCACACCCGCGCACCATCGGGTTGACCGTCAAGGGTTTTGACGAGATCGCCCGTCTGGGTGCGCAGGTCACCATCTTCCGGTTGGGCAGTGACCCGGGCCTGGCGCGGTTCATCGACCAGGTGGCGCGCAGGGTCGAGGGCCGAGTCGTCGAGCCTGATCTCGACGGGTTGGGTGCCGCCGTGGTGGGTGACTACCTGAAGGCGCGGCGTCGGCGTTAGGGGTTGCCCCGGCGTGTTTTTCCGCGGCGTTGGTTGTCGTGGCGAAAAAGTGCGGAATTGCAGGGAAATCGGCTGATTTGCCTGCAATTTCGCACATTTCGGCGGGTTTGGCGCGGGGTGGTTGCGCGACGCGACCGCCCCACCCCGTGCGATGACTCCAAGAACGCATACCGGAAACCCCTTGACAACGTACAACCGATCGGTTGTATGTTGAAGGCGTGACCGTGATTGACGAGAGCAGAGCCGACGCCCTGTTCCACGCGCTCGCCGACCGAACCCGGCGCGACATCCTGCGCCGCGTGCTGGCCGGCGAGCATTCGATCTCCGAACTCGCGGTCAAGTACGACGTCAGCTTCGCCGCGGTGCAGAAGCACGTCGCCGTCCTGGAGAAGTCCGGGCTGCTCATCAAGCGGCGGCGTGGCCGCGAGCAGTTGGCCAGCGGTGACGTCGCGGCGGTGCGCTCGGTGGCGGCCCTGCTCACCGAGCTTGAACAGGTGTGGCGTGGCCGCATCGCCCGCATCGACGACCTGATCGCAGCCGACAACAACGAGAACAAGGAGAACTGAACCATGCCCGTGACCGACGTTCAGCACGATCTCGACAGCCTCACCCTGACCATCACGGCCGAGTTCGCCGCCCCGGTGGAACGCATCTGGCAGGTGTACGCGGACCCGCGCCAACTCGAGAAGATCTGGGGCCCGCCGAGCCACCCGGCGACGGTCGTCGACCACGACCTCACTCCCGGTGGCCGGGTCACGTACTTCATGACCGGTCCCGACGGCGAAAAGTACGCCGGATACTGGCAGATCACCGCCGTCAACGAGCCGACGAGCTTCTCGTTCCTCGACGGCTTCGCCGACTCGGACTTCAACCCGAACCCCGACCTGCCGGTCTCGGAGAACAATTACACCTTCACCGAACACAACGGCGGCACCCGCGCGCGGTACGTGGGCACCTACGCCTCTGTCGAAGCGCTCCAGCAGGTGCTCGACATGGGCGTCGTCGAAGGCGCATCGTCGGCCATCAACCAGATCGACGACCTGCTTGCGTGAATCGGTGGCCGCGCGGCAGTAACTGCCCTTATGGTGTTGCCATGCTGAGTTCTGGTGGACGCCAAGCGTATCCGGGGCAGTTCCTGCTGGCAGTCGGTGCCATTGCGGCACTGCTCGTGGGGTGTGGTTCGAATGCCGCGCCGCAGCAGGAGTCGTCGGTGACCGAGTCCCCGGCCGAGGTGGTCGCGGACACCGAGGGCTCCGCCGAGGACGACGACAACGGCAGCATGGTGCCCGAGTATGAGGACGCCACCACTGCCGAGGCCCGCAACGGCAAGGGTCTGATGGAGCGGTTGAACCTGCTCGAAGATCTGTCCGACACCGTCAACGGAAACCTCAAGCTGCCCTTCGACGTTCCGCTGAAGGGCTCGCAGTGCGACGAGCCCAACGACTACTGGAGCCCCGACGACAAGGAGATGGTGCTCTGCTACGAAGACGTCGACGAGAGTCTGCGGATCTTCGGCGAGGCAGGCGATCCCGACCCCGAGGCCAGTGCGCGCCGGGTCGCGATCGCCTCGTTCTTCCACGAACTCGGGCACATGGCCATCGACCTGTACGACCTGCCGGCCACCGGGCGTGAGGAGGACGCTGCCGACCAGATGGCGGCGTTCTGGCTGCTGACCCCGGATTCGGACGGTTACGTCGACCCGGACCTGGTGCAGGCGGCCAAGGACCAGGCGCGCGAATACCGCGTCTATGCTCAGGAGTGGGGCGCGCCGGAGGACAGCGACTACGCCGACGTGCACACCCTCAACCAGGCCCGGATGTTCAACTTCGAATGTTGGATCTACGGTTCGGATCCCGACGGCAACCAGGACATCGTCGACTCCGGCCTACTGCCGCAGGCTCGCGCGGACCGCTGCGAAGACGAATACAACCATCTGGTCAAGGCCTGGGGAACGCTGCTCGAACCGCACATCAAGGACTGAGCCCAGAGCTCAGAAGTACTTGTAGAACCCCTCGCCCGTGGCCAGGCCGAGCTTGCCCTTGTCGATGTAGTTCTTCTTGAGCCAGGCCGCCATCTGCTGAGCGTCCTCGTCGCCGTGCGACATGATGTTGTACGGCGTGCGCATCCCGATGACGTCGTAGATCTGAAACGGCCCGACGGGTGCGCCGGTGCCGATCCGCCAGGTGTTGTCGACGTCGCCCGGTTCGGCGTATCCGCCGGCGACCAGTTCCAACGCGGCCCGCAGGAACGGCACCAACAACGTGTTGAGTACGTAGCCCGCCTTCTCCTTGTGGAGTTCGATGGGCACCATGCCGATGGCGACGGCGAATTCGACGACGGCCTCGTACACCGCGGGGTCGGTGTCGGCGGTCCCCATCACCTCGGCGATGTTCGAACTCCAGATCCGATTGGCGAAGTGCAACGCCAGGAAGCGATCCGGGCGACCAGTGGATTCCTTGAGATCGCTGGGCAGCATCGTCGAGGAGTTGGTCGCGAAGATCGTGTGCTGCGGGGCCAGCGTGGCCAGCGTCGAGTAGGTCTGCTGCTTGACGTCCAGGAGTTCGGGGACGGCCTCGATGATGAGGTCCGCGTCGGCCGCCTGGCCCAGGTCTGTCGTCAGGGTCAACCGGGCCAGGGCGGCCTGCGTGGTCTCGTCGTCGGCGCCGGGCACCTCATTGAGGTAGGTCGCGGCCAGGTGGTCGAAGCGCTTCTGAGCAGCCCGCAGTGCCTCGTCGTCGATGTCGTAGGCGATGACGGGAAAGCCCTTGTATGCGCTCTGATACGCGATCTGGGAACCGAGCACTCCGGCGCCGAGGACGGTGACAGTGCTTATTGATGTGGGCATGCTGCTCCATTTCGCGGCGGCGACGATGACAGGTTCAGGGTAGTTCGGCCCATGTGGTTCATTCAGCTAACTATCTGGGCCTGGTTGACGGCGTTCGGTTGCAGACGTCTTGGGTGCGTCATCCAGGACTGGTTCTGGCGGCGACGTCAAGAGCTCACGTCACCGCGAGTGGAGGTCGCAATCCCAGCTAATGGGGCTGTTTCGGCGACCCCGGCATCCTGACATGGGACATCTGACGTACACAATGCCCGACACAATCACGCGTCATTCGTCACGGGTGTGGCGGGGCATATCGGTTGCTGATCGGCAAACCACCCCTTAGGATCCTCTCAGCAACTTCTAGGTTTGCACCTATGAGTGACGTCAAGTTATGTCCAACCTGATCGGGGAGACCATCCATATGGCACTGAAGCCCATCCTCACCTCTGGCGTTGCACTCGCGAGTGCCGCCGCGATCATCGCGGCGACGCCCGAATTGATGCCCGCACCCACTGTTGAGGTCGCTGCAGCGCAGAGCATGCCCACCCCGACCCAGATCTCATCCGCGAAGTACGAGCTCACGGCGCTGTCGCTGCGCAACGCGCTCAACGCGCTGTTCGAGGGCTACGACGGTGGGGATTCGCTGCACGATCCGCTGTCGGACGAACACGCCGAGCAGTACGGCGTCGACCTCAATCCTGACGGCAAGCTCAACACCGGTGATGAGTGGGATCCTTGGGTCGGTTTCGGTGTCGAGGCATTGCTGTACTACCTGATCGACGAGGGCTTGGCGAGCCTGGGCGTCACGTTCCACCATGACGACATCCTGTTCTCGGCCGGCCAGACCGCGCTGTTCAACAAGATCGCCCAGGACCTCAACCTGGACGGACTGCTGGCGTTCATCAGCAACCCGCTGATCGCGCTGCCCCCCGAGGTCGGCGATTTCCTGACGGACCCGGTCGGCCTTGTCGAGGACACGGCTCTGGAACCGATCCTGCAGTTCTTCCACGATCCGGTCGGCGCGATCCCCCTGCTCGAACTGCTCGTGGCGCTGCCCACGATCATCGTGCAGTCCACGCCGCTGGACATCCTCGCCGATCCGGCCGCGTACCTGCCTCCCGCGCTGGCTGCGTTCGTCACCCACCCGCTGGGCACGATCGTCCAGATCATCGGCGTGCTCATCCCGAACGACGAAGACTTGGTTGAGCCGGACGACGACACGGCCGGACAGCGTTCGTTCAAGGCCGCGGTCGAGGGCGAGGGCATCTCCGAAGAGGGTGAAGAGGGCGAGGCTGCCGCCGAGGATCAGAAGCCCAGCCCCTTCGCGGCCGTCACGCTGCCCAGCCCGATCGAGTTCCGCGACGACTTGGCGGCCAAGGCCAAGGAGGCTCTGGGCGCCCTCAAGCCGAAGGACTCGGTCACCGAGACCGTCGTCGAAGACAAGGTCGAGGGCGTCGACGAGGGGAAGACCGAAAGCGCACCCGAGGCCGACAAGAAGCCGGGCCTGCCGAGCCTCAGCGACACCATCAGTGACGCCAAGGCCAAGGCGAAGGAAGCCAAGGCCGAGCGCGCGGAGAAGCGTGCAGAGCGTAAGGAGAGCTTCCGCTCTGCACTCGGACTGAAGCCCCGCACGACCAGCGGCCCCGAGGCGGGCGCGAAGGTCGGTGGCGGCGACGACAACGGTGGTGGCGCGACCGGCGGTGGTGCCACCGGCGGTGGCACCGAGGGCGGCGAGAGCTAACCCAGCCAAGCGACCAAGCCAAGCGACCAAGCCCGTTGGCCCCTCCCGATTCGGGAGGGGCCAACGGCGTTTTCGGGCACGTCAGCGTGGCCCGATCGCGTCGAAATCCCGGGCGATCGACCCCGATCCGCGGGTAGTTGCCTTGAGCAAACAAAACGGAGCCCCGTGGCGCATCGTCCTCATGGCTGCCGCGGCCCGCACTCTGGGCGTTGTGTCACCCGAGGCGGCAGGCCGCGGAGTTACTCGACGCGCACATCGCATACCAGCTGATCAGCGCGTTTTCGGCGTGGCTGACGCTGCTGGGCGGTGGGGCCTGTCGGGGGTCGTCCGCGCGAACTGGGCTGCTCCGAAAGCAGTGAAAACGCGTGTTTCAGTTGCTCATCGGCAAACCACCTTTTAGGGTTCTCTCAGCAAGTTCTGGGTTTGTGACCAGGAAACCCGTCCGTCGACCACTCAGATTGGGGGATTCCCCTCAGATGGCGCTGAAGCCCATCCTCACGTCAGGCGTCGCACTCGTGGGTGCCGCTGCGATCATCGCGGCCACTCCCGAGGTTCTGCGGGCGCCGACCGTCGAGGTGGCTGCAGTGCAGGAGGGGGTCACGCCGTCCGAGGACTCGCCGGGCTCGTTCGACCTGACCGCGCTGTCGATGCTCGGCGCGCTCAATGCGTTCTTCAAGGGCTACAACGGTGCCGATTCGTTCAACGGCCCCCTGGCTCCCAAGGACGTCGACCGCTATCTCGCGGGCGGCGCCGGAGGCGGGGACGGGATCGTGGGCGACGACCCGGCGACCATCAGGAACGAGTCCCTGGACGACTGGAACCCGTCGGCGGGGATGGGTGCCCAGTCGCTGCTGTACTACTTCGTCGACGAGGGCATCGCGAGCCACGGCATCGCCTTCGACTACGACGACATCCTGTTCTCCGCGGGCCCTCGGGCTCTGCTCGCCAAGATCTTCGATGATCTCGGGCTGACGGAGTTGGTGGACTTCGTCGTCGAACCGGTCGTGGTGATGGCGGGCGTTGTCGGTATCAACCTGCGGGACCTCGATCCGACGAGATGGCTTCAAGGGGGCCTGCGGGACGGCGTGAAGCGAGCGACCGAAACGCTCGCCGAGATCTTGAACATCGACGCCTACCTGCCTCCCGCGGTGGTCGCGGTGCTCAAGGACCCGGTGGGTGCGCTGATCCGGGTCATCGAGGCGCTGCTCCCGCGCGAGCAGCGGGCCACCCCCACGAGCGTCCGGCTTCAGATCCCGGACGGGGCTGTCGGTGCAGAGGCCGCCACGCCGGCCATCGAGACGGACCCTGAGGGGGCGACCGTCGAGCGTGAACTGGATTCCGAGACGTCACCCGCGTCTGAGGCTGGTTCGCCGGGTGCGGTGAACCCCGTCGCGAGTCAGCCCAAATTCGACCTGCGTGTGCCCAGCGCGATCGCCGAGCACGCGAAGGCCATCAGCGACGGACTCAAGGACGCCAAGGCCAAGGTGAAGCAGGCCCGTGCCGATCGCGAGGCCGCCCGCGAGGCGTTCGCCGAGCGGACGGTGGAGCGCCTGGACAGGGTTCGAACCAGCTTCGGGGGGAAGCCCACGCCGGTGTCCCAAGGCAATGACGGCGCCGACACGGGCAGCCCGGCCGGCGGCGAAGCCCCCGAATAATGCTGCGTGACAACTGAAGTGCGTTGGCCCCTCCCGAAGCGGGAAGGGCCAACGGCATTATCAAGCTGTGGTGACTAGGCGACCTCGTCGACGCGGCCGGCGCGCCGCTTCTTGCGCTTGATCCCGACGTTGCCCCAGAACGCGAATCCCGAGATCCGCACGCACGGTGCGCCGGGCGCGCCATGTTCGGTGATGTTGTGCTCGAATCCGCCCATCACGCCCATGCCGCCCACCTCGACGTTGACCTCGGGCGGCAGCAGAATGGTCTGCCCGCCCATGATCGAGTACGCGTGGATGTTGACCGTCGGTGAGGTGAAGTCCGCGTAGCGGAGGTCGACGACCCCGCCACCCCAGAACGTGAACGTCGTCAACTTCTGCGGAACGTTCCAACGACCGCGGCGCTGGAAGCCGCTCAAGATCGCCAGCAGCACGGTCGAGGGTGCCGGTTTGCACGCGCCTCGGCGGATGTTGGCGATGCTGGGAAGATCAGCCGACAGGCGGTCGAGCTCACCGAAGGTCTGGGCCGCGTAGGCCTGCGTGAGCCGGCTCTCGAACTCAGCAAGATCCAGCTGACCCTGCGCGGCGGCATCGGTCAGCAATTGGGCAGTCTGGATCCGGTCGGTGTCGGCGGCTCGCAATGATGAGTCCCGCTGCGCTGAATCGCTCATCGGTGACGAGCCTACGACGCACGTTGTCAACCGCAAAGTGCGGACATCTAATTAGGGCCATCATTTGCCGATTCGGCCCATTTTGGTGGCCGCTTCTGCAAAAAAGCGAGCATTCCCTCGTGCGCCTCGTCGGAAACGAAGAGATTTGCGGAATCTTCGCTGAGACGTTGGGCGTCCCGGTCGAACCCCCGCAGAATTGACGCTGTGGTCAGGGATTTTGTTGCCGCGAGCCCTCGCGGAGAGCCCTTGCTGAGGGCGTCGACGATCGTCGCCAACTCGGCAACGACATCGGTCGCCGCCACGGTCACCAGCCCCATCTCATGAGCCTTCGCCGCGGTGAACGTCTCGCCGGTGAGGAAATAGCGATGCGCGGCACGCGGGCTCAGTTTCGGGAGCAGCGTCATAGAGATGATCGCGGGGGCCACACCGATGCGCGCCTCGGTCAGCGCGAACGTGCTCTTGGGTCCGGCGACGACGATGTCGCACGCCCCGACCAGGCCCATGCCCCCGGCCCGCACATGGCCGTCGATCACCCCGACCACCGGCAGCGGACACTCGACCAGCGCGCGCAGCAGGTCCGCCATCTCTTTGGCGCGGTCGACCGCCAACTCGTAGGGGTCGCCTCCGGTCGCGGCGCTCAGGTCCGCCCCGGCGCAGAACGTGCCACCGGTGTGCCCGATCACCACCATGCGGACCTCCGGGTCCGCGACGGCGTCCCGCAGGCCCTGATGCAGCGCGCCGACCAGTGCCGGTGACAGCGCGTTGCGCTTCTCCGGAGAGTTGAGGGTCAGGTGCGCGGCCCGATCCGCCACCCGGTAGTCGACGGGGGAGTCCATCAGTACGACCTGGGCAGTCCGAGCGAGGTCTGGGCCACGAAGTTGAGGATCATCTCGCGACTCACCGGGGCGATCCGGGCCAGGCGTGACGCCGTGAGCACCGACGCGATGCCGTACTCCTTGGTCAACCCGTTGCCGCCGAGGCTCTGCACGGCCTGATCGACCGCGCGCACCGACGCCTCACCGGCGGCGTACTTGGCCATGTTCGCGGCCTCCGCCGCGCCGAAGTCGTCCCCCGAGTCGTACAGCGTGGCGGCCTTCTGCATCATCAGCCTCGCCAGTTCGATCTCGATGTGATTCTGCGCCAAGGGATGTGAGATGCCCTGATGGGCGCCGATCGGTGTCTTCCAGACCTGCCGGGTCTTGACGTACTCGGTGGCCTTGCCGATCGCGAACCGGCCCATGCCCACCGCGGACGCCGCGCCCATGATGCGTTCGGGGTTCAGGCCCGCGAAAAGCTGCGCGATCGCGGCGTCCTCGGAACCGACCAGGGCGTCGGCGGGCAGGCGGACCTCGTCGAGGAACACCTGAAACTGGAACTCGGGGCTGACGATCTCCATCGGAATCTTGGTGTAGCTCAGTCCCGGAGTGTCGGTGGGCACCACGAACAGCGCCGGCTTGAGGTTGCCGGTCTTGGCCTCCTCAGTGCGCCCCACGACGAGCACGGCCTGGGCCTGATCGACACCGGAGATGTAGACCTTCTGACCGGACAGGATCCAGTCGCTGCCGTCCCGGCGGGCCGTGGTGGTGATCTTGTGGGAGTTGGACCCCGCGTCGGGTTCAGTGATGGCGAACGCCATGGTGATCGAACCGTCGGCGATGCCGGGCAGCCAGCGCCTCTTCTGGTCCTCGGTGCCGAACTTGGCGATGATGGTGCCGTTGATGGCCGGCGAGACCACCATCATCAGCAGCGCCGAACCCGCGGCGGCCATCTCCTCCATGACGAGGCTCAACTCGTACATGCCCGCGCCGCCCCCGCCGTACTCTTCGGGCAGGTTCACGCCGATGAAGCCGAGCTTCCCGGCCTCGGTCCACAACTCAGTCGTGTGCTCGCCGGCGCGGGCCTTCTCCAGGTAGTAGTCCTGGCCGTAGCCGGCGGCGAATGCGGACACCGCCTCCCGCAGGGCGCGCCGTTCGTCGCTTTCGATGAAACCCGTGTCGGTCATTGTTCGTCTTCTCCTGAATCGACGCGCGCCAGGACGGCGCCCACCTCGACCTGTTGTCCCTCGGTGACGTTGAGCTCGGCCAGCACCCCCGAATTGGGTGCGGTCAGGGTGTGTTCCATCTTCATCGCCTCCAGCCAGACCAGGGGTTGACCGGCTGTCACGGTCTCGCCCTCATTCGCGCCCAGTCGGATCACCACGCCGGGCATCGGGGCCACCAGTGACCCGGCCGCGATGGTCGACCCGGGCTCGACGAACCGTGGCACAGCGACGAATTCGACGCTCCCGCGCGACGAGTCCACGTAGACCACCTCCCCGTGGCGGGCGACGCTGAAGGCGGTCTCCGCACCACCCTCGTCGAGCACGACGCACTGCGGCGACGTCGAGACGACGTGGACCGCGTCGTCGTCGGGCAGCAGCACGCCGGTGCGGGTGACGCGGTAGGCCACCAGGTGGTCGGTGTCGCCGGCCCGGAAGGTCTTGGTCTGGTTGCTCGAGGCGACGTTGCGCCATCCGCTGGGCACCCCGGCGAACACCCGTGCGCCTGCGCGGTTGTGCGCGGCCTCGGCCAAGGTCGCGGCGATCGCCGAGGCGCGCACCGACGCGTCGTCGGCCAGGGGTGCCGCAAGGGTGGCCAAACCGTGGGTGTCGAAGAACGCGGTGTCGGTCTCGCCGTCCAGGAAGGCCGGATGCCGCAGTACGTTGACCAGCAGGTCGCGGTTGGTGCGCACGCCGTGCAGTCGCGTGCGGGTCAGCGTGTCGGCCAGCATGGCCGCGGCCTGAGCGCGGGTCGGCGCATAGGAGATGACCTTGGCCAGCATCGGGTCGTAGTGGATGGACACCGTGGATCCCGCCACGATGCCGGCGTCCAACCGGATCTCGGACCGCCCGGAGCTCTCGAAACTGCTTCGCGCCGTGGGCACCTCGAAGTGGTGGACGTCGCCCGCCTGCGGTTGCCAGTCCTTGGCGGGATCCTCGGCGTACAGGCGCGCCTCGATCGAGGCACCTCGCGCCGCGGGTGGCTCGGGATCCAGCGCGTGACCGTCGGCGACGGCGAGTTGGAGTTCCACCAGGTCCAGTCCGGTGGTCGCCTCGGTGACCGGGTGCTCGACCTGCAGGCGCGTGTTCATCTCCAGGAAGAAGAACTCGCCGGTGTCGTCGGCCAGGAACTCGACCGTGCCCGCGCCGGTGTACCCGATGGCGTGGGCCGCCGACCGGGCCGCCTCGAACAGCCTGTCCCGCATGCCCGAATGGCGTTCCACCAACGGTGAGGGGGCCTCCTCGATGATCTTCTGGTGTCGCCGCTGGATCGAGCATTCCCGTTCACCGACGGCCCAGACGGTCCCGTGTGCGTCCGCCATGATCTGGACCTCGACGTGGTGGCCCGACGGCAGATAGCGCTCGCAGAACACCGTGTCGTCGCCGAACGCCGACTTGGCCTCGCGGCGCGCGGCCTCCACCTCGTCGGGCAGGGCGGCCACGTCGGTGACGACGCGCATACCGCGGCCGCCACCGCCCGCCGACGCCTTGACCAGCACGGGCAGTTCGTCGTCGGTCACGGCGGCCGGGTCCAACTGCTCGAGCACCGGCACGCCCGCGGCGGCCATCATCTTCTTCGACGCGATCTTGGACCCCATGGCCCGCACTGCCTCGACGGGAGGGCCGATCCAGGTCAGGCCCACCACCTCGACCGCGGTGGCGAATTCGGCGTTCTCCGAGAGGAATCCGTACCCCGGGTGGATGGCGTCGGCACCTGCGGCCTTGGCCGCGGACAGGATCGCATCGATGTCCAGATAGCCGGGCACCCGCACGCGGGTGTCGGCTTCGGCGACGTGCGGCGCGCCGGCATCGTGGTCGGTGTAGATCGCGACGGTCCCGATCCCGAGACGACGGCAGGTGGCGAAGACCCGGCGGGCGATCTCACCGCGGTTGGCGACTAGAACCTTGGAGATCATCGGCGCGCTCACATCCGGAAGACGCCGAAGTTCGACGTCCCCTCGATCGGGCCATTGGCGATGGCGGACAGGCACATTCCCAACACGGTGCGGGTGTCGCGGGGGTCGATCACCCCGTCGTCGTACAGGCGGCCGGACAGGAACGCCGGCAGCGACTCGGCCTCGATCTGCGCCTCGACGGCCGCGCGCAGTGCGGCGTCGGCGTCCTCGTCGACGGTCTGCCCGCGGGCCTGCGCGGCGGCCCTGCTGACGATCGACAGCACCCCGGCCAACTGCGTCCCGCCCATCACGGCGGACTTGGCCGACGGCCAGGCGAACAGGAACCGGGGGTCATAGGCCCGCCCACACATCCCGTAGTGGCCCGCACCGTAGGACGCGCCGATCAGCAGGCTGATGTGCGGCACCGTCGAGTTGGACACCGCGTTGATCATCATCGAACCGTGCTTGATCATGCCGCCCGCCTCGTAGTCCTTGCCCACCATGTAGCCGGTGGTGTTGTGCAGGAACAGGAGTGGGGTGTTGGAGCGGTTGGCCAACTGGATGAACTGCGTCGCCTTCTGGGACTCCTCGCTGAACAGCACCCCGCGTGCGTTGGCCAGGATGCCCAGCGGATACCCGTGCAGTCGGGCCCAACCGGTGACCAGCGATCCGCCGTAGAGGGGTTTGAACTCGTCGAAGTCGGAGTCGTCGACGATGCGGGCGATCACCTCCCGCGGGTCGAACGGGATCTTGAGGTCCGGGGGAACGATGCCGATCAGTTCCTCGGCGTCGAACCGTGGTTCGGTGAACGGCGCCGGTGCCGGGCCCTGCTTGGTCCAGTTCAGCCGGACCACGATGCGCCGCGCGATCCGCATGGCGTCGAGTTCGTCCACCGCGAGGTAGTCACCCAGTCCCGAAGTGCGCGCGTGCATCTCGGCGCCGCCGAGCGACTCGTCGTCCGACTCCTCGCCGGTGGCCATCTTGACCAGCGGCGGGCCCGCCAGGAACACCTTGGAGCGCTCCTTGATCATCACGGTGTGGTCCGACATGCCCGGGATGTAGGCGCCGCCGGCGGTGGAGTTGCCGAACACCACCGCGATGGTCGGGATGCCCGCGGCCGACAGCCGGGTCAAGTCCCGGAACAGCTGGCCGCCGGGGATGAAGATCTCCTTCTGGGTGGGGAGATCCGCACCGCCGGACTCCACCAGCGAGATCACCGGCAGGCGGTTCTGAAGCGCAATCCTGTTCGCGCGCAGGGTCTTGCGCAGCGTCCACGGGTTGCTGGTGCCGCCCTTCACGGTGGGGTCGTTGGCGACGATCATGCATTCGACACCCTCGACCGCACCGATGCCCGTGACGACACTGGCGCCCACCTGGAACTCGCTGCCGTAGGCCGCCAAGGGGCACAGTTCCAGGAAGGGGGAGTCCGGGTCGATCAGCGCTTCGACGCGCTCCCGCGCGGTGAGCTTGCCTCGCTCGCGGTGGCGGGCCACGTATTTCTCGCCGCCACCGGCGACGGCCTTCGCGAACTCGGCGTCGAGTTCGTCGAGTTTGCGCAGAAGTTCGTCGGCGGCCTCGCGGAAGGTCGACGAGTTCGGGTCGAGTGCTGAGCCGAGTACCGTCACGCCTGATATCCAAGCGTTTTGGCGGCCAGTCCGGTGAGGATTTCGGTGGTTCCGCCGCCGATGCCGAGGATTCGCATGTCGCGGTACTGGCGTTCGACCTCGCATTCGGTCATGTAGCCCATGCCGCCGAACAACTGCACGGCCTGATGCGCCACCCACTCGCCGGCCTCCACCGCGGTGTTCTTGGCGAAGCACACCTCGGCGATCAGGTTGGTCTCACCGGCCAACTGCCGTTCGACGACGTGGCGTGAATAGACCCGCGCGACGTCGATGCGCCGCGCCATCTCGGCCAGAGTGTTCTGCACCGACTGCCGTGAGATCAGCGGGCGACCGAAGGTCTCCCGGTCGCGGCACCACTGTGCGGTGAGGTCCAGGCAGCGCTGCGCGCTCGAATAGGCCTGGGCGGCAAGGCCGATGCGTTCGGACACGAAGGCCGCCGCGATCTGCAGGAAGCCCGTGTTCTCCGGCCCCACCAGGTTCTCGGCAGGCACAACTGCGTCGGTGTAGGTCAGTTCGGCGGTGTCGCTGCAGCGCCAGCCCATCTTGTCGAGCCTGCGGGTCACCTCGAACCCGGGCGTCCCCTTCTTCACCACCAGCAGCGATACACCGGCGGCGCCGGGCCCACCCGTGCGCACCGCGGTGACGACGTAGTCAGCCCGCACACCGGACGTGATGTAGGTCTTGGCGCCGTTGACGATGTAGTGGTCGCCGTCGCGGTCGGCCCGCGTGGCCAGATGGCCGACGTCAGAGCCGCCGCCGGGTTCGGTGATCGCGAGCGCACCGATCTTCTCGCCGCCCAGGGTCGGCCGCACGAACTGCTCGATGAGGCGCTGATCCCCCGAGGCCACCATGTGTGGGACCGCGATGGCGCACGTGAACAGGGATGCGAAAACGCCACCGGCCGCGCCGGATTCGTGTAACTCCTCGGCGATCACCACGGCGTCGGCACCGTCACCGCCCCCGCCGCCGACCGACTCCGGGAACTGCGCGCCGAGCAGGCCGGCCTCGGCGGCGCGGCGATGCAGATCGCGGGGCAGTTCCCCCTCGCGCTCCCAGTCATCGACGTGCGGCAGGATCTCGCGCTGCGTGAAGTCGCGCACGGTCTTGCGCAACTGCTGGCGCTCAGGGGTGGTCCAGATGCTCATGGCAGCAGCCTCTCCGGGATGTCCACGTGGCGGGCGCGCAGCCATTCGCCCAAGCCTTTGGCCTGCGGGTCGAAGCGGGCCTGATAGGCGACGCCCTGCCCCAGGAGGCCCTCGATGACGAAGTTCACCGCGCGCAGGTTGGGCAGCAGGTGCCTGGTGACGCCGAGATCCGCGGTCTCGGGCAGCAGGTCCCGCACCCTGTCCACGGTCAGGAAGTGCGCCAGCCACCGCCACTGGTCGTCGGTGCGGACCCAGAGTCCGACGTTGGCGTCACCGCCTTTGTCACCGCTGCGCGCGCCCGCGATGGTGCCCAACGGGACACGGCGGGTGGGTCCGGTGTCCAGCGGAGGGGGCAGGGGAGGGTCCTCGACGGCAGTGAGTACCTGCGTCTGCGTCGCGGGCGGAATGGTGACACGCGCGCCGTCGGCGAGCACCGCGATGTGCGGGACCTCGCCGGCGTCGACACAGCCCGCGGTGAACACGCCGTACACCGATCCGTCGCCGGGCGGTGCGGTCACATGGAAGCCCGGATAACTGGCGAGCGCGAGTTCGATTCCGGCGCTGGTGAACCCGCGGCCGACCTTGGCGGGGTCGGGATCGCGCACCGTGCAGTGCAGCAGCGCGCTGGCGGTCTCCTCGGTGTCGGCGTCGGGGTGATCGGTGCGCGCCAGCGTCCACTCCATCTCCGCGGGGCGCACCGTCAATGCGGCGTCGAGTTGGCGCTGCACCAACCCGGCCTTGGCCTCGATGTCCAGTCCGGTCAGCACGAAGGAGATCGAGTTGCGGAAGCCGCCGATGCCGTTGAGGGACACCTTGAGCGTCGGGGGAGGGGGTTCGCCCGTGGCGGCGCTGATCGCGACGCGGTCGGGGCCGTCGTCGCGCAGGGTCACGCTGTCGAGGCGCGCGGTCACATCGGGGTTGGCGTAACGGCCGCCGGTGACCTCGTAGAGCAGTTGGCTCGTCACGGTCCCGACGGTGACCGCGCCACCGGTGCCGTCGTGCTTGGTGATGACCGATGACCCGTCGGCGGCGATCTCGGCGAGCGGGAACCCCGGGTGGGTCAGATCGGCGAGTTCGGTGAAGAACGCGTAGTTGCCGCCGGAGGCCTGGATGCCGCATTCGATGACATGGCCGGCGATCACTGCGCCGGCGAGGCGGTCGTAGTCGCCCGCACGCCACCCGAAGTGCGCGGCAGCGGGGCCCACGATCACCGACGCGTCGGTGACCCGACCCGTGACCACGATGTCGGCGCCGGAGTTCAGGCACTCGACGATTCCCCAGGCGCCGAGGTAGGCGTTGGCGGTCAGGGGCGAGCCCAATCCGAGTTCACCCGCGCGGGGCAGCAGGTCGTCACCCTCGACGTGCGCGACCGAGGCCTCGATGCCCAGGCGATCCGCCAGAGCGCGGACCGCGGTGGCCAGGCCCGCGGGATTGAGGCCGCCCGCGTTGGCGACGATGCGCACGCCCTTGTCCTTGGCCAGGCCGAGGCATTCCTCGAGTTGGCGCAGGAAGGTCTTGGCGTAGCCGCCGTCCGGATTCTTCATCCGGTCGCGGCCGAGGATCAGCATGGTCAGCTCGGCCAGGTAGTCGCCGGTCAGGTAGTCGAGGTCACCGCCGGTGAGCATCTCGCGCATGGCCGCGAGTCGGTCGCCGTAGAACCCCGAGCAGTTGCCGATGCGAACCGCATCCCTCACCCGCGCCCTCCGATCGTGGCCCCCCAACCAGTCGGTAGGTTACCGGGTACCGGCGGTTCCGAGTCAAGGGTTGACGGCGCGCAGATTCGGTGCTGCGAGCTACAGCCCCAACTCGGCGCGCATGTCGTCGATGGCCTTGCAGTAGCCCACCCAGTCCTCGTTCGTCATGGCATGTTGGGTCTGATCGAAGAGCCTGTTCCGTGCCGAAATCAGCTGGTCGTGTGGGCCGCGGTCTCGGTGCCGCGGTCGCCACCTCCGCACCCTGCCAAGCCCATAATCAACAGGACGGCGATCGTGAAACGCTTCATCGGGAGTCCCCCAACCTCAGCCGACAGCTGAGGGGAAGGCTAGACCCCTGGTGGGAGGCCCGCGGATGATTGCCCGCAATCCGGCGGGACCCCGGCGATCCGCTGAATTTGGGGAGCCCGCGGCCCACCCGCTATCCTGAACTGCAATTGTCGCCGCTGAGGTCCGCGCGACCGATTGAACTTGTCCCGAATTTGGGGACCAACCGAAGGAGATGCACGTCATGGCCGTGCCGAAGCGCAGAATGTCGCGTTCGAACACCCGTAGCCGTCGCGCACAGTGGAAGGCTGAGGCCACCGGTCTGGTCAACGTGACCGTCGCCGGCCAGCAGCACAAGGTGCCGCGTCGCCTCCTCAAGGCCGCTCGCCTCGGCCTGGTCGACCTCGACAAGCGCTGATCCTGCTTGACGGCCGCTCGGCGCGCCTCTCAGTCTGGTCTCAGGCGGTGGGATAACACTGGTGGCCGTGCGGATTCTTGTCGTCGATGACGATCGCGCTGTGCGCGAATCGCTACGCAGGTCCCTCACTTTCAACGGTTACTCGGTTTCTCTTGCGGAGGACGGCGTCGAGGCGCTGACCACCATCACGGAGGAACGCCCCGACGCGGTCATCCTGGACGTGATGATGCCGCGCCTGGACGGCTTGGAAGTGTGTCGGCAGCTGCGCAGCACAGGTGATGACCTGCCCATTCTGGTGCTCACTGCGCGGGACTCGGTGTCCGAGCGTGTCGCCGGACTGGACGCGGGCGCTGATGACTATCTCCCGAAGCCATTCGCGCTGGAGGAACTGCTCGCGCGGATGCGTGCCCTGCTTCGGCGCAGCACCCTCGACGATCAGGCCGACTCGGCGACGATGACCTTCGCCGACCTCACGCTCGACCCGGTGACCCGCGATGTCACCCGAGGCACTCGTCACATCAGCCTCACCCGGACCGAGTTCGCACTGCTCGAGATGCTGATCGCGAATCCGCGGCGCGTCCTGACCCGCAGTCGCATCCTCGAAGAGGTCTGGGGCTTCGACTTTCCAACCTCTGGCAACGCCCTTGAGGTGTACGTCGGCTATCTGCGGCGCAAGACCGAGGCGGAGGGGGAGGCACGTTTGATCCACACCGTCCGCGGTGTGGGTTACGTGCTGCGTGAGACGCCGCCGTGAGGGTGTGATGCGTCTCTTCCGTCGGCAGAAACCGCCTCAGCACTCACCGCTGGAGGCCACGCCGTCGCTGTCGTTGCGTTGGCGCGTGATGCTGCTGGCCATGTCCATGGTGGCGATGGTGGTGGTGCTGATGGCCGTCGCGGTCTACGCGGTGGTTTCGGCGGCTCTCTACGACGACATCGACAACCAGTTGCAGAGCCGGGCTCAGCTCCTGATCGCCAGCGGTTCGCTGGCCGCCGATCCGGCCAAGGCCATCGAGGGTACGGCGTACTCCGACGTCAACGCGATGCTGATCAACCCGGGCAAGTCGATCTACACGGCCAACCAGGAGGGACAGACCCTCCCGATCGGCAACACCGAGAAGGCCGTGATCCGGGGTGAGCTGTTCATGTCGCGCCGCACGGCCGACGACCAACGCGTGCTGGCGGTGCACCTGCCCAACGACAGCACGCTGCTGATCTCGAAGAGCTTGGCGCCCACGGACGCGGTGATGACGAAACTGCGCTGGGTGCTGCTGGCGGTCGGCGGCGTCGGTGTCGCGGTGGCTGCCATAGCGGGCGGGATCGTGATCCGAACCGGCCTGCGGCCCGTGGTCCGGCTGACGCAGGCCGCGGAACGCGTTGCGCGCACCGACGATCTGCGCCCGATCCCCGTGTTCGGCAGCGATGAACTCGCGCGCCTGACAGAGGCGTTCAACACCATGCTCCGTGCGCTCACCGAATCGCGTGAGCGCCAGGCGCGGCTTGTCGCCGACGCCGGCCATGAACTCCGCACGCCACTGACGTCGCTGCGCACCAACGTCGAACTGTTGATGGCCGCGCACAAACCGGGCGCCCCACCGATCCCCGAGACCGAGATGGTCGAACTGCGGTCGGACGTCATCGGCCAGATCGAGGAATTGTCCACTCTGGTGGGCGATCTGGTGGATCTCACCCGTGACGACGCGGGTGGTGTGGTGCACGAGGCCGTGGACATGGTCGAGGTCATCGACCGCAGCCTCGAGCGGGTCCGTCGCCGCCGCAACGACATCGAGTTCGACATCGACGTGACGCCGTGGCAGGTGTACGGCGACGCCACAGGACTGTCGCGCGCGGTGCTCAACCTGCTCGACAATGCGGCCAAGTGGAGTCCGTCGGGCGGACGGGTCGGTCTGCGGCTCACCCAACTGGATCCGGCGAATGCCGAGTTGGTGGTGTCGGATCTGGGACCCGGCATTCCGCTCGAGGAACGCAGGCTGGTGTTCGAGCGGTTCTATCGGTCGACGGCCGCGCGTGCCATGCCTGGGTCGGGTCTCGGCCTGGCCATCGTCAAACACGTTGTGCTCAAACACGGTGGCGCGTTGCGGGTCGAGGACACCGTGCCGGGCGGCCAACCGCCGGGTACGTCGATCTTCGTTCTGCTGCCGGGACGACCCCTGCCGCCCGTGTCGGACCCGGCTGGACCGGACGTCTTCAGCAACAATGGGGAGAAGTCACCACAAGCGCAGAGCGTTGTCTCAGTCGATTCTCAGTCGATGCAGGCAAGGTAGATGCCAACGGGCCGACTGGCCGACTGAGCCTCCCAAGTGAAGGACACAAGCGAATCCATGACGAACCAGCCGAGGTACGTTCCGCAGCAGCACGGCCCCCAGGGCCCGCCGCCCGGAGTCAATCCGCATGCACCGCAGGCGTATCCAGGGCAGTTCCAGCAGGGCTACGACTGGCGTTACGCCACGCAGCAGACCGGCCAGCAGCCGCGCCCGCCCTACGACCCCTACCGAACCGCACCCCAGCAACCGCAGCCCCGTCCGACTAAGCCCGGAAAGCGTTCACGTTCAGTCGGATTGGCTGCTGGTGCGCTGGCGATCGCGGTGGTCTCGGCCGGTGTCGGCGGCGCGGTGGCGCTGCTGGCCGAACCTGACCCGCAGGCCCCGTCGAGTGTCTCCACGGCCAACGGCCCGGCGCCCAGCGTGCCCGCGGCCAACGTGCCCGCGGGATCGATCGAACAGGTTGCCGCCAAGGTGGTGCCCAGTGTGGTCAAGCTCGAGACCGATCTCGGCCGGGCCAACGAGGAGGGTTCCGGCATCATCTTGACGTCGGACGGCCTCATTCTCACCAACAACCACGTGGTCGCCGCGGCCGCAGGTGGTCCCGCGCCGAGCGGCGGCGGTGCGCCCGCCTCGCCGGACGAGCCCAGCCCGCGGGGCGCCAAGCCGACCACCACGGTGACCTTCGCCGACGGGCGCACCGCGCCGTTCACTGTCGTGGGCACCGATCCCGCCAGTGACATCGCGGTCGTGCGGGCCGAGGGCGTGTCGGGCCTGACCCCGATCACGCTCGGGTCGTCGGCCGATCTGCGAGTCGGGCAGAACGTCGTCGCGATCGGATCGCCGCTGGGCCTCGAGGGAACCGTGACGACGGGCATCGTCAGCGCGCTCAACCGCCCGGTCTCCACGGCCGGAGATGCGGGCAACCAGAACACGGTGCTCGACGCCATCCAGACCGACGCCGCCATCAACCCCGGCAACTCGGGCGGTGCGCTGGTGAACATGAACGGTGAACTGGTCGGCGTCAACTCCGCGATCGCGACCCTCGGCGCTGACTCGCAGAACGGGCCCAAGGGCGGGTCGATCGGCCTGGGCTTCGCGATTCCGGTGGATCAGGCCAAGCGGATCGCCGATGAGCTGATCGCCACCGGAACGGCCTCGCACGCCTCCCTGGGTGTGCAGGTCAGCAACGACACCAGCTCGAACGGCGCCAAGATCGTCGAGGTGACGCCCGGCGGTGCGGCCTCCGGCGCGGGCCTGCCCAGCGGTGTCGTCGTCACCAAGGTCAACGATCGTGTGATCGCCAGCGCGGACGCTCTGGTGGCCGCGGTGCGTTCCAAGGCGCCCGGTGACACCATCACGCTGACGTACGTGGGGGAGTCGGGAGAACCGGTTTCGCTGCAGGTGACGTTGGGTAAGGCCAAGCAGTGACGATTGAACTCCCCCCTGCAACCCTGACGGCGGTGACACCGCTGTCGCGGTCCGGATATACGGTGGCATCCATGGAACAGCCTGTGGAGCTGGTGGGTAGGGCGCTCGTGGTCGTGGTCGACGACCGTACTGCGCATGGGGAAGAGGATCACAGCGGTCCACTGGTGACGGAACTGCTCAACGAAGCCGGTTTCGTCGTGGACGGTGTGGTCGTGGTCGCCGCCGACGAGGTGGAGATCCGCAACGCACTCAACACCGCCGTCATCGGCGGCGTCGACCTTGTCGTCTCGGTGGGCGGGACCGGTGTGACGCCGCGCGACGTCACGCCGGAGGCCACGACCGACATCCTGGACCGTGAACTGCTCGGCATCGCCGAGGCGCTGCGCGGGTCCGGTCTGTCAGCCGGCATCCCCGACGCCGGACTGTCCCGCGGCCTCGCCGGTATCTCCGGAAGCACACTGGTGGTCAACCTGGCGGGCTCCCGCGCCGCGGTGCGCGATGGCATGGCCACCCTCAACCCGCTGGCCGCTCAGGTCATCGGCCAACTGTCGAGCCTGGAGATCTGAGCGGTCGCACAAGCTCTCAAGTTACGGGCACCGTTAGCCGAAACCGGCGCGGTGCCCGTTCTTTATTCCCGTCCTAGCGGCGGGTCACGGCTCCGTAAGTTGTGTTACGGCCGCGTGAACAGGGTAAATGGAGATAGTGTTAACTCCATCACAGCAGTGGAGGCGTTGTGGCAGGTACAGCACCGCGAGATCGCGATTCAGTTAACAAGATCTTCGGTATCGAAATTCCCCAGGAGTCGAGCGATGAGCGCGATCCCGATGCCGGCCGCGACGAACGGGAACGGGATCGGTGGCTGCAGGAGAATGTTCCGCCGCACCACGGGTGACTGATCGGACCTGTTTGTCGGGTATTGCCGCTGGTACGTGGGTTGGCCGGGCGCGGCGTCTGGGCTGGGGCCGCTGCCCCGATGGTGTGGAGCAACCACAGGGGCGCGGCGCAACCGCATCAACTCCTGCTTCTGCGCGAGCAAACTCCTGGCATGTCACGCCAGTGTTTTCGGGGAAATTCGGATGCGTTGCCGGGTGAAGTAGGCGCCGTTATGTTCCTCGTGTCGCAAATGATGAGCGAAAATTAAGGGATCCATGTGAGGCTTCTCATCTGGATGTCCTTAATGGAACCCCTCTCGGTGAGCCCCCCCGGATCACCGCTGACACAGCTAGGGAGAACATGAAGGTATTCAGTCGGGTGCTGGTGGCGGTCCTCGCCGCATTCGCCACTCTGTTCGTGGGAACGGGCACCTCGCACGCTGGCTTGGACAATGAGCTGAGCTTGGTGGACGGCAAGGGTCGCACCCTGACGATTCAGCAGTGGGACACGTTCCTCAACGGTGTGTTCCCGTTGGACCGCAACCGTCTGACCCGTGAGTGGTTCCACTCCGGCAAGGCCGTGTACGCGGTGACCGGTGAGGGTGCCGACGAGTTCGAGGGTGTGCTGGAACTGGGCTACCAGGTCGGCTTCCCGTGGTCGCTGGGTGTGGGCATCAACTTCAGCTACACCACCCCCAACATCGCCCTGGACGGCCAGGACTTCATCGCGCCGGGCATGATCGACCTCCTCCCCGGCATCACCACCCCGCCGCTGTTCCCGGGTGTGTCGATCAGTGCTGACCTGGGCAACGGCCCCGGCATCCAGGAAGTCGCGACCTTCTCGGTCGACGTCTCCGGTGCCAACGGCGCTGTGGCGGTCTCCAACGCCCACGGCACCGTGACCGGTGCTGCCGGCGGTGTGCTGCTGCGTCCCTACGCCCGTCTGATCTCGGGTGCCGGCGACAGCGTCACCACCTACGGCGAGCCGTGGAACATGAACTGACCTGACCCGGTCAAACCTGGACGGCCCCCGGCGCACTGCGCCGGGGGCCGTCCTTGTTGTGCGAAGATTGTGTGGTCAAGTCTGTGTGTTTGTTAAATCTTTGCAACTCGAGTTGCAGGGTTGGGCTGCACTTCTTAAGTTTCCATGAGAAAACTTACGAGAGTTTTTCCGAGAGCGACCTGAGACAGAGTGGGGAAGACATTGAAGGTAATGAGTCGGGTACTGGTGGCGGTTCTCGCCGCGTTCGCCACCCTGTTCGTGGGAACGGGTACCTCACAAGCCGGCTTGGACAATGAGCTGAGCCTCGTGGACGGCCAGGGCCGCACCATGACCATTCAGCAGTGGGACACGTTCCTCAACGGTGTGTTCCCGCTGGACCGCAACCGTCTGACCCGTGAGTGGTTCCACTCCGGCAGGGCCGTGTACGCGGTCACCGGCGAGGGTGCCGACGAGTTCGAGGGTGTGCTGGAACTGGGCTACCAGGTCGGCTTCCCGTGGTCGCTGGGTGTGGGCATCAACTTCAGCTACACCACCCCCAACATCGCGTTTGACGCGCAGGATTTCGTCGGTCCTGGCTTCGTCGACCTCATCCCGGGCATCACCACCCCGCCGCTGTTCCCGGGTGTGTCGATCAGTGCTGACCTGGGCAATGGCCCCGGCATCCAGGAAGTCGCGACCTTCTCGGTCGACGTCTCCGGTGCCAACGGCGCTGTGGCGGTCTCCAACGCTCACGGCACCGTGACCGGTGCTGCCGGCGGTGTGCTGCTGCGTCCCTACGCCCGTCTGATCTCGGGCTCCGGCGACAGCGTCACCACCTACGGCGAGCCGTGGAACATGAACTGACCTGACCCGGTCAAACCTGGACGGCCCCCGGCGCACTGCGCCGGGGGCCGTTTTGGTCGTGCGGAGGAACGGCGCTCAGACATGTCCGTCAGCATGGACCTCATTCCTGCAACCCGGCTGTGGACTTCGTGGGAGATTCCGTGGTGGCGTTGCAGCTCGGGTCGTACTCTTCTTAAGTCTTCAGGAGAAGCCTCGGAGAGCGGGAGAGAGTGCATGAAGGTATTCAGTCGGGTGCTGGTGGCGATTCTCGCCGCGTTCGCCACCCTGTTCGTGGGAACGGGCACCTCGCACGCTGGCTTGGACAATGAGGTGAGCTTGGTGGACGGCCAGGGCCGCACCCTGACGATTCAGCAGTGGGACACGTTCCTCAACGGTGTGTTCCCGCTGGACCGCAACCGTCTGACTCGTGAGTGGTTCCACTCCGGCAGGGCCGTGTATTCGGTGACCGGTGAGGGTGCCGACGAGTTCGAGGGTGTGCTGGAACTGGGCTACCAGGTCGGCTTCCCGTGGTCGCTGGGTGTGGGCATCAACTTCAGCTACACCACCCCCAACATCGCGTTGGACGCGCAGGATTTCGTCGGTCCTGGCTTCGTCGACCTCATCCCGGGCATCACCACCCCGCCGCTGTTCCCGGGTGTGTCGATCAGTGCTGACCTGGGCAACGGCCCCGGCATCCAGGAAGTCGCGACCTTCTCGGTCGACGTCTCCGGTCCCAACGGGGCGGTGGCGGTCTCCAACGCTCATGGCACCGTGACCGGTGCTGCCGGCGGTGTGCTGCTGCGTCCCTACGCCCGTCTGATCTCGGGCTCCGGTGACAGCGTCACCACCTACGGCGAGCCGTGGAACATGAACTGACCTGACCCGGTCAAACCTGGACGGCTCCCGGCGCACTGCGCCGGGAGCCGTTTGTGAGTTCTCACGGCTCGAATCCGGTGATGATCGGTTCCTCGTCGTGAACGTCCCGGTCGGCGTGTGAGGGGCCCGGCGGGGACGGTGGTGGGGGCCTACGCGGACGGCGCTGACAGGACGGCAGAGAGAGTGTTGAGGCTCCCGCGCGCCCGTCCGATCGCGGGCTCCGGCGACAACGTAGCCCCGTACCAAGAATCGAGGAATATGAATTGAGCCCGAAGGTGTTTCGCAGATTGCAGCAACCCCGACCGGGCGCGCACAACTGGGCATTTACTGATACCTTATGCACACGCAGAAACATGCTGCTTGTAAGGCTTACATCTCGTGGTTAAGAGAAGGGAATGGCGGTGGCCAAACACCCCAGACAGAAACTGAGGATCGCCGGTTTCGGCGCGGTCGCGGCAACGGCGGCTCTGCTGAGCCTCGGCGCCGGCACTGCCTACGCCGACGAGATCGCAGCCGACCCCTCGGCGCCGTCTCAGGGTCCCGCGGTCGAAGGCGGCGTGCGTGCGCCGGGCGGCCAGGGCGAGACCCGGGCGTCCGACATCGGTTCGGTCAACGCGCAGGGCGAGGTCCGCGGCTCGGACATCGCGGTGCCCGTCGTCAAGGGCGGCTCGCCGCCTCCGGGCAACCTGGCCGAGCTGGGCTACGACTGCCTCTTCTCTTGGTCGCAGTTCTGCCAGTGACACACGGCTGAAAGACTGACGCCCCCGGCTTTGGCCGGGGGCGTCAGTCTTTTTGCGGTCAGTGCCGGGTCGGCGGTATGGGGTCCGCCGCGGCGCCGTGTCGGCCCGCGGTGGAACCGTTGGACTGCTGCCGCAACAGGTCGCGAATCTCGGTCAGGACCGTCAGTTCGGTTTCGTCCTCTTCGACCTTGGTGTCGCGTTCCTTCAGCTTCTTGAACGGCACCACGATCAGGAAGTACACGACCGCGGCCACCAGAAGGAAGTTGATCACCGAGGTCAGGACCGCGTTCAGATCGATGTACTGGTCACCGCCCAGTGGGATCCGCAGGATGCCGTAGTCCGATTCGGGCCCGGCGCCGATACGGCTGATGAGCGGTTCGATGACGTTTGTGGTGAACGAGGTCACCACCGCTGTGAACGCGGCGCCGATGACCACCGCGACCGCGAGGTCGATGACGTTGCCGCGGGCGATGAACTCCTTGAACCCCTTCAACATGGGGACGCACCTTTCTGCCGTTGAAAAAGTACTTTCCTGAGGTAAAAGGTTAGCCCCATGCCGCGGCGATGTAGAAGCATCTAGTGCAGCGTCAACGTCAACGACTGCACCAGCGCGGCCCCTGCCACGGTGTTTGCCGGGCGTGAGGGTAGTGCCACCAGCACGACACGGTCTCGGGCCTGTGCGGGTCCCTGCGGGGCGGCTGACACCAGTACGACGACGGCGTCGGTGGCGATGACCTTGGGGGCGGAGTCGGACTCGGCGTGTGGCGCGGCGAGGATGTCGACGACGTCGCCCGAGCGGATGACGTCGAGCACCGCGTTGTCCGCCAAGTGCAGTGGCACGATTCGGGCGTCGGGTCCCGCGGTCGTCTCGGCCAGGCGTGACCCGAGCAGGCGGACGTCGGTGAGCACTTCGCCGCGGCGCACCGGACCCGCCACGGTTGTCCCGAGCACTGCGGCGGTCTCGGACTGAGCTCCGTCGGGAAGTGTTGCCGCCGAGCGACTCTCAAGGCGGACGTCGTCGACTCTGACGGGAGTCCCCGGCGTCAGGTCGCGCGCTGCGATGACCACGGCCGTACGGTCGGCATCTGGGTTGTCCCGCACCACCGCAACACCGGCGAGCAGGACAAGGGCCGCCGCAGCGATGCGTCGCGCCCTGGCGGTGTGCACCCAGTCGGGCTGCAGCGCCTGCCGCAGCCGAGTCAGCGCCGCCGGATCGAGGTCACTGCCCATGGCCGCACTGTAGGCAGCCAGTGCTGCCTACGTGTGCTGCCGGCGGCGCGCTTGTGGATGGGTGGCTAGCTCGACGCGGCGGCCGCGGGGGCCGCCGAGGAGCTGGAACTCTTGTCGCTGGAGGACGTCGACGACTTCTCCGACGAGGGCTTCTCGCTGGCACTCGGAGACGGGATCGAGCTGCTGCTCTTGCTCGAATCCCGGCTGTCGGTCCGGTAGAAACCGCTGCCCTTGAACACCACACCGACGGAGTTGAACAACTTGCGCAGCCTGCCCTCGCACTTGGTGCAGGTGGTCAGGGTGTCATCGGTGAAGGCCTGGACGGCATCGAAGCGGTCACCGCAGTCGGTACACGCGTAGCTGTAAGTCGGCACCAAGAACCTCCGCTGTGAATGAGAAAACTGTTAGCACTCTACCGTCTCAAGTGCTAGAACCGCTATGTGGCCTTCCCCATTCCCCCGCCGCCTCGGCGGCCACGTCGATGGGTTCGCCCAGTCCTGACCGTCCTGGCGATCGTGGCCCTGGTGGTGCTTGCGGCGGTCGTGCTGCGCATCGGGCGAGATAACTACGCGCAACCCTCGACCACTTGGACCGCAACCCCGACGCCGGTGGGTGACCACGCCTCGGACCCGCGGTTCCTCGCGGCGCGCGACCAACTGGCCGCGCTGCCCGTCAAGGGATGGGACCGTGCCCACGACTACCAGCGGCACCGGTTCGGTCCGGCGTGGAGCGACGACGTCGGGGTCGAGTTCGGCCGCAACGGGTGCAACACGCGCGACGACATCCTGCGGCGTGACCTCACTGACCTGGTGGTCCGGCCCAACACGTGTTTCGCCGACCGCGGAGTCCTGCGTGATCCCTACACCGCGACCGCGATCTCCTTCGTCCGCGGACCGACCACGTCCAAATCCGTGGAGATCGACCACGTTGTTTCGCTGTCGGACGCTTGGTACAAGGGCGCACGGAACTGGGACGCACAGCGTCGACTCGAGTTCGCCAACGACCCGCGCAACCTGTTGGCGGTCAGCCCGAAGGCGAACTTCGACAAGGCCTTCCGGGATGCGGCCGGCTGGCTGCCGTCCAACGAGGGGTTCCGCTGCGAGTTCGTGGTGCGCCAGATCGACGTCAAGACCAGCTACGGGCTGTGGGTGTCGGAGAACGAGAAGCGCGCCATGGTCGAGGTTCTGAGGTCCTGCTAGTGCCGCTTACCTCTGCCTAGTTCTGCAGTTCGGTCACCCCGGCGGCCGGGGTGACCATGTGTGTCATCGGTACGTCGTGTGGATCGGCGGGCAGAGCGTCGACGAATTCGCTGTCGCGCACGACCGCGACCAGACGTGCCGCGGGATCGCGCAGCGGAAGTGAACGGTCGTAGAAACCCGCGCCGCGCCCCAGACGCACGCCGCGGCGGTCGACTGCCAGCGCGGGGATGAGCAGCACGGCGGCCTCGGCGACGGTGCCGGCGGGCAGTCGCGGGCCTGCCGGCTCCAGCAGACCGAAACGGGCCGCGATCAGTTGGCCCGGTTCGTGGACGGCCCAGCGAAGGGGTTTCGGTTCGCCAGGATCGACGACGGGCAGCAGCACCCGCACCCCCGCGGCGGCCAACGCATCCACCATCGCCGGCGAACCGGGCTCGGAGCCCACAGGGACGTAGGCGCACACCGTGCCACCCGTTCCCACCTGGGCGGACACGAAAACAACCAGCGCGTCGGACAACGCCTGCGCCTCGTCGGCATGCGTCTGATCCGGAACAGATCGGCGCGCGGCCAGCATCTGACGGCGCAGCGCAGCCTTGGCCTCGGCCGCCGGATTCTGCATCTCTCAACAATGGCATGACGTGATGCGCGCCTGACTGACCCCGCTTGCTGTTGCCCGCTATGGTGATGTCCATGCCGCAGGGTCCTGAAGTACCGATTCCGCGCACCGCGATTGTGCCGGCGGCCGGTTTGGGGACCCGTTTTCTGCCGGCGACCAAGACCGTGCCCAAGGAACTGCTGCCCGTGGTCGACACCCCGGGCATCGAGCTTGTTGCCGCCGAGGCCGCCTCCGCGGGTGCCAAGCGTCTGGTGATCGTGACGTCCGAGGGCAAGGACGGTGTCGTCGCACACTTCGTCCAGGACCTTGTCCTCGAGGGCACGCTCGAAGCCCGCGGCAAGCACATCATGCTTGAAAAGGTTCGCCGGGCACCGGAACTGATCAAGGTCGAGTCGGTGGTCCAGGCCGAGCCGCTGGGCCTCGGGCACGCAGTGTCCTGCGTCGAATCGGTGCTCTCGGACGACGAGGACGCTGTTGCGGTGCTGCTGCCAGACGACTTGGTGCTCCCCACGGGCGTCCTCGAGACCATGTCGAAGGTCCGCGCCAAGCGCGGCGGCTCGGTGCTGTGCGCGATCGAGGTGCCCGGCGACGAGATCAGCGCCTACGGCGTGTTCGACGTCGAGGTGGTTCCCGACGCCGCCAACCCCAACGTGCTGCGCGTCAAGGGCATGGTGGAGAAACCCAAGCCCGAGGATGCGCCGTCGCCGTATGCGGCCGCTGGTCGCTACGTGCTGGACCGGGCGATCTTCGACGCGTTGCGACGTGTACAAAAGGGTGTCGGTGGCGAGATTCAGCTCACCGACGCCATCGCCCTGCTGATCGAAGAAGGCCATCCCGTCCATGTCGTCATCCACCGCGGATCCCGACACGACCTGGGAAATCCCGGCGGCTACCTCAAGGCTGCGGTTGACTTTGCTCTGGAACGAGATGACTACGGCCCAGAGTTGCGTCGCTGGCTGGTTGAGCGCCTGGGCCCGGCCGGGCAGTAGTTGGATCGTCGGACGGGGACATCCCGCGTCCGACGACGGAAAGGCGCACCGTGCGTTCGGTTGAGGAGCAGCAGGCCCGCGTGCAGGCCGCAGCTGTGGCACCCAGGCCTGTCCGTGTCGCGATTGCCGAGGCCCAGGGCCTGATGTGCGCCGAAGAGGTGGTGACCGAACGGCCGCTGCCGGGCTTCGACCAGGCCGCGATCGACGGGTATGCCGTGCGCAGCGTCGACGTGCTGGGAATCGGTGGCGATTCAGACGATGATCCCGGCGGCGGCGACGTCAGCCTGCCGGTGATGGGCATGATCGACGCCGGCGCCCGCACACCCAGCAGACTGCAACCGCGGCAGGCCGCGCGCGTGCAGACCGGCGCGCCGATGCCGACGCTCGCCGACGCCGTGCTGCCGCTGCGCTGGACCGACGGCGGTCAGTCCCGGGTTCGGGTGCTGCGCGGGGTCCGGTCGGGGGCCTATGTCCGGCGCGCCGGCGACGACGTCCAACCCGGCGACGTCGCGGTGCGGGCAGGCACGATCATCGGGCCCGCGCAGGTGGGTCTGCTCGCGGCCGTCGGGCGTGAGCGGGTGCTGGTGCACCCGAGGCCCCGGATCTCGGTGTTGTCGGTGGGCGGCGAACTCGTCGACATCTCCCGCACTCCCGGCAACGGCCAGGTCTACGACGTCAACTCCTATGCCTTGGCCGCCGCGGCGCGGGATGCGGGGGCGGAGGTCAACCGCGTGGGCATCGTCGACAGTGATCCCGCCAAGCTGCGCGAGGTCGTCGAGGGTCAGCTCAGCCGGGCCGAGGTCGTGGTGATCGCCGGTGCGGTCGGCGGCGCGGCGGCCGAACGTGTGCGCGCGGTGCTGTCGGAACTTGGTGAGATGGAAGTGACCCGCATCGCGATGCACCCCGGTTCGGTGCAGGGCTTCGGCCAGCTCGGGCGCGAGGGCGTGCCGGTGTTCCTGCTGCCCGCGAACCCGGTGTCGGCGCTGGTCGTGTTCGAGATCATGGTGCGTCCGCTGATCCGGCTGTCGCTGGGGAAGCGGCAGCCCACCCGGCGCGTGGTGCAGGCACGCACGCTGGCGCCCATCTCGTCGGTGGTGGGACGCACGGGTTATCTGCGTGGTCAGCTGATGCGTGATCAGGACACCGGCGAGTACCTGGTGCAGGCGCTCGGTGGGGCGCCGGGCGTCTCGTCGCACCTGTTGGCCACCCTCGCCGAGGCGAACTGCCTGGTGGTGATCCCCAGCGAGGCCGAGCAGATTCGTACTGGAGAGGTCGTCGACGTGGCCTTCCTCGCGCAGCGCGGTTGAGTTGACCCGGTCCTGGTTCGGCTCCAGCGCAGTGCATCCGGGCTGGCCGATGTCCGTCGGACCGCTGCGCGTGCGGGCCGGGGAGGTGCGCCTGCGGCCCATCCGCATGCGCGACGCCGCCGCATGGAGCCGGCTCCGGATCGACGATCGCCGTTTCCTGGAGCCGTGGGAACCCTCTGCGGAGGTGGATTGGGTTGCTCGGCATGGGATCTCGTCCTGGCCGTCGATGTGTTCGGCGTTGCGTGGGGAAGCCCGCAAGGGGCGCATCCTGCCGTTCGTGATCGAGGTCGACGGGCAGTTCGCGGGTCAGTTGACCATCGGCAACATCACCCACGGGGCGCTGCGCTCGGCGTGGATCGGCTATTGGGTGCACAGCGAGCTCACGGGTGGGGGAGTGGCCACCGGCGCGCTGGCGTTGGGCCTGGACCACGCGTTCGGTCCCGTGCATCTGCACCGCGTCGAGGCGACCGTGCGGCCCGAGAACGCTGCCAGTCGAGCGGTGTTGGCGAAGGCGGGTTTTCGCGAGGAGGGGCTGCTGCGGCGCTATCTCGACGTCGACGGCGGCTGGCGCGATCACCTGCTTGTGGCGATGACGGTCGAAGAGGTGTCGGGGTCGGTGGCGGCGTCGCTGGTGCGGGCGGGCAAGGCGAGCTGGGCTTAGTCCTCATTGCGCCGAGTTCGACATGAGGGCTGTGACTTCGGGCCGATCACCACCATGATGTCGAACTGGGCGTGTAATTGCGCGCAGCGAAGGCATCTCTGATCCGGCTCTCGATGAAGCGCGGGCGATGTTCGGCCACCACCCGCAGGTCCAGCCAGCCCTGGCGATCGATCATCTCGTAGCGGCCGATGTCGTGAACGATCTGTCCTCGATCACTGAAGTGGTGGGCGCCTTCGTAATCCAATCCGACCTTCGGTTCGTCCCAGCCGAGGTCGATGAACGCGCTGAACATGCCGTCGCTCACCCTGATCTGAGTTCGCGGTTTCGGCAGTCCAGCGTCGTAGACCACCATTCGAAGCCACGTCTCCTTCGGCGACTGTGCGCCAGCGTCCATCAGGGCCAGCGCCAGTTGTGCCGCACGGGTGTTCCTGGCGCCGCGATACCGCTCGAAAAGGTGCATCGCATCGGAGCGGGTGACCCCGGTGGCTGCGGCCAGTGCGTCGAGTCTCATCACCGCGGGGTTGCGCATCAGGTGGCGGGCGAGGTCGAATGCGGTCCGAGCCGGCGAGGTGACGGGCATTCCGGCGATCTCCACTATTTCATCTGCCGCGATCCGCTCCTGACGAATCTTGATGCCCGGTCGTGGGCGGCCGTGTTTGGCGATCAGTTCGATCGGATCGTCGCTTCGGGTCCACTTGGCACCATGCAGGGCCGCCGCAGCCCGGCCGGCAATGATCCCGGTTCTTCCGGTGTGCAGCCAGGCGGCGGCCGTCCGGTTGAACAATGTCAGCTCTGCGTCCTTGGGCAGGTAGATACCCGGATGGATCGCGCGGGACGACCAGCGCAGCTTTCCCCTGGTCAGGTCCCCGCTGGCGATCGATTCGGCGCCGATAAATGCCTGCCACATGTCGGGGATCGTCGAATTCACGTCTGACGATCCAGCCCGGGAAACGTGCAGCGCCGGTCGCCGCTGTTCATGAACTCGCCACTGGGGATGGAGTCGCAGTGGCCCGCGACATCGACGTCAGGGCTGTGCCGGCCCATAAATAGCAGCCCTGGCGTCAAACTCGTGGCCCAGCCTGTTACTGGTGTGACATTTGGGGCTGTTGGTGCTTGTATCCAGCGAATTACAGGTGTGTAATTGACCTCGGCGCGCCGCGCACGGCTGCGCTGGTCACAGACCTAGCCTGGAGGGGAAAGGAAAGGCCACCATGCCGAGCATCCCCCAATCTCTGCTGTGGATTTCACTCGTGGTGCTCTGGCTGTTTGTGCTGGTGCCCATGCTGGTGAACAAGCGCGACGCCGTGAAGCGCACCAGCGACGTGGCTCTGGCCACGCGTGTGCTCAACACCGGCAGTCGTGCTGCCCGCCTGATCAAGCGGAGGGGACCAGCGGCTGGCCATGCCAGCGATCCCCACTGGCAGCGGGAAGGCAACCTCGACGAGGATCCGGACGACTACGACGACGACGCCACCGGTCCCGTCGTGGTGACCGGCAAGCCCCGCATCCGGTCGGTCGCCGTGGTGACCTCGCTCGCCGAAGAGGATGGGCCTGACTACCTCGACGTGGACATCGTCGACGAGGATTCCGGCGCACTGCCCGTGGGACGGGTGGTCTCCGGGTTGAAGGAGCCGAAGCAGGCGCCGCGGGAGGACGAGCTGCCGCTCGAATTCGCCACTGCCGAAACGGAATTCGAACCCATCGCCGAGCCCGCACCCGAACCCGAGCCCGCACCTGAGGCCGAAGTGGCCGAGGCGCCGGAGCCCGAACTGGAGTCTGAGTCCGAGCCCGAGGTGTCCGCTGAAGCGGACGAGGACGACACGCTCGAGGACGACTACGAGTACGAGTACGTCGAGGACACGTCCGGCCTGGAGGCCGAAGCCGAGTCCGCCGCGGACGACGAGCCTCGTGCCGTGCCGTTGTCCCGCGACCGCCGATACCACCAGTCGAAGACCGCTGCCGCGGTCGAGGCCCGCAAGTACCGCTTCCGCAAGAACGTCCTGCTGGTCATGGCCATTGCTTTGGTGGCCTCCGCCGTCGCGGCGTTCCTCCTGACCTCCGCCATGTGGTGGGTGTGTGGTGCCGTGGCGACGGTGACGGTGCTCTATCTGGCGTACCTGCGGCGGCAGACGCGGATCGAGGAGCGCCTGCGGCGGCGTCGGATGCAGCGGATGGCGCGGTCCAGGCTCGGTGTGGAGAACACGCAGGACCGCGATCTGGATGTGGTGCCGGCTCGCCTGCGTCGACCGGGCGCTGCCGTGCTTGAGATCGACGACGAGGATCCGGAATTCGAACACCTCGAGTACGTGCCGTTCGCGCGGGGGTTTGATCTGCCGCGCGCGTCGGGGCAGTGACGAGCCGGTTTCTGGTTGAGGCCAGTGGGCTGGTAGCCTACTGGCGACCAAGGGGCTATGGCGCAGTTGGTAGCGCGACTCGTTCGCATCGAGTAGGTCAGGGGTTCGATTCCCCTTAGCTCCACAATCAAAATGGCAGGTCAGGCAACTGACCTGCCATTTCTTGTCGGTGCCCCCGCGGCTCAGGAGAACGGGTCGTAATCCGCTGGGCGCAAAGCGGGTTGGGGCTGTTGCCAGCTCGGCTGCGCCGGTGGCACCACAGCGCCGACAGCCACCGGAACGGGCACCCGCACAGGCGTGGCGCGGGCCGCACGACGTGCCGAGGGTGCAGAGCGGGCCGAGCGTTGCGGCGCGAACAGCATCGCGACGGCCGCCACCGCCACCACCGCCGCGATGATGGCAGTCACCCGGGTCATGGTCGCCAGCCACGCCACCTGGGACGTCGGCGTCAGCAGCCACACCGCAGGCGCGGCCGCCACGACGACTGCGCATCCGATCGTCGTCGACACTCTCGTGTGCGCGCGGCCCCGGACGCATCGAAAGGCCAACCAGCAGACCATGGCGGCCAGCGCTGCGAGCCCGCCTGCGGTCGCCAGGGCGATCGTCGTGACATCGCCGTAGAACATCTCCAGTTCGGGCAGCGCGAGGACGACGGCGGCCGCAGACGTGACCATCGCGGTGCCCACCCCCGAGAACAGCCAGCCGGCAAGCGGGTTGGGGGCCGTCGGCCGTCTCGATGCGCGCGAGCCGCCGGGGCGCGACAACTGGACCGTCATCTCGTCGGCACCTGGCGGCGAGTGGCACGGGGGTGGTGGCGGCAGCGGACGGGCCGGCGCGCTGGGCGCCGGTGCGCTCGACACCGTCGCGCTGGGCGCCGTCGCGCTCAGGTAACCGGTGCCGGGCGGCGGTGAACCGAAGGGATCCGAGTGGCCGAAGGGGTCGACACCGTGCTGCATCTCAGTGCCCCGTCCCCACGAGCAGTGTCATCCACACCATGTACCGAGCCTAAGTGCCACGGCAGAGGCGCAACTACACCAAATTCTTCCGGGGTCAAACCAGGTAGATCACCAGCACGGCGCCCCACAGCACCGTGAGCCAGGCATCGGTCACCCGAGCCAGCCGGCGCGGCGCCGAGGAGACCTCCATGAAGGTCTGAATGATCAGTCGTCCCTTGATGAACCCGAGCAGGATGAAGGCGACGGTGATCAGCACGCTCGGCGACGGTGCCCCGGTGCCGTGGCAGCATGTAATAGAACATGGAGAAGTCGCCGGTGGTCAGCGTGTAGCCCGCCGCCACCTTGGTCGACCATTCGTAGGCCTTGATCAGGATGAACAGCACACCGCAGGCCATGCCCGCAAAGGTCAGGCGGATCGCTCGGTCGTGGTCACCGGATCGCGCCGCCAGCACACTGCGGGCCACCAGCCACGAACTGGCAGATCCTCGGCCTCGCCAAGCAGCTGCATTGCCCGAGGGGGCGCCGATCGGCTAGTCGGCGATCAATGGTCCTGCGGTCACTGGATGGGTTCGTCGCCGAGGACCGTGGTGCGCAGCATGTGGCGAGGTGAGTTGGGCTCATACGGGGCCGCGCGGTGCAGGACGCCCTGGTTGTCCCAGATGACGGTGTCGCCGATGGACCAGCGGTGGCTGTACACCTTGTCGGGAGTGGTGGCGTGGGCCAGCAGGTCGGCCAGCAGTGCCCGGCCCTCGTCGAGGTCCATGCCGACGATGTAGTCCGCCGACGCGCCCAGCACCAGTGACCTGCGCCCATTGCGGTGCGTCCACACCAGCGGGTTCTCGTGGGTCGGGCGCTCACTCCACCGGCGACGCTGTTCAGGGGTGGGGTCGGGGTAGACCCGTCGCTGCGAGGCCTCAAGCGAATGCACCACGCGCAGCGTGCCGTAACGCTCCTTGTCGGCCTCGTCGAGAGTGTCGTAGGCGGCGTAGGCGTTCGCGAATTCGGTTTCGCCGCCCCGTGTGGCCACCTCGACGGCGGACAGCACCGTGGCCTTCTGCGGGCACTCGCCATGCAGTGGGGTGCAGCCGTCGATGTGCCAGTCGAACGTGGCCTTGAGGTATTCGGCGGCCTTGTTCTTGGTCTTGTCCAGGGTGATGGGGTAGATGCCCGATACCGGGTGGTGACCGTCCGCGGAGCGGTCGATGCTGCCGAGCCGCTGCGAGAACGCCACTTGGGCTTCGGGATTCAGGTTCAGGTTGTGAAACACCAGCACACCGTTGTCCTCGAGCGCGTCCAGCACGGCCGCGCCGAGGCCGTCGTCGGTGGCGAGGCGTTCCGGATCGACGCCCGCCACCTCGGCACCCACCGACGTGGTCAGCTTGTTGATCGTCAACACACTCATCGGTGTGTCCTTTCGTGTTCGAAGGCTGGGGCTAGGGGCGTGGTTCGCCGGTGCGGACCATGACAGCGTCGGCCGCGTCGGTGGGGGCGGGTTGATGCATGATCTCCACCGCCATGGCGACCATGACCAGCGAATAGATCAGGTGCAGCAGGTTGACGGCGTCGTCGGGCATGTCGTCGAGGGGGAACTTGTCGCAGTACTCGATGGCCTCCTCGACCCGCGGGAAGAAGTCGTCGTAGAAGTGCTGCATCTCGGGCATGGTGCTGGAGAGGCGCTGTGCCCATCGCTCGGACTCCGTGGGCAGACACCAGGTTTCGGCGTGTGGCTCCAGTTCGGCGAACGCGCTGGGGAGTCGGTCGGCCGCCATGGTCACACCCCCGCCCCTGCGCGGCTGTTCTGGTACGCCTGTACCCAGTCGACCGACATCTTGTGCAGATGACGCACCAGGATCTCCTGATCGCTGAGCGGGTAGTCGTCGATCACGTCGTACTCCAGGGCGGCCTGCGTGCCGCCGAGCATGCCCGCATCCTGAAGGGCGAACTCCTTGAGGACCACCGCGGCCACCTCATGCTCGATGCGTTCCCGCACGGTGCGGGCCGGGTGGAAGTAGGTGAAGGCCTCGAAGCGGTGGGTGTTGTGCGAGGTCGGCCAGTAGCGGTAGAGCAGGTACCACCCGCCGTAGATCAGGATCTCCAGATTGGGGAAGATCTGAAAGTTGCTGATACCCCACGGTTCGATGCCGCCGGGGTTGAGTGCGGCCGGCAGTTCACCGATGTCCGGGGTCCGCCAGGGGCCCACCAGTCCGCTCTGCGTGGCCCGCTCGATCGGATACATGTACTCGGGCGCGAGCAGCCAGCGCCGAGTCCCCGCCGTCGAGACGACACGATGCGGACCGTCAAGCTGGAAGTGCCCACAGGTGAACCCCGCGTTGGGATCCCGCACCTCGGGCGGCACCTGCTGGGTGTGCAGCGACGGCACGTGGTAGTACTCCTGGAAGGCGTCGGCGAAGATCTTCCAGTTGCTGTTGTTGTGCGCCACCCAGTCGTATCGCTCGGTGAGCCGGTCGAACGGATAGTCCTCGAGGGCGGTGACCATGGGACCGAGGAACTCCCGCAGGCTCTGGTCCGGCTTCGGGTTCATGTTGACGAACACGAATCCGGCCCAGACGTCGCATTGCACCGGGAGCAGTCCGTAGTCGGCGGTGTCCAGTCCTGAGAACTGGTCGGCGTCCGGCAGTGCCGTCAGTGTTCCGTCGAGCGAGTAGCGCCACCCGCAGGTTCGGCACTCGAATTCGTCTCCGGTGCTGCGCAGTTCGGTGGCGCGGAAGTCGGGCGTCACCAAGGCGTGCCCGCGTCTGCGACAGAGGTTGTGGAAGGCGCGGATCCGGCCCTCGCGGTCGCGGACCAGCAGCAGCGACGCGTCGGCGGCCTCGATCTGCCTGGTGATGTAGCTCCCCGCTTCGGGTGTCTCCTCCACCCGACTGATGTTGAGCCAGGCCCGTTTGAAGACCGCCTCCCGCTCCAGCGCGTAGAACTCCGGAGAGATGGAGTCGCGGAATGGGATTGGTCCGGTGCCCAGGTCAGGGTAATGCTCGGTCCAGGAACCTTGCGCCGGCTTGGGCCATTTGGTGGCCATACGAACCTCCGTGTGACGAATGGTGCGGGACTGTCGACGACGAGCTACATCACGGCGCCACCGTTGACGCCGAGGGTCTGTCCGGTGATGAACCCGGCCTCTTCGGAGCACAGGAATCCCACTGCCGCAGCGATGTCCGTTCCGGTGCCCAATCGCCCGACCGGGATGTTGGCGGCGATGGTCTCGTTGGGCGGCAGGAACCCCGCGGCCTGCGACGCGTGCTGCATGGGAGTCTCGATGCCCGACGGGGGAATGTTGTTGACGGTGATGCCGTGTGCGGCGTACTCGCGGGCCAAGGATTTCGTCAGGGTCAACAACGCGCCCTTGGAGGCGGCATAGTGTGCCGCAAAGGGGGTGCCGCGCTGCGCACTTGAGGACGAGATCATCACGATCCGGCCCCATCCGGCGTCGATCATGTCGGGCAGGGCCACCTGGCAGCACCGGAAGGTGCCGCTGAGATTCACTTCGAGCATCTGCGCCCAGGTCTCCTCCGTGATCTCGGCGAAGGACGCATATCCGAATTTGCCCGCACTGGTGACCAGGATGCCGACGGGGCCCAGTTCACTGCGGACCTTGCCGAAGGCGTCCTCGACCGCGGTCCGGTCGGTGATGTCGACGCCCACCGCGCAGGCCGTCACACCCGCCGCCCGCAGATCGTCGGTGACCCGTTGTGCGGCTTCGGTGTTCACGTCCAGGACCGCGACGCGGTGGCCCCGCCTGCCCAACTCGTGGCAGGTCGCCTCGCCCATGCCCGATGCGCCGCCGGTCACCACGGCCACCCTGTCCGTCACGTCTGCCACTCCTGTGTCACTCGTAGACCACCTCAACCTTGGGACTGGTCGGCAACGCCTGACACGTCACGACCCAGCCCTCGTCGACTTCGTCGTCGTCGAGGGCGTCGTTGTTGTTCATGCGTGCGCTGCCCGTCGTCACCTGCGCCATACATGTTCCGCACGAACCGGTCTCGCAGGAGGACGGCGCCTTCAGTCCGGCCAGGCGAGCGGTCTGCAACAGCGTGTTTCCCGCGCGGTAGGGCACGGTGATGGTCTGGCGTCCGAGCGTGATGGTCACCTCTTCGGTGACGGCGGTCTCGGCCGGATTCGGCGGCGGGACCGCGGCGACGGTGAAGCGCTCCAAGTGCAGGTTCGCCTTGGGGACGCCGGCGTCGCGCAGCACTCGTTCGACGGTGTCCATGAACGGTGTGGGGCCGCAGACGTAGTAGTCGGTGTGGGGGTGGCTGCCGTCGGCGATGAAGTCGGCGATCCGCTGCGGTGAGACCACGCCGTCCTGGTCGTCGAGATGATGGTGCACCTCGAAGCGGCCGCGATGGGTGCCGGTCAGGTCTGCCAACGCGTCCCGAAAGATCACCGAGTCGCGACTGCGGTTCGCATAGAACAGTCGTGCCCGGCGGGTGGTGGCCGCCAACGTCGAGTGCACCAGGGAGAACACCGGGGTGATGCCACTGCCGCCGGCGAACGTGACGATGTCGCGATCGGTCTCGGTGAGCACGAAACGCCCCTCGGGGGGTGACGTGTGCAGGTCGTGGCCGACGGTCATGGTGTCGTTGATCCAGTTGGAGACCAGACCATCGCGGTCGCGTTTGACGGTGATCCGCAGGTCGGACTCGACGGCGGGGGCCGAGGACATCGAATAGCAGCGGCGATGTTCCACGCCGCCGATCGTGACTCGCACGGTCACGAATTGGCCCGCCCGGTAGCTGAATCGGTCCCTGCTGGCTTCGGGAACGTCGAGGACGAGGGACACCGCGTCGGTGGTCTCCCGGACCACCGCCTTGACCCGCAGGGGAGTGAAACCGTGCGCGTCGGCCACGCCGGTGGATTGGTGCGGGGTTGTTGTCGATGCCTCCATCGCGGCCAACAATATCAAGTACTTGTTATTAATCTCAAGGGGTTGATATTCATCGGTGCTCAGCAGGCTAGGTGTCGATGTGGTCGGAATGCGGGGTGTGCCCGGTGCCCTGTTCGATCACTCGCCGCAGAAGGTCACGCAACTGCTCCTGCTCCTCACTGCTGAGCACGCCGAACACCCGATCGTGGGCGGCGACGGCATCCGCGAACACCGAGGAAGCCACCGCCCGGCCCTCGTCGGTCAGGAAGACCTGAAGGATGCGCCCGTGCTGGGGATCCTGTTTGCGCTCGACCAGGCCGCGCTTCTCCAGGGCCGTGAGTGCGAGTTGCACGCCCTGCGGGGTGATCAGCAGGCGGCGGGCCAACTCGGCTCCGGAGAGGCCGGGTTGGTTGGCCAACTGGCGCAGGACGCCGATCTGGGCGGTGCTGACGCCGTGCTCTTTGACGGCCTCGTTGACCTCGGTGAGGGAGAAGTAGAACGCCTGCTTGAGCCACCACAGGGTGTTGTCGGTGAGTTCCATCTCGCCTCCTTCCGTGCCCACCCGTGACGCTAGCGCACGGTGTTCTTATAGATCGTGCCGTCCTTCATCACGAAGCTGACGTCGAGGGTCGCCGCGATGTCCACACTCGGGTCACCCGGGACGGCGATGACGTCGGCGAGGAAGCCTGGTGCCAACTGCCCGAGTTCGTCGGCGACGTCCACCAGTTCGGCGCTGGTGAGCGTCGCGGCCCGCAGTGCCTGCATCGGGGTCATGCCGCGCTCGACGAGGGCACACAGTTCTTTGGCGTTCTCACCGTGCGGGATCGCGGGAGCGTCGGTGCCGCACGCGATCCGGACGCCAGCGGCGATGGCCTTGGGCAGCATGGCCTTTGCCCGCGGGAAGACCTCGTTGGCCTTCTTGCGCAGTTCCGGTGCGATGCGGTCGATCGCCATCGCGTCGGTGAGATAGGTGGTCGACACCAGGAAGGTTCCGTGGTCGACCATCATCTGAATCGTCTCGTCACTGGCCAGGAAGCCGTGTTCGATGCAGTCGATGCCGGCCCGGATGCAGGCCTGGATCGCGCTGTCCCCGACGGCATGGGCGGCCACCTTCACCCCGGCACGGTGGGCCTCGTCGGCGATCGCGGCGAACTCCGCGTCGGAGTACTGCTGGGCGCCCGGTGAGGTGCTGTGGGACATCACGCCGCCCGACGCCGAGACCTTGATCAGCTTGGCGCCGTGGCGGATCTGGTAGCGCACGCAGGCGGTGACATCGGGGACTCCGTTGGCGATGCCCTCGGCGACGGACAGCGGCATGATTCCCGGCGCCAGCCGTTGAAAGACCGTCGGATCCAGGTGCCCGCCGTACGGCGTGACGGCGTGGCCCGCGGGGTGGATGCGCGGCCCCTGATGCCAGCCCTGGTCGATGGCGCGCTGCAGCGCGACATCGAGGAGGTAACCGCCGGTCTTCACCATCAGGCCGAGGTTGCGCACGGTGGTGAATCCGGCATCGAGCGTGGTGCGGGCGTTGACCGCGCCGCGCAGCGTCCGGTAGGCCGGGTCGTCCTGCACGCCGTGCATCGGGGTGGGCAGGCCGTCCGGGTTACCCGGTCCGCCGATGAGCAGGTTGAGTTCCATGTCCATCAGCCCGGGCAGCAGCGTGACGTCGCCCAGGTCGATGACGGTCGCCGAGTCCGGCGGCGGCGCCTCGGGGTTGACGTCGGTGATCCTGTTGCCCTCGACGACCACGACCGCGGGGGAGCGGACCTCACCGGCGGCGACGTCCAGCCACCGCGCGGCCCGCAGGACCGTCGTCGCGGTTTCGGCTGCGGTCACGGCACAGGCTCGGCGACGCAGTCCAGCGTTGTCGCACCGGAATCCGGCACCCGTGGCTGCTTCCAACACTCCACCGGGAAGGACACCGTGACCATCGAGTACAGCAGGTGCATGAGGTTCAGCACGTCCTCGGGCATGTCGTCGAGGCTGAACTTGTCGCAGTAGGAGATCGCCTCCTCGGCGCGCGGCGTGATCGCGTCATAGAAGGCCTGCATCGCAGTCATGGTGCTGTTCAGGCGTTTCGCGTAGCGCTCCGGCTCACTGGCCAGGCACCAGTCCGAGAAGGGCTCGAGGTCGGCGAATTCGGTGGGCAGTCTGGTGCTCATCGGCTCACACTCCGGCAGTCTTGCGCTGGTAGTCGTCGATCCACGCGGCGGTTTCCTTGTGCAGGTGGCGAATCAGGACCTCCTGGTCGCAGAGCAGGAACTCGTCGACGGCCCGGGTCTCGATCGAGGTCTGGGTGGCCTCCAGGGTGTTCGCGTCCTGCAGGCCGTACTCCTTGAAGGAGACGGCCGCCAACTCCTGGGCCAACCGTTCCCGCGGCGTTCGGGGCTGCGGGAAATACAGCGTGCACTCGAAGAGGTGGGTGTTGAACGACGTCGGCCAGTAGTGGTACGTCAGGTACCAGCCCTGACCCCAGAACAGCAGGACGAAGTTCGGGAACAGCTGAAACGAGTCCAACCCCCACGGGTCACACCGAGCCGGGTTGAGGCCGGGGGGCATCTCACCGAGGTCGGGCTTGTCCCACGGGCCGAAAAGCCCACTCTGGCAGATGTCTTCGATGGGCTTGCGCATCTCGTCGGCCATCTCCCAGGCACGCACGCCTGATGTGCTGACCAGCCGGTGCGGCCCGTCGATCTGGTAGTGCGGCGCCTCGAAGCCGGCCTCCGCGGCGGCCTTGCGGTAGGCGGTGGGGGACTGGTTCGCGTGCAGCACGGGTGCGTGATAGAACTCCTGGAAGGCATCCATGTAGAGCTTCCAATTCGCCTTCACCTCAGAGCGATACGTGAACCGTGAGGTCATCTTGTCGAAGGGGTAGCCCTCCAGGTTGGTGATCATCGGGCCGAGGAAATCGCGCAGCGACTGCTCTGGGGTTTTGGCGAAGTTCACGAAGATGAACCCCGCCCACACCTCGCAGTGCACGCCGATCAGGCCGTAGCGGCTCTTGTCGAGGTCGAAGAACTCGTCCTCCTGCTGCACGAAGGTGAGCTCGCCGTCCAGGTCGTACCGCCAGGCGTGGTACTTGCAGATGAACTGTCGACACATGCCGCTGGTCTCCTCCAGTGGCATGTCGTCCCAGACGAGCTTGTTGCCGCGGTGTCGGCAGACGTTGTGGAACGCCTTGATCTCCCCGGATTTCGTGCGCACCACGATGATCGAGGTGTTGGCGGCGCGCATCTCCCTGGTGAAATAGCTGCCCTTGCGTGGAAGCTGTTCCACCCGGCCGACATTCAGCCACGCGCGCTTGAAGATCGCCTTACGCTCCAGTTCGTAGATCTCTGGACTGATCGAGTCCTCGTACGACACTGGGCCTGTCCCCAAATCGGGGTAGTGCTGAGTCCAACTGCCTTCGTCCGGCTTGGGAAACCGAGCCATGCCCGCTCCTCTGCGATGTGAGTCGGCTGACGACGCCGACACGTGGGCTTTGGCTCGACGGTAGACGGCGGCCCCGCCAATGACAAGTAGTTGATACTTAGTGCCCTGGCGCGTCAGTCCGGCAGATTGAGCATCCGGGTGGTCATCTGCAGCAGGGCCGCGCGCAGTGTCTCGTCGTCGATGTCGTCGAGCAGGGGGTTCACCACCGACCCCGCGATGGCGCCCGAGAACAGCGCGGCCGTCACCCGGGCGATGGTGTCGTCCTCCTCGCCCTGCAGCACGCCGTACAACTCGGCGATGAACTCCCGGAATGGAGGATGCGTCCCCAGCAGCCTGATGATGATCGGGTCGTTCTGCAGCGTCCTGATCCAGCGGCGCCGTGTGACCGCCATGTCGATGACGTCGGTCAGCAGCACCTTCCGGGCGCGGGCTGGATCCGATTCGGCCCGCGCCGCCGCCAGCGGTTCCTCGAGCTTGGCCAATTCCAGCTCGGTGACGCCGACGACGATCTCGTCCTTGGTCTTGAACTGGTGATACACGGCGGCCTTCGTGACGCCCATGGCGTCGGCGATCATCTGCAGCGACGTGCCGCTGACGCCGTGGTCGGCGATCAGGTCCAGGGCCGCATCCAGGACACGGCGCTGCGCGGCGGTCCTGCTGCGCGTGCCGAGCCGTTGTCTGACCACAGCATGAGGGTAGCCAGAGTCGCCCAAGACGTCCGAGAGCTTCCGGTAACGTAGCGCTGCAAGGAGTGTGAACAGGCTGCGAAAGGGCTCAGCCGTGGCCGAACTGATCACCCAGCGGGCCAATGAACTCGCGACGCTGGCGCTTTTCGCCGACTGTTTCGGCGCTGACCTCTACGGCTTGGCACTGCTGCTCGAGCCCATCCGACTCCGGGCGGGCGATGTGCTGATGCGGCAGGGAGAGCAGGCCGACTCGTTCTTCGTGATCGCCGAGGGTGACGTCGCGATCCGGCATGAGAACGATGACGGGTCGATCACCGAACTCGCCGTCCCGTTCGGGCAGATCGTGGGAGAGATCGCGCTGCTGCGCAACGGCACGCGCGTGGCGACCGTCGTCGCGACCACCGATGTGCGGGGGTGGCGCGGAGGTGACGAGGCGTTCGGCGAACTCGTCGGACTTCCCGGGGTTCTGCGGAATCTGGTTCGACTCGCGCGGCAGCGACTCGCGGCGTTCATCACGCCCGTGCCGATCCGTCTCAAGGGCGCCCACGATCTGCTGCTGCGGCCCGTCCTGCCGGGTGACAGCGAGCGCACGTCCCGCGGACACGTGGAGTTCTCGGCCGAGACGGTGTACCGACGCTTCATGTCGGTCCGCAAGCCCAACAAGGCGCTCATGGACTACCTGTTCCAGGTCGACTACGTGGACCACTTCGTGTGGGTCATCACCGACCCCAGCAGTCCCGATCCGGAGAGTCGCGAAGACGTCATCGCCGACGCGCGGTACATCCGCGATCCGGCCAAGCCGACCTCCGCCGAGGTCGCGTTCATCGTGGCCGACGCCTATCAGGGTCACGGCATCGGCTCGTTCCTCATGAAGGCGCTCGCCGTGGCCGCCCAGGAGGGGGGAGTCGAGGAGTTCACCGCCAGCGTGCTGTCGGAGAACCTGGCGATGCGCCGGATCTTCGACAGTTTCGGCGCGTCCTGGGAGAGGGAGGATCTCGGTGTCGTGATGACCGTGATACGGGTTCCTGACCCGCAACGAATCCGGTTGCCCAAGAAGCTGATCGAGCAGATCGCCGTCAGCGCGCGGCAGGTGCTCCGGGCGGTCGGCTGACATGCCGCGCCCACCGTTGAGCAAGGACACCACGCTGTGCATCTCACTGGCGGCACGGCCGAGCAACATCGGCACTCGATTCCACAATCATCTCTACGAGGTGCTCGGACTCGACTTCCTCTACAAGGCGTTCACCACCACCGACATCGCCGCGGCGATCGGCGGCGTGCGGGCCCTCGGCATCCGCGGATGCTCGGTGTCCATGCCGTTCAAACAGGATGTCTTGAGCCTGGTCGAGCACGTGGAACCCTCGGCGCGTGCGATCCGTTCGGTGAACACCATCGTCAACGACGACGGCGTGCTGACCGCGTCGAACACCGATTACACGGCCGTGGCGAAACTGATCGAGGAGCACGGGTTGTCGCCGGAGTCGACGGTGTTGATCCACGGCAGCGGTGGCATGGCCAGTACCGTGGCAACCGCCTTCCGGGACAAGGGATTCGAGCACGGGACGGTGGTGGCCCGCAACGAAGTCACCGGACCCGGCCTGGCCGACCGGCTCGGCTACCACTGGCGGCCACACCTGGGTGGGGCGTGCGCTTCGATCATCGTCAACGTCACCCCGGTGGGCATGGCGGGTGGCCCTGAGCAACATGACAGCCCCTTCGCGCCGGACACCATCGCCGCGGCCGACACCGTGTTCGACGTCGTCGCCCTGCCCGCCGAGACACCCCTGATCATCGCCGCGCGGGCCGCGGGCAAGCGGGTGATCACCGGAGCAGAGGTGATCGCACTGCAGGCCGCCGAGCAGTTCGAGCGGTACACCGGTGTGCGACCCACCCCGGAACAGGTGGCCGAGGCGTCGGCGATCTCGCGGATGTGAGGCGTTCGGTCAGGGCGTGATCGTCGTCTGATCATCGACGACGCTGGTGGCGTCACCGAGGATTCCGGCCTCCGACTCGTCGGAGTAGGCGTTCAACTGGAGCACGTACAGCCCGTCCTGCCCGGGGATGACGACGGTCTTCTGGGCGATCATGCCCTTCGTGCCGTCGACCTCGTAGCTGCCGCCCAACTGCACGGCGTCGAACCCGCCCAGGGAGTCGCGTTCGCCGTCCCGCGAGCCGTCGAATCCGGGGATGTTGTTCAACTCGCCGGACGCCAGCGCGAGGATCTCCGCGGGGTCGACATTGCCCGTGAGCTTCGACAGCAGGGCCAGGATCCGCGGCGGATTGTCCGGAACGGCGGTGTCCTGGTAGACGATTGCGCCGTACGGGGCGTTGGGCATCTCCTCGGTGCGCTGCCAGCCGTCGGGCACGGGCAGGTTGATCGTGGGGCCCGGGTCGCCCCGCTTGATCGTGGTCTCCTGGATGTTGTTCTCCTGGACGTAGTCCTGGATCGTGCGGTGAGTGCCCGTCTGTTCAGGGCCGCTGAGGTCGGTCTTCTCGGTGGGGGACTCCTCGGCCGTCGTGGTCTCCACCTCCGCGGAGGCCTCGGCCGTCGTCGGCACGCCCTCCTTGGTGTTCGATCCGCAGCCCACGAGGGCGAAGGTCAGAGCGATCGTGGCCAGACCTGCGCCCGCGATCGCGGCCAGTCGGCCGGTCGATGTCGTCTCCACAGCCACAGTGTCTCCCGTCAGTGCGTCCTCACGTGCGACATTGCTGCCGGACGCGGCCAAATCGGGGGAGCGTAGGCGGGCGGGCTTGGAAACCGATGGGAACTCGCGTGCGGATTGGCGGCCCTCCTGCGCGGGTAGGAACCAGTATGCGCATTCGAACACTGATCTCCACGGGACTCGCCACCGCGGGTGCCGCCGCGTTGGGCAGCGTCGCCAACGCGTCTGGAATGCCGGGTTGGTACTCCACCATCAAGAAGCCGCCGTACGTGCCGCCCGGCGCGGTGTTCCCGGTCGCGTGGACGACGCTGTACGCCACCATCGCGGCAACGTCGGCGTCCACGATCGACCGTCTGCGCGCCGAGGGCGACGATGCTCGCACCCGTGCCTACGTGGCGGCCCTGGCTCTCAACCTGGGGCTCAACGCCAGTTGGAGTTGGGTGTTCTTCCGCTGGCACAAGCTGGGGCCCGCGGCGGTGGCTGCCGCGGTGCTGGCCGCCAGCAGCGCGGATCTGGCCCGCCGGACGGCCGCGGTCAATCCGCAGGCCGGCCTGGCTCTCACGCCGTATCCGGCGTGGTGCACCTTCGCCACCGTGATGTCGACCGACATCTGGCGATTGAACCGCTGAGCATGGCGAAGGGGCGCCCCGATGTCGGGGCGCCCCTCTGCTGTTCTGTGGTCAGCGGCCTTCTGCTGAAGGGCCGAAGACCGGGCGGTCCACGCCTCCGCCGAAGCCAGGCCGCTTGACGCCGTCGCGCGGTCCACGGTGGCCCAGGACGCCCAGGTCCGAGAACCGCTCCTCGTCCAGCGGGGCGTTGATGCTCTGCGCCGCGAAGGTGTGTGTGCCCTGCGCCTGCAACGTGGAGACCGCGGCCGGTGTGGCCAGTCCCAGCGTCAGCACTGCGAGTGCGCCCATGGTGCCTGTGGTGATCGTCGCCGTCTTCTTCATATGTCCCGCCTCCTGTGAAATCGTCTGCCGTCATGTCCGCGGTAGATGTACGTAAACTGGAACCATTCAAGAAAACGATTTCTTCCCGATGACACGGCGATCGGCGAGACGCTCCCCACACTGTGGCGGGATCGTGTCGAAAGATTGGCGGTCTGACCGGGAATAAAGGTCCCCGCGTGGTCAAATCGGGTGTGCGACGCCTCATCTCCGCCCTCGTCGTGACGGCGACGCTCGCTGTCGGGTGCGGGGACGCCGACCGCCTCGCGGTGACCGAATCGGTGACGCCGTCCGGTCAGGAGGCGTCGGCGCAGTCCTTCGACCCGGCCCGGATCCGGCGAGTGCGCGCCGATCTTCCGGCGGGTTACGAGGTCATCGAGGCGACGGGTCCGGCGTCCCCCGTTCTGTATTGGGGCATGCGATCCGGCTGGACCGCCGATCCGCCGCAGTGCGGTGCCCTGGTCGATCCCGTCGCGGGCGAGGCGGGCCAGGGACTGTCCGGGTCAGGGGACGGCGGCCTGCTGCATGTCATGGCCGCGGCGACCCCGCCGGGTCGGCCCGTCCCGGATGCTGCGCTGTTGACCGAGTGTGCCCAGTGGTCCGTGATCTCGGGCGGGTCGACGGCCGCGGCATCCCTGATCCCGGCGCCGGCGATCGAGGACGCCGTGACCACGGGCGTGGCCGCTTCGGTCCGTACGGTCGTCGAGTCCGGCACAGAAACCGACTCGCAGGTCTACACCTTCACGGCCCGCGTCGACGAAGGATTCGTCTTCGTCACGCTCATGGTGGACCCCGGGTCTCCGCATCAGGCCCTGACATCTCAGGACGCTGCCGACCTGTTGGTGAAATCGGTCTCCGCGGTGCGCGGAGTGCGCTGACGCTGGGTAGATTGCACCCCGATGTCCACACACAGAGTGCTGTTCGCGTTGTTGAGTGTCGGTCTGCTGGCGGGGTGTTCGGGAGGGGCTTCCGAGGACGCGGGCTCAGCCGACATCGCCAAGGTCAGTCAGGTGAAGTCCACGTTCGGGCCGGAATTCCAGATCACCGAGAAGTCTTCGGGGATCGACCCGAAGATGCTGGAGAGCCCCAAGCTGCCGGACGGGCTGAAGTTCGATCCCGCCGACTGCGCGGCGTTCGCGACCGAGGAGACCCTGCCCGATGACCTCAAGGGCAACATGTCCTCGGTGATCGCCGAGGGCGAGGGCAACCGCTTCGTCGTGATCGCTATGCAGACCTCGCAGGAGGTGCCCGTCAAGGATCCTGGCGAGAAGTGCAAGAAGGTTTCGTTCAGCACGGGCACCATGCGCGGCACCATCGAAGCGGTGCCCGCGCCTGAGATCGAGGGCGTGCAGACGTTCGGTGTGCACCGTGTGCTTGAGGCCAACATCAACGGGAAGTCGCAGACTGGCGAGGTGTACAGCTACCTGGCGCACTTCGGCGACCACCAGGTGATCGTCACGGCCAATCCGCTGGTGACCGCCGACAAGCCCGTCGCGCCCGTCGACACCAAACGCGCCGAGGCGCTGCTGACCGACGCCGTCAACGCGATCCGGTCCTAGCGGACGTCCCGCGGACGGAACTGAATGCTGATCCGCGGTCCGGTGGGGCGGGCGGTCTTGGGGACTGCGTGTTCCCAGGTCCGCTGGCATGAACCGCCCATCACCAAGAGGTCGCCGTGGGCGTGCTTGAGGCGGAGTGAGGGCCCGCCGCCGCGTGGCCGCATCGCGAACGTGCGCGGTGCGCCGAGGCTGACGATGGCCACCATGGTGTCCTCGGTGCGGGACCGGCCGATGTTGTCGCCATGCCAGGCGACGCTGTCGTTGCCGTCGCGGTACAGGCACAGCCCCGCGGTGGTGAACGGTTCGCCGAGTTCACCGGCGTAGATGTCGTTGAGGCGGCGGCGGAGCTGCTTGAGGGCGGGGTGCGGGGCCTCGTCGGTGACGAGATTGTGGAAACTGACGAGCCGCGGCACGTCCAGCACCCGCTCGTACATTTGACGGCGTTCGGCGCGCCACGGGATGGCGGTCAGCAATTCGTCGAACAGCCCGTCCGGGGCGTCGTACCACCCGGCACGTACGTCGATCCACGCGCCGTGCTCCAACCAGCGCCGTTCGGCGTGGTCGAACAGGGCGCCCTGCAGCGACACTGACACGAGGCCCAGTCTATCGCACAGGTGTTCGAGCTATAGCCGGGATGCGCCCGGTCCCTCATGTGACATGACGTCGCCGGGGTTCGACAGCGCACAGCTTTTCAGGCTCAGGCAGCCACACCCGATGCAGTCGGCCAGATTGTCGCGCAGGCGCTGCAGGTGCAGGATTCTGTCGTCGATGTCCTGGCGCCAGCCGGCCGAGAGTCGCGCCCAGTCGCGGCTCGTGGGGATCCGGTCGGTGGGCAGGGTCGCGAGCGCGTCGCGTACCCGGGCCAGGGGGATGCCGAGGCGCTGCGACATTCGGATGAACGCGACGCGCCGCAGCGTCTCGCGGCTGTAGCGGCGTTGGTTGCCGGAGGTGCGACGGCTCGAGATCAGGCCTTCGCGCTCGTAGAAGTGCAGTGCCGAGATGGCCACCCCGGCGCGGGAGGCCAGTTCGCCCGGCGACAACTCAAGGTTGTTCATACACCTGAACAATAGTTGAGGTGGCTGTTGGGGTTACGGTTCTACATGTGAGTGCTGTGACTCTGGGCGCCAATTCCGAGGTCGGGACCCTGCGCTCGGTGATCCTGCATCGGCCCGGCGCCGAACTGCAGAGGCTGACACCGCGCAACAACGACAAACTTCTCTTCGACGGCCTGCCATGGGTCTCTCGGGCTCAGGACGAGCACGACGCCTTCGCCGAAGTGCTGCGCTCCCGCGGAGTCGAGGTCCTGCTCCTCGCGGATCTGCTCGGTGAGGCTCTGGCCAGCGGGGCGGCCCGAATGCACGGCATCTCCGCGGCCGTGGACTCGCGTCGGCTGGGGTTGCCCCTGGCCCAAGAACTTTCGGCGTACCTGCGCAGCCTGGAACCGACGGCGCTGGCGCACGTGCTGATGGCCGGCATGACGTTCACCGAGCTGCCGCTCGCGCAGAACGAACTCTCGCTGGTGCGCCGCATGCATCACGGCGGCGATTTCGTGATCGAACCGCTGCCCAACCTGCTGTTCACTCGCGACTCGTCATTCTGGATCGGGCCGCGCGTGGCGATCACGTCGCTGGCGCTGCCCGCCCGCATCCGCGAGACGTCGCTGACCGATCTGATTTATGCGCACCATCCCCGTTTCCTCGGTGTGCGGCGAGCCTACGAGTCGCGGTCCGCCCCGGTCGAGGGTGGCGATGTGCTGCTCTTGGCTCCAGGTGTCGTGGCCGTCGGGGTGGGGGAGCGGACGACGCCGGCCGGGGCGGAGGCCCTGGCGCGCAGCCTGTTCGACGATGACCTGGCGCACACGGTGCTGGCGGTGCCGATCGCTCAGGAGCGCGCGCAGATGCACCTGGACACCGTGTGCACCATGGTCGACGTCGACGCCGTCGTGATGTACCCGAACGTCGTCGACTCGTTGTCCGCCTTCACTATTCGCCGTCTTGGCGACGGCGGCGTGCAGATCGCGGACGCGGCCCCATTCGTGGAGGCCGCGGCGGCGGCCATGGGGATCGACAAGTTGCGGGTGATCGCCACGGGCTTGGACCCGGTGACCGCCGAGCGTGAGCAGTGGGATGACGGCAACAACACCCTGGCGGTGGCCCCCGGTGTGGTGGTCGCCTACGAGCGCAACTCCGAAACCAATGCGCGGCTTGAGGATTCGGGGATCGAGGTGCTGCGAATCTCGGCCTCCGAGCTGGGGACGGGGCGTGGAGGCCCGCGCTGTATGTCGTGTCCGGCGGCGCGCGATCCGCTGTAGTTGCTCGTGCTCCCCTTCGGCGCGAGATTGCGTGTCCTGCCTGGTCGCGAGATTGCATGTAGGGCTGTAGATCGGCGCCCGCGACGACCCTGGGTGCAATCTCGGTGGGGTGGGCAGCGCCGGCCTTGTATGCCATTGTCGCGAGATTGCATTCAGGGCTGTTGATCGGCCCCCGCGACGACCCTAGGCGCAATCTGGCCGAACTGTGCCCCGTAATGCAATGCCCCGCAATCGAAACGCCTCGTTCACCCGGCGCACGATGAACTTCCTGCTGTGCTCGGCAACGACGTGCCTGACGATCCACCCCTGACCGGCCACCAATTCGTTGCGGCCGATGTCGTGCACGAAGCGTGAGCGATCAGAGAAATGCTTTTCGCCGTCATAGTCGCAACCGATCATCTCGTCGTCCCAGCCCATGTCGAGATAGGCCGTGCTGAACCCGTCGGTGACCGGGATCTGCGTGCGCGGGCGTGGGAAGCCCGCATCCGTCAGGACCAGCCGAAGCCAGCTCTCCCTGGGCGACTGCGCGCCGGCATCCAAGAGCGGCGCCACATCTCGTGCCTGCGCCACTCCGCGCGCACCGGGATACAGCTCCGCCAGGTCGAGCACCGACTCCGACTCTATTCCGGTCGCTCGCGCCAACGCGTCGAGATGTGCGACGGCGGGGTCACGAGTCAGGTGCCGCGCCAGGTCCAACGCCGTTCTAGTCGGCGATGTGACGTACAGGCCCCGGACCCTGACGATTTCGTCGAACGAGAACCGCTCGTTGCGGGCGATGATGCCCGGCGGCGGGCGGGGGCAATGCCACAGCAGTTCGATGGGAATGTCGCTGTCGATCCACAACGCACCGTGCAACGCTGCCGCGGCGCGACCGGCGATGATCGCTCGCCGTCCGGACCACAGCCACGCGGCCTTCGTGCGCATCCACAGCGACGCTCGGGCGTCCTTGTGCACGTAAACGTTGGGCAAGATCGCGCGGTAATTCCAGCGCAGCTGAGCGCGGGTCAGCGCGCCGCTTCTGAGGGCTTCTGTGCCGAGGAATGGACTGTCCATGGGGGCATGTTCAGCGGCGAAGGTGACACGCCCCGCCGAAATTGCACGGAGGGCGGTGGGATCTGTGGATCAACGACCGTCTGTGCAATTTCGCACGCGAGCGACTGGCGTTGGCCAAGGCGGCTCGGCGCCCAAACCCGACTATCGCCAGGACGGCAACCAGATCTCCATATTCCAGGTGTGCTGGGAGATCGGCATTCCGGTCAGCACCGGGAACAACCACACGAAGTTCGTGATCACCACCGCGAGGTAGAGACACACCACGATCGCGCCAAGCGTGCGGCGCTCGGGGTCACGCGTCGGTTTGTACAGGATGTCGCCGCATATCAGGGCTATCGCCATCACCAGGAACGGCGCCATGGTCGCGGCGTAGAAGAAGTACATCTGCCGGTCGATGTCGGCGAACCACGGCAACCAACCGGCGCAGTACCCCACCAGAACGACCGCGTAGCGCCAATCACGCCGGATGAACGCCCGCCACACCGCGTAGACGAGCACGGGCACCGCCAGCCACCACATGGCTGGCGTGCCGACCAGCATGACCGCCTTGACGCACGAGGCCGCGCCGCACCCCGGCACGTTGTCCTGGTCGATCGCGTACAGCACGGGCCGCAGCGACATGGGCCACGTCCACGGCTTGGACTCCCACGGATGGTGATTGCCGCCGGCGTTGGTCAATCCGGAATGGAACTCGTAGGCCTTGAAGGTGTAGTGCCACAACGATCGGATCGCATCGGGTGGCTGGAACCAGGCGCGCTCGCCGATGGTTCGGCCCGCCTCGTAGCGGTTGACGCCGGTCTCGGATGCGAACCATGCCCAGTACGACGACAGGTACACCAACAGTGGGATGACGCCCATCGCCCAGGCGGTCGGACCGAGGTCCCGACGCACGGTTCCCAGCCATGGCCGTCCCACCCGGTACTGCCGGCGCGCGGCCACGTCGAAGGCCAGCGACATCAACCCGAAGAAGAGCACGAAGTACAGGCCCGACCACTTGGTGGCGCACGCCAACCCGAGCAGCACGCCTGCACCGAAACGCCACCACCGCACACCCAGGCGCGGCCCCCACGGCGTCTCGCCGATCCGCCCGTCGAGCAGCACGGTGTGCATGCGCTCACGGACCTGATCCCGGTCGACGATGAGCGCCCCGAACGCCGCCACCACGAAAGTCACCAGCACGCCGTCGAGCAGAGCCGTGCGCGACGTCACGAAGGACACGCTCTCGACCACCATGAGCAGTCCGGCGATGCCGCCGATCAGTGTCGACCGGGTGATGCGCCGGACTATCCGCGCGACGAGCACGACCGTGATGACGCCGAGCAGCGCCATGCTGAACCGCCAGCCCAGCCCGCTGTAGCCGAAGATCGCCTCACCGACGGCGATCAACTGCTTGCCCACGGGCGGATGAACGACCAGGCCGAAGCCGGGGTTGTCCTCGACACCGTTGTTGTGCAGCATCTGCCAGGCCTGCGGCGCGTAGTGCTTCTCGTCGAAGATCGGCGTGCCGGCATCGGTCGGCGACCACACGTTGAGGAACCTGCTGGTGGCGGCCAACCCGGCGATCACGCCGGTCATGGCCCAGCCCTGGGCCCTGTCGAGGGGCCCGAAGTCGGCCACGGGGACAAGTGGGCCGGGACTGATCACGGGTACGGCGCGCTCCGGCAGGACGGGAGTTGGAGCGGTCATCAGAGACGATCGTAGGCTGTGGGGCATGACTGGCGGCCGACTGTTGCTGGCTGCCACGCCGTTGGGGCAGCCCGGCGATGCGTCGGCACGCCTGATTGAAGCTCTCGGATCGGCCGACATCGTCGCCGCTGAAGACACCAGGCGCGTGCGCTCACTGGCGCAGTCGCTGGGCGTGCACATCAGCGGACGCGTGGTCAGCCTGTTCGACCAGAACGAGAGCACACGCGTTCCCATGCTGGTGGCCGAACTGGAGGCCGGGGCGACGGTGCTGGCCGTCACCGACGCCGGCATGCCCTCGATCAGCGATCCCGGCTACCGTCTGGTGGCCGCCTGCGTGGCAGCCGACCTGCCGCTGACCTGCCTGCCCGGCCCGTCGGCGGTGACAACCGCGCTGACGGTCTCGGGCCTGGCCGCCGACCGGTTCTGCTTCGAGGGCTTTGCCCCGCGTAGGTCGGGCCAACGCCGCACGTGGCTGGCCTCACTGGCGAACGAACTGCGCACGTGCGTGTTCTTCGAGTCGCCACGCCGACTGGCCGAATGCCTGAGCGACGCCGTGGCCGAACTGGGCCCAGACCGCCGCGCGGCGGTGTGTCGCGAGTTGACCAAGACCCACGAGGAAGTGGTGCGCGGGACGCTGGCCGAACTGGCCGACTGGGCCGCCGACGGAGTGCTCGGCGAGATCACCGTCGTCCTGGCGGGGGCGACGCCCGTGGCCGACATCGACACCCTGGTCGCCGAGGTGGCCGAACTGGCTGAGGCGGGCATGCGCGTCAAGGACGCGTGCCAGCAGGTGGTGTCCGCGCATCCCGGAGCGCCATCCCGCCGTGAGCTCTACGACGCGGTGCTGCGGTCACGGGAGTGACAGCGCGGCGGCGTCGGCGGCACTGCTGAGCCCGATGGTCGATGCGGCCTTGTCGAGGCACTCCTGCCACTCCGCGTCGGGTTGGGAGTCGGCGGTGATCCCACCGCCCACACCGAGCACGGCCCGCCCGCAACGATCGAACTCGACGGTGCGGATCGCGACGTTGAGTTCGGTTCCCGCGACGGGGGAGGCCAGGCCGATGGCGCCGCAGTACACGCCCCGCGCATGCGGCTCCCACTGTGAAAGCAGTTCCAGGGCGCGGAGTTTCGGAGTGCCCGTGACCGATGCCGGGGGGAACGTCGCCGCCAGCAGGTCGCGCATCGCCACCTCCTGCGGAACGTGCGCCGAGACCGTCGAGACCAGATGCCACACGCCGGGCGCAGGCCGTACCGCGAGCAGTTCGGGCACGGCCACCGAACCCATGGCCGCGACGCGGCCCAGGTCGTTGCGCACCAGATCGACGATCATGATGTTCTCGGCGACGTCCTTGACCGAGTCACGCAACAGTGCCGGGTCGGCGTGCAACGGCAGCGTGCCCTTGATGGGGCTCGAGGTCACGGTCTGACCGCAGCGGTGCAGGAACAACTCCGGGGACAGCGACGCCACCGCACCCCACGACCCACTCAGATAGGCGGCGCGCGCGGGGGTCGTCGAGGCGACGGCGTCGGCGAAGAAGTCCACCGAGGCCCCGCGCAGCGTGCCGCTGAACCGCGTGCACACGCAGGCCTGATAGACCTCACCGGCCGCGATCGCCTCCAGGCAGGCGATCACCCCGGCCCGGTGCACGTCACGGTCGGGCGGCGTCCAGTCGATGTGCCAGGGCTTGGGGGCCGACGGCGTCGCCAGTGCCTCATCCAGCCAGCCCGGCAACGGCGAATCCGTCAGGCTCTCGTACCACCAGAGGCCTGCGGCGTCGCAGCGCAGCACACAGTCGGTCCAACCGCCGACGGCCGACCACACCCCGCCCGCAGGGAAGGACAGGCCGCCGATCCAGCCGCCGCCGACGGCGTCGGAAGGGCCCGAGGCAGGGACCGGGAAGACCTCGTCGGCAGAGACGGGTTCGATCGACACACTCGGAGCGATCACGGCCCTGGCGCCGAACCACTCACCCGTCAGCGCGGCAGGTGGAGCCAACCCGCCCCGAGCGGCGCCGGCAGACACCGCACGGAGCACCTCGGCGGGGGTGCCGAGGGCTCCGAGGCGGTCGATGCGCATGGCATCAGCTTCTCAGACGGCCTGCTCAGCGGCTGATCTGGCGGGCGACCGAGACACCGGCCAGCTTCTCCGGGTTGCGCACGGCGTAGAAGTTGGTGATCTTCCCGTCGACCACCTCGACCATGACGACACCCTCGAAGCTGTCGCCCAGGTAGAGGTTGAGTGCGGGTTCACCGTTGTAGCTCGCGGGCTCGATCCGTGCCTCCGGTCCGCCCAACCGAACCAGCCCCATCACCAGGCGCGCGACGTTGTCCGCACCCGACACCGGGCGTCGGGCTGCACTGACCTTGCCGTCGCTGTCGGCGGTCCACACCACATCGGGCGCCAGCATCGACACCAGTTGATCGACGTCGCCGGTGGAGGCCGCGGCGAAGAACTGGGCGGTCAGCTCGAGCGACTGCTGCGGGTCGACGGGCTCGAACCGGCGCCGGCGGGCCCGCACGTGCTCCCGAGCGCGGTGCGCCACCTGACGGGCCGCATCCGTGGATTTGCCGACCGCCGAGGCGATCTCGTCGTAGTCGAAGCCGAACACCTCGCGCAGCACGAACACCGCGCGCTCGTCCGGACTCAACGTCTCGAGCACCACCATCATCGCCATGGACACCGACTCGGCCAACACCACGTCGGCCGAGGCGTCCCCGCCCTGCAGTGACCCCTCCAGCAGCAGGGGCTCAGGCAGCCACGGCCCGACGTACTGCTCGCGACGTCGGGCCGCGGCGCGCAGCGTGTTGAGCGACTGCCGGGTCACCAGTTGGGCGAGATACGCCTTGGTGTCGGTGACCCCGCTCAGGTCCACCGCCGCCCAGCGGAGGTAGCTCTCCTGCAGTACGTCGTCGGCTTCCGTTGCGGTGCCGAGGATCTCGTAGGCGATGGTGAACAGCAGCGGCCGCAGATGGGTGAACCGCTCCGCGTGTTCGTCGGTGCCTGCGGCGGCTGCGGTCATCGGGCCGGAACCGCCTCGTCGGCCGCGGCCAGCAGATCGTCGCGCCAATCGCTGCGGAGCCACTTGTAGGACCCCGGCTTGTTGGCCTCCCACTGCAGGCCGCGCAGGGTGAACCGGCACACCTGTTCCTTGACGAAAGCGGCTGTCCGGCCACCGATGTAGGCCCGGCGCGGGGTGTCGTCGGTATGCGCAAGCTGCACAGTGCCGAACGTACGCCCCAGGCTGATGCACTGCCCGGTGAACGCCTGACTCAGTGCGGCCGCATCGGCACCCGCGACCCGCGCCAGCACGGTCTCGGCGGCCTGCGCACCCAGTGGCATCGCGGCCTGGCAGCTCATCCGCAGTGGCAGGCCCGACGGCGCCGCCGCGTCACCCGCAGCGACGATGCGGTCGTCATCCACACTGGTCAGGGTTTCGTCGGTGCGCAGGCGACCCAGGGCGTCGACGGTCAGACCGCTGTCGGCGGCCAGTGACGGCACCCCGAAGCCCGCGGTCCACACGGTCACTGCGCTGGGCAGTCGCGCGCCGTCGGCGAGTTCGACCTCGTCGGCCGTGACGGCGGAGACCGTCACCCCCTCGAGGATCCGCACGCCGTGCCTGCGCAGCGCCTTGGTCACAGACTTTCGACCGGAGGTGCCCAGAGACGGGCCGACACGATCGGTGACCAGCGTGACCGGACGACCCGCCTCGGCGAACTCGGAGGCCGCCTCGATCCCGGTGAGACCACCGCCGACGACGACGATGGGCGCCGACTCGGGCACATCCTGCAACCGAGCGCGCAGACGGGTGGCGTCCTCGAATTCGGCCAGCGGGAAGGCGAATTCGGCGGCCCCTTCAACGGCCCGCGGTGCCCCGCCGGTGCTGCCGACCGCGTAGATCAGCCAGTCGTAGTCCAGGACCTCGCCCGAGGCCAGCTGCACCTGACGCGCCGGGGCATCGATGCGGGTCGCGCCGTCGACCACGAGGCGCACGCCGTCGCCGAGAACGGTGTCGTACGACTCGATCGCGTCGTCGTTTCCGATCGCCAGCTGGTGCAGGCGGATGCGCTCGACGAAGTGCGGCCGGGCATTGACCAGGCTGACGCGCAGATCCTGGTTCTTGCGCACACGGTTGGCGGCCAGCACTCCGGCGTAGCCGCCGCCGATCACGACGATGTTCGCAGTTGTCGTTGCCATGTTTCCAACTCCTTTGTTCAGGCGGTGTTGACCTTGAGACACCGCAGGAGCCGGGGTTGTGACAACTCCCCGCCTTTTGTGACCTAAGTCACGCGATCACACCAGGCCGAGGGCGACCATGGCGTCGGCGACGCGGATGAAGCCCGCAATGTTCGCGCCCGCGACGTAGTTGCCCGGCTGGCCGTACCTGTCGGCCGTGGTCAGGCAGCGGTCGTGGATTCGGCCCATGATCTCGGCCAACCGCGCCTCGGTGTCCTCGAAGGTCCACGAGTCGCGGGACGCGTTCTGCTGCATCTCCAGCCCACTGGTCGCCACGCCGCCGGCATTGGCGGCCTTGCCGGGCGCGAAGGTGACCCCGGCGTCGGCGAACAGCTTGACCGCGGCCGGGGTGCACGGCATGTTCGCGCCCTCGGCGACGATCTTGCAGCCCGACTTGATCAGCTCGGTCGCGGCGTCGCCGTCGAGTTCGTTCTGCGTGGCGCACGGCAGCGCGACGTCGCACGGAATGTCCCACACCGAACCGCCCGACACGAACTCGGTGGTGCCGCCGCGGGCGTCGGCGTACTCGGCGATGCGACCGCGCCGCACCTCCTTGATCTCCTTGAGCAGTTCGAGGTCGATGCCCTTCTCGTCGACCACGTAGCCGCTGGAGTCCGAGCAGCCGACGACAACGCCGCCCAACTCGTGGATCTTCTCGATCGCGTAGATCGCGACGTTGCCCGAGCCCGACACCACGGCCCGCTTGCCGTCGAAGGACTTCCCTCGGCTTCGCAGGATCTCGTCGACGAAGAACACCGTGCCGTAACCGGTGGCCTCGGTGCGGACCTGCGATCCGCCCCATGTCAGGCCCTTGCCGGTGAACACGCCGGACTCGTAACGGTTGGTGATGCGCTTGTACTGGCCGAACATATAGCCGATTTCGCGCATGCCGACGCCGATGTCACCGGCAGGCACGTCGGTGTATTCGCCCAGATGCCGGTACAACTCGGTCATGAACGACTGACAGAATCGCATCACCTCGGCGTTCGAGCGGCCCTTGGGGTCGAAGTCCGATCCGCCCTTGCCGCCGCCGATCGGCAGGCCGGTCAGCGAGTTCTTGAAGATCTGTTCGAAACCGAGGAACTTCACGATGCCCAGATACACCGAAGGATGGAACCGCAGTCCACCCTTGAAAGGGCCCAGCGCGGAGTTGAATTCGACGCGGAAGCCACGGTTGAGCTGCACGATGCCGGAGTCGTCGATCCACGGCACTCGGAAGATGATCTGACGTTCGGGCTCGCACAGGCGGCGGATGACCGCGGTGTCGGCGTACTCGGGATGCTTGGCGACCACCGGTCCCAGGCTCGTCAGGACCTCGTACACGGCTTGATGGAATTCGGCTTCGCCGGGGTTGCGGCGCATCACTTCATCGAAGACGGCCCGAAGTTTTACATGCAGATCATCGGTGTTCATCAGTTCTCTTCCACCTGATATCGCGGGAACACGCCCTCTGGTTTCGGCAGCTGCGTGCCCGGCGCCAGCCGAGTGTTGAGCGCGCTGAAATCCCGCTGGTCTTCCGGCTGGCCCAACAGGTCCAGCAGTTTGGCTGACGACGTCGGCATCACGGGCTGCACCAGTAGCGCCGCGATTCGGACCGCCTCCATCGTCGTGTACAGCACTGTGCCGAAACGCTGCTGGTCAGCAGCGGCCTCGGACTTCCGCAGTACCCACGGCTCCTGAGCGGAGAAGTATCTGTTGGCCGCACCCAGCATGAGCCAGATCGCCTCGAGCGCCAGATGCATGGCCGGATTGTCGAAATGCCTTCGCGCGGTGTCGAGCAGTGCGTCAGCCTGGGCCAGCAGGGCCTCATCCTCGGCGGTGAACTCGCCGGGTTGCGGCACCACGCCGTCGAGGTTCTTGGCCACCATCGACAGCGACCGCTGGGCCAGATTGCCCAGTTCGTTGGCCAGGTCGGTGTTGATCCGGCTGATGATGGCCTCTTCGCTGTAGCTGCCGTCCTGGCCGAACGGGACCTCGCGCAGCAGGAAGTAGCGGACCTGGTCGAGACCGAAGGCGTCGACGAGGTTGATCGGGTCGACCACGTTGCCCACCGACTTGCTCATCTTCTCGCCGCGGTTGAACACGAAGCCGTGCGCAAAGACCTGGCGCGGCAACTCGATTCCCGCCGACATCAGGAATGCGGGCCAGTACACCGCATGGAACCTGATGATGTCCTTGCCGATCATGTGCAGCTGGGCGGGCCAGTACCGGCCGAAATCCTCGGAGTCGGTGTCGGGGAAGCCAACGCCGGTCAGGTAATTGGTCAGCGCATCGACCCAGACGTACATGACGTGATCGGGATGGCCGGGCACCGGCACACCCCAGTCGAACGTCGTGCGCGAGATCGACAGGTCCGTGAGGCCACGGGACACGAAGCTGACCACCTCGTTGCGGCGGGCCTCCGGGGCGATGAAGTTCGGGTTGGCCTCGTAGTGCGCCAGCAGGCGGTCGGCGTAGGCCGACAGCCGGAAGAAGTAGGTCTGCTCCTCGGTCCAGGTCACCTCGGTGCCGGTTTCGGTGGCGATCCGGGTGCCCTCGGCGGTGACTTCGATCTCGTCCTCGGCGAAGAAGCGTTCGTCGCGCACCGAGTACCAGCCCGCGTAGGAGTCCAGGTAGATGTCGCCATTGTCGTTCATCCGCTGCCAGATGGCCTTGGACGCCTCGTAGTGGTCGGCGTCGCTGGTCCGGATGAACCGGTCGAAGGAGATGCCGAGCTTCTCCTGCAGGCGCTGGAACACGTCGGAGTTGCGGCGCGCCAACTCGGCGGTCGGGATGCCCTCGGCCGCGGCGGTCTGCGCCATCTTGAGCCCGTGGACGTCGGTGCCGGTCAGGAAGCGGACGTCGTATCCATCGAGACGCTTGAACCGCGCGATCGCATCGGTCGCGATGTACTCGTAGGCGTGTCCGACGTGCGGCGCGCCGTTGGGGTAGGCGATGGCCGTCGTCAGGTAGTAAGGCTCACTCATCAGGTATCCACCTTATTGTCTTGGGTTGTGTCAGCGAAAAGCACGAGTGATTCCCGGCGTCGGACGCCCCCTCCCGCACCCGAACCGCTTTCGCCCCTGATCGACGCCCACACCCATCTGGATGCCTGCGGCGCCTCCGACGCCGGCGACGTGGCCGACATCCTCGACCGCGCCGAAGCGGTGGGGGTGCAGGCCGTGGTGACCATCGCCGACGACCTGGAGGCCGCCCAGTGGGCCGCCGCGGCCACCGAATGGGATTCGCGGGTCTACGCCGCCGTCGCGCTGCACCCGACGCGGGCGAATGCACTCGACGACAATGCCCGGGCCGTTCTCGAGGATCTGGCGGGCCGGGATCGGGTTGTCGCGGTGGGGGAGACGGGCATGGACCTGTACTGGCCCGGGCGGCTCGAGGGCTGCGCCGAACCCGCCCAGCAACGTGAAGCTTTCGCCTGGCACATCGATCTGGCGAAGCGCACGGGCAAGCCGTTGATGATCCACAACCGTGATGCCGACGCCGATGTGCTCGACGTGCTGCGTGCAGAAGGGGCCCCGGACGACGTCATCTTCCACTGTTTCTCGTCGGGTCCGGAGATGGCCCGCACCTGCGTCGACGCCGGTTGGTACCTCAGTCTGTCCGGGACTGTCAGCTTCAAGAACGCCGTCGACCTGCGAGAAGCCGCTCTACTGATCCCGCGGGAGCAGCTGCTGGTGGAGACCGACGCGCCGTTCCTCACCCCGCATCCCCACCGCGGCGCACCAAATGAGCCGTACTGCCTCCCGTACACCGTGCGTGCGCTGGCGGACCTGACCGGCAGGCCTGCGAGCGAACTCGCTGCGGATTCGTCGGCAAACGCCCGGCGCGTGTACGGTCTCGGGGACGGTGGAGCTCTGTGAAGGCTCTGAGAGTCGGCCTACCAATTTGCTCATGCGTAGGAACATTCGTTACCGTCTTGTGATCATCAGGGGGACTCGAAGGTCCCCGCCCCGTTTGCGACTGAGTTTGGACTGCCCGCGGTGAACGCACTGACACAGCTGCATCAATCGCAGTCTCGTGTGCTCCGAGTGCTCGTCGCGGCGATGCTGGTGGCACTCACTTTCGCGGGCGGATATGCCGTCAAGGCGCATAAGACCGTCACGCTGTCCGTCGACGGCGCGCCGATCACCGTCACCACCATGAAGACCCGGGTCATCGACGTCGTCACCGAGAACGGCTTCGACGTCGACGATCGCGACGACCTGCTGCCCGCCGGCGATTCCACCGTCCGTGACGCCGAGACCATCGTGCTCAAGCGCAGCAGGCCGGTCGAGGTGTCGCTGGACGGCAAGGACAGCCGGCAGGTGTGGACCACGGCGTCCACGGTCGATGAGGCGTTGGCGCAGTTGAAGCTCACCGACACGGCGCCTGCTGCGGCTTCGCGCGGTTCCCGAGTCCCGTTGGAGGGCATGGCCCTTCCCGTGGTCAGCGCCAAGACTGTGCAGATCAACGATGGCGGCGCGGTTCGCACCGTGCGCGTGGCGGCCCCGAACGTGGCCGGCCTGCTCGCGGAAGCCGGTGTGCCGCTTGAACAGAGCGACAAGGTGGTGCCCGCGGGCGCGGATCCCGTTGTTGAGGGCATGCAGATCGAGGTCACCCGGATCCGGATGGACAAGGTCACCGAACGCCGCCCCCTGGATCCGAACGCCCAGCGTATCGAGGATCCGACGATGAACATGAGCCGTCAGGTCGTCGAGGACCCGGGCACACCCGGCGCCCAGGATGTGACGTTCGCGGTTGCGAAGGTCAACGGCGTCGAAACCGGGCGCCTGCCAGTGGCAAATGTCGTGGTCACCCCGGCGCGGGACTCAGTCGTCCGGGTCGGCGCAAAGCCCGGAACCGAGGTTCCGCCGGTGACCAACGGACTGATCTGGGACGCTCTGGCGCGCTGCGAATCCGGCGGTAACTGGGCCATCAACACAGGTAACGGGTACTACGGCGGCGTGCAGTTTGATTTGAACACATGGGAACGGCAGGGCGGTTTGCGTTATGCTCCTCGTGCGGACCTGGCAACTCGCGAAGAACAGATCGCGATTGCCGAGGTGACGCGCGCTCGGCAAGGTTGGGGTGCATGGCCAACATGCAGTGGTAGGGCAGGTGTGAACTGACGATCCGACTCCTCGGGCGAACCGAGATAAGGAATCTGGCCAAGGAACTCGAGTTCCGGCCTCGAAAGTCGCTGGGACAGAACTTCGTCCACGACGCGAACACGGTGCGGCGCATCGTGTCGGCGTCGAGCATCAACCGCAATGATCGCGTCATCGAAGTGGGGCCCGGCCTGGGCTCGTTGACGCTCGGAATCCTCGACCGCGGTGCGTCTGTCACCGCTGTCGAAATCGATCCGGTGCTGGCCCAACGGCTTCCGCAGACCGTCGCGTCCCACTCGCACAGCGAGATCCACCGGCTCACGGTGCTCAACCGCGACATCCTGACGATCAAGCGGGCGGACCTCGACACCGAGCCCACCGCGCTGGTCGCCAACCTGCCGTACAACATCGCGGTTCCCGCGCTGCTGCACCTGCTCGCCGAGTTCCCGTCGATCAAGACGGTGATGGTGATGGTGCAGGCCGAGGTCGCCGAGCCCAGCACCAAGGAGTACGGCATCCCCAGTGCCAAGGTGCGCTTCTACGGTCGAGTCCGCCGGTACGGCATGGTCTCGCCGACGGTGTTCTGGCCGATCCCGAGGGTCTACTCGGGTCTGGTCCGGATCGACCGGTACGAGACGTCGCCGTGGCCCACGGAGGAGAGCTTCCGGGACCGGGTCTTCGAACTCGTCGACATCGCCTTCGCACAGCGCCGCAAGACCTCACGCAACGCGTTCGTCGAATGGGCGGGTTCGGGCAACGAGTCGGCCAGCCGACTGCTGGCCGCCAGCATCGATCCGGCGCGGCGTGGCGAGACGCTGTCCATCGCGGACTTCGTCCGGCTCTACCAGCGCTCCGGTGAGTCCGACCAGCGCAGCGACGTCCCCGTCCTCTAGCTGCAGCGCAGCGCGCGGACCAGCGCGTCGACGAATTCGAGGCATGTGTCGAAGCGTGCCTCGAGGTCTTTGGCCATCGCCTTCGCGATCACCGAGTCGACTCCACGCCCCAATCCGGTCGGCGGCGGCACCTGTTCCAGATGAGCTTCGATGAGCCCGTTCACGCTGGGGGCCGGGAACGGCGGCGCACCCGTGAGCAGTTCGACGGCCGTGCACGCCAGGGCGTAGAGATCGGTGCTGCCCGCGGGCATTCGCCCCAGCAGCAGTTCGGGCGCCGCGTAGGGCAGCGACGCGTGCACCAGCAGTTCGCGGTGCTCGGGGTGCCGGGTGATGCGGCGGGCAGGATCCAACGACAGCCGCGACATCGCGTCGTGCGACAGCCGAATCGTCATGTCCTGGGCCAATGAATGCGCCACCCCGAAATCGATCAGCACGGCGCCACTGGCCGCGAAGTCACTGTGCACCAGGATGTTGGTCGGTTTGACGTCGCAGTGCACGATCCCCACGCGGTGGGTGCGGTCGAGACCGTCGGCGATCTGGGCCAGCGCCGGCATCCGTGCGGCCGGCTGGAGATCGCTGACGGAGCCGCCGTCGACGTACTGCATGGCCAGCCAGTCCGGGCCGTGCTCGTACATCGTGACGACGTGGGGATGTTCGACCCGTCTGGCGAAGGCGAATTCGCGTTCGAGTCGCAGCCGGGCGTCGGCCTGCTCGGTGTCGAGGACCTTCAACGCCACCGGGGTGGCGTCGCCCTCGCGACGGGCCAGATACACAGTGGCGCTGCCGCCACGGCCCAGCACCTTCTCGGGCACGTAACCACACTGTTCTGGACCGGCGGGCGGCACGTCCTCAGCGTATTGCGGGCTCGGCCTCCTCGGGGCGGTTCCTCGCGTACCCTCGTCCGGTGACCGCGTCAGATGGCAACACCGCCGCCGATTGGGTGCCCACGGGTTCGGTGACAGTGCGCGTGCCCGGCAAGGTCAATCTGTTCCTGGCGGTCGGTGACCTGCGCGACGACGGCTATCACGAGCTCACGACGGTGTTCCATGCCGTGTCGTTGTTCGACGAGGTGACTGTGCGGACTGCGGACGTGATGTCGCTCGACATCCTCGGCGAGGGCGCCGATCACCTGCCGGTCGATGCGCGCAATCTGGCCTGGCGGGCCGCCGAACTCCTGGCCGAGCACGTCGGCCGCACCCCGGACGTCGCGATCACCATCCGCAAGGCCATTCCGGTGGCGGGCGGGATGGCCGGCGGCAGTGCCGACGCCGCTGCCGTCCTGGTGGCCGCCAATGCCCTATGGGAGCAGGGGGTTCCGCGCCGGGATCTGCATGCGCTGGCGGCCCAGTTGGGCAGCGACGTGCCATTCGCGCTGCACGGCGGGACTGCGCTGGGCACTGGCCGGGGCGAAGAGTTGGCGACGGTGCTCGCGCGCAACACCTTCCACTGGGTTCTCGCATTCGGGCGCAACGGGCTCTCGACGCCCAAGGTGTTCGCCGAGATCGACCGACTGCGCGAGGCCGGTTCGCCGCCGCGCCTCGAGGATCCCGAACCCGTGTTGGCGGCCCTGGCCTCCGGTGACGCCAAGGCCCTGGCCCCGTTGTTGGGCAATGATCTGCAGCCTGCCGCCCTGAGCCTGGATCCGGGGTTGCGTCGCACCCTGCGGGCGGGCAAGGAGGCGGGCGCATTGGCCGGCATCGTCTCCGGGTCGGGCCCCACCTGTGCGTTCCTGTGCGCCTCGGAGTCCGCGGCCGTCGACGTCAGCACCGAGTTGGCCGGCGCCGGGGTGTGCCGCACCGTGCGGGTGGCCAGCGGACCGGTGCACGGCGCACGCATCGTGAGCAGTTGACCGGCGCCTATCTTGGCCGTTGGCCTGAGGCCAGAAGGGCTGCTTGAGCCGCCGAATGTGCAGCTTATTGGTGCCGACGGCCACGTTCGTCACCCGTAGGCTGCACACTCGGAGATCCCGATCGCAACAGGTCGCGCCCGTTTCGGGGGGAGGGTGATCAGTGGGATATGTCTCACCGAACTGCAAAGTTTGGCCGGTTACTTAAGAGTTGTTTAAGATGATCGGCGGTGATGGGTACCGCTCGATCTGTAGCCGCTGAGGTTTCGCCTGCCGGGGCCACCGGTGGTGTTCAGCGTGCCCGCCGTACTCCACCGTTTCGAGATTTAACTGCCGCCCAATTGTGTGGGTGTGCCTCCTTCGTGGCGCCCGTCGACGGGCGGACCATGGAATTGCTCCCGCAGCCGAGGAGGTCCTCGTGAGCAGATTCACCGACAAGATGTACTACAACGCCAAGACCAGCACTAAAGGCATGGTCACCGGCGAACCCCACGAGCCGGTTCGGCACACCTGGGGTGAAGTGCACGAGCGCGCCCGCCGTATCGCCGGAGGCCTGGCGGCCGCCGGTGTCGGACACGGCGACGCGGTCGGTGTGCTCGCGGGTGCGCCCGTCGAGATCGCCCCCACTGCGCAGGGCCTGTGGATGCGCGGGGCGAGCCTGACCATGCTTCATCAGCCGACGCCGCGCACCGATCTGGTGATGTGGGCCGAGGACACCATGAACGTCGTCGACATGGTCGAGGCCAAGGCCGTGGTCATCTCCGATCCGTTCATGGCCGCCGCGCCCGTGCTCGAGGAGAAGGGCCTCACGGTCCTCACGGTCGCCGATCTGCTGTCCTCCGACCCCGTCGACCCCGTCGAGACCGACGAGGACGATCTGGCGCTCATGCAGCTGACCTCCGGTTCGACCGGGTCGCCCAAGGCCGTCCACATCACGCACCGCAACCTGCACTCCAACGCCGAGGCGATGTTCATCGGCGCCGAGTACAACGTCGACAACGACGTCATGGTCAGCTGGCTGCCCTGCTTCCACGACATGGGCATGATCGGCTTCCTGACCGTTCCGATGTACTTCGGTGCGGAGCTGGTCAAGGTCACGCCGATGGACTTCCTGCGCGACACCCTGCTGTGGGCCAAGCTGATCGACAAGTACAAGGGCACCATGACGGCGGCCCCGAACTTCGCGTACGCGCTGTTCGCCAAGCGTCTGCGCAAGCAGGCCGAGCCCGGGCAGTTCGACCTCTCGACGCTCCGGTTCGCGCTGTCTGGCGCTGAGCCCGTCGAACCGGCCGACGTCGAGGACCTCATCGACGCCGGCAAGCCGTTCGGACTCAAGCCGTCGGCCATCCTGCCCGCCTACGGCATGGCCGAGGCCACGCTGGCGGTGTCGTTCTCGGAGTGCAACGCGGGCTTGGTGGTCGACGAGGTCGATGCCGACCTGCTGGCCGCCCTGCGTCAGGCCGTTCCGGCCACCAAGGGCAACACCAGGCGTCTGGCCTCGCTGGGCCCGCTGCTCGAGGGCATCGAGGCCCGCATCGTCGACGAGCACGGAAATGTTCGTCCGGCGCGTGCCGTCGGCGTGATCGAACTGCGTGGCGACGCGATGACCCCCGGCCACACCACCATGGGCGGCTTCATCCCGGCCCAGGATGAGCACGGGTGGTACGACACCGGCGACCTGGGCTACACCATGGAGAACGGGCACATCGTGGTGTGCGGTCGCGTCAAGGACGTCATCATCATGGCGGGTCGCAACATCTACCCGACCGACATCGAGCGCGCAGCGGGCCGCGTCGAGGGCGTGCGCCCCGGTTGCGCCGTGGCGGTGCGCCTCGATGCCGGGCATTCGCGCGAGACGTTCGCGGTGGCCGTGGAGTCCAACGCCTACCAGGATCCCGCCGAGGTGCGCCGGATCGAGCATCAGGTTGCCCACGAGGTGGTCGCCGAGGTCGACGTGCGTCCCCGCAACGTGGTTGTGCTGGGCCCCGGCACCATTCCGAAGACGCCGTCGGGCAAGCTGCGCCGGGCCAACTCGGTCGCGCTCGTCACCTAATCCCTTTTTCATCCCTTTTTCCAACGAAGGGCCGTGTCTGTACGGCGACACTCCGTGTCACCCGTACAGACACGGCCCTTCGTTGCATCTTGGGCGCGCAGTTTAGTTCCTTAAGGATCGTTCTATAGGTCTTTTGCGCGAATCGGCTTGGGGTTCTCTGATGTGGCTTGTTAACACCATGTCACACACCAGAAGTAAATGGTCTATAGGTCTTGTTTTTAGTTCTTTGTGGCCCTAGTCTCACTCCAGCTCACGATGAAAGGGAGGCTATGCATGGCCGTTGAACCCATGCCCAAGGTTGACGCGGCGTCCTCGCCGGGCAGCCAGAACGGGCCCACACTGAAGCGCGGCGCGATCGGACTCGTCGGAGTCGTCTTCATGGTCGTCGCGTTCTCCGCGCCCATCACCGCCATGACCGGCAATCTCCCGGTCGCCGTGGGATTCGGCAACGGTCTGGGCGCACCCGCCGGGTTCATCATCGCCACGATCGTGCTCACGGTGTTCTCCGTCGGCTTCGTCGCGCTGGCCCGGCACATCACGGCCGCGGGTGCGTTCTACACCTTCGTCTCGCGGGGCTGGTCCAAGATTCCCGGTCTGCCCTCCGGCGTCCTTCCTGCCTTCACCTATATGACGATGGAAGCCGGTCTGATCGGCATCTTCTCGGCATTTGCCGACCAGGCGTTGAGCTCCCAGTTCGGTGTCGATCTGCCGTGGGAGGTCTACGCGGTGATCGGACTGGTGGCCATCGCCGCGCTGTCACACTTCGACATCTCGGTGGCGGCCAAGGTCCTCGGTGTCGTGCTGGTCGCCGAGATCCTGATGCTGACCCTCACGTCGGTCGCGGGATTGATCAATCACCCAGATGGCATGAGCTTCACCTCGCTCAATCCCGTTACGGCGTTGAGCACCAACGGAGTTGCGGGTGGCGTGGTCGGCCTGGGACTGCTGATGGCCTTCTGGTCCTGGGTGGGATTTGAATCGACCGCGATCTACGGCGAGGAGTCCAAGAACCCCAAGAAGATCGTCCCACTGGCCACCCTGATCGCGGTGATCGGAATCGGCGCCTTCTACACGTTCGTGGCGTGGGGTGTGATCGTGGGTAACGGGCCCGACAGGGCTGTCGAATTAGCTTCGGGTGCAAACCCGTTCGACCTCATCTACGTGCCCACAGCGGAGTACCTCGGCCCCTGGGCGGTTACCGTGTTCGAGTGGCTGGTGCTCGGCGGGTCCTTCGCCTGTGCCCTGGCGATCCACAACTCGGCGGCGCGTTATCTGTTCGCCTTTGGCCGTGACGGCCTGCTGCCCCGGCGCCTCGGTACGGCGCATCCCAAGCACTCCTCGCCGTGGATCGCCTCGCTGGTGCAGACCGGGTTCGCCGCTCTCCTGCTGGTGGTGTGCTCGGTCACGGGCTCGGATCCCTACGCGGATCTGTTCGTGCTCGTCGCAATCCTGGCCACGCTGTGCCTGCTGGTGGTGCAGGTGCTGTGCTCGGTGGCGACCATCGTCTACTTCCACGTGAAGAAGGAGCATCCGGAGACCGCGAGCTGGTGGCGAACGATACTGTGCCCCCTCATCGGCGCCGCGGGCATGCTGTACGTCATCTACCTGATGGCGACCAACATGGAGGCCGCTGCCGGGGCCGCGTCTGACACGCTGTTCTTCAAGATGATTCCGTACCTGTTGGTCGGGCTTCTGCTCGGTTCCATTGCGCTGGCGCTGTATTGGCGCAAGGCCAGGCCGGATCTGTACGAGCGGATCGGCAGCACCGTCTTCGACGATGGACCTGCCGGTTCGGCTGACTAGCCACCTGAATCTGCATGCCCGGCTTGGCTCATCCCCCCCCGCGAGCCAGGCCGGGCATGCCCCGTCAAGACACGAGACGACAAGAACGGGTGTGGGAGAGATGACTGACTGGTCGACGATGAGGGTTCTCGTGACCGGTGGGAGCCAGGGCATTGGCCTGGGCATCGCCGAGACGTTCCTCGAGGCGGGCGCCGCCGTGGCGATCGCGGGACGCAACCGCGCGACACTGGCGGCGGCCGCGGAGACCCTGTCCGCACCGGGCCGGCAGGTGGAGACCATCGTCGCCGATGTCGCGGATCGAGCCGCCTGTGATCGGATGGCGCAGGAGTGTCAGCAGCGTCTTGGCGGGCTGGATGTCCTGTGTGCCAACGCGGGAATCTATCCCGAGGCTCTGATCGACGACCTCACTGCGGACGACGTCACCTCGATCCTCGCCGTCAACGTCGGCGGCACGATCTTCAGTGCGCAGGCCTGCCGGCCCGCGTTGCGGGAGTCCGGGCGGGGACGTGTCGTCGTGACGTCGTCGATCACGGGACCGGTGACCGGTTACCCCGGCCTCAGCCATTACGCGGCGAGCAAGGCTGCGCAGCTGGGGTTCGTCCGAAGCGCCGCACTGGAGTTCGCCCGGGACGGGATCACGATCAACGCGGTGCTGCCCGGCAGCATCCGCACCGAGGGGCTCGACGGCCTGGGTGCGGACGCCATCGCAAGCATGATCGCGTGCATACCGCAGCGCAGGCTGGGATCTCCGGCGGACATCGCCGCCGCCGCAATGTACTTCGCGAGTGAGGAGGCGGGGTTTGTCACCGGCCAGACCCTGATAGTCGACGGCGGCCAGACTCTGCCGGAGTTCCCGGAGTCGCAGTGAACCCCGGGCCCCTGCGGTATCAGCGCTTGAGCCAGGCCTCGATGGTCTGGCGGGTGTCGTTGATGTGCTCCTCCATGCGGGCCGCAGCGAGCTCGGGTTCACGGTTCTCGATGGCCTCGAGGATGGCCTCGTGGTAGTCGTTGGCGTTGGGCTCGAGGCGGCCGAAAATCGCACCCACCGGCAGCCACATTCGCCTGCGCGCATCGGCGACCGCGTCGAGCAGCCTGTCGTTCTGCGCGGCCTGCGCGATTCCGAGATGGAACGCCGAGTCCAGGGTCTGGAAGTCGTTGGTGTGCTGCGCAGACTGCTCGGCCAGCGCGGTGTGCAGTGCGGTGTCCATCCCACGCAGAAGTTTGTGCAGCTCGTTGAGGTCGGCGGCGCGGCGACGGCCCGCGGCCAGTCGCGTGGCTCCGGTCTCGACGATGATCCGATAATCGAACGCATCGCGGATGGCGCGCTTGTTGCGCCGGAACTCCCGGCGCATCTCGGCCGCGTCGTACACCGGGGCCTGCACAGTGAAACCTCCGCCGCGGCCTCGACGCACCGCGATGAGGCCTTCGCGCTCCAGCACTGCAACCGCCGCGCGGACGGTGGTCCTCGACACGTCCAGTATTTCGGCCAGCTCGCGCTCGGTGGGAAGCCTGTCGCCCGGACGGAACTGCCCGAGTTCGAGGGCGAGGCGCATCTGGTCGACCACGAGCTCGTGGGCAGGGATCTGTCGGACGGGACTCAGCGCCGAAGCGTGCACATCCGACATGGAGAAACCCCTTCCGTTTGTCGAAGGGTAACCCACGAGGCGGTCAATGTGAGTATGTCCCGGCCATTGGGCCATAGCGGTGGTACCACGCGGGTGCCCGGATGCGTCAAGTGCTAAAAGACCTAAAAACTTGACCAATAGGTCTTTATGGGTGAGACTGATGTCACTTCACAAGTGAGATATGAACCAGAAGGGGTATGGCGGTGGGAAACAAAGTCATCGTTACCGGCGGTGCGGGCGTCATCGGCCAGGCGATCTGCAGGCGTCTCATGGAGAGCGGCTATGTCGCCATCGCGGCCGACCTCAAGCCGGCGATCGACGCGCTGGACGTCGACGCCGCAGGGTTGACCGGCGCCCTGGCTGTGACGATGGACGTGAGTGACCGTGAAAGTGTTTCGGCGGCAGTTGCATCCGTCGTCGATCCAGGTGAGACGCTCTACGGACTGGTGAACTGCGCAGGCATCCTGCGGGATTCATTCCTGGGCGAGTTGGATGAGGCGAAGCTGGAGCTGATGTTCCAGGTGAACATCGCCGGCATGGCCCGGGTCACCGACGAGGTGGCGCCACTGCTCACCGAGGGCAGCGCGATCGTCAACATCGGCAGCCTGACCGGACACTTCGGCCGGTTCCGGGGCGCCTCGGTCTACGGCGCCACCAAGGCCGGCATTGCCGCCTACACCCGTTATGTCGCAGAGGAACTCGCGCCCCGCGGGATTCGGGTCAACAACGTCGCCCCCGGCGTCATCCGGGCCCCGATGAGCCCTTCGATGGCGCGGGTGTCCGGCGGCGAGGAGGTCAGCGCCAGCTACGCGATGCTCAAGCGCATCGGTGAGCCCGAAGAGGTCGCCGAGGCCGTCGAGTTCCTGATCTCGCCGCGGGCCTCGTTCATCACCGCGCAGACGCTGCTGGTCGACGGAGGGGTGGTCGCCTGGTGACCGCCACCATTGAGAACCCCACGTCCGTCGAGGCGGCGAACGCCACCGCGTTCGCGCGACTCAACGAGGCCGATCCGTGGGTCGTCGACGTCGCGCCGGCCCGCGATGTGCTGCCCGGCTACCGCGACAACCTCGTCCTGACGTCGGGTGCGCCGATGCCGTGGTCGGACTACACCGGTGGGCAGCGCGAAGCGCTCATCGGCGGCGCGCTGTTCGAGGGGCTGGCGCAGACCCGGGAGGAGGCGATCGAAGGCTTCGAGTCGGGACGCATTGAGGTCGGCGCCTGCCACGACTACTCGGCGGTCGGATCCCTGGCCGGAATCTACACGGCGTCAATGCCGGTCTTCGTCGTCGAGAACCGCGCGCACGGCAACCGCGGCTTCTGCAATTTCTACGAGGGCAAGGAACCGCGACGGCTCAACTACGGCTGCTACGACGACGGTGTCCGCGACCGCCTGCTGCATGTGAACAACGTGCTCGCGCCGGTGGTGGGGGAGGCGATCCGCCGTCAGGGCGGCATCGCGCTCAAGCCGCTGATTGCCCGCGCACTCCGGATGGGCGACGAGGTGCACAGCCGCAACGCGGCCGCCTCGATCCTGTTCAACCGCGAGATCATGCCCGCGATCCTGGACATGGTCGACGACAAGGTCCCCGGCGTCCGGGAGACCATCCTGCACCTGGCCGAGAACGACTACTTCTTCCTGCGGCTCTCGATGGCCGCCGCGAAGGCGTCGGCCGACGCAATGGTCGTGCCGGGGTCCACCCTGGTCTCGGCGATGGCCTTCAGCTGCCGCGGCTTCGCGATCAAGCTGGCGGGTCTCGGCGACACCTGGTTCGAGGGGCCGCCACCGATCCACCAGGGCAAGCTGTTCGCCGGCCACACCGAGGATGAGATCACCTGGATGGGCGGTGAGTCCCCGATCACCGAGACCATCGGCCTGGGCGGATTCGCCCAGGCCTGCGCGCTGTCACTGCAGGAGTACCAGGGCGGTTCCCCCGAGGTGATGATCGAGCGGAATCAAGAGATGTATGCCATCACCTACGGTGAGAACAGCACGTACCGCATCCCGCTGTTCGCGTTCCGCGGCACGCCCACCGGCATCGACGCCCGCAAGGTTCTGCAGACCGGCGTCCTGCCCGTGATGGACGTCGGACTCGCGGGCCGCGACGGCGGCCAGATCGGAGCCGGTGTCATTCGTGCACCGCGGGAGTGCTTCGCTGACGCCATGGCTGAGCACGAGCGTAGGTACGGGCCGGCATGACCTCCGCACCACCTGCCAAGACCCTCGCGTTGACGTTCAGCGGGGGCGACGCCGTCGTCACCGGCGCGGCTTCCGGTATCGGCGCGGCCACCGCGCGCACGCTGATGCGTTCGGGTGTGCGCACCATCCGGCTTGACGTCCGCGAACCGGAACCAGACCCGCAGTTCGGCGCGGACACGCAGGTCTGCTGCGCGGCCGATGTTCGCGACACCGACCTGACCGGTCGGCTCGCGGCGGCCGGAATCGCGGTGGACAACGTCGGCTACGTGGTGAACTGCGCCGGGATCATCGAGACCACCGGTTTCGGCGGGGTGACCCGCGAACAGTGGCTGCGGTGCCTGGACATCAACCTGGTCGGCGCGTACAACGTGCTCGACGCGTTGACGCCCTCGCTGCGCCGCTCCCCGGCGGCGGCGGTGGTCAACATCGCTTCGATCGAGGCCACCCGGGTGGTGGCGCTGACCGACCCCGACCCGACTCCGCAGTACGCGGCGTCGAAGGCCGGTCTGCGGATGCTCACCCAGAGTGCGGCACGGGCCCTGTCGGCCGACGGGGTGCGGGTCAACAGCGTCTCACCCGGGTTCGTGGCCACCGCCATGGCCGCGGCTCACGGCGACACCAGCAGCCTGCCGCCCTCCCTGGCGCCGCGAGTGCCCGCCGGGCGGTTCGCCACCGCCGATGAGATCGCGAACGCCGTGGCGTTCCTGCTCAGCGACCAGGCCAGCTACATCACCGGTGCTGACCTGCGGGTCGACGGAGGCTTCCAGCTCTCATGACCGCCTCGGTGCCGCCGGTGGTGGCCTATGAACCGTCGCTGGGGCGCGATGCGCGCCAGGGCAGCTGGGAAGAACTCGCCCGCGGCACGTTCCGGACCGCGATCGACAGGGTGCACGCGGCCGAGTGGGAGGCAGCGGCGCGGCTCGTCGAGGTGTCGGTGCTCGAGGCCGACGAACTGCGCGACGTCTACGACCGCTGGCCCACCGCGACGCTGCAGTGGGTCCGGGACCGCGGCGCGTCCGAGGTGGACGTCGAGGACGCAGTGCGCCGACTCGGCGATCTGATCGGCGCGCCCGCAATGAACGGCATCGTGAGTGAATGGCCGCGGTACACCGCCGCGGTCGCGGTGGCCGCGCGGCTGTGTCGCGAGCAGGATCCGGCGGCGGCGGAGGGCATCGAGGCTGCGCGGCACGTGTGGCAGGGCATTCACGACCGTGCTGTCGACCGAGTCGCCGGGATGATCGACATCGCCGTCAGGCTGGTCGGGGAGTCGGCCCTCGGCGAGCTGTGGGACTTCCTGATGGGGGACTGGTACGACATCCACGAGCGGCGGTACGCGCTGGACAACCAGCCGTGGGAGCAGTCGGCGCATCAGTTGATGATCGCCATTGTCGACGGTTTCCACGCCCATCTGGCCGGGACCGGACGGCAGGGCGACATCGAGTTGGTCGAAGAACCGCACCGGACCGGCTTCCGGTTCGCCCCGTGCGGGTCGGGTGGGCGTTCGGTGGATCCCGCGATCACCGACGGCCGCCCGCGGTCTGGGGCTCCGTTCGGTTTCGCGGTCACCACACAGGCACACGACTGGGCCTGGAACACCGTCGGCATCTGCTCCTACTGCGTGCACTGCTGCCAGCTCAACGAGGTCATGCCGATCGACCGGCTGGGCTACCCGACGCGGGTGATCGACCCACCGACATGGGGGCCCGAAGCCACCACTACGTCGTGCACCTGGTGGGTCTACCACGACCCCGCCGACGTGCCTGATTCCGTCTATCGCCGGGTCGGCCGCGACCCCGCCCGGCGACCGAGTCCACGAAAGGAGCTGGAACATGACTGACACCGTGGCCACGACGCAGCTTGAAGTCGTCGACTACGACTTGGGGCTGCGCGGCAAGCTCGCGCGGGCCGGCAAGACCCGCGGCGGTTCGGCTCTCTCGTTCTGCACCATCCTCTACGGCCTGTCGGTGATCGACGACGTCACCGACACGCCGTTCAGCAACGCCGCCAACGGCTATCCCGATGCACCGCTGGTGCCCGACGAGTCGACCCGCATCGAGCTGCCGTGGCGGCCGGGCACCGATGCGGTGATCGCCGAACTGATCGGCGCCGACGGTCGGCCGCTGGAGCTCTCACCGCGTGCCGTCCTGGGATCGTTGAACCAGGGTTACGCCGAGCTGGGTCTGCAGCCGGTGCTGGGCTTCGAATACGAGATGTGGCTGTTCGTGGAGTCCCCCGGTGCCCCGGGGGTGGGCGGCGCCCTGCCGGGTTACGTTCCCTTCGGCCGCACCGAGAACGCCTACAGCCTCACCCGTGGCAATGAAATCCATTCGCTGGCAACAGAGTTCATCAACCGGATGCAGCAGGTTGGCATTGAGGTGGAGATGTTCCACGGGGAGTTGGGGCCCGGATTCTTCGAGTTCACCCTCGCGCCGGCGCCCGCGATCCGTGCGGCGGACAATGCCGCCCGCGCGCGCCAGTACCTGCGCGACCTGTGCGCCGAGCGGGGAATGCACGCCAGTTTCATGTCGAAACCCTTCGCCGACAAGTCAGGCGCCGGGGGGCACGTGCATTCGAGCCTCACTCGTGACGGGGTCAACGTGTTCGCCGACGAGACCGGCGCCGCTCTCTCGGAGGTGGGCACCCACTACCTGGCCGGCCTCTTGGCGGGTATGCCCGACACGGCGTTGATGATGAATCCGAATGTCAACTCCTACAAGCGCATCGATCCCGAGATGTACACACCGTCGGTCGCGGACTGGGGCTACGACAACCGGAGCGCCGCGGCCCGCGTGCTGCTCGGCGAGCGGAAGTCCGCGCGCGTCGAACATCGTCGCCCCGGCGCGGATGCCAACCCCTACCTCGTCGCGGCTGCGCTGCTGGCCGCCGGCCTGCGCGGCCTCCGGGAGCGGATGGCGCTGCCGGGCGGCGATTCAGATCCGGTCGCACTGCCCGGTGACCTCGGTGCGGCGCTGAGCCGGTTCGAGGGCTCAGTGTGGCTGCCCGAACTGCTCGGCAATCAGTTCTGCGCCTCGTTTGCGGCCACTCGCCGTGCCGAACTGCAGCGTTACGAGACGTGGTTGCAGAAGACGATCACCAGTTGGGAACTCACTCGACATCTGGAGCACCAATGACGACACCTGACGCAAACCTGTTGGACCTCGACCAGTTCGAGGCTCTCGCCCGCACCGGTGAGATCAACACCGTGGTGTGCGCTGCGCCCGATCCGTACGGGCGGCTGGTGGGAAAGCGCCTGAGCATCCCGGCTTTCCGTGAACTGGGTTTGAGCGGCGCCGGTGTCGCCGCCAGCGGTTTCATCTTCGCCGTCGACCTCGAGATGGCGCCGCTGGACCTGCCGGTGTCCAACGCCGCCAACGGCTGGGCCGACATCCGGCTGGTGCCCGATCTGACGACACTGCGCCGGGTGCCCTGGGAACCCCATGTTGCGCTGGTGATCTGCGACACCTACGAGATGGGATCGGACACCCTGCTGCCGGTGGCGCCCAGGTCCATCCTCCGCAGGCAGATCGACCGGGCAGCCCAGCAGGGCCTGGCGTTCAAGTTCGCCTCGGAGCTGGAGTTCTACCTGGCGGCGGTGCCGCCGCGACAGGCCTGGGAGCAGGGCTATCGAGAGCTGAAGATGTTGTCGGACTACCGGTCCGACTATCAGATGATCCAGGCCAGCCGCGACGACTGGTTCATCGAGCAGATCCGCAATCAGATGCCGCGGTTCGGCGTGCCCATCGAGTCCTCCAAACCCGAATGGGGACTGGGACAGCAGGAGGTCACCCTCGACTACTGCTCCACCTTGGCGATGGCCGACCGGCACGTGCTGTTCAAGTACGGCGTCAAACAACTCGCGCACCGCGCTGACCTGACCGCGACCTTCATGGCGAAACCGAAGATCGACGACGTCGGCTCGTCGTGCCATCTGCACGTCAGCATGTGGTCGGCCGATGAGTCGACGCCGTTGTGCTGGTCGGAGTCCGAGCCAGGCCGGATGGCGGCCAAGTTCGGCTCCTTTGTCGCCGGACAGCTCGCCCATGCGGTCGACATCAGTCTGCTGTTCGCACCTACGGTCAACTCCTACAAGCGTTTCCAACCGGATCAGTTCGCCGGAACGGCGATCGCGCTCGGTTACGACAACCGGTCGTGCGCGTTCCGGCTGGTGGGCTCGGGCCCGTCGTTCCGGGTGGAGAATCGGATCCCCGGTGCCGACGTGAACCCGTACTACGCCTATGCGGCCACCATCGCCGCCGGGCTCGACGGCATCGAGCGGCAGCTTGAGGCGCCGGAGGTTCTCAACGGAAACGCTTGGACCACAGAGAACATCACCACGGTGCCCACCTCGCTGCATCGCTCGCTTGACCTGTTCGCCGAGAACAAGATGGTGCGGGCGGCCTTCGGCGACGAGGTGTATGACCATCTGCTGGTGTCGGCGCAGAGCGAACTTGTCGCTTTCGATTCCCACACGGTCACCGACTGGGAGTCGCGCCGCTACTACGAGCGCGTGTAGCGCTGCCTGTCAGATCACAAGAAGGAGAAGCCTCACATGCCCATCGATCCCATCGCCCAGAAGATGCTGGACGACGCGAAGGCGTCGGGCCGGCCCAACGCGCATCTGCTGCCGGTTCCGACCGCCCGGGAGAACTTCGAGAACACCTTCGGCGCGTTGGCCAAACCCGACATCTTCCGGACCGTCGACGTCAGTATCCCGACCCGTGACGGCGTGCAGCTTCCGGGCCGTCTCTACCTGCCGTCCGAAGGTTCGGATCTGCCGTTGACCGTCTACTACCACGGCGGGGGATGGCTGCTGGGCAGCATCGACTCCCACGACGTCGCGACGCGCCTGCTGGCCGTGGCATCTGGCAGCGCCGTGCTGTCCGTCGGTTACCGGCGCGGGCCGGAGGCCAGATTCCCGACCGCGGTCAACGACGCGATCGACGCGCTCGAATGGGCGGTCAGTCCGCAGGCGGGCCTCGGCGTCGACACCACGCGGGTCGCCGTCGCCGGCGACAGTGCTGGTGGAAACCTGGCAGCGGCGGTGGCGCTGCACGTCCGTGACGCGGGTGGTCCGGCACTGCGCCACCAGCTTCTGGTCTACCCGGTGACCACCACGGATCTGACGCGCGGGATGGACGCCGAATACGACGGCGTGATGCTCGAACGCGACGAACTGCAGTGGCACCAGGACAACTACCTGTCCAGCCCGGAGGCCGCCTCCGATCCGCGGGTCAATGTCCTGGCCGCCGACCTGAAGGGGCTGGTCGAGGCGACGGTGATCCTGGCTGAGTGTGATCCGATCCGCCCGCAGGGTGAGCTGTACGCCAAAGCCCTTGCCGAGGCCGGTGTCTCAGTGGAAAGTCATCTCACGCCAGGCCTGGTGCACGGGTTCTTCGGTCTCGACGAGGTGTTCCCGACGGCCAACGAGGCCATGACCTTCGCCGGTAAGCGGCTCGCGCAGGCATTGGCCTCGGCGCGATGACGCGCACCGCGCTGGTCACCGGGGCAGGCGGGGGCATCGGTTCGGCGACGGTGCACCGCCTGGCTCGAGACGGTGTCCACGTCATCGCGACCGATCTCAATGAAGCGGCGCAGGAGTTTCCGTCCGGCGTCGAGTACATCGCATTCGACCTGCGCAATGGTGATCCTGCCCAGCTGCTCGAGCCGCTGGCCGGCGGCGGGTTGGACTACCTGGTGAACGCGGCGGGTGTGGCACTGTTCGACCGCGACGGGTCGACGTTGGACATCGATGAGGCCATCTGGGACATCACGCTCGGGGTCAACCTGCATGGGCTGCGGCGGGTCACCACGGCCGCGGTGCCGCACCTGCGCAAGGGCGCGGGCAAGAGCATCGTCAACGTGGCCAGCACGGCGGGTCTGCGCGGGATGGATTCGCCGTTGGACGCCTACCAGGTGAGCAAGGCGGCGGTCGTGTCGCTGACCCAGGCGTTGGCGCTGCAGCTGGGGCCCGAGGGCATCCGCTGCAACACCGTGTGTCCGGGTGCCATCCTGACCCCGATGATCGACTATCTCTACGTCGAGAAGCCGGAACGCCGGACCAACATGGAGCAGCGAACGCCGTTGCGCCGTCTTGGTTTACCGGAGGACATCGCCAGTGCGATTGCGTTCCTGCTCTCGCCGGAGGCGTCGTTCATCACCGCGACCGATCTCGTGGTCGACGGCGGCTGGAGCAATCAGATCAAGTAGGCACCGAAGTGTCCTGAGCGCGGCGCTTGGGCGGTTGACAACTCCACAATTGGTCTAAATAATGAGCCTATAGTGCTTTAAGCGCATTCACGTTCGGGCGACGGCATCGCGGACCGCCCATTCCCCTCACGAACAGGAGACAAGGATGAACGCACCTGCAGGTGCTGCCACACCCCGAGTTGCGATCATCGGGTCTGGGTTCAGCGGCATTGCCGCCGCGATCGCGCTTCGAAAGAAGGGCATCGAGGACTTCACGATCTTCGAACAGGCCCCGGAACTGGGTGGCACGTGGTTCTACAACCGCTACCCCGGCGCGGAGGTCGACCTGGAGTCGCACATCTACTCGTTCTCCTTCGAACGCTACGACTGGACCCGCACCCACGCCGGATGGCAGGAACTGCTCGGCTATCTCAACCACGTGGCGCGTAAATGGGATCTGCCGCGGCGCATTCTGTTCAACGAGAAGGTCGAGGACGTCACGTGGTCGGACTCCGATCACACCTACACCCTGACCACCTCGACGGGGGCCGACCACGGCAGGTTCACCGCGGTGATCAGCGCCGTCGGCTTCCTCAACACCCCGCTGCTGCCGCCTTTCGCGCGCGAGGAGCACGACTTCGAGGGCGTCGTCTGCCACACCTCACGCTGGCCCGAGGGCGCCGATATGACCGGCAAGTCGGTCGGCGTGGTGGGCACCGGATCGTCGGCGGTGCAGATCGTCACTGAGGCCGAGCGGGTCGGCAAGGACGTGAAGATCTTCCAGATCGAGCCGAACTGGTTGCTGCCCAAAGAGAGTCGGGACTTCACGCCAGCCGAACGTCGCCTCAACCAGTTCTCGCCGGTGTACGCATACCGGCGCCTGCGGCTGTACCTGAACTACGACGTGCGTCAGTACCGCTCCAGTCATGCACGGTCCACCGGTATGACCAACAAGCGGAAGCGAAGGGCATCGGAGGCCTTCCTGCAGCAGGAATTGGGATCACGGCCCGATCTGCTCAAACTGGCCACCCCGTCGTTCCCGTACGAAGGCCGGCGCACGGTGGTCAGCGACACCTACTACCGGTCGCTGCTGAGCCCCAAGGTGACTCTTGTGCCGCAGGCGGTCAAGGGGCTGACCCGCACCGGAGCCATCGACGCCAATGGTGACGAGCACGACCTCGACATGATCGTGCTCGCCACCGGCTTCGACGCGGCCAACTACCTGGGCAACTATCGGGTCCATGGCCGCGGCGGAGTGGACCTGCACTCCGAATGGAAAGGCGAGCCCGAGGCCTTCCTCGGAATGATGGTGCCGGGGTTCCCGAACTTCTTCATCATGTACGGCCCCAACACGAACGCGATTCCGCTGGTGTCCTTCTACGAGGCGCAGGCCGGGTTCGTCGCGAGTCTGATTGGGCGGGCGGCCAAGCAGCGCCGCAGCACCATCGAGGTGCGACGGTCGGCGTTCGTGATCTACAACGACTGGATCCAGGCGCGGTTGGCCAAGACGGTGTGGTCGCGAACCCGCAACTACTTCCAGGCCGGCACCGGCCGCGTGGTTTCACAGTGGCCGTTCGGTGCCACGTCCTACATCCTGGCCACCAAAGTTCTGCGCCGGATTGCCGTGCGCCTGTCTTGAGATAGGAAGACATTGTCTGCGAAGCCGATTATCGCCGTCACGGTCAACACCTCGGAGTTCTCCTGGATGTTGCACTGGCGGCGGATGTTCGACGGCCTTCAGGAGTGCGGTGCCGTCGCGATGGCCGTGGAGTGTGCCACGGCCACAGTCGATCTGGATGTGTTGATGAATCAGGTCGACGGGCTGATCATCAGCGGGGGTGGCGATGTCGATCCGGCACGATACGGCGGCGACCCCCAGGACCCGACGGTAGGCGGGGTGAATCCGACCCGCGACGCCAACGAGGTCGCGGCGTTCGAGGCCGCGTGGCGGCGCGGTCTCCCCACCTTGGCGATCTGCCGTGGTGCACAACTGGTGAACGCACAGCGGGGCGGCACGCTCTACGCCGATCTGGTCCGCGATCAGGGCTCGGCCATCGTGCATCGGCCGGGCGAGGACCATCTCATGGAGATGGCCCACGACGTCGAGGTGACCGCGGGCTCCCGGCTGGCCGAGTGGATGGCCACGGAGGGCGTGGTGGCGGTCAACAGCCAGCACCACCAGGGCATCCGCGATCTCGCTGACGGATTCGTCGTGGCCGCGCGTGCCACCGACGGGCTGATCGAGGCCTACGAGTCCACCGAGCGACCGTTCCTCGCGGTGCAGTGGCACCCCGAGGTGAACTGGAGCGTGGAGAACTCGTCGCGTCGACTGCTTGAGGCATTCGTCGCGTGCTGCTCGGCGGCCGACCTCGCGGGCGTGGGCGGTTGACCAAACCCGTGTGAAGATCAGAGTGGGGCCACGCCATGTACTCGACCTCCTGATACTGTCGCCACAACCCTGTGCCGACAACATCCCCCGCCGCGGGTGGTGTGGGTCTATCCTTCCGCTAATCGGCACCACGTGAGGAGCGGGATGGCACGCATTCGGACATTTTCGGCGGTGCTCGCCGCGGGCGTGCTCGCCTCGGTGGTGTGGGCAGCCTCGGCCTGGGCTGGTGGACCCAGTGGTGTGATCGAGGGGGACGAGAACATCTCTCAGGCGGTCGGTTCGGGACTGCTCGACGGAACCCTGGTCGGGTACACCGCAACCGGCGTCGACAACGCGGCCGCCTCGGCGGCCGTCATCGCGGCGTGCGAGCGGGCGGGGGCCGTGGAATGCAGCCGCGACGAGGTGACCAACGACAATCTCTGCGTGGTTTCCGTCGGCGCCGATGACGGCTCCGGCATTGTGGCCGGCGGGGCTGGGCCCACCGTCGAAGCCGCCCGCGATGACGCCTTCCGGCATGCCGAGATGGCCGGCGTGCCGCTTGACCCGGCAGCCCGGATCCTGGCATCGGCCTGCCCGTGAGCAGACCGGCCCACATGACACAAACGCGAGGCGAGGGCAGAGCCGAATGACATTTCAGCGAACTGGTGCACTGGTGTTCGTCGGTGTGGCCGTGGCGGCGGTGATCTCGGCTCCGGTGGCCGGTGCTCGGCCGACCTGTCAGGACGCAGGCAGTCACGTCCGGTGCGAGACCAACGGCAGCGTGTCGATCAAGGCGGTGCCACAGACCCGGGCCCCCCACGTGGGTCAGGTGATGCCGCAGAACCAGAATCGGCGAGGAGTCGTCTTCAGCTGGTAGCGGTGGCGCCGGCGGCGGCCGGTACCACGCCGGCGCTGTCACGGACCTTCGTAATACTGCGCTGCGGTGCCACGCTTCTCGCGCCACGGGCGAGTGCGCCGGAGGCGGCGCGCCCTGCGTGGTAGAACACGGGGCTGAAGACCAGCAGAACCCAGATGAGTCCGGCGGTCATGACGTCATCACGTCTCTGTGAGCGTCCGCATCGGTACGCGACACGCCGGGATTTTCTGTACCAACACGGGCGCTCGGCGAAGAAAGGTAGCGCTCGCGGAGCTTGCCCTTGACCAGCTTACCGGTCGGTGTGCGCGGTAGGTCATCGACGAAATCGACTGTGCGCGGGGCCTTGTAGTGTGCGATGCGGTCGCGGGTGTACTCGATGAGATCGCGGGCCAGTTCATCGGAGCCGGGCAGACCCGGCATCAACTGCACGACGGCCTTGACCTGCTCACCCATCTCGGGATCGGGTACGCCGATCACCGCGACGTCGAACACCGCGGGGTGCAGCGTCAGGGTGTTCTCGATCTCCTGCGGGTAGATGTTCACCCCGCCGGAGATGATCATGAACGACTTGCGGTCCGCCAGGTACAGGTAACCGGAGTCGTCGACGTAGCCCAGGTCTCCAACCGTGGTCCACGTCGGATGTTCGGGATGCTGTGCGGCAGCGGTCGTCTCGGCGTCGTTGTGGTACCGGAACGGCAGGGCGTCGCGCTCGAAGTACACCGTGCCGACGGTGCCCGCGGGGAGTTCGGCACCGTCGTCGTCACAGATGTGCAGCACTCCAAGAGCGCTGCGCCCCACCGAACCGGGATGTGCGAGCCACTCGGCGGTGTCGATGAACGTCATGCCGTGTGCCTCGGTGGAGGAGTAGTACTCGTAGACGATGGGGCCCAGCCAGTCGATCATCGCCTGCTTGACGTCCACGGGGCACGGGGCGGCCGCATGGATGACCGTGCGCAGGCTGGAAAGATCGTGCGCGGTGCGGACTTCCGGATCGAGTTTGAGCATCCGCACGAACATCGTCGGGACCATCTGTGTGACCGTCACGCGGTAACGCTCGATGTGCCGCAGGGTCGCCTCGGCGTCGAATCGCTCCGCCAACACCACGGTTCCGCCCAGAGCCTGGACCATCGCACACCAGCGCAGTGGCGCGGCGTGATAGATCGGGGCCGACGACAGGTACATGTCGTCTGAGCTGATTCCGTACCGCGCGCTGGCGATCGCGACGATCGGATCGCCCGGTTCCTCGACGCTGCGATCGGGCAGTTCGGGTCGAATACCTTTGGGGAAACCCGTCGTTCCCGACGAGTACAGCATGACCGCCCCGCTCGGTTCTGCGGTGAGTCGCGGCCCCGCTCCGGCCAACGCCTCTTCAAAGGACGCGTACCCGTCGACCGCACCGCCGAACGCCAACCGCAGCGAAGGCCCGAGGACAGAGGGGGCCAGGTCGCGCAGGGACGCTGAGGCGACCAACGCCTTCGCGCCGGAGTCCCGCGCGATGTAGCCCGCCTCATCCGCGGTCAGGTGATGGTTGATCGCGGTGATGTACAACCCCGAGCGCAGCGCGGCCCACAGCGTCACGAGCGCTTCCGGCCGATTGTCGGACAACAGCGCGACGACGTCACCACGACGCAGTCCGGCGTCGTGCAGCACGCGCGCCAAGGCGGCCGAATCCTCGTCGAGTCGAAGGTAATTCATCACCTCGCCCGTCTCGGCGACGATCACTGCGGGGCGGTCGGGGGCCTGTTCGGCGTGAGTGCCCGGATACATGACGTCCTTCTGGTCGGGGAGACGGTCGGGGAGAGGGTGGGGCCGAGATGACGGGGTGGATGGGGGGCACCCACCCCGTCAAGTCATGCCTCGGCGGTGGCGCGCTGGAAGCGGCCGATCCGTGGCGGACCCGGCAGATAGCCTGCGGTCCAGCGAATCCACCCCTTGGCGTGCCTCTCGCGGTCTGCGATTCGGAACTGCCGGACGAACTCGCCACCGTCGGCGGCGGCGATCAGCACCCGGCGGCGAAGCTCACTCGTCGCTTCTGTCGGTGACAGGGTGCTCGGCAGGTAGAACTCGAAGGTCCGCCAGTCGTCCATGGTCAGAACCGAATCAGCCCGCGCAGGTTGCGACCGTTGTGCATGTCCTCATAGCCCTGGTTGATCTCCTCGAGCGTGTACTCGCGGGTGATCAGTTCGTCGAGCTTGATGCGGCCGGAACCGTACAGTTCGAGCATCCGGGGGATGTCCAGGCGCGGGTTCGACGACCCGAAAAGGCAACCCCTGACCTGCTTCTCGTACAGCGTCAGATCGAACAGCGACATGTCGACCACGGTGTCGGTGGGGTGCGGGATCGCGGTCATCACGACACGACCGCGCTTGCCGACCAGGCTCAGGCCCTGGGCCACATAGGCGCCCTCGGCGCTGGAGGTGGTCACCACGCAGACGTCGGCCATGGTGCCCCGGGTGAGGTCGGTGATCAGTGCCTGCGCCTCCTCGACGGTCGCGGCGGCGTGCGTGGCACCGAACTCGAAGGACCGCTCCCGCTTATAGTCGACCGGATCGAGGGCGATCACGTTGCGCGCGCCGGCGAGCTTGGCGCCCTGGACGGCGTTGATGCCGAGGCCGCCGACACCCATCACCACGACCGTGTCGCCGTCGCTGGCCTCACCGGTGCGCACCGCGGCGCCATAGCCGGTGGTGACGCCGCAGCCGACGAGTGCGGCCTTGTCGAGCGGAATGTCCTTGTCCACCTTGACCACCGAGGCGATCGGCACGACGGTGTACTCCGAGAACGTGCCCAGCACGCACATCTGACCGATGTCCTGCCCGCGTCCATGGAAACGGAACGTGCCGTCCAACTGGGGTCCCGCGACGATCGCGGCGCCGTACACGCACAGGTTGCTGCGTCCGCGCGCACATTCGGTGCAGCGCCCGCAGGCTGGGATGAAGCTCAGCACCACATGATCGCCGACCTCGACCTCGGTCACCCCGGGGCCCACTTCGGCGACCACACCGGCACCCTCGTGCCCGCCCACGACGGGCAGGTTCATCGGCATGTCCCCGGTGACCAGGTGGTCGTCGGAATGGCACAGGCCGCTGGCGGTCAGCTTGACCAGGACCTCCTGCGCGCGGGGCGCGTCGAGTTCGAGTTCCTCGACCTCCCACTTCTGGTGCAGACCCCACAGAACTGCGGCTTTGGTCTTCATGATGTGTCTCCTCTCGAAACTCTCAGCGACGCTCAGGCGTCCACGTGGCGGGCAGGCTGTTGATGCCGTTGATGAAGTTGGCCACCTGGAAGTGGGGCTCGGGGGCGTTGATGTCCGGGATCCGGGTGTACACCTCGGTCAGAAGCGAGCGCAGCATCGTGCGCGCGAGTGCCGCACCCAGACAGAAGTGCGGCCCGCCGCCACCGAAGGCCAAGTGCGGGTTGGGGTTACGCAGGATGTTGAACGTGAAGGGGTCGTCGAACACGTCCTCGTCGCGGTTGGCGGAGTTGTACCACAGCACGACCTTGTCGCCGGCCTTGATCTCCTTGCCCCGCAGCGTGAAGTCCTCGATCGCCGTGCGGCGCATGTGCAGCAGCGGCGACCCCCAGCGCAGCGCCTCCTCGACGGCGGAGTCGACTCGGCCGGGGACGTCGGCCACCAGCAGGTCACGCTGATCGGGGAACTTCGAGAACGCGTGGATGGCCTGCGCGGACGCGTGCCGCGTGGTGTCGTTGGCCGCCACCGCCAGAAGCACGAAGAAGGCCTTCAACTCGTCGTCGGACATCTTCTCGCCGTCGAACTCGGCCTGGACCATCCAGGTCAGCAGGTCGTCGCCGGGGTTGGCCCGGCGCTCGGGGATCAGCAGCGCGGCGGTCTCGTGCAGATCAAAGACGGCCCCGGCGAACAGTTCCAGCGCACTCTTATCACCGCAGACCTCGGGGTCGGTCCAGCCCAGCAGGCGCTGCGCGGCGTTAATGGTCTTCTCGTGGACCTCACCCTCGGGCAGGCCGAAGAAGCTGCCGAAGATGCGACCCGGCAGTTTCACCGAGACCAGTTCGACGAAGTCGCCTTCGCCCAGATGTGCCATCTCCGAGATCAGGTCGCGGGCGTGGCCCTGGATCCAGTCCTGCAGTCGGCGCATGTTGCGCGGCTTGAACGCATCGAGCGTGATGCCGCGCAACTGGGTGTGCCGCGGCGCGTCCATGGCGATGAAGGACTGGGCGATCGAGATCATCTCGAGCGGGAAGTCCTCCATTGTGATGCCCTGCGCCGACGAGAACACCTCGGTGTGCCTGCTGGCCATCCGGATGTCCTCATGCTTGGTCAGCGACCAGAACCCCTTGAGGTTCTGCTCCGGCGGCAGCAGATCGGAGTCGGCGGGCCGGCTCCACGCCACGGGGTTCTCGCGCCGCAGCACCGCGAAGGCTGCGTCGCGCGCGTCGGGCGGTTGAGCCCAGAACTCCCGCGCGCTCAGGTCGATGTCGCCGTGGGTGGTGGCGGGGAAGACGGCGGTCAAAGCAACGTCCTTTCGCTGGCTCGTCCCTCGCTGTGTGTTCCAGGTCACGCAGCGGGTCGGGAGCCAGTCTTGGACACCTCGCCCTGATTTAGACCCGACGTACGGGCCAACTCGCGGCCCACGCGGGCCACCCTGCCGAGCCCGCGGGTCAGCCGATCGGGACGGTGAATGTGGCCGCGAGACCACCCTCGTCGCGCGCGGAGAACTGCAGCGTGCCGCCGAGGGCGTCGATGATCTGCTGCACGATCCATAACCCCAGGCCCGCGGTGCCGCGCCGGTCGGACAGGCTGACGAACTTTCCGGTCAACTCCCCGAGGGCGGATTCCGGCACCCCCGGGCCACGGTCGAGGACCGCGACCCGCAGGTGGTGTTCGTCGAGGCGTTCGCAGACGACGTCGATCGGACGATCCCGACCGTGTCGCGCGGCGTTCTCCAGCAGATTGGTCAGCACGCGTCGCAGACCCTGCGCGTCGACCTGGACGTTCGAGACGTCCCCCTGCGTCGACACCTGCAGGCGCGGCGCAGCCAGGTTCACCGCATGCCCGGCTTCGCTCACCAGATCCGCGATGTCGACGCGGCGCACCCGCCCGGTCGAGAACGCGGGCCGCCGGCTCAGATTCACGTCAGAGAGGGCGT